>CAUTXF010000019.1:0-37638 GCA_963542215.1 uncultured Oribacterium sp. | reverse complement strand
GTTTCAAAGGCTTTCTTTTCATCGCTCCATACTCTGCTTGACCTTCCTTCTACTGCCTTGTAGCCTTTGATTTCTTTTCCGGCAAGAAGCTGTTCTAAGGCGTAATCCTCTAAGTCTTTTATCCACTTCGGAAAATCTGCGACCTTGGCAAGTATCTCCCCTATCTCGTCATTTGATAAAGTGTAAGGATCCTTTTCCTGTAGGAACATAGTAGATAGATTCTTGTCTGCCCTTGCTCTGCAGGTGTACTTTACTTTGCAAAATAAACAAGTGTGCTCCGACGGTGCGAACTCTCCACCGCCTTTAAAGGCAAGGTCTGCTATAGGCTTAAGCTTTTCTGCAAAGTCCAGTAGGTGCTGTACATCACATTCCCATGTTTTAGGCTCTGCCGATAGCCTAGGCTGAACTATTGTTAGCTTCACGGTTTCAAATTCATAGATTGGACTATACAAGTCATAGGCGCCTAAGGCGTAAATCATTAGCTGGCTATTCTCTACCGGAGATACATCCACACCTCGACCATACTTAAAATCTATAATGTGAAGGGTTTTCTCGCTGACGATCACACAGTCCACAGTTCCGAAGCCTTCAGGGATATAGCTTGATAGGTCAAGTTCTACCTCTATAAGTGGAAGTCCTCTCTCTTCTTTCGCTGTATCGATGCAGTAGTCGGCATAGATATTTGTACAGGCGTCCATTTCCTTAGTGAAAAGGGGATTCTCCTTAAGGGCTTCATACTCGGACAGGCTCACATCTTCGCCGAGTTGAACTTTTACTTTAAGCTCGCAAAGCTCGTGTGCTACTGTCCCCTCTTTAGCTGCATCAGATTCTTTATTCTGACAGCACTCCTCTAGCCTTGCGCTAGGTGGACAAGCCATCCATCTATGCGAGCCACTGGCTGAAAGAAGGGCGTGCTCTCTATTCTCATGATTAGGCATTAGATTTCTACCCCCATCTTACGGATTCCCTCTACAAACTCAGGGAGCTTGTCATTAGGTAGTAAGGAAAGCCTTTCCACTCCTAAGGACTGCAATATGGGCTTTAGCTTCTTCGCTCCGTCCTTATCCTTCAAGGTGTAGTCCTTCACGGCTTTGATTACCTGCTCAAGACTTAATCCGGATTCTTCCTTCTTAGCCTCAACGGTCTCTTCCTTAACTTCCTTCTTAGCTTCAGTCTTTACTTCCTTAACCGCCTCTTCCTTAACCTTCTCCGGAACGCATCCTTTAATGCTTTCCGCTACCTTCTTAGCGATAATCTCCGCTAAGGTGTTAAACTCATCATTACCAAGTGTTAATGTCATAATTCTTCCTTTCCTATTGCTATAAATAAACCAACTGTTACTACAAACTGTAAAAATCCACCTGCCAAACTGGCTAACCTGTACTGCTCTCCTACGGGTCCAATGCAAACGGATTTACCGATGCAGTAGCCTGTAATAAACAACAGCACAATCGAAAATCCCAGTATTCCTAATTCAAGTCGTCTCATGTTGTTAGCCCTCCCGGCTATATGGTTTAGCATTTCTTTGATGCCTCTATGGCTATCCTGACTGCAAAAGCCGTGGCGTAATTCTTCACCATGTCCCACAATTCCGGCTTACCTATATTGTCAATCTCTGCCATAAGCATCCCTTCAAGCTCGCTTTCTTTCTTTAGTGCTATGTCGTATAAATAGTTTGTTTCGTCTTTCATTCTCTCGCCGTCTCCTTTCCTTCCTTTTCAAATGCTCCAGAATGTGCATAAGCACTACCCCAAGCGCTATGCTAAGCAGCATACAAGCCGTAAATACATCTGCCCCTATCGTTTCCGTATCAAGGGCAGAGACTACAACCATAAGGAAAACTAGGTTAATAACGGAAAGAGCTTTTACTATTTTGATTTTCATTGATAGCTCCTTACCATGCTTATAATCTCCTCATCTGTTGCCTTAAAGTATTTACAGAGCTGGGCGAACAATGGAAGACTCCATTCTCCATCAGACTTTCTAAGGCTAACCGTTTTTTCCGATACACCAAGATACCTTGCTACTGCACTCTGCTTCACGCCTTGTTTAGCCTTGCCTACTTCTAAGAATGTCGTGACAACTTCGCCCTTAGGGCGGTTAATTCTATGTCTTGGCATGGTGTTCCTCCTTTACTTAGAAATCCTGATTCCTAAAATCATTGCAATGGTTTTGCCTTTATAAGCCACATACAGAGCTGAGCCACTTTCTGACATACGATACTCAAAAGCCTCATCCGTAAAATATTTGAACAAGGTTTTATCAAAATAAAAATCCTTTTCTCCCATGCGAAAAACCTTTGCCATCTTTTTATCCGATAGGGTTAATTCTGTTTTAGTGTCCACACAAGGCACTCCTTTATCCCAATCAGGTACAAGTTGTTTGAGATTTTTTTCCGGAATAAAATCATCTGCCAACAGATATTTTCCGGGAACGATGTACAAGCTTCTGTAGTCAGCGATTAGAACGCTGTCTTCATGCCTCTCCATGCACCAACTGTTGGTGCTTTTTGACTTAAGAATCTCTGTGTAGAGTTTCTGAAGATTAAAGCCGCCTAGGGCTTTGGGTACTCTATAATCGCTCATTTTTATTTTCCTCCCTCTTTATCTTCCTGCTTAAGTTAAATCTCTTTGCATCGAAGTCTGCAAAGAAGTAGTCCATGGTACCTTCAAGACTAAGCCCCCATATACTCGGATAAAGCTAAAATCTGCCCTATGGTTAGCCTGTCCATTCTAAATCTGTACCGGTACTCATCAATGAAGATATGAAGGCACTCGGCCAGTTCTTCCGTTGAAATTTGAAAGCCTCTTACTACCATTAGTCTTCTCCATTCCAGCGGAAGTCGTCCTCGCCATCTTCTTCTCTCCATTTCTCTAACTCGGCTCTATGGTGGACAGCTTCCACTTCGTTTTCGATTAGCGTCTTTACCGGACATCCCATGCCCTCTGCCAGCTCTTTAAAGTAGTTGTAAGCAGAATCAGCAATATCAATCGTTATTTTCATAGTGTTTGCCTCCTATGGCTGTCCGTGCTATAATTTGCACGAACTAAATACATATTTTTGTTCTGGGGGTTACTGATCTGGTACATCGGTAACTCCATTATCTTTTTAGATTTCACCTTCAAAGCATTCCTGTATTGCTTCAGTGATAACATCTTCTACGCTCATGTCATGTAGGTCATCTGCTTTAGCCCGGTAAAACTCATAAATATCGTCGTCAATCTTGATTGTTACTTCTCTCATGCTATTTCCTCCTTAAATCCTCCGCAGTAGCGGTTTACAAAATAGATTTGCCCTTTACCGGTAACCTTCGTTGTCTTGCTAACTCTGATTGAACCGTCCGGATTGTTAATCACTGTTTCCTTAATCTCAAACAGTCCAAGCTCCATAGCCTTTTGGGTCGGCATGTTGTAATCAGAGCCTTTTCGTTTGATAAGGAAGCCGTCTTGCCGGAGAGTCTCAAACAGTCTCTTCTGGCCAGTTTCATAGCCGTTCGCCTTTAGAATCTTTGCCAGTTCTCCGATTAGAATCGTGCTGTGGGAACTTGCTACGCTGTCTGCGAAGATTTCTTTTGGTTTCATCCTCTCAACATCAAGCTTTAAAGTGCTTAGTTCCTTCTCCGCAATCCTGAGTGCTCTTGCCATAATCTTCTCAGGACTGTTGTAGTCCTTCTCTACTTGAATGAAATACTGCCGAGCTTGCTTCCCTACTTCGGTGCGCTGAATCATGCAGATTTCTTTGGCCATGTCTATGGTGAGAAGGTGGTCTGTGCTAGGTCTGCCTCCGGTACTTTCCGACAAAAATGTCGAAAAGTCTTTTCCCTCTGAAAATCCGTATTCGGCCATTCTCGGAAACCATTTGTCGTATGGTGTTGCTACCTTTAGAAAATCGTGCAGTTCCCTTCCCAGTACCGTAGGTTCTCCCACTTCGTTCGTTGTGATTTTGATTAACTCGTTCAATTCTCTTTCTCCTCCATTCTTATAAGTTCTTCCCGCATAGCTTGCGTTAAAGTTTTAAGGATGAAATACTCAGTTTTAAGGGTTGCGTACCTGTTTGTTTCAGACTTCTCCAAATCCTCGAAGGCAGCCATATCCGCTATAGCACTACGGCCTTTTTCACCATTTGTCTTTATAAAGTCCAAGTGCATTTCGGCCTTCCGTTTAGCTATCATGTGCGTTAGCATCAATTCCATATCCATTTAACTTTCCTCCTCCATTCTTTCAATTTCCGCTTTAATTTCACTAGCCAGTGCCTCGATTACGATATACTCTGTCCGAAGTGTTCCCAGTATGTCCGAAACTTTCGCGCTCACATTTTCAAGTGTTGCTAGGGCTTGTATTGCGCTTATTCCTTTCTCACCTCTGGACTTGATAAATTCAATGTGCCTCCTAGCAACATGTCTCACGGTTGCCGGCATAGGTTTCAATTCCATAACCATTTTCTTTTTCCTCCTTTTTAGTAGTCTTCCGACCGAATTTTTACTTTTTTGAATTCACAAGATTGCAGGAGTTCAGTCTTTGAAAGCGCTGTAATGATTTTGTCTTCTACATCTTCCAAAGCGCTTGCCATCTTGCCGGTGTAGTCGGCAACGTACTCGACCTCTAAGAGCGCTTTAACTCTGTACTGAGCCATTTTTCTTTTCCTCCTTTCTTTCAGGTTCTGCCGCCAAGCAGTGCTCTGATGTATGCTATGACCAGTCTCTTTTGCCTTGCATTTAGCTTTTCAAACATCACTTTCATTTTGGTTTCCTCCTTTCTTTTCAAATTTAATTTGATACAGAGGGCAAAAAAATAATGCTGTCTAAGGGAATCTTATACAATTCCGATAAGGTTCTGCCCTGAGAAATTGAAGGCTCTGCTTTTCCTTTTTCCCATGCCACTAAAGTATTAGGGCTAACATGTAGCATTTTAGCCACTTCTGACTGGGTAAGTTCTGCATTCACTCTAGCCGCTGCGAGGCTAATCCTCAACTTTTCCAATACTGAATCACTTCCTTTCTATCGTTTATTTTTTACAGATTTTTGTTACAATGCAATCATAATTCAAATTTAATTTGATGTCAATAGTTTTTTTCAAAAATATTTTGAATTTACTATTGTTACTAATCAAATAATATTGTAATATGCTTACATAATCATAAGAAGGGAGTTAATCAGTATGTCAGACGAACTGCAAAAGAAGATATTTTCAGAGAATCTTAATAGACTATTACAGGATAGAGAGAAAACACAGTCCGAAGTCGCTAAAGAGATTGATGTGTCTCCTCAAACTTTTAATACTTGGACTCAGGGAATAGCTATCCCCCGCATGGGAAAAATTCAAAGGCTTGCAGATTACTTTCATATTGAGAAGTCCGCTCTACTTGATAAAGCACCTCAAGAGCAGACCTACTACACCAATCCCGAAACAGCTAAAGTAGCACAGGAGATTTTTGACAACTCCGACTTACGGATTCTGTTCGATGCTGCCAAAGACTCCAGCCCGGAACAACTCAAGCTGGCTGCGGAAATGCTTAGACAATTCAAGAAGACATCTGGGGAAGACAATGATTGATTTAGACGACTTATTTGTAAGGCTTGTACCTAATCTATCTGTAAATGAAATGATAGCGCCATGCGATTGTGGCTACTCCGTATATATCAAGGATGAATTGCCGGAGGATAAGAAGGTAGAGGCTTTATATCACGCATACATGCACAAGCAAAGCAATGATTTTTCAAAGGATGACATACAAGAAATAGAAGCAAGGGCGCACTATGATTTAGACAGCCTGGCTGATTTTAGAAAGGCTCTCAGAGAAGCACAGGCACAGTACGAATGTTGATATAGGGGTGAACGATTCGTTACTCCATAGCGTACGAAAACAACCGGTCAAAAGGAGAAAATATGAATCCAATACTTAGTACCGAAGAAGCTAGAGAGCTTCTTGAGTTAATTAAAGAAACCGCTTTACATTATTCGAACTTTCCAAGCCCCGGGCAGAAAACGATTTTTAGTGCTAAGTCTATCCATACAAAGGATGAGTTTGACATCCATATCTTCAGGGGAAGAATCCGACACGGTAAATACTCTTTTCAAACTATTCTGAAAAGAAATAATGTAAATCTGTTAAGTTTGGATATTGACGATGTTGCGGAGCATCGCAATCCGGATGGCCAAAAGATTTCCGGATCTCACTGGCACATTTACACGGAGGAATACAATAGAGCTCTTGCGTTTCCAGCTGAAAATATTGATTCCGCTAACTTTGTAGAAAACAGTTTGCTCTACTTCAAGAAAATAAACCTGATTCATCCGCCACAGGTTCATGAGCAGAGCGATATGAATTTAGAATAGGAGGGGCTGTATGGATATAGAAAAGCGTATAGATGAATATCTCAAATGGTTGAAACAAGAAATTCGCTACTATCCATTATCAAATGGGTATTATGAGCTTGTTACACCTTTCCTCGATTCAGCTAATGACTATATTCAGTTCTATGTAAAAGAAGAAAACGGATACTTCTTATTTACTGATGACTCTTGGACACTTAACAATTTGGAAATGAGCGGGATTAAGCTAAGCGAGAAACGGATGGCGCAGATAGAGCAAATAGCAGCGCAATTCGGCGTTAGATTAAATAAATTAGAACTTACATACAAAGCAAACATAAGGAATTTTCCTCTTGGAAAAATGCAGTTTACGCAGGCCATGCTCCGGATTGGTGATATGTATCTCACATCACAAAGCAAAGTACAGACTTATTTTCATGAGGATGTGGATGATTTTTTTCGGGAAAAAGAAATCTTTGCTTCAAAGAATGTCTCCTTTACCGGCAAATCCAGTTATCCGCATACTTTTGACTATATGTGGAGCCGAACCAAGACTCATCCGGAACGAGTATGCAATGTGATTAGTACACCGAATAAGGCTAATTTTACCAGCAGCATTTTCTCTTGTTCTGATACTATAGGAGCAAGAAGAGACTCCCAGTGTATCTTAATCGTGAATGATGAAAAGAAAATCAATGAGGAGGAACTAGTAGCTGCACAAAACTATGGCATTCATGTTATTAAGTGGAGCGAACGAGAGGACCAGAATAATTTAAGTATGATAGCAAGCTAATTATTGCAATTTTTCATTCTTAGTCTGATAATATAGGGGCAGGTAGCGATACGCTGTATACTCATGTAACCGAATTGACGTTTAAGCGAACTGTAAGCTCGCCGGCCATGAGGCATAATAACGCCCCTAGAAGTAATCACCTGATCAGTGATGAAACTAGGGGTATTTTTATAGATTCTTTTCGACAAGGGAAAAGCTTCAGCCTACCGAGGCTTTACTGGAGAAAGTAGGAGGATAACAAAAACGTACAAAGCACCAAAGGGTGTAATTTAAAGTGACACCCTTTCCCTTTGTATTGCCAAAATTAGAGGAAGGAGGGATTTTTAATGAGTATAGAGAAATTACCTAGTGGGAATTATCGGATAATCTTTTATATCAAGCGTAAGAAGCATACCATTCATGTTACATACAGGCCTACACGATTAGAAGAAGCCAAACTAATCCGGGAATATATGGAATCCATAGGTGCCCTCCCGGTAAATAAGGAAGACAGAACATTTGAAGACTGCGCCAATGAATATATCGCTTCTAAGGAAAAGGTTCTATCCGCAAGCACTATCAGGGGATATAAGATAGCTTTAAAGGGATTGCCGGGGAATTTCAAGAACTTGCTCTTCTATCAGATAGAGCAGCATGATATTACGAAAATGATTAATGACATGGTAGCGGAGGCAAAACCTAAGACCATACGCAATCGACACGGATTTGTATCTGCGGTAATAAAGGAATTTAGACCGACATTTATCATTACAACAAAACTCCCAAGGAAGGAGCAGAAAGACCTGTACACGCCTTCCGAGAAAGAGGTAAAGGCAGTCTTTAAATTCATAGACAATGACGAAGCGCTTCGCAGATACTACATACCGCTCTACCTCGGCGCTCTGGGATTAAGAAGGTCCGAAATAGGAGCTCTGACGACTAATGATCTATCAGAGGATAACATCTTAACCATTTGCAAGGCAAAAATACAGAATAGCGATAATGAGTGGATTATCCAGCCATACACAAAGACAGAACGAAGCAACAGGCAGATACCGATTCCTGAGGAGCTGGCAGACAGAATCAGAGAACAAGGAAGTGTCTACGAAGGCAGCTTAAATCAGATATATTGCACTTTAAAATCCGTACAAAAGACTTTAAAGCTTCCCGTGTTTGGCATCCACCGGCTTAGATCGTATTTTGCCAGCAAGGCTCACGCCCTGGGAATTGCGGATTCTGTAATACTGAAAATGGGAGGCTGGAAAACGGATAATGTTATGAAAAGTGTATATCGGAAGGCTTTGCAGGAAGATATGGAATCCGGATCAAAGGCATACTTAGACCACCTCAAAATGAACCTTTAAATCGTGGGATACATCGTGGGATACATGAGCTGTAAAACGAGTAAAAATCATTCTTTTTCGGTAAAATTACATTACTGAAAAGTAAGCAAAAACCCTAGGTTTCAAGCCACTTTAGGCTTAATTCCTAGGGTTTCTTAGTAGCAGGGGATGAGGGATTCGAACCCCCATCGGCGGTTTTGGAGACCGTTGCTCTACCATTGAACTAATCCCCTTTGCTTTAAAAAAGCAACGGTATGATTCTATGCTATTTTTTGAAGATTGTCAATGCCTCTCTTATATTTTTTACAGGAATCAGTTCAATATCTTTCTTTTTTCCCTGTGTCGGTGCATGGTAGGCAGGTAAGAGGATCCTCCTAAAGCCCAGTCGAACAGCTTCTTCGATTCTGGCCTCACTGTGGCTCACACCGCGAATTTCTCCGGACAATCCCACCTCTCCAAAAACCATGGTATCTTCCGGGATAGGAAGATTTCTATAGCTGGAAACCAGAGCCAAAAGCACCGCCAAATCAATGGAAGGCTCCGAAATCTTTAAGCCTCCGGCAATATTGATATAGGCATCAAACTTCGAGCACTCAATACCTAAACGCCTTTCCATTACCGCAAGAAGCATATGCAAACGATTATAATCCATACCGTTGGCGGTTCGTCTGGGAAGACCGAAGTTGGTGGCCACCAAAAGTGCCTGAATCTCCATAAGAATCGGTCTGGTGCCTTCCAGACCGCAGGAAACTATAGAGCCTGAGCAGTCCAGAGCACGACCTGCCAAAAGTAAAGCAGAGGGATTTTCCACCTCGCATAGCCCCTTCTCTTCCATCGTGAAAACGGCAATTTCATTGGTGGAACCAAAACGATTTTTTTGTCCGTGCAGAATACGCAGCTGGCTGTTCTGTTCTCCCTCAAAATACAAAACCACATCCACCATGTGCTCTAAAATCTTCGGCCCGGCAACATTTCCATCCTTGGTTACATGACCAATCACCGCTATGGTAATTCCTCGCTCCTTGGCAAGACGAAGCAAGAAAGAGGTACATTCCCGTACCTGACTGACGGAACCGGGAGAGGCTGCTACCTCTTCCAAGAACATGGTTTGGATGGAGTCAATCACCAGAAAGTCAATCCCTCTTTCCTCCACCACCTCTAAGAGCTGATTTAAATTACTTTCGGACAGAAAATAAAGTTCCCCTTCCACTTCTCCCATGCGATTGGCCCTAAGCTTAATCTGCTTTAATGATTCCTCGCCGGAGACATAGAGAACTCTCTTTCCTCCCTTGGAAGCCAAATGCAGGCTTACGGAGAGGAAAATGGTGGATTTTCCGATTCCCGGATCTCCTCCTAATAAAACGAGGGAGCCGGCCACCAGGCCACCTCCCAATACTCTATTAAGCTCTCCATAGCCGGTAGAAATACGATCTTCCTTATCTAAAGGAATTTCCTCCAGCTTTTTCGCCTCTGCTTTTTTCAGGGGAAGCATAGAGCCTGCTCCCCCCGGTCTTTTTTTACTTTCTTTTGGAGCCTCCACCATAGAGTTCCAGGCCTTACAGGAAGGACACTGTCCCAACCACTTGATGGTCTCATACCCACATTCCTTACAGAAAAAAAGATTTAAACTTTTTGGCATTCTTCCTTCCTTTTTCTAATGCTGGTCTTTAATTTCTCTCCGCTTCTATCCATTTTCACGGTAACCAAAGAGCCCTGAGGAATCTCTCCCTCTAAGATGGCTTCAGAAAGTAAGTCCTCCACCTGGGTTTGGATGGTTCTCTTTAAAGGTCTTGCACCAAACTTGGGGTCATAGCCCTTTTCCACCAGGAAGTCCTTTGCCCCCTTATCTAAGCGTAAGCCAAGGTCCAGTTCGCCCTTTGCACGTTTATACAGCTGGGACAGAAGGATATCCAAAATCTTGGACATATCTTCCTTACTGATGGGTCTAAAGACAATGATTTCATCAATACGATTCAAAAACTCCGGTCTAAAAAGGTTTTTCAGCTCTTCCAAAACCTTGTTCTTCATGTATTGATAGTCTTTATCCAACTGTCCGGGAGTGGTATCGAAGCCTAACTTTTTCGGGCTGATAATCTGCTCCGCCCCTGCATTGGAGGTCATGATAATGATGGTATTCTTAAAGGAAACCTTTCGTCCCTGGGAATCGGTGATATGTCCGTCATCCAACACCTGTAAAAGAATATTCAGCACATCCGGATGGGCCTTCTCAATCTCATCAAAGAGAATGACAGAGTAGGGGTTTCTTCTTACCTTCTCGGAAAGCTGTCCCCCCTCATCATAACCCACATATCCGGGAGGGGAACCGATCATCTTGGAAACACTATATTTTTCCATGTACTCCGACATATCTACACGAATCAGGTTTTGTTCCGAGCCGAAAATCACCTCCGCAATGGCCTTGGACAGCTCTGTCTTTCCCACTCCGGTGGGTCCCAGGAACATAAAGGAACCGATGGGGCGCTTAGGATCCTTTAAACCTACGCGTCCTCTCTTAATAGCTTGCGCAACAGCCTTCACCGCCTCATTCTGACCAATCACTCTTTCATGAAGAAGATTCTCCAGATTCTTCAGCCTTTCCGTCTCCGTTTCTTCCAGCTTCTTGGTAGGAATCTTGGTCCAATCGGAAACTACCTGAGCAATGTCTGACTCCCGTACATGAAGACGGTTCTCTTCTCTTTCCGTCTTCCAAAGCTCCAGCTCCTTACTCAGTCGTTTTCTTCTCTGCTCCTGTTTTTTCTTAATCTGAGAAGCGCCTTCAAAATCCTCCCTGCGAATGCAATCTTCCTTTTCTTCTTCAAACTCGGCAATCTGAGCTCTTAATTTCTTGATTGCTGCAGGCTCTCCACTATTTAAAATGCGGATTTTGGAAGCAGCCTCATCAATTAAATCAATGGCCTTATCCGGCAAATACCGGTCATTAATATAGCGGGCACTAAGCTTCACCGCCGCCAAAATAGCCTCTTCTTCAATCACTACCTGATGATGCTCTTCGTAGCGCTCCTTGATTCCTTCCAGAATCTTGATGCTTTCTTCTTCCGTTGGTTCTTCAATCGTAATCGGCTGAAAACGTCTTTCCAGTGCCGCATCCTTTTCGATATGCTTTCTATACTCCTCCAAGGTGGTTGCACCGATAATCTGCAGCTCTCCTCTGGCTAAGGCAGGCTTTAAAATATTGGCAGCATCCAAAGCTCCCTCAGCGCCTCCCGCTCCGATAATAGTATGAATCTCATCAATAAAAAGAAGCACTTCACCGTCTGTTCTTGCCTCTTGAATCACCTTTTTAATTCTTTCCTCAAACTCTCCACGGTATTTGGAGCCTGCCACCATGGCAGATAAATCCAAGGTTAATAAACGCTTTTTCAAAATACTGTCCGGAACATCCTTTGCCGCAATTTTATTGGCCAGGCCTTCCACCACAGCCGTCTTTCCTACCCCCGGTTCTCCCACAAGACAGGGGTTGTTCTTGGTTCTTCTGGACAGAATCTGAATCATCCGCATGATTTCCTGTCCGCGACCAACTACCGGATCCAGCTTTCCTTCCTTTGCCAGAGCGGTAAGATCCCTGGAGTACTGATCCAGAGTTGGGGTTTGCACGGATCGTACTTCCTTCTCTCTATTATTTCTCTCTTCCACCAGATTGTCTCTTCCAATGGCGGAATTCAGCTGGGTATAAATCTTTTGCATGGAAACACCCAAGGTGGAAATAATACGGGATGCTACACAGTTTCCATCCTTTAATATCGCCATTAATAAATGTTCGGTTCCCACCAGACGGGACTGCCCTTCTCTGGCTTCCTGCATCGCCTGCTCCAAAACTCTCTTGGCAGATGGTGTATAGCCACTGGGATCCGCTAGAGAAACACCGCTTTCTCCGCTTACCATGAACTTGGCAATCATATCTGCAATTTTATCTTCCGTAACGCCATTGGCCTTTAAAACCTTTCCGGCAACGGCGGTGCCTTCCCGCACCAGTCCCAGTAAAATGTGCTCTGTTCCAATATATTGATGATGACACTCTTCAGCCACCTCTATGGCAAGCTGTAAAGACCTTTGTGCCTGTATCGTAAACTGATTCATTTTCTCCACCTTATCCTTTTCTATACAATACTGTTTCTGCTTTTATAGCCCCTAAAAGCAGTGTTGTCCAGTTAAAATTTTCTGATTGAATCTAAATATTTTATCATGATAGCAAAGCTTTTTGAATAATCTGTGAAGGAGTCCTATAAGAAATATTTTCATGAAAAAAAGCAGTATAGCCTTAGGACAGATCTCCTACTTTTTATGGCTATACTGCATGATAAACAGCTTCTACATCGTGTTTCTCTTAATTCTATAAGCCATTACAGCTTTTAAATTCTTTACGGTTCATAGAACTTACAGCTCTTCGATTTCCAGCTCTACTTCTTTGGTATGCTCCAAAGAATCCTCTTTTTTATGTTTCTCTTTATCCGCCAATCTCTTTTTATCTTCAGCAGATAAAGAAATCGCTCTGGTGGCTCCTAAATCGGCATCCTCGATATCGGAGCTGTTCTCTCCCTCATGATGCACATTTGGTTTACGACCGATCAGCTTGGTCCTTCCCTCTTCTTCCTCTTCCTCCGGGAAATCCTGTTCCTTCATGGGAAATTCTTCCTTTAATGAGAAACGCTCTACATTGGGACGACTTTCCTTTCTCTCTCGCTCCAAGGTTTCTCTCTGGAAAGCAATAATTTTCTTTAATTTGCTACGTGTCTGCCACAGGAAGATGGATAGGGCGGCAAGAAGCAAAGCCACTAAGGCAAAAACAATGCTCAAGATTGTCTGTACATTATATTTTCCTACCAAAGCATCATATTGATTTAATAAAGTAGGATAGCTTTCCGCATTTTTCTTCTGCTCAGCCTCTAAGGGATCCTGAAAATACCGCTGAATGGTTTTTTCCTTTAAGTCGTAACGATAAAAGTGTAAATCCCCCGCATCATTCATTCCATAAACAATGATGTACTGATGCTCCGTATCGGCCTTCCATACCCATCCCTTTACCTGATGACCGTCTACATCAATGGTGCTTTCCCAAAAGCCATCCGGAATCTTTACATCGGAGCCGGGATTCATAATGGTAATGCTCTTGTCCTTTGCGGTAAGCTTAACCCCCTCGTTCTTGGTCTCCGCCTCTTCACTTTCTTCTGCAGAGGCTGAAGTTTCCGCCGCACTTTCACTGCTTGTTTCTTCTGCAGTAATATTTACAGCACCCTTTCCCACATGGGTAAGGTTTAAAAGACTTTCATCCCCACTGTATATTTCCTGCTTTTCTACCGTAATACTGGACTGTCCTGGGGAAGCAGCCTTGAATTTCAAAGCAAATGCCAAGGTGTTTGCTACGGAATTATCGCCGGTACCGTGTACACGCAGAGTTCCTGCACCTCCATCAGTATTCGTTCCGCTGACAAACTGCAAAGAATTACTGTCGTAGCGAAGGGTAATATCTACTCTGGCTAAAGGAGTATCGCTCTTCACCTTCATATTCACCGTGATTTCTTCTCCCACCTTAGCTGTCGGATCGGAAAAGCTTAGCTGTCCGTCTGCAGCAAAAACAGCCATGGAAAACAGAAGGCTGAGCAGGCAAGTATATAGTATATATTGTAATGATTTCATTATTATTTCCTCAAATTCCTCTGATTCGAGTCTTCCCATCCTCTGACAGTACCCGAAGCTTTACTCGACATATTCCGTTATATTTTACTGAATGATGAGAATTCTTTCAAGACTTTTTAACCAAGAGGACTCTTTCCAATCTCCACTACTTCTACACCGCTCTCTGTCTTCCCTGCTGAGCTGTTTGTGTTGCTTCCATTTCCATTAGTACCTGCATTTCCGGCATTGCTTACTGTGCTGTTACCGCTACCCGTGCTATCTCCGGAACTGTTGCCACCATCTTTTCTTGTGGGTTTCTCATCTCCGGTAGGAATCGGCTCTTTCTGTCCCGGCATATCCTTATATACGGGGATGGAGAAAACCATGGCTTTATTCTTCATATCTTTGCTGTAAGCTGAGGATAACTTTGCCCCTTCCTCGGCAGCTCCCTGTACATTGGTCATATATTGATGCTTAAACAGGTTGGATCCTTGTACATTCCACTTCTTCAGGTACAAAGTATTCTGTCCCGCATTCATATAATTTTCCGCAAAGAACTGTGCTCCGCCCACAATAGACTTTTCTCTGCTATTCCAGGGACGCATATAGCTGCCACTTTGCTTGGCATACCAAATACCTCTCTCGATGGCTCCCATCTTTCCATCCTGGTAAGCACCGATATTAAAATAATTGTAATGTCCGCTACTTCCGGAAATAGAACCGCTGCTTCCTTTTCCCTGCTCCTGTAAAATCATGGAAGCAAGAACATAGGGATTCTGCTTAGACTGCTCCGCAGCCTTCATAATAATACTCACGTAATCCACACCGCCTGCATTTGTTCCGTTACTTGTATTGGAATTGTCTGCAGATGCCGCTGTGGTTCCGGAAGGAATAACCGTTCCCTCCGCATTTGATATGTTTGCTCCCGGTCCTTCATTGGAAATAACTACTGTTTCCGTTGAATTCTGGGTAGAGGAAGCATCTCCGCTTCCGCTGTTTTCCCCATTTCCACTGCCTTGACTTCCGCTATCCATAAAGCTGCCCTTTAGCATGGCTGCCAAACCGTCTCTCGTCTGTTCCTCCGGATTATAGCTATGGAGTAAGAATTGGAAAATGTAGGACTCATCCAAAAAGTTTCTGGGATCCATATAGTATGCTGTTAATTGTCTGGAGGCACCAACCCAGGTAGGACCGTCAAATCCTACCCATGTTCCTGTATTCCAGTCATATTTTCCCTGATCGGTGGACTTCCATGATGAAATAGCATTCTTGTCCACAAGACTGCCGGTTCCTTCCATCTCTCCGTCTAAAACTCTCTGCCAATCCAAATTGGTATGTAAAGCCTTAAACTGCCAGTTGGGAAACTCTGCATGGAGAGCTCTTAGGCCGTCCTTATAAGCTTCCGGAAAGCCCTGTTGATTTAAAGCGTTCTCAAAGGCCTCATCCCTTTGGTATTGAACCGGAAATTTTACAAAATCGGAACGAATATATCCGCTTCCTCCTTGGAAATTAACCGGATACCAGCTTTCTCCGGAGGAGTTTTGCACCGGATCCCCTACTTTAACGGCTGTATTGGAATAAAGGTTCGCCACCTTTTTACTGTTTTTATTGGCTTCAGCCCTTACATTGACCATACTGCCCTTAATTACGGCATCCTTTTCTGTAGCAAAAGCTTGCGTAGCAAAAATGCTGCTCAAGATTAATCCTAAACTTATAAAGCGTCTCCAACTTGTCTTTCTCATCTTTCTCCCTGCCCTTTACGCCAAAGAAGTATACTCTCTAAGAGGTATCTCTTTGTGATTCATCAGGGAAAAAATCCCTGTCTTTATACATCTGCAATTCTATCGGAAATTATAAAGATTAAAAAATAATTTTCAATGAAGATTTTCTTGCATCATTTTAATTTTTTTATTTCCTTCCGTCAATGCTTCTTGGAATTATTCAGACAAATGACAAAGAAACGTAATGAACGAGGATATAAAGAGATTATAGCTGGAATGAATTTATCCTCTACAGTATAGCTTTTGGAACGGGACACGCTCTCGCTAACCTCGCCACGTAGCGGCACTAAGCTTTTACATAACAAAAGCTAAGTGCCGACGGGCTCAGATTGTCCCTTATCAAAAGCTCTCCAAGAAGAGATCAATATGATACTCCTCTGCTTATAGACTCTAAAATAATGTAGAAGGAAGCAAAAAAAGGCTGCAAAAATCAAAACTCGGAAGAAATTTTCGACAATATAGGTCTGAATGCGGGGTAGTCTGAGCCCACCGGTACTTGCGAAAAACAAGTGGAACGCAGTTTTTCGCTTAGTATCCGATGTGAGGCGAGGCTAGCGGGAGCGTGCCCCGTTTCAGACCTATATTGCTGAAATTTCTTTAAGAGCTTAATTTTTTACAGTCTTTTTTTTGCTTCCTTCTGTATTGTTTTTTCTACCTCGTTTTATACCGGATAGGCTTTATTTTCTTTGTCCACGTTCTTTAACGCTATGCCGGATTTCTGGGCATCTCTGTACTGGAAGAAGTCCTTGGCTACCTGAGGGAACAGTGCATAAGACAGTACGTCCTCCGGCTGCTGTGTCCATTCCTTACATTCTTCCTTAAACTGCTCAAGCTGTGGCGGAATGTGGTCTGCAGGGCGATCTGTCATCTGCTTCTCTCCCTTTAAGACCTTCTTCAGCATTTCTTCGTCCATAGGCTTAACGGTTCTACCGAACTCTCCTGCAACCAGCTTATAAGATTCCTTGGGAACCATCTTATAACGCTCTCCAGTAATGACATTCATTACCGCCTGGGTTCCTACAATCTGAGAAGAAGGGGTAACCAGTGGCGGCTCTCCGAAGTCCTTACGCACTCTTGGGACCTCCTCCAAAACCTCCTGAAGCTTCTCGTCCTTCCCTGCCTGATGAAGCTGGGAAATCAGATTGGATAACATTCCTCCGGGAACCTGATACTTTAAAGCCTTAATATCTACGCCCAATACCTTTGTGGAAAGGAGGCCGGACTTGATGCATTCCTCCCGGTAGGGCTGGAAATAATTGGAAATTTCAATAAGCTTGTCCAGATCAAGGCCGGTATCATACTCGGTGCCCTGTAAAGCGGCTACCATAACCTCTGTGGATGGCTGGGAAGTTCCCATAGCCAGAGGAGTGGATGCGGTATCAATAATGTCCGCTCCTGCTTCAATAGCCTTTAAATAGGTCATGGATGCCATACCGGAAGTATAGTGGGTATGCATCTCTATAGGAAGAGAGGTTCCTCTCTTTAAAGCCCCAACCAGCTCTGTTGCCTCCTTAGGAAGAAGCAGACCTGCCATGTCCTTAATGCAAAGGGAATCCGCACCGAGATTTTCTACATCTCTTGCCAGGTTCTCCCAGTATTCCAGGGTATAGGCATCTCCCAAGGTATAGCAAAGGGCAATCTGGGCATGTCCCCCTTCTTTTCTAGTGGCCTTAACGGCAGTTTCCAGATTTCGAATATCATTTAAACAGTCGAAAATACGAATCACATCAATACCGTTGGCGATGGATTTTTCTACAAAATACTCCACCACATCATCTGCATAGTGATTGTAACCTAAGATATTCTGTCCGCGGAACAACATTTGCAGCTTCGTATTCTTAAAATGTCTTTTCAACATCCGAAGTCTTTCCCAGGGATCTTCCTTTAGGAAACGCAGGCAGGCATCAAAGGTTGCTCCTCCCCAGCATTCCACCGCATGATATCCTACCTGATCCATCTTGTCCAAAATAGGCTCCATTAATTCACTGGGCATTCTTGTGGCAATCAAGGACTGATGTGCGTCTCTCAGCACGGTCTCCGTAATCTTAACTTTTGCCATATTTTCCCCTTTCTATTTCACTCCAAACACAGCCATAAAGATTCCTGCTGCAACTGCCGTTCCGATAACACCTGCCACATTCGGTCCCATGGCATGCATTAAAAGGAAGTTGGTCGGGTCTGATTCCGCTCCCACCTTTTGGGATACTCTTGCCGCCATAGGCACTGCGGAAACGCCTGCGGAACCGATTAACGGATTAATCTTCTTTCCGGAAGCATAGTACATCACTTTTCCGAGAAGTACACCTGCCGCTGTTCCGAAGGCAAAGGCTACCAGTCCCAAGAAAACAATCTTTAAGGTATTTACATTTAAAAAGGCTTCTGCGGAGGTGGTTGCTCCTACAGAGGTTCCCAGTAAAATAACCACAATATACATCATGGCATTTGCCGCAGTGTCTGTTAACTGCTTTACAACACCGGACTCTTTAAAAAGATTTCCCAGCATCAGCATACCTACAAGGGGTGCTGTGGTGGGTAAAATCAAACAAACCACAATGGTTACCACAATGGGGAACAGAATTTTTTCCAGCTTGGAAACCGGTCTTAACTGCTCCATCTTACACATCCGCTCTTCCTTGGTGGTTAAAGCCCGCATAATAGGCGGCTGGATGATAGGAACCAAAGACATATAGCTGTATGCCGCAACCGCAATAGGTCCCAGCAATGCCGTCTGTCCCAGCTTATTGCAAAGGAAGATGGAGGTTGGACCGTCCGCTCCTCCGATGATGGAAATTGCCGCAGCCGCCGCTCCGTTAAAACCAAGGAAAATGGCAATAAAGTAGGCTGCATAAATACCGAACTGTGCCGCCGCTCCCAGTAAGAAGCTGATGGGATTGGCAATCAACGGGGAGAAGTCCGTCTGGGCTCCCACTCCCAGGAAAATCAAAGACGGTAAAATGGTCCATTCATCTAGGCGGAAGAAATACCATAAAAGTCCCCCGGTTCCATTGATGGACTTTTCCGGGCTTAACATAATATCCGGATAGATATTTACCAAAAGCATTCCGAAAGCAATAGGTACCATCAATAAGGGCTCAAATCCCTTGGCAATTCCCAGATACAGGAAAACCAGGGCAACGAGAATCATCAGGTAATTTCCCGGAGTAAGATGAAAGAAGGCCGTTTGCTGTAGTAGATTGGATAAGGTCTCTACTATATTCATGAAAATATCCTCCTATCCTGACTTTAGGCGTTTAAGCTGGCCAATTTCGCACCGGATTCTACGCTGTCTCCCACCTTTACATTAATGCTGGCTACAACACCATCCTGGGGAGCTACAATATCGTTTTCCATCTTCATGGCTTCCAAAACAAGAAGTACATCTCCCGCCTTTACACTATCTCCTTCTTTCGCCTTTACCGCCAGAATCTTTCCGGGCATAGGCGCGGATACTGCCACATTGCCTTCCTTGGCAGCAGATGCTGCAGGTGCGGAAGCTACAGGAGCAGAAGCTGCAGGCGCGGATTTCTCCACTGCCTTTGGAGCGGAAACAACACCGCCGTTTTTCTCCTCTACTGTTACATCATAAGCTACACCGTTTACTGTAATTGTATACTGCTTCATAATCTCTCCTTATCTCCGTCTTCTAATCGAACGAACCACCAGACCGTTGTTTAATTCCTTGGCATCCTTGAAAGGATTTTCCACCAGCTGCTCCGCTTCATAGGCCTCAATAGCCGCCATCATTACAATGCTTAATACATCCTCGGGGATACCTTCTTCTTTTTCTATAACAGGAACCACACGCTTGGGAACTTGCTTTTCTACCGCCTTAGCTGTAGGAGCCGGCATCTTTCTCTTAGCCTTTTTCTCTTGGTGCTTTTCTTCCCAAATGTGAATGTACTTAAAAAGGCTGATAATCCAAGCAATGAAAATGAGTACGGCAAAAACCATTCCCATTCCCACCAATAAGTTTTGTCCTGCGGAAGCCATCTTCTCTTCCATACTGTACTCCGGAACAAAGCTCATGGAGGTAAAGCCGCTGTAATCCTCTTTTAAGGATGCATCAAAGTCTAATTTTCTTTTTTCGAACTGTGCCACAAGATGGAACTTGTATTCTCCATCTTCTTTTGTGACAATGTTCTCCTTGACCTCCTGAAATTCTCCAAGCTCCTCTTTGTCATTCTTGAAATTATTTAAGGCATTATAGAGAACCTCTTCCTTAGACTTGTAGGCCTCCTGAATCCCCTGATTAAGACTACTCTCATCCTGGGTTACCATAGAGGTAAAATACTGCTCTATCGTTTGTTCAAGTTCAGCCGATGTGGAAGGATCCAAGGCTTCCGCTTCCACAGTCTGCTTTTCGCAGGAAAGTAAAAAGAAGGACAGGAGCAAAGCACATAGGAGGAATATTTTATTTATCTTCTTCATTTTCCCCTCCTAGTTGCTTCCGAATTTTTTATGAAAATCAAAATTAGCCTTTCCGTATAACATTTCAAAGGCGGAAATAATTCTTTGACGGCTTTCCTCCGGTAAAATCAAATCATCCACATATCCTCTCTTTGCTGCAGCCAAAGCAGAGGATTTCTCCGCTAAAAATTTCTTACTTTCCTCTTCTCTCTCGGAAGCAGATTTTTCAGGATACAAAATATCCGCTGCGTACTTGGCATCCATAATGGAAATCTCAGACTCAGGATATGCATAAACCAGGTCCACCCCCAGACCCTTGCTGCCAATTGCCGCTCCTGCGGAACCGATAGCCTTCTTCACAAGGCTCACCATAGGCACGGAAGCATTTCCATAGATGGAAAGAAGACTTGCCATAGCCTTTGCCATGTGCTTTTCATTGCAAGAGCAGTTTTCAAAGCCCGGCACATCACACACTGTCAAAATAGGAATAGAGTAGCTGTTGCAGAAACGAAGGAATTGATCCATCTTTTCCACTGCCTTCCAATGTAGAGGCTCACCATTAGTAGCCACCGCACCCACAGTCTGTCCATTTAAGGAAATAAAGGCAGTAACCGCCCCCTCTCCAAAATGAGACTTTACTTCAAAGATTCTTCCTTCATCCGAAAGAGTTTCCAGTGCCTCTCTCGGTGCCAATGCGAAGAAGCCCTCCACACTACGATTGAGGCTATCTTCCATATCCTCCTGATAAGCTGCATCTTCATTGTTAGCAGGCAAAAAGGCAAACGCCTTACGAACTTCCTCAAAAATCTCTTCTTCCGTACCGTAAAAATCAAGATTTCCCTGCTTAGCCTGGGCTTCCGCCATGGCAAAAGCCTCATCCTTATTTCCCTCCACGCCGTCAGGAGCGGTAAGGAAAAGTCTTGCCTCTTCTTTTTCCATAAAGGAAAAGTCGGAAAGGGAAGGAAGAATGGCAAGACCTCCTCCTACCTGTCCGAAAATCACGGTATATTGGGGAACCAAGCCCTTCGCCTTTGCCTTTTTCTCGTAAATGGTGGAAAGGGCAAAAATAGCATCTGTAGCTTCCGGAATACGAAGTCCGCTGGAATCCAGTAATTCCACCACCGGGCATCCCATTTTCATCGCTGTATCATAGAGACCGGCAATCTTCTTTCCATGCATCTCTCCAATACTTCCGGAGAGTACTTCTCTATCTTGTGCATAAATATATACCGGCTTCCCGGAAATACTGCCATACCCACAAATGACTCCATCCGATGCTTCCTGTTTCTCACCGGAATTAAAATCTGTACTTCTGCTGCAAACATGAGCACCGATTTCCACAAAACTGGATTCATCCAGCAAGGCCTCTATACGCTTCCTTGCCAAAGAATTACGCTGATCCATAATCTTCCTCCATTTCTATTTTGAGGGCAAATTACCCTTTTAACATGGCTTATTGTAAACGATAGCAAAATCTAATTCAAGCCAAAGAAATAACAAACATTTAATATATGCTTCTATTTTTTAAAGCGTATTCCCTTAGGATAGAGGTTTCTTAGTCGTCCGTTTCGGTAATATCCAAAGCCTAAAGGAAGTCCGTCACATGCACAAAGAGTTAATCCTTTATCGCTTTCTTTATCGCTTTTTTTATTGTTTCCGTTTCCTTTCCTGTCGGCCATAGGAAAATTCTCCAGCTCTTCTTTCTCCACCGCTATTTCTTGTCCATGGAGATAGGCCTCTACCCTTCTGTCTTCTCCGGACAAGGAGAGTCTGTAAAGCAATTTGGTCTCCAGCGATTTTTCAGGAAGATTTTTAAGGGCCTCCTCCCATTTAGGAAGGTCTAAAGCGTGGCTTAGGCTATGACTCCATTCCCAGCTCTTCTTACCTTCCTCCAAAACCGCAATACCGATTCGAAGCAAAGGTAGGGATAAAAAGCATTTTAAAGAAGAGGGATAATAAAAATATTTTTTAGCCTTCTTCTCCCACAGCATGGAAAGTTTAGAAATATCCACATCCTCTCTCTCAAGATCCTTTCCCTCTTTCCGAAAAAGAGAAAAATACTGTCCCTCTCCCACACTGTTATGAAAATAAAGATGCCTCTCTCCTAAAAAGCTGAGCTCCGGATGTTTTTCTAGAATCCATTCCCGCATTTTTTCATTTTCCTCCTCGGAAAATGTACAGGTGGAATAGGCCAAAAGCCCCCCTTCCCTAAGCATTCCCAGGGCATGGCCAAGAATTTCTCTTTGTAGACCTGCACATTGCGAAACCTTCTCTAAGGACCAATCCGCTATGGCCTCCGGATTTTTCCGAAACATTCCTTCTCCGGAGCAAGGTGCATCCACTAAAATTCTGGAAAAGAATGCCGGAAATTGCGCTTCCAGCTCTTCGGCAGAACAGGAACTTACTGCCACATGGCTATAGCCCATACGCTCCACATTTTTGGAAAGGTTCTTGGCCCTTTCCATGATAAATTCGTTGGAAAGAAGAATTCCTCCCTCTTCAGTCTTAAGCCTGTCCGCTATCTGCAAGCTCTTTCCCCCGGGACTGGCACAAAGATCCAGACATCTGTCAAAGGGGCGAATTTCCATATAAGGAACCACAGACATGGCGGAAGGGTCCTGAATATAATAAAGTCCCGCTTCATGGTAGGCATTATGCCCGATTTGCACTCCTATACTTTGTAAATACTCTTCATCACAAAGATATTCTCTGGTAGAATCCTTTACTAACTCTTCCAGCTTCCAATTTTCCTTCCATTTCTCTAAAGGAAAATCCGGATTAGCCTCCACCTTCTGTAAATTCAGCCGAAGCCCTCGCTTCGGAGGCAGAGAACAGGCTTCTAAAAAAGCCTCCCACTCCTGCCCCAGCCTGATTTTCATTCTTTCGCTAAACTCCTCAGGCAATGAGATATGATTTTTCTGACAGCTCTCCTTCATTTACACTTCCTCATCCTTTTTTACACCGGCATAGTCTAAAAGCATTTTGCCAAGGCTCTTTCCGGCAGAGAAAAATCCGGAAAATGCTCCATAATGATAAAAACGTACCAACAGCATGCCAACAGGCAGGGCTAAAACCATTCCGGAAATCCCGTAAAGCTTATAGCCTAAAAACAGGAAAATCAAAGCCAGTAAAGGGGGCAACCCCACCGCATCCCCAATAATCTTCGGTTGCAAAATCTGTCGAATCATCTGGCTGAGAATGTAAATCAATAAGAGAGCTAAAAAGAATAAAAATTTTCCTTTTAATAAAATCAGCGCCATCCAGGGCCACATAATAAAGCCCACACCAAAAACAGGGAGGGCATCCAAAAAAGCGGTTAAAAAAGCCAAAGGAATCGCAAGCTCCACTTTCAATAAGGAAAAACCGACGCTTAAGAGAATAAACACACAAAACATGATTTGGATTTGCGCCCAAACATAGCCCTTTAAAATCTTTTTTCCATCCTCCTTAAGAAGCTGCATATATTTTCTGAACTGCTCCGGAATATTTCGATGCAGAATCGATAACAGCTTTGCCCCTTCCTGAGAAAAACAAAGAGCAGACAGTATAGTAATAATCAGGTAAAGAAACAACTCAGGCAAGCCGCTAACCACATGCAGAGAAAATTGCAAGGCCGGAGAAGTCCATTTATTCATCATGGTTCTTCCTATACCGTCCAAAGTACCGGGAAGATCCGACAGTAGATTTTGGATGAATGGAGGAAAGTAGGGCAAATTTTCCTCTATCATTTTCTCCAATTGATGCTTTAAATCCTGAATTTCCAAAGGCAAACGAGAAATGCGCTGCTTAAGCATGGGAAGTCCCAACTGCATAAGACAAAAACAAAGATAAAAAAACAAAGCGAAAATAGTTAAGGTCAGCACCAGGGATATTTGCTTTTTCTTTAAAAACGGGAAGCTCTTTTGCAAAAAAGAAATCAAGGGATTTAAGCAAAAGGCAATTATCGCCCCCAGGGTAAAGGGGAGAAAAAAGAACAATAGCTTAGGGAGAAAATACAGAAAGAAAACACATACTCCCAAAGGAAAAAGCATTTTATATAGATACAGCAGAATTTTTTTCATGAACAAAGCCCTTCCATAGAACTGCAAGTACGAGCGTCACAGCAAAGTAAAAAATGCTGGAGGCATTGGAAAACCAGGTTGTAAAAAAGGAAAATAGAAAATAAAAAGCAAATTGGATATACAATGCGCCTCCAAAAGGATTTTTCTCTTTCCTTGAAAGCTCTTTAATCCAGGAAGAAAGCAGACCCAAAAATAAAGAGAAAAGCATAACGCCCAAAAGGCCGAAATCATAGTAGGCATCGTACAGAATCCCCAAGGTAGACAGCTCCTCCTTGGTTAAATAGACCGGATAGGCCAAGGGAAAATCAAAAAAGAATTTCGCCCCGGAAAGGGTTAAAAAGGGATAGGCCATACGAAAACCATGGGAATGTTCCTCTATATTTTTTGTCAGCAAATTAAAATTCTCATAATTATTGGCAATGTACATATAGGGCTGTACCAAAAAAATGGGAAGCTTATCATTTTTCATTTCAAAGATTCCCATAAGATAGGAAACGGAATGGGCTCTCTCTATCGTAAGAAAAACATAGGCAGACAGCAAAAAAAGAAATAATAAAAGCAGATATCTTTTCCGAATCCTTAAGCCCTGATACAAGGCAGAAAACACAAATAAAAACAGGGAAAACAGAAGCTGAAAACGGGAAACCAAAAGGATTGGTAAAAGAAGAGCTAAAAATAAACTGATGCCTGAAAACAGCTTTAGGCTGCCCTCTTTTTGATATAAAAAAGGAAGAAGCATAGGAACCAGTACAAAAAGAGTGGTGAAATAATGGAGTCCCTTTAAATGAAAATAAGAATATGCGTGGGGGGTATGCTCCGTAAATAAAGGAATATAGCCAAGAGCCAATGCCTCTATCACAAAAGAAAAATAAGAAAGCAAAAGAAGTCCTAAAATACAAAGCTTTAAAAATTGTCCTTCTGTAAGGTTCCACCGATATTCTTTCCCAGATAAATCCACCTTCTTTGCTTCTTCCGAGAAGATTTTTGTATTTTTCAGAAAGCGAGAAGCCGCGAATTCAGATAAATACGTTCTACCGTGATAGCCCAAATAGAATAAAAGGTAAGCCAAATAAAAGCTTAGCCAGGTATGAATGGTCCAGGGAGAAGAAAGCTTGCTAAGCTGTAAAGTAGCCACGCCCTCTCCAAAAAGTAATCCCAAAGCAAGAAGGCCGGACAATGTTACACTACTTCCCTCTCTCTCTCTTTCTCGAAGAAAAAGATAAAGAGACAAAATCAGAAAGCAGAAAAAGGAAAGCACGGCATATCCCTTTTCCTTCAAAAGATATGCCATGCCATACAATACCGTATATAAGCAAAGGTCAAAAAACAGACTATTTCTACTGTGATTTTGCTTTCCGTTCAGCGCTGGGGCCTTTGTTTTCTGTAGATTCTCCACTATCCGCTCCGCTTCCTTTACTATCTCCATTACCGCTTCCCTTTGTTTCCGCCGTGTTTTCCTCCTCTGTGGTCTTCGTGCTTTCAGAGGATTTGCTACTTTCTGTTGTACCCTCCGTACTCTCTTCCGTAGTACTTGCCTTGGTATTCTGCTCCACCTCTTCCTTCGTGCTTTCCGGAAGCTTTTTGATAGTGGCATGAATATAGACTGTACTGTTGGGCTCTGCAAGAGACAAACCACTGGGCAAATAATCCTTAAGCCGCAGAGTAACACTCACATCTTCCTTGGCATTGGATACGTCCAGGGCAGGAAGGGTCAGTTGATTGAGCCCCTCCAAAACAGATTCACTGCCGGAAACACTGATGCTTTTTGGAGAAATCTGAAGCTCCTCCACCGTGTAACCGTTTTGAACAGTTCCTTCTGTTGTTGCGGATAGAATAAGATCCTTCTTCTTGTGAATCACCACCGTATAATCCACCTGCTCCTGAGACAGGCTGACATTCGGCAGATTTTGAATAATCTTTCCGTTAGCATCGTAAAAAACAATCTTTCCGGTACCATCGGTATTTTGATTCATGCCATCCACATTAACCACCAGCCCAAGAGAAGAAATTCTTCCCACGGATGACTCCGGACCGTTTACATAAATGGTGGTAGGATCAACAGTAATGGACGAAACGGTATAACCCTCAGCCACATTGCCCTGTTGATGCACCTGTAAATCAAATTTTTTCTTTTGTAAATCTTCTATGCTGACATGAACAACGGAAGGTCTGGCCACGATATCCGAAATACTGGAAGCATTTTCCTGATTAACAAGCTCCACATAGACCGGCACGGATCCCGTAATAGAATAATCGCTTAAATCGATATAGGCCTTAAAATCAGAAGCCTTTACAGAAGAAGCTAGATTGCTTCGCACAGTATAACTGACGGTAACCGTACTCCGATCCACTTCCCAGGTTTTATTCTCCGCGGAAAAGGTATCCTGATTCAAAATCTGTAATTCCACGGTTCTGCTTTCCTTTTGCTCCGGATTGGACACATTGAAAACAATCAGCCAAAGCAGCAAAGCCAGAACCACACTCACCAGCTTTAATATAAGATTCTCTTTAAAAAACTTCATTTATCTCTCCTCCTTTTTTCTGGGAAGAATGCGGGAAAATAAAGTTTTCTTCTGCTCTTCCTGCTCTTGCTTCGGAAGATAACGTATTAATTCTCCTGCCTCTTTGACATGTAAAAGCTTTCCCTGAAAGGCTACGGAGATTCGTCCCGTCTCCTCGGATACTACCAGGGTGATGGCATCCGTACTTTCCGAAATTCCCAACGCCGCCCTATGTCTGGTGCCATAGGCCTTGGATATTCCGGTATCGGACAGGGGGAGATAGCAGGTGGCGGAAACCACTCTGTCTCCGGAAATCACAACCGCTCCGTCATGCAAGGGAGTATTTTTTTCAAAAATATTAATGAGTAAGGCCGCCGTCACAATACCATCCACATAAATTCCGGTATCCTCCACCTCTTTAAGACTTTGGTTTTGCTCAATAACAATCAATGCACCGGTCTTGTATCTTGACATTTCCTGACATGCGGAAATTAATTCTTCATTGACTCTGAAGCTGCCTTTGCTATCTTCCCTTTGGAACTGCCCGAAAAGATTCTTAGAGCCTAATTGCTCCAAAGCCTTTCGTAGTTCCGGTTGAAAAATGATAACGGCCGCAATAATAGCCGCTGTGGAAATTCTTTCAATTAACCAAACAATCGTATTCAAACGGAAGAAAACGGCAAATGCCGTAAACAAAAGAAGCACCAGAATTCCTTTCAGTAACTGCCAGGCTCTTGTGTTCTGAATCCAAAGAAGGACGACATAAATAATCCCTGCCAAAATTGCTATTTCCACAAGTCCTGACAGACTAAACGCAGGAAGTAAACTTACCCACCCCTTAATCTTTGTAAAGAAATCCAATTCCGATACCCCTTTCTCCTCGTAGCAACAAATGATCAAGTTCACACAAAAATACTCTTTTCTCTATGGAGAAAATTTCTTAATCCGAAGAAGGAAAATGTTCTCCTTTATTCTTCGGTACAGCCTTTACAAAATAGTAGTAGTCATCATCTTCCATCTGCAAAAATTTTGTTCCCCGGTAATCCACATCATGGAAGAAAAACAGGGTGAATACAGACAGCAAGGCAGAAATGAAATAGGCAATACTACTAATCAAGAAATTCATCTTTAAGGAAAGTAAAGGATACAATATCCAAAGCAACGCCTCCATTACCAGCCCCACCGTTACGGCAATGTGCCAGGAATACTGAAAACTTCCGTTTCTCAGCAGATAAACCGTCACTACCACAGCAGAAAAAAGAACCAATACAAGGATCATTTCCTTGTCTTTAAAAAAAGGAAGCAGGGTTTTCGTCAAGGATTCCAACTGTTCCGTAAGATCGGCAGAGGCCGTAAAAAGCTTTTCATTCTGCTGAATAAAGCTCAGGAAAAAATATAAAAAGCATCCCAAAGCCAGAGGCAGAAAGGCCGTAAAACCCATAGTGAGCCCTACAAAAATCGGCAAAAAATAATGGATTTTCAAAAGATAGCAAAAAGGCATCAAGGCAATGAGGATGGCATATTTTCCTCTGATACTGCTTTGCAATAAAAACAAGAACAAAAAGATGCCCCCGGAAACAATCAAGAGCAAAAGGGATTGCTGATAAAAATAAGACATCAATATTACGCCCAGAAGTATCGGCAAAGTCGAAAAGGGAAGAAAAAAGGATATCAAACTAAAAAACAAAAGAAAAATCGGATGCGCCAGTTTTCCCACCATGGAAAAATGGCGAGTTAAGGAAAAAAAGATAAGAAAGGCCAGGCAGGAACGAAAGATAGGAACCATCCAATAATCCTGCTGTCCATATATTTTTTGACATTTTTCTTTAAAAAGTCGAAAACCGTTCATACTCCTACTCTCTCCCTACATTACTCGTCCAACCAATTCGCCTCATCATCCAGCCAATCTTCTTCTCCCTTTTGTTTGGGAGCAGCATTTTTCTGAACAGCTTTTCCTCCGTCCTTCAGCCTTCTAAGCTTAGCCAATCTTTCCGATCTTGTATAAAGCGGCGCTAAATCCAGTTTGGCTCCCTCTTTCTTCATTTGCAGTACCACTTCCTGAGCCTCTTCTCTGGCTTTTTGAACGATAGTGTCTTTCTCCTCCTTTTTTCTAAGCTTTTCCGTTCTCTTTGCTGTAGACAAAAGAAGCAGATCCTCTAAGCGTTCACGATAAAGCAAACTGTCTTCATAGGCTCTTTCATAGGAATAATAGGACACAATGGAAATAAGCACAATGGCACAAACCATGCCCAGGAAATAGAGAAGGGAAATTCGTTTTCCCAAATCCATCATGTATTGAAAATCCAGCTTTTGGAGAATGTTTTCTATTTCCATAAAAAAATAGGCAAACAGAAGCAGGAAGAAAATTCCTGTATATTGAAGGATTCCCCGCAGTACCCGATTGGAAATATAATCTTCCCTATAGTACTTGGCCGTATCCAGGGCCTCCTGCCCTATTTCCTTTTCCAGCATGGCGACCTGCACCATGGCTATGATTTTCCTCTGATCCAACATCAATATCCCCTTGCCTGTCTGGCCCTTTCCGCATAAGGCGAACTTGGGAATTCCCCGACCACCGAGTCAAAGTTCTGATTCGCCTCCGTGGTATTGCCCATGGTTTGCTGTATTCTTGCCAGCAGGAATAAATTCTCCGCTTCTCTTCGAATCTTTACACTCCAGGTATAATCCTGTAAAGCTTCCTCCAGACGACCTGCATTCCATGCCGTGCTACCCAATTCCTGCAAACGAAGGTACACACTTCCCTCCATCTGGGACTTAATGGAAGATAGCATGGAGACCAGACTTTCATCCGTAATGGCGCTTTGATCCAAGGCAGTATACAACTGGGCCGCCTGTGTCAAATCTCCTGTGGAAAGAGCATTGTTAATACCTACAAGGCTCTGATATTGCGCCATAAAAGAAGCATTTTGATTCTCATAGCGATCCAGCTTCTCCTTCATTTCATCATACTCTTTTTGCAGATTAGCATTAGCCGCAGACAAATCTCCCATCTTCTGATTCGCCGCATCCAGCTTTTCCGTATAGGATATCATTTCCTGATTGTTTTTGCTATTGGCTCTTCTGATTCCTGCCGGAAGCATCAAAAGATAGAATACAAAAAGGGCAATCACCACACCCAAAAGGAGCAGGGCAGAAACCGCCCAGGGAGAAATCTGCTTAACCTCCTGAGGCATCATCACATCATCATCCATCATTTTCCTATGGGAAAAAACATTCCGAAGGCGACTCTGCTCCACCTCCGCCCTACCGGTCTTCTTCTTCACATAGTCCATAAGAACAAGAGCCTTGGGATTGTTTCTATCAATCTTCAGCACCAGATAAAGGCTTTTTCCCGCCTTTACCCACTCGCTTCGTCTCATATAGAGAAGAGAAAGTAAAATGTGGGCCTTCACATAGTTCGGGCTGTCTCCGATAACCTGATTCAACTGAAAAACCGCTAAGTCTTCGTTATTATGCTGGGCATAGTCCAGGGCTTGATTGTAACGCTTTACATTATCAGAGCAAATGCGTAAAATCGCCGGTTTTCTTTGAATCTGCTCCAAAAAATAATCCGCAGGATTATCCTCCGGCAAAAGATTCATGCTGATGACCCATTGCACCAAGGCATCCGCCACTTCTCCCATCTCAAAAAAAATAAGCCCCAACAGATTTCTTGCTTCCCTTTGGTACTTATCAAAATGCAAGGCCTTCTTCAACAGCTCTGCGGCACCGCTTAAGTCCCGAAGTCTGGCTCTTTCCAGTCCCAGGTTATAATAACAGTTGGCTATCCGTTCCAGGGTAATATCATATTTCATGACGGATCGTTCCCCTTCTTTAAAGCCTCTTCCATAAGCTGTGTCATCAAATCATTCATATCGGTAAGGTCCACCTTGAGAATGGCATCCTCTAACTGATCCACATCCAAACTAGGTTTAAACCTTTTTATCTCATCCTCGAAATTAATCATTGCACTCCTTTATTTTTAAAACTGCTCAATTTTAAAAAGAGAACAGCTTGCACTTTACTTTGCAAATGTGCAGTTTTTGTGAAAAGCATTGACTCCCCTATACTTCTTTTATAGAATCCCAAACAGTTTCAATGGGAAAATGCCTTTGCATGAAATTCTAACATAAGTCAAAATGGCATTCAAGTTTAGAGAAAAGGGAATTATGGAAAGTTTTATTACATTTTTTACAGCACATTTTGAAAAATTTCTTTCTCGGGAAATGATGGTCTTCTTTTTATCCATGATGCCCGTTATTGAACTGCGTGGCGGTTTGATTGCCGCCTCCTTACTGAAGGTAAATTATATACAGGGCTTGTTATATTGTTTAATCGGAAATATCCTTCCCATCCCCTTTGTCCTTTTTTTCTTTGCCAAGATTGTGGAGCTTATGGAGAAATCCTCTTTCACAAGACCTTTGGCATCCTGGTTTAGAAAAAAGGTAGATAAGCATAAGGACGCCATTGATAAGGTGGACTTCTGGGGTCTGGTTCTTTTTGTAGGAATTCCCCTTCCCGGAACCGGAGCTTGGACAGGGGCTATGGTAGCCAGTCTTTTAAAGATGAATAGAAAAAAAGCCTTCTTAGCCATCGGTATCGGAGTATGCCTGGCGGCAGGAATTATGTCCCTACTCAGCTATGGATTGTTGGGCAAGCTAATTTAGGGGGGAATATCTACAAAAATCTGAGGATTTTCAGTTTTATGATAAATTTTTATGTAGCTTTTATGATAAATTTTTAAGGATTGACATAAATTCACAATAGTTATATAATGCAGAAGTTCCATTGCAGAGGTATCGAAGTGGTCATAACGAGGCGGTCTTGAAAACCGTTTGTCCGCAAGGGCACGTGGGTTCGAACCCCACCCTCTGCGCTAACGAAAAAGCTGGGTTTTATGCGAAATATGGCATATATCCTAGCTTTTTTATTACCTATAAATACCTTTTCCGTTCTTTTTTGTTTCTCCCCTCAGCACTATTTCTTTATGCAACTAATGCCATATTCTCTAAGTTCTTTCATCAAAGCTTCCGTAACAAATTCTATCTCTTCGTATGTACTGCTAAAAGCAAACTTTTTACGATAGGCACTTGCATCGAACAAAAAAATACGCCCAAACAAAGCTCCCTTTTTCCATATTCTCATTCTTCCCCCATAACTTCCTCGACTTACTATCTTTGAAAATTCAACTCTTTCGATATCATTAAGGCAATATCTTACCGGTATTCCCGACAGAACCGTCAATTCATTATTCTTAATCATGAAAACATCATATTTCAGTTCTCTTTTCGCCCAATTCTTAAAGGTAATCATTGCAGATATCATAAGTATTAGCAATAGTGCAATCATATATACTATTGCCATAAGCTCAAAATTGGAAATCTTCAGCATATTCCAAACTCCTTAAAACAAAGTATTACTTTTTAACACAAATCTTTGATTCCTATCTTTCACAAGTAGACTTTGAATCAAAAAAGACTTAGAACAAGGTATCCCCTTATTCCAAGTCTCTTCTTTCCTGCAGAAGATGGGAGTTGAACCCACATGAGTGTTACCTCACACGGACCTGAACCGTGCGCGTCTGCCATTCCGCCACTTCTGCAAACGAAAGTAGTATATCACCATCGTTTTTTTTCGTCAAGAAAAAGAATTTCTTAACTTTACGCCATAATCTCCCCTTCTTTTTTCTCTCCGCACACTGCATCCTTTGGCTTCTGCCAGGTCATATAGTCGCACTCCGGATAACGAGAGCAAGAATAGAAGATTCGTCCCTTTTTACTTCTCTTCTTTACGCACTCCGCACCGCAGGTCGGACAAAGAAAGCCCGCATATTCCACATAGGGCTTGGTATTTTTACAGTCCGGAAAGCCGGGACAAGCCAGAAATTTCCCGTGAGGTCCGTACTTAATAACCATCTTTCTGCCGCACTTGTCACAGATTACATCCGTTTCTTCTTCGTTTATTTTAACCTTCTCCACCTCTTCTTTGGCTTTTTCTACAGCCTCGGAAAGATCCGGATAGAAATTTTCCACAATGGTTTTCCAAGAGGTCTGTCCCACACTGACAGAGTCCAGCAAGGACTCAAGATTCGCTGTAAAGCCCTTATCCACGATGGTTGGAAAGTTCTTGGACATCATTTCATTTACCGCATTTCCCAATTCGGTAACAAAGATGTTCTTCTTTTCTTTGGTAATATAACGCCGTAAGAGAAGGGTTCCAATGGTGGGAGCATAAGTAGAAGGTCTTCCGATGCCTCCCTCTTCCAAGGCCTTTACCAAAGAAGCCTCGGTGTAATGAGGCGGTGCCTGGGTAAAATGCTGTTCCTTATTCCATTTTTCCACCTTAAAGGAGTCACCCTCCTTCATCTCCGGAAGGGTTACATTTTTCTCCGCCTTGTCTTCCTCAGACATATATACAGCAAGGAATCCGTCAAAACGCAGGCGGCTACCACTTAAGGTAAAGATATAATCCTTAGCCTGAAACTTTACGGTTTCTGTTTCATAAACTGCCGCTTCCATTCTGGAGGCCACAAAGCGCTTATAAATCAACTGATATAAACGATACTCATCCTTTCCAAGGCTTTCCTTTGCCTCAAAGGGGGTAATCTCCAGGTAACTGGGGCGGATAGCCTCGTGGGCATCCTGAATTTTCCCTTCTTTTTTATCTTCAGCTTGATTCTTCTGACAATATTCAGGGCCATACTCTTGTCCGATTTTTTCCAATACCGCTGCATGGGCTTCTTCAGAAATTCTGGTGGAGTCCGTACGAAGGTAGGTAATTAAACCTACAACTCCTCTTCCCTTGACATTCACGCCCTCATACAAAGACTGAGCTATTCGCATAGTCTTTTGGGTGGGGAAAGAAAGAAGCTTTGCCGCTTCCTGCTGTAAAGTAGAGGTAGTAAAGGGAAGGGGAGCCTTCTTTCTTCTTTCCCCCTTCTTTTTCTCAATGAGCTTTAGATTTTCTTTTCCAATTTCGGAAATAACAGAAAGAACATCCTCTTCCTTTGACAAAGGCAGCTTCTTATCCTTTCCGTAAAATACCGCCTCTACTTCCTTCTTGCCTACAGCAAGGCTGGCACTAAGGCTCCAATACTCTTCCGGCTCAAAAGCATTAATCTCCGCCTCTCTGTCGCAAATCATCTTCAGTGCTACGGACTGCACTCTTCCCGCAGATAAGCCTTTTCGAATCTTCTGCCAAAGCAATGGACTGATGGTATACCCCACCAAGCGATCCATGACTCTTCTGGCCTGCTGCGCATTGACCAAATCCATATCGATTTCTCTGGGATTCTTGATGGCATTCTGCACTGCATTCTTAGTGATTTCGTTAAAGCTTATGCGGGAAATTTTCGCTGCATTTTTCTCATCCTTATTCAACTCTCTTTGCAAATGCCAGCTGATTGCCTCTCCCTCACGATCCGGGTCGGTTGCCAGATAAATTTTATCCGCCTTTTTGGCTTCCTTTTTCAACTTGCTCAGCAGTTCCCCTTTTCCGCGAATGGTAATGTACTTTGGCTCATAGTCATTTTCCACATCTACTCCAAGGGAACTTTTGGGCATATCAATTAAATGTCCCATAGTTGCATCAATGGTATAGGACTTTCCTAAAAACTTACTGATGGTTTTTACCTTGGCGGGTGACTCTACAATAATGAGATTATTTGCCATTCCTTATCCTTTCCTGTTCCGGTATAACTTGCTGTAAAGCGAAAGAACACTTCCTTTATCTATAGCATGAATAAGCGCCCTTGCCTTTCTCTTTGAGTAAGTCAAAGCACTCTTACTTCATGTTTAAAGGCTATTAAAGATAAAATTTATTATTAAAAAATAACACAAAGCTACTTTCCTAAAAATTCGTGGACACTATAAACGAATCCTAAAAAAAAAGCAAGTCGGATTCCATGAAAATTAGCTATTTCAGAGCTTTATCGGAAGATTTTGATACTTTTATAAGAAAAGTGCAAGAAATAATCAGAGATTTACTTTTGGCCCTTCCAAGTATTTCGATGAAGCAGTGAACAAAATAGAAACATAAATCAGGATAATTTTTATAGGAAATTAAGTTTCTAGTTAAAGTAACTGTTCCGATTTTTTCTTCTATAATATGCAGCTTGTACACATTCACAATAACCTTCCACTTCCAGCTCAATAAGATAACGATGCAGCATGTAATTCGGAAGCTTTAATTCCTCTTGAAGGCTTTGAAAATGCTTACTTTCAAAGCCCAAAGCAAGATAAATCCTTCGTTTTTCCTTTGGAAAATTTTTAATCTCATCTTCTTTGCTTTCCTCCTTTTCCGCTTCTAAAGAAAAGTAGGATAATATGTCTCCGGCAGAGGTACACACCGATGCACCCTCCCGAATTAATCTGTTACACCCCTGAGATAGACGATCTACGATTCTTCCCGGAACCGCAAAGACCTGCTTCCCCTGCTCCAAGGCACGATCCACGGTAATAAAGGTACCGGATTTTTCCTTTGCCTCCACCACCAAAAGCACATCGGAGAGCCCTGAAATCAGACGGTTTCTTTCTACAAAATGGTGCGGCAAAGGAGGAGAATGTAAAGGATACTCACTGAGAATTCCTCCATTCTTCTCAATACTTTCATACAGTCTAAAATTACAGCTTGGATAACAGATATTTACTCCGCAGCCTAAAACCGCATAGGTTTTGCCCTTTCCTTCCAATGCTCCTTCATGGGCTGCGGAATCAATGCCGTAGGCCATTCCGCTCACAATGCCTATCCCCTTTTTGGCCAAAGTTTTCGCGATAGACCTTGCAATATCCTTTCCATATTCCGTTCCATCTCTGGCTCCAATAATGCCCACAGTATGCTCTCCTTCTTTAGGAAGAAAGCCCTTTAAATAAAGGCATTCCGGACTATCCGGAATTTCCCTTAATCGTTTCGGAAAATCCTCTTGAAAAGGCAATAATTCTCTAATTGACAGCTCTATATTTTTCTTTTCCATACTTATCCCTCAAAAGAAAACAATACCTCCTCCAGGCCTCGGTAAGAAACTGCTTCCGCCAGATGATTCCTATTAATCTTCTCCTCTTCTTCCAAATCCGCAATGGTTCTGGCAAGCTTTAATATTTTATGATAGGTTCTCATGGAGAGATTTTTGAGCTTAAAAATATTCTCCATGTATTCCGCTTCTTCTTTTCCCAGTTCACAGTATTTATTTACTGCCCTAACATTCATATCTCCATTCCAACGTATCTTCTCTTCTTGAAAGAAGCGTCTTTCCTGCATTTTCCTTGCCTTTTCCACCTGTTTTCTTAAAACCGCCGAAGATATTCCTTTTTCCTTGGTCAATGCATCCTGCAAAGTAATCGACGGCAAGGATACGCATAAATCCATTCTTTCCAGAATCGGTTTGGAAATTCCCCGTTGATAAGCTCGAATCTGCCCCGGCGTACAATGACATCGATTTCGATCCGGAAAATATCCGCAGGGACAGGGGTTCATCGCCGCCACAAAAAGACAATCCACCGGATAGGAGAAGAATTGTTGCAGGCGATGTAGGGTAACTCTTTTTTCCTCCATAGGACCTCTTAACGCTTCAATGCTTTCTTTTTTAAATAAAGGTAATTCATCCAGGAATAGCACCCCCTTCCCTGCCAATGCCAATTCTCCCGGAATCAATCTTCCGGAAGACATCCCGCCAAGCAAGGTATTTTGACTGACAGCAGAGTGGGGGGCACGAAAGGGTCGTTTCTCTATCAAGCCCTTTTCAGAAGGAAGACAAGATGCAATAGAATAAATCTTTGTTAGCTCAAGTTTCTCTTGTTTACTCATCTTTGGTAAAATTCCGGGAATTCTCTTGGCAATCATCGTCTTTCCCGTCCCGGCAGGACCGGAAAAAAGAAGGGCATGATGTCCTGCCGCTGCAATCAATGCCGCTCTAACTCCATAGCTTTGTCCCAAAACATCTTGGAAATCTAAATTTTGATCTTCTTCATTACCGTTTGCATAGCTTTCATCATTGCTTCCTACAGAAGGTCCTGCTCCTATATATTTTCTCTTCTCCTTTTTTCCGTAAGGAATTTTACAAATATCCAAAAGCTCTGTGATATGAGAGCAGGAAATTACCTTTAATCTTTCACTGTTCCTGGCCTCCTGCTCATTGTCTTTTGAAACGAATACCCCCTCCATTCCAGCCTCTTCCAAGGCCAGAACCATGGGAAGCACACCGGATACAGGTCGAATCTCTCCATCTAAACCTAGTTCCCCCAAAAATCCATAGTTTTCATAGGGAAAATCGCAGCTTGGATAGAGAGCCAGTAAGGTTCCCATAAAAATGGGAAGATCGAAGGAACTGCCGTTTTTTCGCAGATCCGCAGGTTGTAAATTAATGGTAATTTTCTTCGGCGGAAGCTCCAAGCCTAAATTTTTCAAGGCAATACTCACCCGTTCTATCGCTTCTTTCACGGAAGCAGAAACATTTCCCAGAGTCATAGAGCGGGGAAGCCCATTGCTTTCATCCACCTGAACGGAAACCACATAAGCATTTAACCCATGAATTGCAGCAGAATAGACTTTAGATAACATTCGAATACCTCATATACATTTTTTAAAAAAGAAATTGAAAGACGCCAAGAGCAAAAGAATGACAAGAAAAAAATAATAAAAAATAGAATGATAAGAATAGAAAAGTAAAAAATGAAATCCTGAAAAAATACAATGAAAAGAAGAGCTGAAAAAAAGCAATCGAAAAGGAAAGCAACAGAATTTAAAAATAAAAGAATGTAAAATAATAGAATGTAAAACAATAGAATGTAAAATAATAGAATGTAAAATAATAGAATGTAAAATAATAGAATGT
>CAUTXF010000018.1:0-39219 GCA_963542215.1 uncultured Oribacterium sp. | reverse complement strand
AGTAGCTGATTACCAAGAACAGGTAAAGAAAAGCTACAACTTAATAATACGAGGAGTTGATCATGTGATTGAATTAAAAAATATAAGTAAAGAAGGAATAGTTGAAGGAATTAGTATAAGTATTAAAGATCATGAAAAAGTCGTTTTTTTGGGAAAAAACGGCACTGGAAAAACAACATTACTTTATATTATTTCAGGGTTTTATTTGCCAGATTATGGCGAGATTTGCTTTGACGGACGACAATATAATTATCCGATTGACTTTTTTAAGTACTTATTGTTTGAAAAGCAATTAAGAGATACTGTCAGTTTTTTTGAATCACCCAATATTTTTTATGAAAAGTTTACAATACAACAAAATTTGCGTTACTATACCAGTTTGGATCGATATGACTTAAAAAAAGTTTGGGAGTTATATGATTATTTTGAAATTAAGGAAAGTATAAATAAAGTATTTGAAACTTTATCTACCGGAACAAAACAGAAAATATTATTATCTTTAGCACTTGCTTCAAAAAAAGAATATATATTATTGGATGAGCCTACAATTGGATTAGATCAAGAAACAAAAAGCAAAGTTTATGGTTTAATAAGTAATATGGATCAAGCCATTCTTATATCAACACATGATATAGAATATGAAACTTTATTTAATCGTTCCATTCGTTTTGATGCAAATCATATATGCGAGATGAAGAGTTTAATATAAATATTCAATAAGTATAAGTAAAAATGGAGAATAATGTGGATGTTTTAAAATCAAATTTTTTGTATGCATATTATGACAGTAAATCAAAACGAATAAGCAATATTATTTCGACTATCCTATTTATTGGATTAGTGATTCTATCTGTTTGGCAAAAGAAGAACTTTGCCATGAGAAATAATTATGATAATATACTTATTCAAAGTGTTGTATTCTATATAGTATATTTAAGAATTTTACTAGTAGGACTCCGGACACCATATGATCTTATTGAGAGGGAGGTCAATGTAAAAAAATTATATAGCAAAGAAACCCTTATAATGAGGGGGTGTAGTATCACTATTTACCTAAGAATATGTACAAAGTTACTTGTTAGTTTTTGCATACAAATTATAACGTTAGTTATATTGGAGATAGGAATGGGAATTATATATGATATCTATAATTATCTTATTCTTGGTTTTTACATATTAGTAGGAATTTTTATAACAAGTGTCATAGGATATTTTGTAGCTATATTAAGTATTTACCTTGATTTAAGGAGAGAGTTAGTTTTATTGATTGAAATTATAGTGATGATTTTATTATTACAGATAAAGGACTATTATTACTTGATTCCACATTCTATTTTACGAAGTAATATTAATGCAATACTAACAACGGATATTGTCTTTGCACAGATAAGTACGTTAAATTTTCGAAACTGTCTGTACTATCTTGTATGTTTATTAATTGCTATAATTTTATCTTTTGTACTACTAAATCTAATGGGGTATCTATATCGTATTAGACCAAATGGAAAGGGATGTATGTCAAATGATACTCATAAAGAGAGCAACTAAGATAATAGTGTGTTTTATATTAGTATTTGCAGTATTTTGCGTAGTTTATGGAAGAATAGAACAAAATAATTTTAAGATTATAACTAATGTAGGTGAATTTTATGAGGAAGTAAGATTAAAACGAGCGGACATGTTAATCGTAGATTTACGTGATGAAATAGATTATATTGAAGGACATATTGGTATTTCAATTAATATACCTTTTGATGACGAAGGAGGGAAATTATTAAATTATTTAAAGAGTCATCGGTATAAGAATAAGAAAATTTATTTGATATGTTATGGTGGTGATCGAGCGGCTTCGGCATTTAACCTTTTGGTAAGAAATGGATACCCTAATTTAAATTACTTGAAATTTGGATATGAAGAATTTATTGATGAAGTAGATGGTGATTATACACCTGCAGTGGGAGAGTGCAGTTGCAAATATGAATGATTTAGAAATGTTTCCTAAGTCAATAGTTAATTGCGAAACTCGCTGAGCTCGTTCGCAATCATTATTGTATACAAGGATAAATTTGTGCAAAGCACAAATTTTAAGCTAAAAAGTTGATAACTGCAAGATTTTGGCGCACTTTAATAAGCGTAGTGCTTATATAAAGTTGATAAGTCCTAAGAAATTAAAGATTTTAAACTTCTGATATGTTGTCGTTGGTTGATTTTATCAGCAACAACTACAGTTAATAACTGTGATATACCGGCTAGCAGTAAATCGGAATGCAGTGTTTTTTCATTTGTTGTTTTCCGTTTGGCAATGCAGAAACTGTCCTTAAAGTGATTGATTGATTTTTCAACATTTACCCTGATCTTATATGTTTCATCCCATTCTTTAGAACCTCGTTCTACTCCGGGATAAGCTCTGAGATTCTTTTCAGGATAAACATAAATCATTCTACCGCAGGAAGAAGTTGTACAAGGATTGTCACAGTGACAGACACTCCGTTTGGACTTGTCTTGTCGGTTGTATTCCCATTTCATTTTTGGACAAACGAACTTCATTGTAGACAGCTTGCTCCTTAAATGGGATTTACTTCCTTCACGTTTCATCGGAAGTGAAGAATCATGAGGGCAACAAGGAATACCATTTTCATTGAATGTATATTTAACTTTATCCATTGAGAGCTTAACTTTTAAAGGAATAAATACTTTTTGAAAATTGAAATCTTCAAAAAGTGATTTGTAAATCTCAATGGTATCAAAGGCTGCATCACCAAGGAATTTTAATACCTGGATGCCTTGTTTTAAAGTCCTTTAAGGTAGGCAGTAAATCTTTGGAATCAGCAAGCGATTTGTCTTCATCCGGAGATTTTGCTTTCTTTTCAACTACAATGTCAGGATGGGAAGCGAGATAATCCTTGTTGTAGAAATCAATGGAACAAACAATTCCAAGTCCATTGGTAATAATACCGAACTTGTAAGCGTAGCAGAAATGTCCGTTAATGTACTGCTGTTTAACCTCATTGTTTGATGAAGCTGATGTAGGCATAGAAGCATGTGCTGCCTTATAAGGGCCATAAGAACTATCAAAATTCATAGATTTTGCATAGGATTCAAGCTGCTTGATAATGCGGTTGGCATATTTAGGATTATTTTCGGTTACATAAGCTTCAATACCTGAAGTGTCAACAAAAGCATAGAAGCAAGGTTGTTATCAATATCTTGGTATATCGGTTCAGTTATATCAACAAGCTTATCAAAAACAGATTGTAATTCCGATAAAAAATCTTGCTTAAAACGAGTGATTTTAGAGGCATCAGGAACTTTGGTAAAGCCGCAGAATTCTCTAAGATGTCTGGAATAATGAAGGAAGACCAGTAAAAGAGAATCTGTAGGAATAGAAAATAGGTGTTGAATGATCAAAGCCCAAAGCATAGCAGTCAAAGGATATTTGCGATTTTTGCTTGTGGTTGCATAGTAATGATTGTAAAAAGGAATCAAAATAAATTTATCGAGGTCAATATGATTTTCGAGCAGAGTAAGAAACTAAGGTTTGTCAGATTCAAAAATATCTTTACAACCTTCAAAAATATCTGCCAAAGAGAGTTGTTTTTGTGATATCATAGTAATGTCTCCTTTAGGGATGTAATTTATGTTTGTTCAACTCAATTATATCACAAACCTAGAGGAGATTTTTATAATCATTAACAAAAAAGTGTCGTATTTATACGGCTTTTGGCGTTTAGCAAACGCCTAATCCTAAGTCAACTAAGAAAGGAGAAGTTACTATAATAGTATAAGTAGTAACAAAAGATTTTGATGATACAGACATTATCACGTTGTGAGAGAGAAAACAAATATGAGGTGTGGAACAGTTATATTTCTGAAAACAGTACTATTCGAGTGAATAAAGTATTCATTTACTTTGGAAAAGAAGAAATACAATTTATTTTACTTACTAATAAGGAAGGAGATTTGGAGGATACGGAATATTTAAACAAATTAATTCAATTAGTGCATGATTTGCCAATGGATTTTGAAGTAAAAACAAAATTTATTGCAGGGGATATGGATGACCTTGAGGACAAAATTGATGAATATAAAAGGTGGTTTAAGATAGAATAAATTATTTTGAGTAAATCTCTCAGACTGATGGGAGAGCATATTGTTATTTATAAAGCAGAATTAATAATTGTCGGGATGGATATCTGTTTTTATTATTTTTCTAACTATTTTGGAGTAAAAGTTAGAGCAAAATGATTTTACAAAAAAAGGCCATTAAATGATGACAGTCTTTTTATTTATGTGAACATTTGTTATACTCCCGTCTTTGACAGTTTTGAAATATAAAATACCCTTCAAGCCCTTTGTTTTAGCGTAAATGGTAAATAACCTGTCATTTTTTTTCTCTCCACAAAAATTAAGATAATCGTGAAAAGTGTGAAAAGTTGAACGCACTTTTTCCACTTTACAAACTTTTTCCACTTTGCACACTATCTCAGGGAGGAATTCAAGATGAACACAAAACTCGCTACAAGCAGGATGCGAACAGGGCAATGGGCTGATATTATTAAAGATCGTAAGGAGAGTGGTCTAAAAGTAGATGACTATTGTGCACAGCATGGTCTCTCCAGAAATGCCTACTTCTACTGGCTTCGAAAGGTAAAAGAATCCGCCCTTACGCAGAGTGGATTTGTGGAAGTACGGCAACAGGTGGAGGTTTCCTCCTGCTATCCATCTCCAAAGTTAACAGCGTCCGTAAACGAAATAGTTTTAGGGATTGACGAAAACACACATATGGAATTACTGGCAAATGTTATAAAGGTCTTGAAAAATGCTTAATGATGCTTCCGGATTCAAACACATCTATCTCTGTACCGGATACACAGACCTTAGACGTGGTATTGACGGTCTTATTGCAGTAGTCAATGCTGAATTCAAGCTTGATCCTACGGAGTCCAACTCTATCTTTCTTTTCTGCGGGCGCAGATGTGATCGCATAAAAGCGCTCCTGTATGAAGGAGACGGTTGACTACTTTGCTATAAACGATTTACAGATGGAAAGCCACAGTGGCCACGTAGTACCAGTGAAGCCCGTACTTTAACCCCTCAGCAGTAACGCTGGCTCATGGGGCTTTCCATTGATCAGAAAAAGGCTATTCTTCCGGTAAAACCGGAGCTGTACTAGCTCGTTTTTTAAAGTTTTTTCGAAAAAAACGTCAAAAAAAGAATAAAAAAATCTATTTAAAATCCTTGAAAATATCTTAAAATTCTAAGAACTTTTTGCAAATACAGGAGGAAAAGGCTATACTGTTTTCAAATCCCAAAGGAAAGGAAAGTAGTATGGCATCACAGAATTTAGAAGAAGTAGCGCAGTACCTGAAAAAGATGAAATTCCGAAAGGCCTTTTTCGGCTTTAAGCCTGCCTCTGTGTGGAAGAAATTAGAGGATTTGGACGGAGAATATCGCTCCGCCATTCAGGTAATGGAAATCGGTTATCAGGCAAGAATTCAGGAAAGAGACGAAAAAATCGCCGCTTTGGAAGAAGAGCTGGCAAAGCTAAAGGGATAGAGGATATGGCAAAGAAGAAAAAAGAAGTAGAGAAAAAAGCAGTCCTTCCCTTGGATGTGATTCGAAAAAAGCGGGCTTATTACCGACAGCTGGGAGATATTCGTTCCTTCTTCTCCCATCTGCTTTTGATGGGTGCTTTGATTTATGTGATGTTCTTCGTCATTTTCGGGATTGCCCCGGTGAAAAATGACGATATGAAGCCAAAGCTCAGTGCAGGAGACCTGATGCTTTACTACCGTCTGGAAAATAAATTTTTCCCCTCCGATGTTCTGGTATATCATAAGGACGGAAAGCAGTTTGTGGGAAGAATCATCGGCATGCCGGGAGACGAGATTGAAATTCCGGATGAAGGCGGTCTGAAAATCAATGGAAATATGCAGGTGGAGGACGGCATTTTCTATTCCACCCAGCCCTATGACACGGAGGCGGTGAAATATCCCGTTAAGCTGAAGGAGGGAGAATACTTTCTGATGTCGGATATGCGTTCCGGAGCGAAGGATAGCCGACTCTTCGGCCCGGTTACGAAAGCGGAGATTAAGGGCAAGGTTATTACCATTTTGAGAAGATCTTCCTTGTAATGCACGATAGGAAGAAAAAATGCAGAGAGCTGTTTCGATTGGTGGCTTATACCATCAATAAAACCTTCCATATCAGCAGATATAAGTTCCTTGAACTTATCCTGTGTAGTAATTTTAAAAAGTTGATGGTTATTCATAGAATCACATAGTAATAAATACATCCTATCAACACTCAAATACAGATTTAACTAATCTGTATTTGAGTTATTTTTTTATCATCATTTTGAAGTTATCTAATTCTCCCCCTTGAAATTCCATTAGTCGGATCGTGCAGACAGCATGACCTCCAGAATTAATAAGCCCAGAGGGTATAAACCATGAAGCTGCTTTACCATTTACGAACAAATCGTCAATGTGAGGTTTAGGTGCAGGCATTAGATCAGTTGTAACTATAAAAATAAAATAGTTTCTTGAAACTATAAAAATAAAGCAAGTTCTTGAAAAATTTACTTGCAAAAGTATTTCAAATTAGTTATACTTTAAATAAGTTAAACAAAACTAATAATTCGGAAGGCAATACTAACTTAAAAAAGTGAAAAATAATATGCACCCCAAAATTCAAGTTTGATTGAACGAGGAGAGGAACTATCATTATTAAAAGCAATTAATGAACTAGCTGGTGCTTTAGGGAACCATGTGTATACAATTTTGATATAGAAGGTTCTGGCATTTACAAATGTCCATCCTATGATTGTAGCTCCAAAGCACTAGTTGAAATGTTTATTAAAATATATAAGGAGGTGAAATTTTATGAATTATAAAGATCCTTAGAGGATAAAGAATAGAGATTTATAATAAGAATCGATGTAGTAGTATGATTTATGCTTAAAATTTAAATGGCAAGGAGAGTAGACAGTATGGTAAAAAAATTTAAAAAGCAAATCAGTGTCCTAATGTTAGCGGTTTCAGTTATGTCCGTAAGCTTGATTTCGCCTGTATACGCAAGTAGCAATTATAGTAGTGAAAAAATTCAAGAGCGAGAGTATACAATAAGCAGAGCTGATAATAATACAGTTATTGTAAATTCAAAAGATGGGGTTGAACGTCTTACTGTTAAAGAAGATGATAATACAAGAAAGGTTACCATTTATAATACTACTACTGGTGAAAAAGAATATTTAATTCTGAATAAAATAGATGGTTCAATTTATTCATCTATTACGAATAAAACAGTAAGCAGTGATGAACAGGCTCCCAGCATAACACCTCGTTCAGAAACTTCATACAGTACTGTATATATTTCATGGGCGGAGATTAAAAATACCTTAGATAAGGCTACATCAGTTAGTGGTATAGTAGGACTGGTTTTAATGAAAGTTCCTGGAGCAAAGTTTGCAGGAGGCGTAGTGGGAACAATCACCACCATAGTTGATGGAGGAACGTTAGTGATTCCGAATGACTCTAGGCATGGTCTGCAATTTAAAATAAAAGCAGTTAAATACTATCGTACTAGACTTGGAAGAAGACAAGTATGGAGGGTATCAAAATCAATTGTTTCAGTTAGTCGTTATTAGAGGGATTTATGGATAAAATATTAGGAATAATTTTTCTGCTTGCGACTATTTTGATGGGGTTGATATCTAATGGGAAGATTGAATTAGATAAAATATGGCCTTTTGTAATATGGATCGTGCAAATTGCGAGTTGGCTGGGCTATCTTAGTCTATCAGATATAGAAAAACGTTATAAGGTTGCTCTGGGTGTTTTGTCCATGTGTGCCTTTTGTATTATAGGATTCTTTTATATAGCAAAATAGAGATGATATAGGTGAGCGTTTTACTATAAAGAATAAACATTAAAATTGCGTCTAAATTTCCATAAGGAGGCTAAAAGGGGGAGGCAATGCGTAGAATAATCATGGCTCAAAGGACAGTAATGGTTAGAGGCGATGGATTATTAGCTATTGTTGCAACTCATAATGATAGAGCATTTCAATCGTGTGATAGGTTAATTTTGACGTAGAAATTTTTTGTGAAAATAATTATAGTAGTGCATATCTATGTTAATAAAATTGAAAAAGGCTATCTATCTGAAGAAGATATTTGGCCTTTTTCAATTTTTTTACGGTGGAAAAAGAATACAGGCTATTTATCATTTACGTATCGGTGTAATCTGAGCCGGCCAAACTTGCTGAGAGCTTGCGAAGAGAAGGACTGCAGAAAACAAATAGTAAAGCGAATGAAGCCATATAGGTCTGTATCAGGGTAATCTGAGCCCGTCAGTACTTACTGAAAGCGAGCAAAGCGAAGCTTGAAGTTAGTGCTGTAAGGACAGACTTTTCATCAGAAAAGTCGTCCTGATACAGACCAACTTCCGAAGGAAGTTGCTTTGCAAAGCAAAGTGAGCAGTGGTTAACATAAACCACTGCTCAGTCAAGGCGAAGTTAGCGGGAGCGTGCCCTGATACAGACCTATATGGCTTCAGAGCGCCCCCTAAATACTCAGTCCTTCTCTTCACAAAAATGTACTTAGAAAAAAACAAAACAGCGCTCTGTAAAAACTTATTTTTTATGAAAATATTGCGATATACATATTGTAAATTAATAAAATAGAGTAGAACAGGAATCGCAGGAAGGAGTTTCCGGCGGTGCAGAGAGACAGGGATGTTTTTCATGCCACATTCCTAAGGAGGACGAAATGAAGTTGCAGTATGTGGGAAATAGTTTTTCAGAGGGTTTGACAGACGGAAAAATTTATGAGGGAAAGGATGTCAATATCTTTTGCGTTGCTGTGATGGATGATACGGGAATGGAACGGATTTATTCCAGACTGGCTCCCGGACCTTTTGCCGGTAAGTCAGAGGGCAGATGGGATATTATATAAAAGACTTTTAATGAAAAAAACGAAAAATAGAGTAGAGGGAGGATAAGGTAAACAGCTTATCCTCTTTTTACGTTTCTCCAAAGAAATTCGCTTGCTTACCCCGGAAATAGAGCCTTTTCTCAGCGGTTTTTAGACAAATCTTACGATTTAAGGAAAGAAGTATCAAAAACCGCGAATTCTTTGTGAAAAATGATATTCTTCCTTGAAGAAAGCTGTCTTTCTAGGTATACTACAGAAGAAAATTGCAGGAGGCAAGGAGGGAAATATGGCGGAGCGTGAAAACAGTGTTTGGGGAAAGATTCGCGTACAATTAGGGGATGTGCAGAACTACCTCTTGAACGGACAATATAAAGAAGCAGTAATTATGGACAAGGAGATTTTGGCCAGTCTGGTGCGGATGCAGATCGATCAGGCTTTGATGGTCTCCAGCAATTTAGAGAGCGATATTAATCAGCTTTTTGAAGGCGGTATTATTTCTGCCAAGTCCAGAGATACCTATCACGGCATTCGAGCATTTGGAGAGCTGGCAGAGCTTGGCAATGAATCCACTGCTCAGGATGCCAACGACTCCTTCTCCATGTTGAGAGATGCCTTATCGGAATATGTGGAAGAGGGACCGGGAAGAAATGAAGGAATACAGGGAGATGCTTCTCTTGCCGCTACATCTTCTTCCGTAGCTTATCAAGATGAGCTTGGAGAGGAGAATACGATTTCCAGCTCCAACTTAAGAAGAGAGACAGCAAGACAGGCAGGACTGGCTTCCCGTATTGATGCGGAGAATTACGGAGCCGAGGCGCCCAGACTTACCACCGAAGGATATTCTTCCAGAATTCGGGAAATCGAAAGGGAAGAGCGGGAAGAAGAACTGGGAGCAGGAATTCCCGTTCGGAGAAGTACCGCCGGAAAAGGAAGAACCGGAGTAGGAACCGATAGAGCAAGACGTTTACAAAAGAGCGTAGGCTCAAGCAGCTCTGTGAAGAGAAGAAGCGGAAGAACTACCGGAACAGCAGGCAGAAGACAGAGAAGCACGGCAAATAGAAATCCGGGAACAGAGTGGGATTTGTACAGCATTTTACGAATTGCCCTTCCGGTGGCAATTGCTATTATTGTGATTATTCTGGTAAAGGTGCTTTTCTTCTCCGTAAAGAAGCATAGTGTAGTGGAAACTACAGCGGCAGTAACAGAGACCTCTGCAACAGTGGAAAGCACGGAGGAAACTACCGTGGAGGAGACAACGGCTACACCGAAGCGTTATTTCACCACCACAGGAGTAAGAATCAGAACAAAGCCCAGCACAACAGATTCAGAAGTACTCACCGTGTTGGATGAAGGAACAGAGCTGCAATACAAGGCGGATTATAATGATGAGTGGTTAGAAATCACCTATAACGGACAGGATGCCTATATTTCCAAGCAGTATGTACGTTCTGAGGAAATCAGTACTACACAAAGCGCAACAGGAGGCAATACCACAGCTACTACGGCGGCCAATGCTTCCGGTACAAGTACAAACTCCGCAACAAAATCCACTACGGAGAGCCGTGCAGCGGCAGCCACCACGGCGCAGCAGGCCAAAGGTGGTGCTACCACATTAACCGTTTCCCCATAATTCATAAATGAGCATCCCTTACTTTGCGAAGGATGCTCATGCAGAGTTAGCATCTCTCATCCCCTTTTGGGATGGGAGATTTTTTATTTTTATAGCTTTTATCCTGACTAATAGATGACATTAAAAAAGATAGAATGTTGATTTGGAATTTTAGTGATAGAATTTAAATCAATGAACAAATAAACTATACCTTATCAAACCATAAAAATATTTAATGAAAATGTGATAAAATCGACATATGAATATATGGTAAATATAGAATATGGGGAGGCTTTTTATGAATAGAAAGTGGAAAAAAACCTTAGTTTGGGTTTTGTCGATACTTATTTTAAGCATACCATTAATCGCAGTGGCAATAGAACAACAGATTAGCAATAAAGATTTGAGTAATGAATATACTTCTGTTGACCAAACTTTATTGGAGGATTGGGGCTTGACTCCAGAAATGACAGTTTCTCAATTAAAAGAGTCTGCACAGGAATATTTAAATGAACATTATAGTGGTATTCAAGTTGATAGTGTAGAGTTTCATAGACTAGTAACAAAAATGTTTAATGGAGATAGTTATCCATTAGCTCAAATGGTAAAAGATGATCCGGCATTTGGTCCTCTTTATTTTTATATGTGTATTTATTATGATGAACACTATGATGAAAATTTAGAAAATCCATTATTATATTCAGCAAAACTGAATAATTTAGATAAAACTTTAAAACAAGTTATAGAAGATGATGTCAATGATAAATAACCTGTCATCTCTTTCCCTCCACAAAATTGAGATAATCGTGAAATGTGGGGAAAGTTGAACGCACTTTTTCCGCTTTGCACACTATCTCAGAGAGGGGTTCAAGATGAACAGGTTAGTTATTATTTACTTTACTTAAAATAATATGGTATTTCTACATGAATATCTAATTCCGATAGGAAAAAACTTTGCGTATTGTATCCATTATGAAAGAGGAAAATGAAAACATCTTGCACTTTGCTTGTGAGAAATGTAAAATTAGATTTCGTGAGTCCGAAATTGCTGGAGAAATATAACAAAAAAATAGAGTAAAAAATATTTTTGCCTGAATTTTGGAAAGTACTTGCAATCATGGAGAGAGTGCCTATAATCTCAAAGGTACTTGAGAGTGAAGAAAGGGGGAAAACCATGGAAAAGCTTGCAGCATCCCTGCTGGAAGAGCTGAATGTGGAGACTGTCTTTACAATTCCGATTTTTGGAGGAATTCCTGTTTCCGAATCTGTTGTGGTGACTTGGATTATCATGGCGGTGATGATATTTGGCGCTTACCTGTTGGGTAGAGATTGCAAGGTTCGTACACCGGGGACGAGGCAGCAGATCGCAGAATTGATTGTGACAAAGCTGGACAAGTTTATGGAAGGCAATCTGGGAGAAGAGGGCAAGCAATACGGTACGTATTTGGCGGTGGTATTGATTTTTATCGGTATAGCCAACCTCTTCGGTGTTTTCGGCTTTAAACCGCCCACAAAGGACTTTAATGTTCCTGTGGCACTGTCCCTGATGAGCATTATTCTTGTGGAAGTAGCGGGAATTCGTGCCTTCGGTACAGGAGGTTGGGTCAAGCGCTTCGCACAACCCATTCCCATTATGACGCCGATTAATATTCTGGAGGTCTTTATCAGACCCTTATCCTTGTGTATGCGTCTTTTTGGAAATGTTTTAGGAGCCTTCGTTATTATGGAGCTTGTGGAACTGGTGGTTCCGGTAGGAGTTCCGGCAATCCTGTCTTTGTACTTTGACCTTTTTGACGGTCTGGTACAGGCGTATGTATTTGTTTTTTTAACATCGCTCTATATTGCGGAAGCGGTAGAGTAGCGTGGAGTAGTGTAGGTTGTAGTAGTGTAGGTCGCAGAGCGACAGAAGGGAGAGAAAATTATGGTAGCATTAGGAGCAGCAATTGCAGCATTAGCATGTCTTGGAGCAGGATTATCCATCGGCTTGGCAACAGGAAAGGCAACAGAGGCGGTAGCCAGACAGCCGGAAGCAAGTTCTAAGATTATGACTATTCTTTTACTTGGTTGCGCATTGGCAGAGGCAACAGCCATCTATGGTTTCGTTATCGGACTTATGATTATCCTCTTCTTAAAGTAAGGAACAGGTTTTGGAATCGAAGGAGGGAAAACGATGCTTAGTCTCAATCTAAGTAGTATTATTTTTACAGTCATTAATTTATTGGTGCTGGTTTATTTTGTGCATCGCTTTCTGTTTAAACCGGTTCGTGCCGCTTTAAAGGCTAGGCAGGACGAACTGGACACTTCTTATCGAGAAGCGGAAGAGGCCAATAAAAAGGCCAGAGATTTGAAACAACAATATGAAGACAGCATGGCAAAGATTGATACGGAACGGCAGGAAAAGTTGGAAGCCGTTCGTTTGCAGGCGTCTTCGGAATACGATGAAATCATCGGAAATGCCAGGGAGAAGGCAGATAAGATTATTGCGGAAGCCAAGATAGAGGCTCAAAGACAGGCGGAGCAGAAGCAACACGAAATGGAAGAAGAGGTGGCTATGCTTGTGGCAAAGGCTGCCTATAAGATTGCAGCCAGCAAGGATTCCGTGGAAAACAATCAAAAGCTGTATGATACCTTCCTAGAAGATGCGGAGAAGAAGGAGTAAGGACTATGCTGCAAAAAGTGGTAGAGTATGCAAAACAGCTTTTCAGAATGCGCGTTCCGAAAAGCGTTATAGAGGAGACCAGTCGGATTTTTGAAGTTTTACCGGAGACGGCAGGACAGCTTTCCGACGCCACAATACCTTTGGAAAAAAGAATGTCTATCATCGATAGCATTTTCCCTACGGAAGTCAGGGATACCTTGAAGGTACTGTGCAATGACGGTCTTCTCAGTGCATGGGGTGAGGTGGCAGAGGAGTATGAAAGAATCTCCAATGAAGAATCCACCAAATTAAAAGTACATCTTCGGTATGTAACCAAGCCGGAGGAAGAGCAATTAAAGAGAATTCGGGAGTTTGTTTACAATAAGTATCATTCCCGAAATATTGAAGTCGTATTGGAAGAGGATGAGAGTCTGGGAGGCGGATTTGTCCTGGAGGTAGGTCACGACCAGTACGATTGGAGTACAAAGGGTAGACGAGAGCAGTTTTTGGAGGAAATGCAGAATAAGCGTTTCTCCAACAGCCAGCAGGATATTATCAGCATTTTACAAAGCTCCGTAGAGGACTTTGACTTAAAGGCGGAGAAGAAAGAAATCGGTTTTGTCAGCTCCGTAGGAGACGGTATTGTCATCATCAACGGACTGGATCATGCCATGTACGGAGAAATCGTTGTCTTTGACAATGGTGTTCGGGGTATGGTACAGAACATTGAAAGAAACAGAATCGGTGTCATCCTCTTTGGAGATGAAGAAGGAATCATCGAGGGAAGCAGAGTAGTACGAAGCAATAAGATGGCGGGTATCCCTGTGGGAGATGCTTATCTTGGCCGTGTTGTAGATGCTTTGGGAGCGCCTCTTGACGGAGAAGGTCAGATTAACACTAAGGAATATCGCCCCATCGAGGAGCCGGCTCCGGGAATTATTGATAGAAAGTCCGTCAATGTTCCTTTACAGACCGGAATTTTGGCGATTGACTCTATGTTCCCCATCGGTAGAGGACAGCGTGAGCTGATTATCGGAGATCGTCAGACCGGAAAGACCTCCATCGCCATAGATACCATCTTGAACCAGAAGGGAAAGGATTGTATCTGTATTTATGTTGCCATCGGACAGAAGGAATCCACCATTGCTTCTTTGGTGGAAAACTTAAAGAAAAATGATGCCATGAGCTATACCTGTGTGGTAGCGGCTACAGCGGCGGATCCGGCGCCGATTCAGTACATTGCCCCCTATGCGGCAACTTCTTTGGCAGAGTACTTTATGTATCAGGGAAGAGATGTACTGATTGTTTATGATGACCTTTCCAAGCATGCGGTAGCCTATCGTGCATTATCTCTTCTTTTAGGAAGAGCACCCGGACGTGAGGCTTATCCCGGAGACGTTTTCTATCTCCATTCCCGTTTGCTGGAGCGTTCTTGCCGTTTGTCCGACGCTTTGGGGGGAGGAAGCATTACCGCCCTTCCTATTATCGAAACTTTGGACGGAGACGTTTCCGCCTATATTCCTACCAACGTTATTTCCATCACCGACGGACAGATTTTCTTGGAGAGTAACCTTTTCTTTGAGGGACAGCGCCCTGCGGTAAATGTAGGACTTTCCGTATCCCGTGTGGGTGGTGCAGCCCAGACCAAAGCCATGAAGAAAGCGGCAGGTTCCCTGCGTATTGACTTGGCTCAGTATAGAGAAATGGCGGTATTTACCCAGTTCTCTTCGGATTTGGATGAAAGTACCAAGACTCAGCTGGAACAGGGAGCGATTTTAATGGAGCTGTTAAAGCAGCCCCTTGGCCGTCCCCTTTCTTTGGGAGAACAGGTGGTGACTTTAGTCCTTGCCCTTCATAAAGAATTTCTGGGTACCCCGAAGAAGGATGTAAAGGATTTACAGAATAAAGTTTTGGCTTTCTTCCATGAACAGGAAGGAGAATTGTTAAAGAGCATAGAGATTTCCGGCCTTTTGCAGGAAGATATGGAGCAGCGGATTATTCAGCTGTACCATGATTTTCTGAAGAAGGAAGAGGAAAAGCTTTCATAAAGGAGGCAGACCTTGCCTACAACAAGAGAATTACGAGACCGAATCCACAGCATTGATAACACCATGAAGATTACCAATGCCATGTATTTGATTTCCAGTACAAAGATGCGTAAGGCCAGAGCGGGTTTGATACAAACCGAGCCTTACTTCTATACCCTGCAGTCTATGATGGCCAGAGTTATGCGACATTTGCCGGAGGATTATACCCACCCTTATTTGGATCTTCGAGAGGGGGTAACCAACGGTCAGGGAACGGTAGCCATTATCTGTGTGACCGCGGATAAGGGACTGGCAGGAGCTTATAACCACAACGTTATCCGGAAAACGGAAGAGCTTTTAGCGAAGTATCAAAACTATCGGCTTTTTGTGGTAGGAGAGATGGGAAGAAGCTATTTTCACAGCAGAAACATTCCCATTGAAGAGGCCTTTCATTACACCGCTCAGAATCCTACCCTGCACAGAGCCCGAGTGATTACCCGGAAAATGATGGAATTTTTCGAGGATAAGGAGATTGACGAACTCCATATCGTTTTCACCAGAATGAAGAATTCTTTGGAAATGGAATGTGAGGAGGAACAGCTTCTTCCTTTGGATAAGCTTCATCCGGTGTTTGTTAAGCTACCTATTACCGCAAACTATGAAGCCTTTAATATTTTTCCGAACACGGATGCTTTGATTGACAATGTTATTCCGGATTATATTAATGGTTATATTTACAGTGCTTTGGTGGAGGCCTTTTGTGCGGAGCAACAGGCCAGAATGACCTCCATGGATGCGGCAAACCGAAACGGAAATGAGCTGAAGCAAAAGCTCCGTATCCAGTATAACCGTGCCAGACAGGCACAGATTACCCAGGAAATCACGGAGATAGCCGCAGGTGCCAAGGCGCAGAAGGCGGCCAAAAAGAAAAATAAACAAGAGGTTTGATTGTATAAAGAGAGGAGAAGGGGGAAATGCAGACAGGAAAAATTGTCCAGGTTATGGGACCTGTTGTGGATGTGGAGTTTATGGAAGCCCCGCTTCCCAAGATTAAGACCGCCATGGTGGTAGATAACCACGGCGTAACAGGAACCATGGAGGTAGCTGAGCATTTAGGAGAGAATACCGTCCGTTGCATCATGCTGGCCCCCAGTGAGGGATTGGAAAGAGACATGGAGGTCCGTTCCACAGGAAAGGGAATTTCCGTTCCGGTGGGAGAGCAGACTCTCGGTCGTCTCTTTAATGTATTGGGAGAAACCATTGACGGAAAGGATCCCATTACCGATGGAGAGGAATGGGAAATTCATAGAAAACCGCCTGCTTTTGTGGATCAAAGCCCGGTGCAGGAGGTATTGGAAACCGGAATCAAGGTTATTGACCTGATTGCTCCCTATGCAAAGGGAGGAAAGGTCGGTTTATTCGGAGGAGCCGGAGTAGGAAAAACCGTCCTGATTCAGGAGTTGATTCGAAACGTAGCAACAGAGCATGGCGGATACTCTATTTTCACCGGAGTAGGAGAGCGTTCCCGTGAGGGTAATGACCTCTATATGGAAATGACGGAGTCCGGCGTTATCAAGAACACCGCTTTGGTATTCGGACAGATGAATGAGTCTCCCGGAGCCAGAATGCGTGTAGCGGAGACAGGACTTACCATGGCGGAGTATTTCCGTGATGTGCAGAAAAAGGACGTGTTGCTTTTTATTGACAATATCTTCCGTTTTGTGCAGGCAGGTTCCGAGGTGTCTTCTCTGTTGGGAAGAATGCCTTCTGCGGTAGGATACCAGCCTACCTTGGCCTCCGAAATGGGACAGCTGCAGGAGAGAATCGCCTCTACCAAGGAGGGCTCCGTTACCTCTGTACAGGCGGTATACGTTCCGGCGGATGACTTAACCGACCCGGCGCCTGCAACCACCTTTGCTCACTTGGATGCCACTACGGTACTTTCCAGAAAGATTGTAGAGCAGGGTATTTATCCGGCGGTGGATCCTTTAGAGTCTTCTTCCCGTATTTTGGAAGAAAGCATTGTGGGAAAAGAGCACTATGACACTGCCCAGAGCGTTTTACAGATTTTACAGAAGTACAAGGAATTACAGGATATTATTGCTATCCTTGGTATGGAAGAGCTTTCCGAGGAAGATAAGCTTTTGGTATATCGTGCCAGAAAGATTCGTAACTTCCTTTCTCAGCCATTCTTCGTGGGAGAACAGTTTACCGGCGTAGCAGGACGCTATGTACCCTTAAAGGAAACCATCGAGGGCTTTAAGGCCATTATCAGCGGAGAAATGGATGATGTGCCGGAGCTGGCGTTCTTCAATGTAGGAAATCTGGAGGACGTAAAGAAGAAGGCAGAGCTCTTAAAGGGCTAAGGAGTTTTCTATGATGCGAGGAAACGGAAACTTATTTAGCGCAAAGGTCATTGCCACCAACAAGGTGTACTATGATGATCGTTTGCGATATCTGAATGTTCGAACACTGGACGGACAAATCGGTTTTATGGCACACCATGCCCCGATTGTAGTAGCGGTGGACATCGGTGTGCTGGACATGCAGAAGCCGGACGGCTCCTGGGAGCATGTAGAAGTAGGAAAGGGTATCCTGCAATTTGCCAATAACCGTCTTACTCTTTTGGTAGACACTTTGGAAACCAAGGAAGAGATGGATATCCGAAGAGCGGAAGAGGCCAAGGAAAGGGCGGAGGAAGAGCTTCGCCAGAAGCAGAGCTACCAGGAGTTTAAGAAGTCTCAGGCGGCTTTGGCCAGAGCCTTGGGAAGACTGGAATTCTACAAGAAGACCTATATGTAGAAAGCCGGAATTCTGTCAAAATGCTGTCTTTGTAGCTTGGACTTTCGTGAGGAGTTCCGCCTATAGGACAGAAGATTCTTCAAATCTCTTGCTTATCCTTTCATTTGGAATTACAATGGCAAGGATTAGGAAAGAAAAGGAGAAACTATGTTTAGTCCAAAACAGAAAAAAACCATTACTACAGTAATCGTTGTGATTTTGATTGCCATGATGGTGCTTACCATGGTATTGCCACCATTGCTTTCGAGAATGTAAAATGAGAAGAGAAAAAATCCTTCTTTTAGGCTACCCCGGACAAAGGGGTAGCCAGTTTTTATGGAAAAAAATACGAGAGAATCGGGATTGCCCCTTTTCCAAAGCATTTATAGAGGAAGAGGAGAAAAGATTAAGAAATCTGCCCGGATTGATTCTAAAAGAGCTGTCCCAAGGGCAAGAAGTTACGAAGACGGACCGGGTTTTATACGGAGAAAACGGACAGCAACAAGGTCGGCCGGAGCATCCCATCCTTTCTGCGGAAAATATTCTTTTATTTGCAGAGGGAGAAAAGAAGGGGCAAAGTATTCCTCTTTATGAAGAAGATTTGCAAGCCAAATGGAATGCAGGAGAGCTTAGCTTAGGAAGTGTGGAAAATCTATTTCCAAACTGGATTTCCGACTTCGGGATTTCAGAGATACTGCCCCTGGGAAGAGGAGGAATTCTATCCGCTTTGTGGCGTCTTTCCGGAGGCGCTTTTTCCTTTTCCTACGAAAAAATCCCCTTCCTACAGGGGACGATAGAGCTTTGTGAGCATTTTCAGATTTCCCCTTATTATCTTTATTCGGAAAATGCTTATCTCCTCCGATTGGAGGAAGTGGAGGCATTTTCAGAACTGGCAAGGGAAAGAGGAATTGTGGCTTCCTGTATCGGTATTTCGGAAGAGGGAAAGAAACGCATGAGAAGGGATGCTCAGGGAGAGTCCTTTTTAACAAAAAGGGAGAGAGACAGCTTGGAGGAGTTGTTTTCTAAAAAGGAGCTGGAAGAAAGTCTGACCGCCTTCTTTATCCGGCAGGACTCCCTGCTGCTTTAAGGAGAATGCCTTTCCCTTGCGGTGATTTTGGAAATTGAGTACAATAGATTTTCGGGAAAAGAACTTCAGGCTAAGCTTTTCCGCTTGGCAAGGGAAGAACCTGAGATTTTTTATAAAACAGATATCCGATCCTATGGAAGGAAAATAAAGGAGAAGCATGAGAGAAAAAATTTTAAGCATCATAGAGAAGAATGCGAAACTGCCTGTGGAGGATTTGGCAGCCCTTTTGGGAGAAGATCCGGAGCAGGTAGGGGCTGAAATCAAGGCGATGGAAGAGGAAGGCGTGATTTGTGCCTACCACACCCTGATTAACTGGGACAGCACCAAGGATGAACGGGTAGATGCCCTCATTGAGGTAAAAGTAACTCCCCAAAGAGGCATGGGCTTTGACAGTATTGCGGAGCGTATTTACCAGTACGAAGAGGTGGATGCCCTGTATCTGATGAGTGGAGCCTTTGACTTTACCGTAATTGTAAAGGGAAGAACCATGAAGGAAGTGGCTAACTTCGTTTCCATGAAGTTAGGACCTATGGAGTCCGTGCTTTCCACAGCCACCCACTTCGTATTAAAGCGGTACAAGGATCACGGCACCAAACTGGTGGCGCCGAAGAAGGATGAAAGAATGCAGGTATCTCCATAGTGTTCAGGGAGAGTCAAGAGGATTTTTCTAAGGAAGAAATAAGAGAGTGAGCATGAGCGAAAACAAGGAACAGCAACGAAATTCGCCTAGGGAATTAAACCCGGCGATTGTAAATATACGACCCAGTGGAATCCGGAAGTTTTTTGATATTGTATCGGAAATGAAGGATGCCATTTCTCTTGGCGTAGGAGAACCGGACTTTGATACCCCCTGGCATATTCGGGAAGAGGGAATCCATTCTTTAGAGAAGGGAAGAACCTTTTATTCCTCCAATGCGGGTCTCTTGGAACTTCGAGAATCCATCTCCGACTATGTGGCCGAGAAGCATCAGGTGCAGTATGACCCTAAGAATGAGGTCATGGTTACCGTAGGAGGTTCGGAGGCCATTGATTTGGCTATGCGTGTCATTTTAGAGCCTGGAGACGAGGTTTTGATTCCGGAGCCCTGCTATGTTTCCTATACCCCCTGTGTAAAAATGGCCTACGGTGTACCGGTGCCTATTGCCCTAGAGGCGAAGGATCAGTTCCGTCTGACGAAAGAAAAGTTGGAGCAGGCCATTACCGAGAAAACGAAGATTTTAGTACTTCCTTTCCCCAACAATCCTACCGGTGCCATTATGGAGAAGGAGGATTTGGAAGCCATTGTGCCCTTGATTTTACAGCATAATCTCTATGTGCTGACCGATGAAATCTACTCCGCCCTTTGCTACAAGGGAGAGCATCGTTCTATTATTGAGTTTCCGGGGATGAGGGAAAGAACCGTATATATCAACGGCTTTTCCAAGGCCTATGCTATGACAGGATGGCGCTTGGGATATGCTTGCAGTGCGGCTCCCATTTTAAAGCAAATGTTAAAGCTCCATCAGTATGCCATCATGTGTGCTCCCACCACTTCCCAGTATTCCGCTGTGCAAGCCATTCGGAACGGAGAAGAGGACGTGCTGAGGATGCGGGATGCCTACAATGAAAGAAGAAGACTCCTCTTGTACCATTTTCAGAAAATGGGCTTGGACTGCTTTGAACCCTTTGGGGCTTTCTATGTCTTTCCCTGCATTAAGAAGTTCGGTCTCAGCAGTGAAGAATTTGCGGAACAACTGCTTCGGGAAGAAAAGGTAGCAGTGGTACCCGGAAACGCCTTCGGAGATTCGGGAGAGGGCTTTATTCGTATATCCTACGCCTATTCCATTGAAAATTTAAAGCTGGCTTTGGAAAGAATAGGGCGTTTTGTGAAGAAATTACAGGAGAGTAATCATGGCCTGGTATGATGGCGCAATTTTTTATCAAATCCTGCCGGGAGCGGTGTTTTCCACCCTTTCCGGAGATGAGAACACAAAAAGCAATATCAAGGAGCTGGAGGAATACCTCCCCTATTTAAAGGTCTTAGGCTGTGACGGCATTATTCTGGGACCTGTGTTTTCCAAGAATCCCTTACAGTATGGCACAGGAGACTTTCATCAGATTCGGGAATGGTTGGGGACGGAAGAAGAGTTTCGAAACTTTGTGGAGGATGCCCATGGGATGGGAATCCGCATTGTTTTGGATGTGGCATTCCCCTTCTGTGACAGAAGCTTTTTTGCCTTCCAAGACTTGCAGGAAAAGGGAGAAGCCTCTCCGTATTGTGATTGGTTTTTGGATTTAGATTTTTCAAAGCGCTCTCCCATGGGAGATTCCTTTTCCTATCAATCCTTTAGAAATATGCCGGAACATCCCTTATTCAATCTGGACAATGAGGAGCTTCGGCTTTATCTTGTGGAACAGGTAAAGCACTGGATTTCCGCCTATGATATTGACGGCCTGCGTCTGGCCTACAGTGAAGCGGTGGACATTCATTTTCAAAAATCCCTCCGTTACTTTAGCAGTCAAATGAAAGCGGAGTTCTTCCTTTTGGGAGAGCAGTTTATCGGAGAGTTGGCCAGAGCCATCAATACGGAAACCCTGCAATCCTTGGCCAATCAGGAGCTTTATCAGGGGCTTTGTCAGGCCTTTAATGAGAAGAATTTCTATGATTTGGCCCAGAGAATCGGAAAAAATCAAGAGCTTACTAAGCAAATGCAGGTATTTCTGGAAAGTCCCAATACCCATAGAATCGCCACGGTCTTAGAAGAGGAAAAAAATCTGTGGGGAATCTATATGGCACTTTTCACCCTGCCGGGAAGACCTACTCTGTATTATGGAGGAGAATACGCTTTGGCAGGAAAAAGAGGGGAAAAGGAGGGAGAAATTCTTTCCCCTAACTTCACCCTGTCCCAATATAAGCCGGATGCCTTTACCAGCTATATTGCAAAGCTTGCGGAAATTCATGGAAAGAATTCGGAGCTGCAAATCGGAGAGTTTAAAGAGGTTTACCTGGATCATAGACTCTATGCTTATCTTCGTATGGACGGAAACAGTGCCGTGCTTACGGTATTGAACAATGACAGCATGGATCAATATATTACCCTGACGCTTCCCAAGAAGGCGAGCATTGCCTTCGACCTGATGACCACAGAGCCGGTGGAGCTGACAGAAGAAGGGAATATCAAGGTTTTCTGTGAAGCGCACGGAGGAAGAATCATTAAGTTAAAATAACAAAAGCAGAAAGAAAAGGAGGGAAGCTTAGCCCTCCTTTTCCTTTTTAGCTTTTTCTGCCAATCGGTAACATAGGGTGTTTCAACTCTAAAAATAAGAGGACAAAAGACCTGAAAATAAGGAGAGAAGAGTTCTATAAATAAGAGGAGAAAAGCACTAAAAATAAGAGAAGAAAAGCACTAAAAATAAGAGGACAAAAGCCCTGAAAATAAGGTATACTAAGAAAATAAACGAAGAGAATGATTCCCATCTGCTGATGGAAAGAGGAGGAGAGTTCTATGGAAGGTTTTCTTTCAGAGTTAGACCGGTATCTTTTTGGAAACGGAAGGCATTATAAAATTTATGAGAAGATGGGTGCTCATCCTGCTTGCTTTGAAGGGCAGGAGGGGATTCATTTCGCTGTTTGGGCACCCCATGCCAAGAGAGTGTCCATCGTTTGTGATCGAAACGGCTGGGATCCGGAGAGGAATCCCATGCTTCCCTTAGAGAGTACGGGCATTTATGAAGGATTTTATCCCGGAATGGGGGTAGGAGAGCTTTATAAGTATGCTATTTTGACAGAGGCCGGGGAATGGATTTTCAAGGCGGACCCCTATGCCTTTGCGGCGGAATTCAGGCCGGGAACAGCATCCATTACAGCAGACCTTTCCGATTTCCCCTGGGCAGACGGAAAATGGATGGAGGAGCGAAAGAAAAGAAATCCGGAAGAATCCCCCCTGTCCGTGTATGAGGTGCATTTGGGCTCTTGGAAGCGGCACAATCGTCCGGAAAATAACGGTTTTATCAATTACATCGAAGCGGGAGAACAGCTGGCAGAATACTGTAACTACATGGGCTATACCCATGTAGAATTAATGGGCATTGCAGAGCATCCCTTTGATGGCTCCTGGGGCTATCAGGTGACCGGGTATTATGCGCCAACCTCCCGTTATGGGGATCCCAGACAGTTTATGGAAATGGTCAACATTTTGCATCAGCACGGAATCGGGGTGATTTTAGACTGGGTTCCCGCACATTTTCCAAAGGATGCCCACGGCTTAGCCAACTTTGACGGAACCGCCTGCTACGAACATCCGGATAGCCGCCTGGGAGAGCATCCGGACTGGGGCACCAAAGTCTTTAACTATGAGAAGACAGAGGTGCAGAATTTCCTCATTGGCAATGCCCTCTACTGGTACGATATGTATCATATTGACGGCTTACGAGTGGATGCGGTGGCCTCCATGCTGTACTTGGATTACGGCCGAAGAGACGGAGAATGGCTTCCCAATATCTACGGAGGAAACGGTAACCTGGCAGCCATCGAATTCTTTAAGCATTTGAATTCCATTATCCGAAAGAGAGAGGACGGTACCGTAATTATTGCGGAGGAGTCCACTGCCTGGCCGGATATTACCAAGTCTCCGGATGAGGGAGGCTTAGGCTTCCACTTCAAATGGAATATGGGGTGGATGCATGACTTCCTAAGCTACATGAAGGAAGATCCCATGTATCGAAACTACCACCATAATCAGCTGACCTTCGGCATGAGCTATGCCTATTCGGAGAAGTTCATTCTGGTGCTATCCCATGACGAGGTAGTGCATCTGAAACGTTCCATGATTGAGAAAATGCCGGGAAGCCGGGAACAGAAGTTCCGGAACCTGAAGGCGGCATACTTTTTTATGATAGGCCACGCCGGAAAGAAGCTGCTCTTTATGGGACAGGATTTCGGACAATACCGGGAGTGGAACGAGGACTGCTCCATTGACTGGCATTTGCTGGAAGAGCAGGAGAACCGTTCCCTGCATTCCTTCTTGCGAGATCTTTTACAACTGTACAAGACCTATCCGGCCCTTTACGAGGCGGATTATCTGTATGAAGGCTTCTCCTGGGTCAATGCGGACGATGCCAGCCGTTCCATTTACAGCTTTATTCGTAATCCGAAAAACCATCTTTCCCATTCCGGAAAGCCGGGAGTTCAGAATAGCGCCCTAGCGGCAGTGGCAACAGAGGCTAAGGCCGTTTTAGAAAACGGTAATACAGCATTAGAGAACGGCAAAAGCTTTTCTGCCAAAATTCCGGGAGAGCATCGGGAAAGTCTGCTCTTCGTGGTAAACATGACTCCCGTGGATCACGAAGAATACTGGGTAGGTATGCCGAAGGCCAAAGAAGCAAGACTGATTCTCACAGAAGAAGGACTTTGTAAGGAAGAAAAGCGCTACCCCGTGGTAAAGGGAGAATGTGACGGAAGAGATTATCACATTGCCTACCCCTTAAAGGGCTTCGGCTGTGCGTTATTTGCCTTTACAGAGGAAGGCGAGGATTCCTGTGCCAATGCTCTTTCCCCGGAAAAAGAGGAAAATCTTCAAGTTTCCGAGGAGAAGCCGGAAGGACAGAAGAAGAAAGAAGAAAGCTCTAAGGTAGCAGAAAAGACTGTAGAAGAGACAGCAGAAAAAACAGCAGAAAAGCTTGTAGAAGAGACAGCAGAAAAGCCTGTAGAAGAGACAGCAGAAAAAACCATAGAGAAAAATGCTAAGAAAGTAGTAGAGAAAAACGCAGAGAAAACTGCGGAATACTTCAGCGAAGTCAGAGTTCGGGAGGAAGCCGGCTGAAGGAAAGTCTGGAAAAGGGTGAAAGCCCGACTAAGGGCAGCTCTTTTTCGGAAGAAATAAAGCAAAAATTGAGTGAAAAAACGACTAGAATCATTAAGAAAGGAACTAAGCCAATGCAATACAATTTTGATGAAGTAATCGATAGAAAGGGAACCCGCTGTGCAAAGTATGACGAGCGAATCAAAAAGTTCGGTACAGAGGACTTGATTCCCCTTTGGATTGCGGATATGGATTTTAAAACAGCCCAGCCCATTATCGATGCCTGCAAAAGGCGGGCGGAAGAAGGAATTTTTGGCTACACTTCCAGACCGGATTCCTATTTTGAGGCAGTACAGAACTGGGAAAAAGAACGCTATGACTGGTGCCCGGATACTGCATTGATGTCCTGGTCCTTAGGCGTAGTACAGAGCTTAACCGCCATTGTCCGTACCTTTTCCCATGTGGATGATAAAATCCTGATTCAAAGTCCGGTTTACACAGAATTCTGGGATATTCCCGACATGGCCGGCAGAAAGATTTTGGCCAATGCCCTAGTGGAAAAGGAAGACAGATGGCAGGTGGATTTTACAGACTTTGAGGAGAAAGCAAAGGAAGCCAAGATTTTCATTCTTTGTAATCCCCATAATCCGCTGGGATTGGTTTGGGAAAAAGAAGAACTTCAGAGAATGATTGAAATCTGCCATAAGCACCATGTGCTAGTGGTTTCTGATGAAATTCACTCTGACCTTATCTTCCATGGGAAGAAGCATTTGCGCGGTGCAACCGTTTCTCCCTTGGCAAAGGAAACCGTGATTACTTGCGTATCCTTAAGTAAGACCTTTAACTTGGCAGGTTTGCAGGCCTCCACCACCATTTTCCCAAATCAAGAACTGAAGAAGGATTTCGACTTGTTCTGGACCAGAATGGATATCCACAGAAACAATGCCTTTTCTTCCGTGGCTATGGAAGCGGCTTACCGCGAGGGAGGAGAATGGCTTTCCCAGCTCCTGCCATACCTGGAGGCAAACCTAAGCTTTGTGGCGGATTTTGTCAGTCGTGAGATTCCAAAGCTTAAGGTTCATGTGCCGGATGCCACCTACCTGATGCTCTTGGATTGCCGAGGCTTAGGCATGAGCGATAAGGAACTGAATGATTTTATGGTGCATAAGGCAAAAATCGGTCTCAATGCCGGCGTATCTTTTGGAAAGGAAATTTCCGGATTTATGCGTCTAAATGTAGCCTGCTCCCGGAAGCTTTTGGAACAGGGATTGATACAGCTTCGAGATGCGGTGGCAAGCTTATAAAAGTATAAATAAAATTTCTTTGGATTAGTAATTACAAATCTATTCCAAATGGATTTAGAGAATTAGATAAGAGATATAAATCTATTAAAGATAGCTTTAGAGGGTTAAAGAAACGGAATGGCGAAAGGAAGAGGCAAAAAGAAAAAGGGAGTTTTCTCCTTTTTTCAAGGGAAAAAAGCGAAGAGGCAGCAGGGCAGAACTGCTTCCTTTATGGAAGGTATCAAGCTTTTTTCCGCCTTCTTCCTTCTCTTTCTTTTCGGAATCTTTTTATTCCGAAAAGCCCATCAGACCCAATGGTATTTTCCGGCTTCCGTCCTGAAGCACCAGGCCGCCATGGAGCGGGTAGCCAAAGAAAAGGGACTGGAAGAGGACTTGGATGTGCTCTTTGCCATTATGACAGTGGAATCCCACGGCAAATTAAAGGATGTGATGCAGTCCAGTGAGTCCAAGGGCCTGCCGGTAAATACCTTGGATACGTATGCCTCAATTGAGCAAGGGTTAAAGTATTATAAGGATTTAAAGGAAAAGGCAAAGGCCTTGGGACTGGAGGAAAAAGCAGTAATTCAGGCCTATAATTACGGCCCCGGCTTTTTGTATTATGTAGAGAAAAACGGAGGCAAATACACCGATGCATTGGCAGAGGAATTTGCCAAAAACATGGCGAAAGGGAAGACGATAAAATACAGCCACCCCATTGCCAAAAAGGAAAATGGCGGCTACCGCTATCTCTACGGCAATATGTTTTATGCCAGAGTAGTAGAAGAAACCTTACAGTTTCACAGGGAGAAAAATAAAATGGCAATCACCACAGTCCAGAAAATCCTGATGAGCGCTACGGCAGGATTGTTTTTATACATTATGCTTTTGGAAACCTTTATGACTGATAGCGACAGCACCGCCCGGGTTTTCAAAATGTCGGTTCGAGAACTAAGAAATAAAAATATCAACACTCTATTTAAAAATCAGGGAATTTATAACGGCCTACTGGGCTTGGCATTACTTTACGGCGTTTACAGTCCCGGTGCCAATGTGGAGCTTTGCCTTGTTTTATGCAGTATCATGTTTTTGGTGGCGGTATACGGAGCCATCAGCTCGGATAAGATGATTCTCCTAAAGCAGGGGACACTCCCTTTTTTGAGTCTCTTAAGTTTGATTTTGAAGTGGTAGAGAAAGACGGAATTGGACAGTACTTTTCAGTACAGAGGGAGTTGGACAGAGTTTTAGCCTATAGGAGAAAAATATGCTGTTTATTTTTGTGATTTTTGGAATAGCTATAGGGATAAGCCTTTTTATTGGTTTATCCGGAAAAAACAAATAAAGAGTCAAAGAACAAAATGAGGGAAAGTCCTATAAAGTGAGATTATAGAGCCGGAAAAGGCGTATGGAGTGAAAGAATGCAGTTTAGTGAAAAAACAAGTCCAAGTGAAAAAGTAAATCAAAAGCAAAAACCGGAACGAAAGCAGAAAAATGGAATTTCCCTTCAAAAGAATGATTTAATAGCGTTGGAAATCACAGACTTAACAGAGGAAGGCCAGGGCGTCGGAAAAAAGGACGGCTTGGTTTTTTTCGTGAAAGACAGCGTGATGGGAGATAAGGTAGAGGCTAGAATTTTAAAGGTGAAAAAGAACTATGCCTATGCCAAGGTAGAAAAGCTCCTAGAGGCTTCTCCCCATCGCATTGCGCCCCTCTGTCCTGTAGCGGGAAAATGCGGAGGTTGCCAGTTACAGCATTTATCCTATGAAAAAGAGCTGGAATGGAAAGAAGATAGAATCGCCCAAAGCCTGATTCGCATTGCCGGACTTTCTCCGGAGGAAGTAGAGAGCAAAAAAGAGGGAATTCTGGGAGGGGTTCTATCTCGCTATAGGAATAAAGCCCAGTATCCGGTGCAGAGTAGGAAGGAAATAAGAAGTGGAGAGGCATCTTCTGTTTCGGATTGGAAAGTGGACGGGAAGCGTCTTGGAAAGAATAAAATAGAAGCTAAAGAAAAACCGTCTGATCTAAGTACGGGCTTTTACGGCTTTCATAGCCATCGCATTATCGAAACCGAGGACTGCCTGATTAACAGTGCAGAGAATCCTTTGATTTTAGAGTGCATCAAGGAATGGGCAAAGGAATACAAGATTTCCGGCTATGAGGAAGAAACAGGGAAAGGACTGCTCCGACACATTTTCCTAAGAAAGGGCTTTTCTACCGGAGAAATCCTGCTTTGCCTTGTGCTAAATGGAAAGAGCCTGCCCCATGGAAAAGAGTTGTGGGAGCGCTTGCAAGACTTGTCTCTTAGTGTTGAGGAAAGCGGTATACAAAACAGAGCGAATGTACATTGCGGAATAGATGCACAAAGTGAAGCAGATGTATATTTCGGGAAAAATGGTACCGTTCCAGGAAGGATTGTCGGTCTTTGCGTGAATGTCAACGAAGGTAGCGGGAATGCCATTTTAGGAAGAGAAACGCATTGCCTTTACGGAAAAGACAGCATAGAGGATAAAATCGGGGAGCTGAGCTTCTCTGTTTCCGTGCCCTCATTTTATCAGGTGAATCCGGTGCAGACCGAGAAAATCTATGGAAAAGCTTTGGAGTATGCGGCATTAACAGGAGAAGAAACGGTTTGGGATTGTTACTGCGGGATTGGCACCATTTCCCTCTTCCTCGCACAAAAGGCAAAGCAGGTTTATGGGCTGGAAATCGTTCCGGAAGCCATTGAGAATGCCAAGAAAAATGCGGAAAAGAACGGTCTCCATAATACGGAGTTCTATGTGGGTGCGGCAGAGGAAGTTCTTCCCAAGTGGGTGGAAGAACAGAAGAGGGAGCTGAGTTCGAAAGGATCAGACTGTGGAATCGAAGATATGGTAGATGTGGTTTCCTTAGATCCGCCCAGAAAAGGCTGTGATGAAGCTTGCCTTTCCGCTGTATTGGAATTAAGTCCGAAGCGTATTGTCTATGTAAGCTGCGATCCCGGAAGTTTGGCAAGAGATATTAAGTATCTAAGAGAAGGGGGATATGTGCTACAGAAGTGGGTGGGAATAGACAATTTCCCGAGGACAGGACATGTGGAGACTATAGCGTTACTACAAAAAGAGGAATCGTGAAAATCCTCCATTTTAAGCAGTTTTACAAGCATTTTGTCTTTGTGGAAAATCCTGATGGAGGAAGAAAAAAGATCCTAAAAAATTATGCCGATGTGAATGTTTGTATTGATATGGTGTGTGGAGACACAAAGACTGATTTTGAAAGAGAGGACTAAGTAATGTTAAGATGGATCATCAAGATACTTTTGTTTCCAATCAGCCTGCTATTAAGTATCCTAATAGCTTTTCTGACTTTTTTGCTTAGTATAGGAACGGTATTGTTATATTTTCTCATGATATTATGTGTTGTTGGAGCGATAGCTTCCTTTATTCAAAATAAAACATTACTCGGTATAGAAGCATTGTTTTTAGGATTTTTGTTTAGTCCCTATGGCATTCCGATGCTTGGTGCAAGTATTATTGCGTTTCTTCATGTAGTCAACAAAGGGATAAAATCAATCTAAATAATTTCATCAATGGTGGCAAAAGACGATGGTAACAACTGTCGTCTTTTTTCTTTGCAAATTTTAGGGAGAGAGGAGGGAGGAGGAATGGACTTTGACTATTTCTATAACAGGGAAGCAGAGGGATTTAATTTTTTGAAAGTGCCGGAAATATTAGTGGAAGGAGAAGAGTTTCAAGGGCTGTCTGCGGAAGCTATTTTGCTCTATGCCATGCTTCTAAAAAGAGCAGGTATGTCTTATAAGAACAATTGGCTGGATAAGCAAAATAGAGTTTTTATTTACTTTACCGTGGAAGAAATCATGAAGAAAAGGCATTTATCGAAACCGACTGCGATTAAGCTATTAGATGAATTAGATAAAAAGAATGGAATAGGACTGATAGAAAGAGTCAGGGTCGGTCTTGGAAAACCCAACATTATCTATGTGAAAGACTTCTTAAGCATGGTGCAAGAAAAAACAGTAGTACAGAAGTTCAAACCTTTAACTTCTGAAGTAAAAAATATTGACTTGAGAAGTAAAGAAAATGAACTTCAAGATGTAAAAAGTCTTAACTCTAACTATATAGATAGGAGTAATAGTAATAATAGAAAGAGAGAATATAGTTTTCCGGAAAATGGACTTGGAAGCTTTCAAAATGTCTTTTTACAAGAGAATGACAGAGCTGAATTGGAGCTTCTGCTTAATGGCCAGCTAAACAACTATATTGAGCGTTTGTCAGCATATCTTAAAAGTACGGGAAAGACTTACAAAGACCATAAGGCAACTATCCTTTCCTGGTTTTATAAAGATCAGGGAAATCGGAGGGGAATAAAAGCTTCCAACATTCCCAGTTTGGAAGAATACGATAAAGGAGAGCATTTATAATGAGTGAAATGAAAAGGACTTGGATTGAGGGCGTGGAGTATTCCTACGATGCAAATGAAGAATATGAAAAGGATGGACATGTTTACTGTAAGACTTGTCATGAAAGAAAAGACGGAAAGATTTTGGAGTTCTTTGGTGGGAAGATGATTTGTCGTGTATCTTGTCATTGCGACAAACAGAGAGAAGAAAAAGAAGCTAAGAGACAGAAGCAATTGGAAATAGAACGTCTCAAGAGTAGTTGTTTTAGTTCCAGAGCTGAATGGGAGTACAGCTTTGAGAATTATCAAGGAGAAGAAAATCAAAGTTTTCTTATTGCCAAGAACTTTGTGAAGGATTATGAGCAAATGAAGAAAGAAAATGTTGGACTTCTTTTTTATGGATCTGTCGGAAGCGGAAAGACTTATCTTGCCTGTTCTATCGCCAATGCTCTAATAGAGCAATATCAAGTACCTGTTAAGATTCGGAATTTTTCGCAGATTATGAATGAAATGCAAAAATGTGGTTTTGACTTTGATAAGAATGCCTATATTGAATCTTTGGTTAATACTTCCGTACTGATTTTAGATGACCTGGGAATTGAAAGGGACACAAGCTATGCAAAGGAGCAGGTGTACAACATTGTGAACAGCCGGTACTTAAGAAGGAAGCCGACCATATTTACCACAAATCTATCTTATGACACTATTCAAAACTGTATAGAAAGTGTGGAGTATCAAAGAATTTACTCAAGAATTATAGAGATGTGTATTCCGGTTATGGTTGTAGGGCATGATTACAGGAAGCAAATTCAAAAAGAGAAGCTTTCTCGAAACAAAGAGCGATTATTGAGCGGAGGTGAAGGAACATGATCAATGAAGAAGTATCCGATAAAACCCTTAACTTAGAAATAAAGGCAGCTAAAATCACTGCAAAACTGATTATTCAGCAGATAAAGAAATTACTAAAAGAAGCTAAAAAATTTGGGGGAATGGAGAAATTTGTCAGCGAAAAGGGTAATGAAGTGAAGCTGAAGGACTTGGTTCAGAAAGGACAACTGGAAGAGATTACCATTAAAGAAACAGAGCTTAAAAGACTAAAAAAAGAATTGAACAAATATGGTGTTAAGTTTTCTGTTATGAAAGATAAGAAGACGAAGCAGTATTCCCTATTTTTTCAAGCAAAAGATGTAAAAATTATGGACAAGGCATTTAAAAAGGTCCTGGCAGACTTGGAGAAAAAAACGGAAAGAAAGGAGTCCATCCATAAGAACCTTGAGAAGTTCAAAGAAATGGTGAAGAACATTATTTTCAAAGATAAAATCAAGAATAAGCAGAAGGAGCAAAGCCTATGATTGAGAAGATACTAAAGGATATCAGAGGCTTATTTAAGGTGCAGGATAAGGCAATGTTTGCAAAGCAAAATATTCCCTATCTTGCATTTTTCTATTTAGGGAATATTTTTTCTCATCATATCAGAAGCTATACCGGCGGTGATGTGATAGATAAAACCTTGCAAGGATTATTGGAGCTTAACAGAATGAGCTTTTTCCCAAGTCTTTATCTTATTGACATTATCATGGGAATAGGGACGGCAGTTTTAATCAAATTTATTGTCTATACCAAAGGCAAAAATGCAAAAAAGTTTAGACAGGGGAAAGAGTACGGATCAGCTCGCTGGGTTGCATAATATTAACTGAACAGGAGTGATATATAGACACAAAAAAGGAGGATAACGCCATGATGGAATATGCAACCAAAATCACAGCGCTATACTCCCGCCTTTCAGTTGGTGATGAGGACAGGGACGGTGGTGAAAGCAACAGTATTGTAAATCAAAAGGCATTTTTAGAGAGATATGCAAGACAGAACAAATTGATGAACATTCGCCACTATATCGACGATGATGAAAGCGGTAGGTTCTTTGACCGCTCCGCCTATACACAGATGATAAGCGATGTAGAAAGCGGAAAAATCGGCATTGTCATTATGAAAGATATGACAAGGTGGGGACGAGATTATCTCCAAGTGGGAAACGCTATGGAGATATTTAGAAGAAACAATGTACGCTTTATTGCCATCAACAATGGTATAGACAGCCAAGACCAAAATACATTAGAATTTGCACCCTTTATCAATATCATGTCAGAGTGGTACGCAAGGGACATCAGCAAGAAAGTCAAAACAGGCATTAAGACCAAAGGAGCAAGCGGAAAGCCTGTTGCAACAGAAGCCCCCTACGGCTATATAAAAGACCCTAACAACAAAGATTTTTGGATAGTCGATAAAGAAGCTGCCGAAGTCGTAAAACTCATTTTTAGACTGTTTATGGATGGGAAAAACAGAAATCAGATAGCCGTTTACTTGAAAGAGAAAGAAATACTAACCCCAACCTTTTATATGAAACAGCAAGACAGAGGAACGGCGAAAAACAGAAAGCTGAATGAAGAAAACCGTTATAACTGGAACAAAGCAACCCTAACACACATACTGAAAAGGCAGGAGTATTGTGGCGATGTAGTCAACTTCAAAACCGAAAAGCATTACAAAGACAAACGAAACCACTATGTAGATAAAGATAAGTGGCAGGTAATCAAAAATGTGCATGAGCCAATCATAGATCGAGCTACTTATGAAAATGTACAACGGAGATTAAAAAACGCACCTGTAAAAAGACCAAACGGAGATGGAGAAATCCACGCTTTATCCGGACTGATGTACTGTAAAGATTGTGGTACAAAAATGCACATCCGTACCATACACAAAAGCGGAAAAGTGCAACATGTAACCTATTGCAGTGAATATGCCAAAGGAAAATCCAAACACCCGAAATGCCATTCTCCCCACCGCATTGATGTCGATGATGTGATGGAAACCATTACAGAGGTTTTGCGAAAGATAGCACAGTATTCATTGGCAAATAAAGAAGAATTTGAAGCATTGGTAAAAAGCAGTCTTGCCAAAGAACAGACAGAAGAAATCAAAAAACAGAAAAAGCGTATCCCACAAATCAAAGACAGAATGGAACAGATAGAAAGAGTTATGAATAAGCTGTATGAGGATAATGCACTGGGAAATATCGAGCCGAAGCGTTATGAGCAATTATCGGGGAAATATGCAGAAGAATATTACAGCTTAAAAGCAGAACAGGAGCAAATAGAGGAACGCTTATCCGAATTTGAAAACGCCAACCAAAGAGCAAAGAACTTTATCAAACTGGCAGAAAGCTACTCAGATTTTGAAGAACTTACCCCCACCGCCATCAATGAATTTATCAGTAAAATTGTAGTGCATGAAAGAGATGTCAAAAGAGCAAAATATGCCGTTCAGCGTATCGAAGTGTATTTCAACTATATCGGAAAATTTGAAAATGAACTTACAAAAGAGATAGAGCCGACAGAACAAGAAATGATACAGATGAGGGAAGAAATCGAAGAAGCCAAGAAAGAAAAAACAAGAGCATATCACAGGGCATATTCCAAAGAATACCGATCTAAAAATATTGACAAATTCAGAGAGTATGAACGGATAAAAGCACGAGAATATAGAGCAAGAAAGAAGCTACAAGCGGTAACCTAAAATTAAATATCAATCAAAATGAAAAGAGGTTTCCTAATTACAGGAAATCTTTTTTTGTGCAAGTAAAAAGGAGGAATTGAATGACAGAAAAACAAGAAGCACAGACTAAAGATGAACGAGCCATGTCCCGAAAACCTGATGGCATTTTAATAAAAAAGATTAGAGGAAAGACCTTTGTAAGCGAGATATATTTTGATAAAGAGAGCAAGGATACCTTTCAAGATAGGCTGTTAAAGATAGTGCAAGCGGAACGGAAAGAATAAAGGAAAAAGATAATTTTTGTATCTATCTTTTCTATTATTTTTCTGTATGTCCTGATAAATTCCTGAGGGCAAGTAGGAAATCTGACAGTGGAAAAAAACCATTGAAAATGGCATAATACTTTCAAATGATTTATAGAAAAATTAGAATTTGAAAGCGAGGTGAGTTCCTTTGAAAGAGTATATTGGGAGTTTAGAAAAAGAATTTTCTTTGATAGAAAATGGTTTCAAAGAGGAAGAAAAAAGAGCCTTAAACGATTATAAATCTAATGATAAAGAATATGTCAAGAAGTTGGCATTTTTAGCTTATAAATCTCACACATATCAAGTAAGAATGTACGGCGTATTTCTTTTTGGATACTTGTCAGAACAAAATGATATTCTGGCATTTATGAGAGATGAAGTTTCTAAAGATGATAATTGGAGAGTTCAAGAAGTATTAGCAAAGGCATTTGATGAATTTTGTAAAAAGACAGGGTATGAAAAAGCACTTCCAATCATTGATGAATGGTTAGAAAATAATAATTCGAATACGAGAAGAGCAGTTACAGAGGGGTTGAGAATATGGACGAGTAGACCATATTTCAAAGATAATCCGAATGAAGCTATTAGACGAATTGCCAACTTAAAAGAAGATGCGAGTGAATATGTTAGGAAATCAGTAGGAAATGCTTTAAGGGATATTAGCAAAAAATTTCCAGAGTTAATTAAAGTTGAACTTAATAACTGGAAGTTGGAAAGCAAAGAAATAAATCAAGTGTACAAGTTGGCAAGTAAACTTATTAGCTGACAACTCCCAGTTTTTATCTAACTTAAACAACTAAATACAAGCTGTAACATAGCAGTTCACAAAACAGTAAATCAAATCGGTTTACTGTTTTTTCTTTGCTCAAAATTAGAAAGAAAGGAAAACAGAAAATGAAAAACATAGATGAAAAAATTTTAATGGCAGAAGAAGAAATCAAGCAGTTACAAAACAAAAGAAAAAAGCTCATCAGTCAACAGAAACAGGAAGAACGAAAAAAGAGAGATAGACGCATTTATGAAAAAGGAGGAGTCTTTGAAAGTATCTTTACCGAAAGCAAGGATTTTACTAAAGATGAATTTTATCAGCTAATCACATTTCCGAATATAAAAGAAGAAGTCAATCAAAAAATCTTAAAAATCATAGAGAAGCGAGGACAAGGCGAAAATCAAAATACAGAAATGCAAGAGGAAGTAACGGGAACAGAGGAATAGTCCCTTGTTTACAAGGGCGCACATATACACCTTAACAGGTGCGTGCGTTCTCCGAAGGCTCTTAGCAGAGGGCATATCAGCTAACGCTGATACAGGGGGAGCTACACTCCCCTACGGAAATAAATTTCCTACCCCTTGTGTACTTCCCAAAAGAAATCGGATAAAAAGCTATCCGATTTTTTTAGGAAGTTCTATCTATCTCCACCATAACCATATCAGAAAATGGAAAGGAGGTTTTTTACTATGGCGATATATCATCTTTGCATAAAGATTATTTCAAGAGGTAAAGGCAAAAGTGCAGTAGCAGCTTCCGCCTATCGAAGTGGCGAGAAGATAAAAAACGAATATGACGGTATAGTCCATGACTTTACAAGAAAAGGTGGAATAGCCCATACAGAAATTCTTTTACCACAAAATGCACCACAGGAATTTTCAGATAGAGGGACATTATGGAATAGTGTTGAAAAAATAGAAAAGAGTAAAAACTCACAACTTGCAAGAGAAATTGAAGTAGCCTTACCCAAAGAATTAGACCGAGAGAAACAAATAAATCTTGTACGAGAATATGTAAAAGAAAATTTTGTAAAAGTAGGTATGTGTGCCGATATTGCAATACATGATAAAAATGATGGAAACCCACATTGTCATATATTACTTACCATGCGACCACTAAACGAGGATACAACATGGGGAGCAAAATCAAAAAAGGAATATATCCTTGATGAAAACGGAGAAAAAGTAAAACTCAAAAATGGAAATTACAAAACACGAAAAATCAATACAACAGATTGGAATGAGCAAGACAAAGCAGAAGAGTGGCGAAAAGCATGGGCAGATATCACAAACAAATATCTTGAAGAAAACAGCATACAGGAGAAAGTGGATCATCGCTCTTATCTAAGGCAAGGAATAGAACAAATACCGACCATTCATTTAGGAGTATCAGCAACACAAATGGAAAAGAAAGGCATATCCACAGACAGAGGATACATCAACAGAGAAATCATACATCAAAACAAGATATTAAAAGAAATCTCAAGAAGAATAAAGGCATTGCTAAATTGGATAAGGGGAATTGGAAAAGAAGAAAATACAGAAAATGAAAATACAAAGTTCACCCTCCCACTCAAAGAAAATTTGCAGTCAATCTTTGAAAATCTTATCCGTGAAAATGCAGATAAGAATAATGCTGATTTAGAAAAATATATTGAGAGTTATCAGCTACTCAAAGATAAAAATATCACTTCATTATCCCAGCTAAAAGAAAGTATAGTTACCTTACGAGATAAGAATTACAAGACCACAAGAGCCTTAAAAGATACCGAAAAGAAAGTTGATGATAAAACAAAACTCATAGACCAGTCAGAAAAATATTTGAAGCATAAGGACACCTACAAAGCCTATACCAAGACAAAGAAAAGCAAACAGGGGAATTTTTATAACGAGCATACGGCAGAAATTATTTTATTTGAAAGTGCTAAGAAATATTTGAAAGACCATTTAGGAGAAAGTAAAACCTTAGCCATCAGTAAATGGAAATCAGAACTTGCCACTTTGAAGAAAGAGAAAAAGAACCTATACAGTCAAATATTGGAGATACGAGAAGAAGTTGAACAGGCTGAAAAAGTTAAAACCTGTATAGAGCAAATAGAGGGACACGAAAAGCGACTATCACAGGTAAAGAGGAATGAGTTAGACCTATAAAACTAAGTGAAAAAATGGTATAATATTAAAAAAGATAGAAAGGGGGCTTTGACACTGAGTAAAAATAAAACAGCTACATTTTTTGCAATATTAGCAGCAGCATTATATGCAATCAATGTACCAATATCGAAAATATTATTAGCAAATGTGTCTCCGACAATGCTTGCCGGTTTTTTGTATTTAGGAGCAGGTGTTGGTATTGGGATATTACTTGGAATAAAGAAAACTCAAAACAAATTGACTGACGAAAAATGGCTTAATATAAATGATTTACCTTATACAATTGCAATGGTTGTTCTTGATATAGCAGCACCGATATTTCTGATGTTTGGCATTGCCAATACAAATTCTGCTAATGTCTCGTTAATTAATAACTTTGAAATTGTTGCAACATCGGTCATTGCCCTTTTGATTTTTAAGGAAAAAATTTCTAAAAGATTATGGATTGCTATTGTCCTTGTACTTTTATCAAGCGTCATTCTTAGCTTTGAGGGGATGGAAGCATTAGCACTGAATAAAGGTTCAATGTTTGTTTTATGTGCTTGTATTTGTTGGGGGATTGAGAATAATTGTACAAGAAGTATAAGTGATAAAAGTTCTGAGGAAATTGTGTTAATAAAAGGAATTTTCTCGGGTATTGGCAGTATTGTTATTGCTTTTATCATTGGAGAACATCTACCTGAAATACTATATATACTTGCGGTTATGTTACTTGGTTTTGTGGCATATGGTTTAAGTATAAATTTTTATATTATGGCACAAAAGAACTTGGGTGCAGCAAAAACAAGTGCATTTTATTCTATAGCACCATTTTTAGGAGTGGGATTTAGTTTTATTATTTTGGGTGAAAGACCAACAGTAAAATTTTATATCGCCCTCGGCATTATGATAATCAGCACATTGATTATGATAAAAGATACGCTTGGTAACGAAAAAATATATAATGGATATGTCCATACCCACCAGCATAAGCACGGAAAAGTAGTACATTCGCATGAGCATAGACATTTTATATTTAACCCTATGCATATACACAGTCATTCTCATGCAAACACATAAATGATTGGAAAATGGCTTAACTTATATAACCGTTAAGAAATAAGCATAATACAACAAAGAGAAACAGTGAATCAAAAAAGGTTTACTGTTTTTCTTTGCTTAAAAGTTAATACGGCTTACAGAAAGAGCGTCCATAAATATAAAAAGGTACTTGACAAAACGCTTCCTGGGGAAATAGGAAAGACATTGAGCCTTACATGGACGAGAATTTTCAAAACAATATATTGCTTACCAAAACAGAGAGATTAAGTATGAATGGAAGACCAAGCAATCCGAAGTATGCAAGAAATAAAAATGTTCTTGTGATTGGTGGATCAGGATCCGGGAAGACAAGGTTTTATGTTAAGCCTAATCTTATGCAAATGCATTCTTCCTATTGCGTAACAGACCCGAAAGGGACGATAGTTCTTGAGTGTGGCAAAATGCTGGAAGATAATGGGTATGAAATTCGGATATTAAATACCATTAACTTCAAAAAAAGTATGAAATACAATCCTTTTAGCTATATCCATTCAGAAAAAGATATTCTGAAATTGGTGCAGACCATTATTGCCAATACCAAGGGGGAAGGAGAAAAGGCAGGGGAAGATTTCTGGGTGAAAGCCGAAAAGCTTTATTACACGGCTCTGATTGCCTATATCTACTATGAAGCGCCGAAAGAAGAAAAGAACTTTGCAACACTGCTGGACATGATAGATGCTTCAGAAGTTAGAGAAGACGATGAAAATTATAAGAATCCGATAGACAGGCTTTTTGAGGCATTGGAAAAGAAAGAACCAAGGCACTTTGCTGTAAAGCAATATAAGAAATATAAGCTTGCAGCCGGAAAAACAGCAAAGTCCATTCTTA
>CAUTXF010000017.1:0-40770 GCA_963542215.1 uncultured Oribacterium sp. | reverse complement strand
ATTACGCCGTTTAGAGGCTCTTTACTCTTTCTCAACTGTCAAACTCGGGATTTTACTCTGAAAGGGGGAAAATTGCAATGGAGAGTTCTGTCTCCGCCACCTTTTGCCCAAACTGAAAGAGTGTGTAATAGAGACGAATTTCTCCTATTCCCCGAGAAAAGTCGGAATTCCGAAAATCCACCTCTGCCGTATCAAACTCCAAGGGTAGAACGCCTACCTCCGTTTCATAGTCCACTTTCCAACGGACACCTCCTTCATAGAGAAGTTTCTCCTCTTCCTTCCAATTTCGTATAATTTCCAGACGACCTTCCGTCGGATATAACTTCATGCCATGGTGTACTCCCTCTTGAAAATAGCTGAGAAGAAACTGCTCTCCTCTTTGCATCAGTACACCGGAATGCTCCAGTACGAAACTGTCCAAGTCTCCGTCATATTTTTGTCTGGTATGCATAGTCATTTTGACCTTCATCTTTATTTCTTACCTCAGTCACCGCTTTCTTTTTCCATAACTTTTCTTTTTCATAAGTTTTCTTTACGACAATAAAGACAATATAATAGGGACCCTGCGTGCATAACAGAGCCCCTAGGAGAATGGAAATCAAACATTTAAAATCAAATTGATTGTGTACTTAGTATAGCACAATCTTCCAAAAAAGTTTAAAGTCCACGGAAATAATTATTTATGAAATTCTTAAGGTCTATGAAAAGCACTCTCTAAAAGTTTCTCCACCAGTTCCTCTATGGAACATCCCTTTTTCTTAAAAAGCATGGGATACATGGAAATAGAAGTGAAGCCCGGCATAGTATTGATTTCGTTAAAAATCACTTCCTCCCCGGACAAGAAGAAATCCACTCTGGAGAGAGAGAAGCCGTCCACCGCTAAGAAGACCGTCTCTGCCGCCTTTCTGATTTTCTCTTCAATCACCCCGGAGATATCCGGATAGAGCTCCGTCTTGGAATCCGGATTGTTATATTTGGCGTCATAATCGTAGAACTCTGCTGCCGCAAGAATTTCTCCCACGGAAGAGCTTTCTACCTGTCCTTCTTTCCCGGAGAATACTGCACATTCCAGTTCTCTTCCCGTAATGCTTTCTTCCACCAAGACTCTTCTATCCACCGAAAGGGCATTTTCCACCGCCTTCTTTAAGGCCTCCCTATCCTTTGCCTTACTTACGCCGCAGGAAGAACCTGCATTGGAAGGCTTTACAAACACCGGATAGGAAAGAGCAGCTTCCACCTTGGAAATAATCTTCTCCTGATCCTCCCACTGACTTCTTACAAAGGAGATATACTTAGCCTGTCGAACGCCAATTTTTGCCAAAGGCTTTTCCACCGCCATCTTGGTGTAAACCTTATCCATGGAAATCGCAGAGGAAAGTACCCCGCAGCCCACATAAGGAATTCTGGCAATCTCCAAAAGCCCCTGAATGGTGCCATCTTCTCCGTCTTTTCCATGCAGCACCGGAAAGACTAAATCGATTTTTTCCAAATGGCTTTCTCCCTTTCCATTCAGAAAAAGCACGGAAGAAAGCTTTGCGTCCGGAAGAATCATGGCTCTCTCTGCACTTTCCTTCCAGCTTCCGTCTTCGATGGCTTCTTCTTTCTCCACCGGAATCCATTCCCCGGATTTCGTAATACCGATACAAAGCACATTGTACTTTTCTTGATTTACCGCCCTCTTAATCGTGAGCACAGAGCGACAAGAAACCTCATGCTCTGTAGACTGTCCCCCAAAAAGTAAAACCAGGGTTTTCCTCATCTTTTTTCCTTCTTTCTTTTTCTACCCAATACTTTAGTTAGAGGCCTTTTCAATCTGAACGATGGCTGCTTTCTGCATCGGAATACGACAGTTCTTGTTTCCCCCGAACTCCACAATGACCGTATCTTCGGTAAGATCAATGATAACACCGTAAAATCCGGACGTGGTAAGAACCGTATCTCCCACGGCAAGGGAACTCATCAAATCCTGCATCTTCTTTTTTTCTTTTTGCTGGGGACGAACTCCCAAAAAGTAAAACATGGCAATAATCACTACCACATAAATAACCCAACCTAATGTTCCCATTCCTGCCATAAAGCATCTCCTTTTCTTTCTATTAAACGTATCTTTCTGTAAAAATAAATATCTATAAAACTACGGTGATTTTTCTCAAGGACCCTCATTCGCCGTTTCTTAAGAAAATCCTCTGACAAAGACCGATTCTCCTTAAGAGTTTTGAATTTTCAGCTTATATAAGGCTTCCGCCTTCCAACTTTCCCAACGATTTTCCCGTATGGCGTTACGCATTTCCACCATCAGGCGATTGTAATAGGAAAGATTATGTAAAACACAAAGCCGCATTCCCAGTATTTCCTTCGCTTTTAAGAGATGGCGGATATACGCTCTGGAATAACCGCCGGTATACGTTCCGTCCTCTTTTCGAATCCCTTTGCAAGCCGGGCAATCACAGCCCTCTTCAATGGGGCGCATATCCTTTTCATAAGCCAGATTCCAAAGATTTAGCTTTCCGGTGGCATGATACACATGACCATGTCTTCCGTTTCTGCTGGGGAATACACAATCGAAAAAGTCAATTCCCCGATCTACTGCCTGAATCATATTTTCCGGAGTTCCTACCCCCATAAGGTAAGTAGGCTTATGCCGGGGCAAATGAGGAACCACCCCATCCAAAATCCGGTACATATCCTCATGGCTTTCTCCCACGGCCAGGCCGCCAACTGCATAGCCTTCCAAATCCAGCTCCGTAATACGCTTGGCATGGTCGATACGAATATCTTCCAAAACCCCTCCCTGATTAATCCCAAAGAGAATCTGCTTAGGATTCAGGGTATCTTCCAAGCTGTTCAAACGATCCATCTCCGCCTGACAACGAAGAAGCCAACGGGTGGTTCTCTCCACGGAAGGAAGAATATAATCCCGCTCTGCCAAGGCCGGCGGACACTCGTCAAAGGCCATGGCAATGGTAGAGCCCAAGTTGGACTGAATCTGCATGGATTCCTCCGGTCCCATAAAAATCCTTCTTCCATCAATATGGGAACGGAATTCCACCCCTTCTTCCCGAATTTTTCTTCCGGTTTTGGCCAGACTGTAAACCTGAAAACCGCCGGAATCGGTAAGGATGGGCTTGTCCCAATTCATCATCCTGTGTAAGCCACCCAGCTCCCGGATAACCTTGTCTCCGGTCCGCACATGAAGATGATAGGTATTGGACAACTCCACCTGAGTATGTACCAGACGAAGATCATCTGTGGATACCCCGCCCTTGATGGCTGCCACAGTACCCACATTCATAAAGACCGGGGTTTCAATCACACCGTGGACGGTTTCCACATGGGCAGACTTGGCTCTTCCGCACTGCCCTTTGATTTCATATTTCATTTTGGCAGCTGCCATAGTCACCCCTTTTCCTTTACTATTTCTTGCTAAGCTGTTCCTTCTTTCTCTTGGAAAGAATCACAAAATCAAACCAAAGCGGTCCTGCGATACATACGGAAGACCAAGCGCCGGCTACAATACCCACCATCAAGGGCAGGGTGAAATCTCTAATGGAGCTTACTCCGAAGATGTAAAGCACAAATACGGAAATAAAGGTAGTCAGTGAGGTGTTGATTGAACGAGTTACCGTACTGGAAATCGCCTCATTTACCACATATTCCAATCCCTTCTTCTTGCTACCGTTGTGTAAATTCTCACGGATACGGTCAAAGATAACGATGGTAGCGTTAATGGAATATCCTACGATGGTTAAGATGCAGGCAATAAAGTTTGAGCCCACCGCCCAACGAAGTACCGCATAAAAAGTAACGGTAATCAATACGTCATGAGCCAAGGCCATTACGGAAGCGGATGCAAACTTAATGTCTCTGAATCGAATCCAGATATAAATCAACATACAGAAGATAGCAATCAGCAAAGCCCAAACCGCATCCTTCTTCATTTCTGTGGAAACCGCACCGGAAATGTTCTCGGTAACAATCTTATCCTCGGAAATGGAGAACTTCTCCTGAAGACTGTCATACAGCTTAGTTCGTTCCTCGGTGGTCATGGTTCTAGTCTTAATAATAACCTCATTGGTTCCCGCAACCTTAGCAGCCTGGGTGGAAGCATTTCCTCCGGTAGCCGCGGTAAACAGAGGAATCACCTCACTATCTATCTCCTTCATGGACATATCCTTATCGAAGGTAATTGTAGTGGAGGAACCTCCCTTAAAGTCCAGGTCATAGTTAAAGATATCTCCGGTATTTTTCTTATTCATTGCCAGGAAAATGAATCCCACAATAATTACCAAGGAAGAAATGCTGTAGGCAATTCTTCTGAAACCGATAAAGTTGATTACCTTGGTTTCCTTCTTAATACCGTAGAGCTTGGGGTTTGTCGCTCCCAAAGCGAAAAAAGCAGTTAATAATCCTCTGGTTACAAAAAGTGCGGTAATCAGAGAAATGATAATACCGATGGCCAAGGTGGTTGCAAAGCCCTTTACGGTTCCTGAACCACGGACATACAGCACTGCCGCCGCAATCAAAGTAGTGATGTTACCGTCCAAAATTGCAGACAAGGCCTTTTCAAATCCTGACTTAATCGCCTTATCCACGGAATTTCCAGCACCGATTTCTTCTTTAATTCTAGTGAAGATAATAACGTTGGCGTCCACCGCCATACCGATGGATAGAATAATTCCGGCAATACCCGGCAAAGTCAGGGTAACTTCAAAGGCCTGCATCAGCACCATTTCCAGCCCCACATACATGAAAAGAGCCAAAGATGCCGCAAGACCGGGGATACGATAAACACAAAGCATGAAAAGCATAACCAATACAATACCGATAGCCGCAGCCTTCAAAGAGGTGGAAATCGCTTCCGCACCCAAGGTAGCACCGATTACATTGGAACGAAGCTCTGTCAGGCTAACCGGTAAAGCACCGATACGAATGGTAGAAGCAATCTTCTGCGCCTGCTCATAGCTTTCGATGGGACTGATGCTGGCCTGTCCGCCGGTAATCGCTTCTTTAACATTTGGAGAAGAAATGACTTCATTGTTATAGATAATGAAGATACGCTTTCCCACATTGTTCTTGGTGGCTTCCGCAAATTTTGTCGCACCTGCCTCTGTAAAATGCAACTCAATCACATATTCACGATTGTTGTTCTGGTTGGTCATTCCCGCAGTAGCTGTTTTTACATCATCACCGGTAAGAAGAACATTGCCATCCTCATCCGCAAACTGCAGGGTACCCGGCTCTCCAAGCTCTGCCAAAATTTCATTGGCATCGGTAGCTCCGGGAATATCAATATTGATACGATTCTTTCCTTCCTGATATACCTGCGCCTCTGTGGAATAGCTCTGAGCCTTCATTTGAAGCTTATACACCGTGTCACTCATCTGCTCGGCGGTAGGATTCTCTTCCACGGTTTGGTAGGTGATGGACACACCACCGTTCAGGTCCAAGCCCAGCTTAATGTTTTTTGCGTTCAGGTATCCCAAAACGCAAAAAGCTATGGTCAGCAGGAGGATTCCTATAAGCCGTAGCACTGCATTTGATTTCTTGTTCATCTTCTACTTCCTTTACAATCGAATTTGGTGAAACGCTTTTCTCCTCCGGAAAAGGAAAAATGTTTCACCAGATTTCGCCCTTATCCCTGTTTTCTCCGAAGTTTTCCGGTTACTCCCATCACTCGGGCATATACCGATTTATATTATCATAGGCTCACCCTGCTCGCAAGAAAAAAGGCAATTCCTTTCCTGGAAATACGGGATTTTTTCAAAAAAATATCCCCAAGGCCTTCTTGGCCAAGGGGACTTTTTCGATTCTTCCGTTACTTTTACTCTTCCACTTCACCGATGCTGACGTGGTTTTCAAATCCTGTTTTGGTAAATTTCCTGGTATCCAGCTCAGGCATAAGCTCTGTGGTAATAATCTTTACCATCTCTTCAAACTTTGCCAAATCCTCCTTGCTGAAACGCTTCTTACAACGAGCTTCTACAGTCTTTACATAACTGTAGGAAACATTGTAATAATCCCAAAACTTCTTCGTGGGACGAAGGTGGAACTCTCTTCGATCATTTTCATCCTGAATTTTCTCGATGTAGCCCTTCTGCACTAAGGCATTCACCTTATAGGCGGCATTAGGAGCGGAAATTCCCATCATTATGGCAAATTCCTGTACCGTCGGCTCTCCCAGAGCCTTGATACATTCAATGCTATAGCTTTCTACAGTGGTCAGACTGGCCTCTCTCTTTTCGAATTTCGCAAACACCTGCATATAAAAATAAATTCGAAACTTGTTGTACAACTCAATAATCGATTCACTAAACATAGCTTTCTCTCTTCTTGAAATAAGTAGACTGTGACTTGTTAAACTTTAACAGAAAATCTTGTATTTGCCTATAGGGTATAAGGAATTTTTCTATAAAATTTCAAAACTTATTAATAAAATGATTTTATATAAGGGGTTTTAATGGTTATCTTCGAAATTTTTAAGATTTTAAGGGTAATTATGCTACGCATTTCTGCGGTACAGGCTTCCTCTTCGGGCACGCTCCCGCTAACCTCGCCTTGACTGAGCAGTGGTTTATGTTAACCACTGCTCACTTTGCTTTGCAAAGCAACTTCCTTCGGAAGTTGGTCTGTATCAGGACGACTTTTCTAATGAAAAGTCTGTCCTTACAGCACGAACTTCAAGCTTCGCCCTGCTCGCTTTCAGTAAGTATCGGGCTCAGATTGCCCTCATCGGAAGCTGTACCCCGGAAATGCTATTCGACATTATAATTCCATCCCTTATCAGTCTCAGAAGTTCAGAACGAGTAACATTAAAAACAGGTAAATAAAATTCATTTCATCTAATATGTGAAATTTATAGAATAATTTGGAGGATAAAGAGCCTCTTGTTCTTTCGCCAGTGACGCAAAAAGTGCTCCAAGTTTCTCTGATTCCATTCTTCTTTCGGCACGACTTCAAAGCAGCGCTCAAATCCAGTAGTTGCTCCCCCCTCTTTATGTACTACGGAAAAGAATGGCTCAAAGATAGTCCGGATTTTTCCGGCAGTGCCGAGCTGAAAAGCGGGGTAATCTGAGCCCCGGGTACTTGCTGAAAGCGAGCAGAGCGAAGCTTGAAGCTTAGTACCCCTGGTAGGCGAAGTTAGCGGGAGCGTGCCCCGCTTTCAGCCGGCACTGTGAGAAAACCATATTCACTTTTTACAACTTCTTTTCCTCAATGGTGCATAAAACCCTACTGCACCGCAAAAGTCAGCTCCGCCTTCACCACGGTCTTTCCATCCACCTTGGCTTCCGCCTCTCCTATGCCAACCGGTCCTTTACGGTTTACCACCCGGCAACTAAGCTCCAACACGTCCCCGGGACGAACCTGCTGCTTGAACTTGCAATTTTTAATTCCTCCAAAGAGAGCAATTTTTCCTTTATTTTCCGGAAGAGCCAAAAGCGCCACTGCCCCGGTTTGGGCTAGAGCTTCCACAATCAAAACCCCCGGCATTACCGGATAGGAGGGAAAATGTCCCTGAAAAAAGGGTTCGTTGATGGTAACGCATTTCTTTGCCACCGCAAATTCTCCCGCTTCATAGTCTTGAATTTCGTCAATCAGCAAAAAAGGATAACGGTGGGGAATAATGGCTTTGATTTCTTCAATGTTTAACTTAGGCATATTGACCTCCTCTAAAAAAATTCCACCGGCAGTTTCCCCGCCGATGGAGTAGTGGTTAAAGATGGAACTGCTAAAAGAAACTTGGCTTTCAGCAAGTACCGGCGGGCTCAGATTGCCCGTATTTAAAGCTATACAGCCGAAAAGCCATTTCAAGTTTTTTTAGCAGTTCCATATTACTATTGGCTTACTGTATTGTAGGGAAACTACTCTGCTTTTCCGAAAACCAGAGTGGCATTATGACCGCCAAAACCTAAGGAATTGGAAAGACTGTAGTGCAGCTCCTGCTTTCTTCCCTGATTTGGTACATAGTCCAGATCCAGCTCCTCATCCTTTACCTGATAATTCATGGTGGCAGGTACAAAGCTATCCTTCAAAGCCAGTACGGAGAAGATGGCCTCTACTGCTCCCGCCCCTCCCAAAAGGTGTCCGGTCATGGACTTGGTGGAGGACACGGGAATAGAATAAGCTCTTTCTCCAAAAACCGTCTTGATGGCTGTGGTTTCTCCCTTATCATTCAAATTTGTAGAGGTACCGTGGGCATTAATGTAATCAATCTTTTCAGGAGCAAGATTGGCATCTTTTAACGCAAGCTTCATGCAATCCGCTCCTCCCTCTCCGTTTGGGGCAGGGGAGGTAATGTGAAAGGCATCACAGTTGGCACCGTAGCCCAGCACCTCTCCGTAAATCTTTACCCCTCTCTTCAGAGCGTGCTCTCTTTCCTCCAGCACCAAAATGCCGGCACCCTCTCCCATTACGAAACCGGAACGCTCCTTATCGAAGGGGATGGAGCCTCTGCTGACTTCGGAAGCTGGAGAAAGAGCCTTCATACTGGAAAAACCTCCCACACCAAGCTCGGAAATGGTGGCCTCTGTACCTCCGCATACCATAGCAGTTTCGTAGCCGTCCCGGATTCTGTGGAAAGCATCTCCGATGGCATTGGAGCCGCCTGCACAGGCAGTTACCGGGCAAATGCACATTCCCTTTAAATGATGGCGAATGGCAATTTCCGCCGCCGCCATATTGGAAATGGACATAGGGATAAAGAAGGGATTTACACGCTCAAAGCCCTTGGAAGCGCCACGAGTATGCTCTGCTTCAATGGTTTGCAGGCCGCCGATTCCACTGGAAACAATACAGCCAATTTCTTCCTCAGGAAGCGTTCCTACAATCCCACTGTCCTTTACCGCCTCTTCTGCTGCCCACATGGCAAACTGGGTAAAGCGGGACATATGCTTTAAATCTCTTTTATCAAAAACGGTCTCCGGATGAAAATCCTTTACTTCTCCGGCTAAATGAATGCTGAAGTCCTCTGCCGGAAAGGCGGTAATGGGGCCAATGCCCACCTTTCCCTCTTGAATTCCCTGCCAGCTTTCCTCAACGGAATTTCCGGTGGGATTCACTGTTCCTAATCCGGTAATCACAACACGTCTTCTCTCCATAGTATTTTCCTTCTCCATTTCCAATTAAGATTGCACTCTAGATTTGCACTCTGTTTTTACAAACTGTATTTGCGCTCTATATTGCCACTCTATTGTTTCTTCCTATATTGCCGCTCTATTGTTTCTTTCTATATTGCCGCTCTATTGTTTCACTCTACATTGTCGCTCTATAGTTTCTTTCTATATTGTCGCTCTATAGTTTCACTCTACATTATCGCTCTATGGTTTCACTCTACATTCCCATACCGCCATCCACTAAGAGGGTTTCTCCTGTAATATAGCGAGATTCTCTCTTGGCGAAAAAGGCCACCGCATTTGCCACATCTTCTCCTGTTCCGAAAGCCTTCATAGGAATGTTCCGTAACATTTCTTCCTTCACCGCCTCCGGCAGTCCTGCCGTCATCTTCGTATCAATAAAGCCGGGACAAACCACATTGACTGTCACATTTCTTCCTGCCAGCTCCTGGGCCAGACACTTGGACATGCCGATAAGTCCAGCCTTGGAAGCTGCATAATTGCTCTGTCCCACATTTCCGTGAACCCCCACAATGCTGGAAATCTGAATAATCCTGCCGTAACGCTTTTTCATCATCAACTTCCCTACCGCTTTGGAAAATAAGAAGGCTCCCCGAAGGTTGGCATCCAGCACTTCATCAAAGTCTTTCGAAGACATTTTTAGAAAAAGATTGTCTCTTGTGATGCCGGCATTGTTCACTAAAACTTCAATTTCGGAAAAGCGGGCAACGACCTCCGCCACAATTCTTTCCACATCCTCTTCCTTCTTAATATCACCCTGGCAAAGGAGGGTTTCCACGGAAGGATAAGCTTTATGAATCTCTTCCTCTATGACCCTGGCTGCCGCTTCATTTCCGGCGTAGTGGAGCACCACATTTCTTCCCTCTGCAGCCATTTTCAAAGCAATCGCACCACCGATGCCTCCACTGGCGCCTGTGACCAGACAAGTCTCTCTTTCCGCCATCTTCCGTCCTTTCTATTATCCCTTCTTACTGGCCAAAAATGCTTCCAGCTCTTCCTTATTTTCCAAGCTAACTACTTCAAAATCTTCGATACCCATATCCTTGGCCGTCTTCTTTAAGAAACCGGAAATAGTCTTTCCCGGACCGATTTCTACAAAGTTTCTCACCCCAAGGTCCAGAAGTCTTCTAAGATCCTCTTCCATACGCACCGGCTTTTGTACCTGCTCCACCAAAAGCTCGGGAACGCTTGGGTCTCCTTCCTGTCTTTCTCTTCCCAAGAAGTTATGAAGCACAGGGCAAGTTCCCTCTTGGAAAGAAATCCCCTTAAAATACTCCCGCAGTGCTTCTCCCGCACTTTTCATAAAAGAGGTATGGAAGGGACCGGAAACCTTTAAAGGAATCGCCTTTTTGGCACCTGCCTCCAAAGCCAGTTTGGAGGCCTCTTCCACAGCCTTCTTTTCTCCGCCGATAACGATTTGTCCCGGGCAGTTTAGGTTACAAAGGCTCACAGCGCCTCCCACTTCCTTACAAACCTTGTCCAAAGCTTCCTCAGACATCCCAAGGATTGCCGCCATGGAGGATTCGATTCCCTTGGAGGCCTCTTCCATTTTCTTACCACGGAAGGCTACCATTTCCACCGCTGTCTTTGCGGAAAATACGGAAGCCGCCTCCAGTGCGGAGTATTCTCCCAAGGAAAGTCCCAGAGCATAATCCGGCTTGATTCCGTTTTCCCGTAAAACCGCAGTCATACCACAGGCAAATGCCACAAGAGCCGGCTGGGTATAACGGGTTTCATTGATTTTTCCTTCAGGATCCTCGAAGGAGAGAGTCTTTACATCAAAGTCCAGCTCCGCCTCGTCATAGGCCTTCCGAAAGGCGGGGAAGGCTTCATATAAGTCCTTTCCCATTCCCTTAACCTGACTTCCCTGTCCTGCATATAAAAATGCTGTCTTCATCTTTCCTCCTTATGAAATCCCGGGAATTCCCCGGCAAATATCCGCCAAAATCTCCGCCACCGGACGAATCTTCGTAACCTGTCCGCAGGTCTGTCCCGCCATGAGGGATCCGGTTTTGGTATCTCCGTCAAAAACCGCCCTGCGAAGGGATCCCAGCGTGAACTTTTCCAGTTCCATCTTATCCGCTCCCGCCTTTTCCTGGCTTAGGTATTCCCTACTCATTTGGTTCTTCAAAACCCGCACCGGCACACCGGCAATTCTTCCGGTGACGATGGTGTCGGAGCCTGAGGCCTTCAGTACCGCCTCCTTATAATTTTCATGGATGGGACATTCCTCCGCCGCCAAAAGAGCGGTACCGATTTGGGCACCGCAGGCTCCTAAGGTAAGCACGGCCTGCATTTGCCGATTATCCGCAACGCCTCCTGCCGCAATCACCGGAATGGAAACCGCATCCACCGTCTGAGGCACCAAGGTCATGGTGGTCATTTCCCCGATATGACCTCCGGACTCACAGCCCTCTGCAATCACCGCATCCGCTCCCAGCTTTTCCAGTCTTTTCGCTAAAATCGGAGCCGGCACCACAGGAATCACCTTGATTCCTGCTGCCTTAAAGGCTTCCATGTAAATGCCGGGATTTCCGGCTCCGGTGGTTACCACAGGCACCTTTTCCTCAATGCAGATTTCCACCATCTTATCGGTTTCCGGATTCATCAACATGAGATTCACCCCAAAGGGCTTGTCGGTTCTTTCCCGAAGGATGTGGATTTCCTTACGAAGCCCCTCCGCCTCTCGAATGCCTCCTGTGCCAATCAAGCCCAGGGCTCCCGCGTCGGAACAAGCCGCCGCAAAGGCTCCTGTGGCAATATTGGCCATTCCTCCCTGAATAATGGGGTAACGAATTCCTAAAATCTCCTGTAATCCGGTCATAATCTCTCCTTAATTTCCTTTACTTTCTCTACGCTTTTTCGTACTGAATTTCTGCGGAGGCATAGGTCAGTCCCGAGCCGAAGCCCACCAAAACCAGCTTGTCTCCGGAATGTAAAAGGCCCTTTTCCTGCATATCCTTTAAAGCCATGGGGATGGAGGCTCCGGAGGTATTTCCGAAATACTCCATATTTTCAAAAAACTTCTTAGGATCCGCCTTCATGTGTCGTACCACATTTCGAATGATTCTGGAATTGGCCTGGTGACATACCACATGCTGCACGGTTTCCAAACTGTCTCCGGTCTTTTCCAAAACCTTCTCGATGCAATGAGGAACGATATCAATGGCAAAGAGGAAAACCCCCTTTCCATCCATCACCAGATGATCCAGCTTTTCATGCTTTCCTGCACTAACACCCTCTCCCAGCTTCTCCGGATTCTCCGTACCATCCTCATAAAAACCGTCAAAGGCTCCGGTGTAAATGCCTGGGGCCATAATGGAATAATCTCCCTTAGAGCCCAAATAGGAAGCATAGAGCGCCTTGGCATCTCTTTTCACCACCGCCGCTCCTGCTCCGTCCCCGAAAATGACGGAAGTGGTTCTGTCCTCGATTTTCAAAAGTCTGGAAAGCTGCTCCGTTCCCACCACCAGGGCATAGTCCTTGTTGGTAGAGAGCAAAAGCCCTCTGGCTACTTCCAATCCGTAAACAAAGCCGCTGCAAGCCGCATTTAAATCCAATACGGGAACATCTTCTTTCGTACCCAATTCCTTTGCCACGATAGCCGCAAGGCTCGGGGTGGAGAAATCCGGAGACATGGTAGCCACCACAATCACCCCGATATCCTCGCCCTTAAGCCCCGCATCTTCTACAGCCTCTTTGGCCGCTTTAACCGCTAAGGTTCCTGCACTTTCATCCTTTTCACAAAAACGTCTTTCATGAATGCCTGTTCTGGGAAAAATCCATTCGTCACTGGTATCCACCAGCTTTGCCAGGTCATCATTGTGTACCCTTTTGCTTGGGATAGCCGATCCAAGGCCAAGTATCTTTAGTCCTTCCATCCTTCCTCTTTCCTAAATGTTTCTGAACTTAGAGAGTCTGTCCTTACGGATTTCATGACGACTCATGCCTTCGTAGTATGCTAAAGCCTTCTCCAAGATCTGATCCAAAGCCTTGTAAAGACTTTCCGGGTCATCCTGGGCGCCTCCCAAGGACTCCGGCACAACCTCATCCGCCACATTGGCTTCCTTTAAATCCTTTGCGGTAAGCTTCATCACCTTTGCCGCCTCTGCCGCACGGGAACTGTCCTTCCATAAAATGGTAGCAAAGCCCTCCGGACTTAGAACGGAGTAAATGGCATTTTCCAGCATCAAAATCTTATTGGCTACGCAGATTCCCAAAGCACCGCCGGAGCTTCCTTCTCCCGTTACTACCGCAATCACCGGCACATGGAGAGAGCTCATAAAAGCAAGGTTTTTCGCAATAGCCTCCCCCTGTCCGTGCTGCTCAGCTTCTAAGCCGGGGTAAGCTCCCGGAGTATCTACAAAGGTAATAATAGGTCTGTCAAACTTCTCCGCCTGCTCCATAAGTCTTTTTGCCTTACGATAGCCCTCCGGACAGGTCATTCCGAAGTTGCAGGAAAGATTTTCTTCCACCGTTCTTCCTTTTCTGTGCCCCAGTACCGTTACAGGACGGCCATGAAAACGGGCAATTCCTCCGAAGATAGAGCGATCCTCATCATAAAGATGGTCTCCCTTCTGCTCAAAAAAGTCCGTAAAAAGGGCGGAAACGAAGTCCTCCACATGGGGACGGCGGGGGTGTCTTGCCAAGAATACCCGGTCTCCCGGTTCCAAATCCTTACAGCTGTCTAAAAGCTTCTTCTTTTCCTCTTGTAAAACTTTGATTTCCTCGGTTTTTTCTTCTTCCGCAAGAAGAGCCTGAATTTTCTCTTCTAAGGCGTCTGTTTTTTCCAATACTTCCTTAATCATCTACATTCCTCCTTGATTCCCGATTCCGACAATGTCATTTTCAATCCTGGTTTTTCCGGCATGAAGGATTTCCATCCTACTTTTGTCCCTTTTGAACTTTTTTCAGCCGGCCTCTTCCAAACTGAGGCTTCCCGTTCCTGCAGTAGGGAAAATTTGTCCATAAACTGTCTTAAGCCTTCTGATGTAATTTCAAAAGCTGAATCAAGGTTTCTCTCATATCTTTTCTTTCCACAATCTTGTCTACGAAGCCGTGACTTTCCAGATATTCACTCTTCTGGAAGCCCTTGGGAAGCTTACTGTTGATGGTCTGCTCAATAACTCTGGGGCCGGCAAAACCGATGAGAGCTCCCGGCTCCGCCAGGGTAATATCTCCTAAAGTGGCAAAGCTTGCGGTTACACCTCCTGTGGTGGGGTGTGTCAGGTAGCTGATAAAAAGCCCTCCATGCTCGGAGAAAAGTTCCACTGCCGCAGAGGTCTTTGCCATTTGCATAAGGCTGTAGATGCCCTCCTGCATTCTGGCTCCTCCTGAAGCAGAGAAAATAATCAAGGGGCATTGCTCCTTATCCGCCACTTCAATTCCTCTGGTCACCTTCTCTCCTACCGCCTGAGACATGGATCCCATGAAGAAACGGCTGTCCAGCACCAATACCACCACAGGAATTCCTCCAATCTTCCCCTTGGAAGAAACCACCGCCTCTTTCAGGCCGGTCTTTTTCGTCTGGCTTTCCGCCTTCTCTCTATATTCCGGGAAGTCCAAAGGATCCTTTACCGCCATATCCTGATCCAGCTCCTGGAAGGTTCCCGGATCATAAAGCATTTTTAAGCGATAATAGGCTCCGATGGGACTGTAAGAACCGCAATGAGGGCAAATATAGTAATTTTCTTCCCAACGGGAACGAAGTGCTCTTCTTCCGCATTTTCTACAGCTGATAAAGGTTGCAGGCACCTTTAAAGGTGCAGCTCCGCTCATGGTATCTTTATTGGCTTTTTGCCGTAAGTCCCTGTCTTTCACCAGCTCTACCAGACTTTGAATGGGTGATTTCATATTTCCTCCTATGGTTCTTGACCTTTCCTTTAGAAACAATTCTTCTCTTTGAGAAAAGCGTCCCTAAGGACGCCTGTTTTTCTGTCTTTCTATCTTGATTAATTTACGCCTTTGCGTTATTTGCATAGTCTAAAATATCTTTTACGGTATGCATCTTTCCGATTTCTCCATCAGGAATGGAAACGCCCAGCTCATCCTCTAAAGCCATGTGCAGCTCCACTAAGGAAAGAGAATCCACCTCTAAGTCCTTCTGCATATCTGCCTCTAAAGTTACCTTATCCTCATCACATGCCAAAGTATCTACAATAATTTCCTTTAATCTCTCGAATTCCATACTGAACTCCTTTCGCCTTTTAATAAAAATTATTTTAATTAAATTTTCGAAAGGAATATAACTGTAAATCATAAAATTGTCAATAGAATATTTTTTTAAGGGATATAGTTTAAAATATGCAAGAAGTGGTTTTGAAAACCACTTCTTGCCGGGGAAGAGGGATTCGGAAGAGCAAAAATAGGGAGCTGTGTTTTTCACAGCTCCCTTCTCCTATACGAAAAAGGCCCGGACGAAAATGCATTCTCGTCCGGACCTCTTTTGTATAGGAGATACGCTTACCCTGCCGAAGGGCAGGTAAGCTATTTTTACCATTAGTTCTTTTTCCTTCCCTACTTCTTCAGAAAGGAAAGTCTTTTCTCATGCTTTGTTTTGCCTCTTAGGCTTTAACTCTGCTTCTGTTCTGACTTGTCTTAATCCATAGCAAAATACCAAATAATAACACCACTCCAATCCCCAAGGGAATCCAAGGTGTCTTTAAAAATCCTGCCAAAATATAACTGATACTGGATACTCCTGCCACCAATAAGGCATAGGGCAACTGGGTTTGCACATGGTTGATATGAACGCTTTGGGCTCCGGCAGAGCTCATAATGGTGGTATCGGATATGGGAGAACAGTGGTCTCCGCAAACCGCTCCCGCCATGCAGGCGGACATAGAAAGAATCATCATGTTGGTATCCACATCCTGGAAAATGGCTACCACAATCGGAATCAAAATTCCAAAGGTTCCCCAAGAGGTTCCTGTGGCAAAGGCCAGTCCTATAGCAATCAGGAAAATAAATACCGGCAGGAAAGATAAGGCGGAGCCTGCACTGCTCTTTACCATCACTGCCACAAATTCCTTCGCTCCCAAGCTATCCGTCATAGCCTTCAAAGACCAGGCAAAGGTTAAAATCAAGATGGCCGGCACCATCTGCTTAAAGCCCTCCGGCAGGCAGTCCATTCCTTCATTAAAGGAAAGGGCGTTTCTGCCAAAGTAATAAAACAAGGTCACTACCAAGGCGCCAAAAGACCCAAGCACCAATCCTGTAGAAGCATCTGATTTGGAAAATGCCGTCACAAAGTCCGCACCGGTGAAAAATCCTCCGGAATAGATCATGCCCACAACACAGAAAACAATCAAAGAGAAAATCGGCACCAGCATATCCAGGATATGCCCTTTTCTTCCCTCTTCCTCAGTGGCTTCTCCATAGGGACGCTCCGCCGTAGTAAACAGATCACCCCTGTCTACAGCATTTTCCTCATGAAGCTTCATCGGACCAAAATCCACATTAAGCAAAACCAAAAAAATCAGCATACAAAGAGAAAGGAGGGCGTAGAAATTATAAGGAATGGTCTTCACAAAGAGCTTCATTCCATTTTCCCCTTCTACGAAGCCGGAAACCGCTGCCGCCCAAGAGGAAATCGGCGCAATGATACATACCGGCGCCGCCGTAGTATCAATGAGATACGCCAGCTTTGCCCTACTTATTTTGTGCTGATCCGTTACCGGGCGCATCACAGAGCCCACGGTCAAGCAATTAAAGTAATCGTCAATAAAAATCAGGCAACCTAAGGCAATGGTAGCCAGCATAGAGCCCTTTCTGCTTCGGATATGCTTCTTCGTCCAATCTCCAAAGGCTTTGGAACCGCCGGTTTTGTTCATCAGCTGTACCATCATGCCTAAAATCACCAAAAAGCAAAGGATTCCCACATTCCAGGCATCGGAAAGCACATGGATAATGCCGTCCACAAATACATGGTTCAAAGTCCCCTCCAAATTATAGCCGGAATACAAAAGTGCTCCGGATAAAATCCCTAAGAACAGAGAACTGTAAACCTCCTTGGTAATCAAAGCCAGGGCAATAGCAATCACCGGTGGCACCAAAGACCAGGGGGAATTCTGCACCGACTCCTTATCGGTCAAAAAAGCCGCTGCCACCAAAAACAAAAGTACAATACAGATGGAAGTCAGCGAAACAATACGGTTACTCTTTTCTTTCATTCTTTTCTTTCCCTTCTTTATAAAACAAAACAGGAATACTTTACAAAAAATCATTACTTCTTGCAAGTATTCCTGTTGCTTTATCCGAGGGATCCTGTTACTTTATCTACGCGTGAAATTCAGCTTATTATGGGGATATTGAAATAAGAAAACACATCGTACAGGAAAAGTAGAATAAATAATCCTAAAATAACCAACAATACGGTTAATAGCTTATGCTTCATCACAAAATCATATTCTCTGGGGGCGGACAAACTTGTCTTTGTAAATATTGTGACGAATATAGAAAAAACAAACAGTCCGTAAGCTAAGCATATATAAAAAATATCCATAGGCGTGAAATTAATAGTATTTACATAAATTCGCTAGATATATCCATACAATTTAAGTTTAGCATATATTTTAATTTGTTTAAATATGTAGGAGAAAATTTTATAATAAAAAATTGCCATAGAAAATGATATATCCCCTCTTTACCGGACATGCAATATGGAGAGAATATATCAATTTCTATAGCACTTCAATTACGGTGAAATCCTATTTTAGATGAATTTAGCCATTTTCAAAAATTATGGATATAAGATTACTAATTCTATACCATGTAGGTTTGGAAAAGGGGTAGTCTGAGCCCTTCAGTACTTACTGAAAGCAAGCAAAGCGACGCTTGAAGTTAGTACTGCTAAGAGAGTACTTTTCATCAGAAAAGTGCTCTCTGTATGTAGACCAACTTCTTTTAAGAAGTTGCTTTGCAACGCAAAGTGAGCAGTGGATAACAAAATCCACTGCTCAGTCCTGGCGAAGCTAGCGAGAGCGTGCCCCTATCCAAACCTACATGGTATAGAATGCATTAATTATAACATAATTTTTAAAATCCGAAATTGTCATAGAGGGAGCCTTCAGAAAGCACCTCTCCGATAACGGTTTGGATTTCTTCGATATTTTCCTTGGGGAAGAAGTCTCTGGCAAGGCCTAAAGTTTCGATTTGTTCTCCCTCTCCCATACCCAGCTTCTCATAGGAAACAATGAAGTTTTTCAGATTGCTGTAGGCGTCACTAACGGAACGATTCCGGTTCTCCATCAAAATTTTTCCAAGAGCCTGCAGATATTTTCCTTCCAGAAGAACCGTAGCGGCCTCTTTCCGAATTTCCTTTTCTTCCTTTCCCTTGGGGGCAATGTACCAACAGCCGTCCTTCTCCCAGCCGAACTTCATCACCAGTTTACCGGTCATGTCCCGATAATACTGGAACTGTCCTGCATCATCCACCACCAAGAAGCCGTTTTCCGCATTCTTTAAAAGGTTTAAGAGCAGCCGTCGGTCTAATACCGGAACTCGGAACAGACCAATATCCTCTCCCTCATTGAAGCCTCTCTCCTGCACCTTCTTTACGATTTCCTTTGCGGCAGTTTCGGAAATTCTGTAGCAGGCATCCTCTAAAGCCAGATCCTCCACAGTTTTCCGAATAAATTCCTCGCTCTTGCCCCGCTTTGCTCCAAGTGCCCACATGGCCTTGGCAAAGCCCTGGGTCTGGGCGTCAATCATTTCCTCTCGAATATTGAAAAGGTGGCGGCTCAGCATTGCCGCTTTCTTAACGGAGGAAGCCAAATCCTCTGTGCGGAGCTCAATGGCATAACGTGGACGATCTCCCTTAATACCAATACCGATGGCTGCCACATTGGGAGAATCCTTCAGGCTTTCCTGAATCCGCGGATCGGACCAGGAAATAGGCTTCTTTTCATAATTTTCCAAGACAATAAAACGAACATTGGAAAGCATACGCCATTCCTGCTTCAAGATTCTGTAAGCCGTATCCTGTCCAAGAGTATAGATACCCACATAAACATTGATTCTGGGATTCTTCTCCAAGAAAGAACGGAATAAAGCCACATTTTCCCTTGCCTCACCGGAAGAAAGCTCTCGGTTTAGCTTATCCATATCCATAGGGATAGATGGGCGTCTCCGCATATACATGAAGAGTTCATATTTACTTTCCGGAATGCGAAGGGAGGTTCTTCCCACTTCAATAGCTGCCTCAATATCCTTCTTTACGGCGGTCATCATATCCGTCAATTCTTTTCGGGCATCCGCATTTTCCGCATAGGGGCATTCCATCAGAGTCTTTAACTCTTCTCCTCCGGAATTTTTCTGTACAAGACGGATTCGTCCCTGTTCTTTTTCCAGGAGGAGCTCAATGTTCTCTGTTTCTAACACTGTGCTTATTCTGTCGCCCTTTACAGACAACAAGTCCAAAGGTTGTTTCTCAACGGGCTCTTCCCCGTCTTCCCCGAAAACTTCCTCAGGCTTTTTAAAAATCATTTGCATTAGTGACATAAGCTCTCCCTCTCCTATACCCTAATCCATCCTTATCACAAACAGTTGAATTAGGTATTCTTTCGACATTTTTCTAAAAAATATTAGTATGGCTCTCTGGTAATTTTATGAAAAATCTACTAATATCTTATTTATTATATTACCTTCTTTCCATTTCGCAAAGCTTTTTATTAAAATATTTGATTAAATATCAATTCTATTTTGTTTTTTAACTTTGTATTTTAATTATCGTCATTTTTTTATGCTCCATAAGGGAGATTTTGTAATTTATAGAATATTTCTTTTTAAGGAGAAAGCTTATGATGAATCCCTTTGATATTCAGGAATGGAAACCTACGTTCTGTAAGACGGAAAAAGTAAGAAAGCTCATGGAAAGGTATCCGGATTATGAATGTATCTGCTTTTCCAGTCCATAACATAACGCAGTGATATCATTGCAAAAGGCTTTTGTTTATCAGTATTTTTTTTCGTACTAAGGGAAAGTATATCCCCCAAACAGGAAAACTATGTTATACTTTTAACGAGTTTGACTTCTCGGAGAAATGAGCGCTTCTCCGGGAACAGAAAAGAGTCTAAGTAAGGAGAAAAGAGTATGGTTACAAATGACAAGGGGTTTATCCCTCTCAAACACCGTGTAATTGAAGGCTTGGCAAGAATCGCATGGAACGGAGAAGTTACGGAAGAAGCAAAGGAAGGCTTAATCCGGGAGTTATCCCCGGGACCGAAGGCCGCCTTCCGTTGCTGTGTATATAAGGAAAGGGAAATTCTTCGTTGGCGTATTCGTTTGGCGTGTAATGAGGATGCCAGCCCGAAGAGAAAGAGCAGCAATGTCATTCAGGTTATCGACCCTGCCTGTGAGGAGTGCCCTATTTCTTCCTATTCCGTTACGGATAACTGCCGTCTTTGTTTAGGTAAGGCCTGCCAGAACAGCTGTCACTTTGGGGCAATTACCATGACAGACCAAAGAGCCCACATTGATCCTATGAAGTGTAAGGAATGTGGAATGTGTGCAACAGCCTGCCCCTACAGTGCCATTGCCCAGCTTACCCGTCCCTGTAAAAAGCCCTGTCCGGTAAATGCTATTACTTACGATGAAAACGGTCTTTGCGTTATTGATGACAATCGTTGCATCCGTTGCGGACAGTGCGTACACTCCTGCCCCTTCGGTGCGATTTCCACAAAGACTCATCTTTTGCAGGTAATTTCCGCCATTAAGGAAGGAAAAGAAGTTTACGCCATGTGTGCCCCTGCCACAGAGGGACAGTTCGGTAAGGATATCTCTATGTCCGCAATCCGTGTGGCTTTGAAGAAACTCGGCTTTACCGATATGGTGGAAGTTGGACTGGGTGGCGATATGACCGCCGCCTACGAGGCATTGGAATGGTCAGAGGCCAGAAAAGAAGGAAAGAAAATGACCACTTCCTGCTGCCCTGCTTTTATTAACCTTTTAAAGATACACTTCCCGGATCAGTACCATGAAAATATGTCGGAGACCCTTTCTCCTATGGCGGCGGTTTCCCGTTATTTAAAAGCCATTCATCCCAACTGTGTAACCGTATTTATCGGTCCCTGTATGGCAAAGAAATCCGAGTCTCAGGAAATGGGTATTGAGGGAAATGCGGACTATGTTCTCTCCTTTGGAGAATTCAGCAGTCTGCTCCGTTCCAAGGATGTACAGTTGGAGGCAGAGGTTAGCCCTTATCAGGAAGCGTCTCTATGGGGAAAGAACTTTGCCAGCTCCGGCGGCGTAGCCAATGCGGTTATGGAATGTATGCGAGAAAGAGGAGAAGATACCACCGATATCAAGCTTCGCGCCTGCTCCGGAGGAAAGGAATGCGTTACCGCCCTTTCTCTGTTAAAGGCAGGAAAGCTTCCTGAGGACTTTATCGAGGGTATGGCCTGCGACGGAGGTTGTGTAGGCGGTCCTTCCCGTCATAAGGCGGAAAACGAGATTAAGAAGTCCCGTCAAAGCCTTTTGGACGAAGCCGATACCAGAAAAGTATTAGAGAACTTGAAGAACTATCCTATGGACAAGTTCAGCATGATGCGGGATAAATAAAGAAGCATCGAAAAAAGGAGCTATAAGACAATAATAGAAATTATGCAGTATAGCTTGAAAAGAAGCACTGGGCTCGACCGTACAGAATATGCAGTATGGTCTTGAAAAAGAAACTATACTACAAGCTTTAAACAGAATATGCAGTATAGGTCTAAAAAAGGGGTAGTCTGAGCCCGCGGGTTCTTGGCTTTTGTTTTGTAAAAGCTTAGAACCCTTGCAGGGCGAGGCTAGCGGGAGCGTGCCCCGTTTAAGACCTATACTGCATATTATTTTACAGCTTCTTTTTAAGACCAGACTGCATACTATTTTACAGCTTCTTTTCAAGAACATGCTGCATATTTCATTTTTTATCCTAACGCCTGCTTCAGATCGTTAATCAAATCCTCCGCATCTTCAATTCCCACAGATAGTCGTAATGTGGTTTCATATATTCCGTTTTCCGCCAAAATCTCCTTTGGTACGTCCGCGTGAGTTTGGGTCAGGGGATAGGTCAAAAGACTTTCCGTTCCTCCCAGGGACTCCGCAAAATAAATCAACTGAATTCTCTTTAAAATTTCTTTAGCCTCCTCACCGGATTCCACGTCGAAGGAAATCATCGCCCCAAAGCCTCTGGCCTGCTTCTTCATCAGTTCATGCCCGGGATGATTGGGAAGGCCGGGATACAAAACCCTCTTTACCTTCGGGTGTTTTTCTAAAAATTCCGCAATTTTCAGACTGTTTTCCTGCGCCTTTTCCATACGAATGGCTAAGGTTTTGATGCCTCGTAAAATCAACCAACTGTCAAAGGCATCCAGTCCTGCTCCGGTAGTCTTAAACAGGAAACGAAGTCTTTCCTGAAGTGCCTCATCTTTTACTACAATAAAGCCTGCAATGGCATCATGGTGTCCGGATAGAAACTTGGTGCCGCTATGCAGCACAATATCTGCCCCCAGCTCCAGAGGATTTTGAAAATAGGGAGAAAGAAATGTGTTGTCCACAATCAAAAGTAAGTTATGTGCTTTACAAAATTTTCCCAGCGCTTCGATATCATTTACGTTCATGCAAGGATTTGTAGGACTTTCCAGAAAAATCGCCTTGGTATTCTCCTTAACTTCCTTTTCCCAGCCATCCTCATGGAGAGATACCCTGGAAAACTGAAGACCATTCTTCTCATTTACCTCACGAAAATATCGAATGGAGCCGCCATATAGGTCACGATCAATTAAAATATGGTCTCCCGGACGAAAGAGCTCCATAATGCAGGCTAATGCCGCAATTCCTGAAGACAGGGCAATGCAGTCCGTACCATGCTCTAAAGAAGCCACCACCTTTTCCAGCTGTGCTCTGGTGGGGTTTTGCAAACGAGAATAATCGTAGGGATTCTTTCCCCCTACCTCCTGATGAATAAAGGCGGAGCTTGGGTAAATGGGGTAAGAAATCGCCCCGTAATGCTCCTCCTTATTCTGTCCTTCCAAGTGTTGACATCGTGTACTGATATGATATGCCATAATTTTTTCCCTCTTTCTTCCTCTATGATAAAAAAAATCCCTTTTTTCTTTTCCTGCACACTGTAGCATAAAAAAGCAAAAAGGGATAATGCAAAATATTAAGATTTAGTCATTGCTATAATTTATAGCAACAACAACAGCTTTATTTTCCCGGGTCCACCATAGACAGAATATTCATATCCTTATCAAAGGTCACCTCCACCTTGGTGCCGATTTCAATGCCCTGAGAAAGTCCGGAAATGTCGGACTTATCAATCTTGTTCAGCTCATAGTCCTTGCCGTCATTTCCCTTAACGCTTACGCTGTTCATGGCTGCATCGGTGATAGTTCCCGTAATCACGGTTAAATCCTTCTTTTCCTTGCCGCCTTCTTCCTTACCCTTTGTTTCAGCAGTAGTGGACTCCTTTGCCTTGGCAGCTTCTGTAGCAGCCTTACTTTCCTTATCTTCCCCTTCCTGACCGGTCTTTACCTCCGCTGTCGTTGCTGCGGCGCTACTCTCTGCAGTGGACGCCTTCTTTCCGCAGGCCAAAATTCCCATTGCCAAAAGTGCTGCCAGTACTAATCCTCTTTTTCTCATCTTCAACCTCCTTGAGCTCTATGCATTTAACAGGAACTTATCCATTTTGATGCTCCTACACGCTATTTTTCTTATGGGACAAAAACGAAGCAAAAGCTTTTCTTACTCTCACTATACAGGAAGAAGAGGAAGAAATATAAACAAATTCTTTAAGGCTTTCCTAGGATTCTTCTAAAAATGTTCTGCAAGCAGATTCGTCATTCTACCCCGCATACAGGCAAATCTTGCCGCTTTTCAGGGTTTCGGGTATGGAAATTAAACGCTGATTTCGAGACCCCCGAAAGAGAAGCCGCAAATCCTTCTCTTCCAAACGGAACTTTCCATCTACCAAAACGGACAACCGGGAAAATAATTCCAATAGTTCTTCCTTCTCTTTCCCCGCTCTTTGCATAAGCTCCTCATAGCGGTAGCCGCTAAAACACCAAAGATCCTTCTCCGGAAGGCGCTCCCTCATTTTTCGAAGAAGAGGCAGTAGCGCATGAAGATTTTCCGGCACCAAAGGCTCTCCCCCAAGAAGGGTTAAGCCTTGAATTTCCTTTTTATCAAGGGCTTGCAAAATCCTTTCCTCCACTTCCTCCGTAAAGACTTCTCCAAAGGAGGGATTCCAGGCAGCCTCATTAAAGCAGCCCTTGCAGGCATGGGGACAGCCGGAAACAAAAAGACTCACTCGGATACCGGGGCCGTTGGCAATATCAAAGTATTTAATTTCTCCGTAATGCATTTTCAAAAACACTTTCTCGAAAAAACACTTCCCTTATAGGTGCAACACTCTGTCCTTAATCTCCTGGGTTCTGCCCTGGTTCCAGAACTGGGTACCGATATAGCCGCAGGTTCTTCTGGCAACAGACAGCTGCTCCTGATTTTCATTTCCGCAGTTGGGACAACGCCACTGGAGCTTTCCGTAACTGTCCTCCACAATCTGAATCTCTCCGTCATAACCGCAGGCACAGCAATAGTCGGACTTGGTGTTTAACTCCGCATACATGATATTTTCATAGATAAAATGCATCAGACTTAAAACCGCCGGAATATTGTTCTGCATATTGGGAACTTCCACATAGCTGATGGCTCCTCCCGGAGAAAGCTTCTGGAAGTCCGCCTCAAAGGCCAACTTGGAAAAGGCATCAATCTGCTCGGAAACATGAACGTGATAGGAGTTGGTAATGTAGTTCTTGTCCGTGACTCCCGGAATGGTTCCGAAGCGCTTCTTCAAAGCCTTTGCAAACTTATAGGTAGTGGACTCCATGGGGGTTCCGTAAACGGAGTAGCTGATCTTTTCTTCCTCTCTCCACTTCTTACAAGAGTCGTTCAGCTTCTCCATAACCTTTAAGGAAAATGCTCTTCCCTCCTCTGTGGTATGGGACTTTCCAAGCATCCGTACGCACATCTCATAAAGACCTGCATAGCCCAGAGAAATGGTGCTGTAATTGTTGTAAAGCAGCTTGTCAATTTTCTCGCCCTTCTTCAGTCTGGCCAAGGCACCATGCTGCCACAAAATAGGCGCCACATCGGAAACCGTACCCAAAAGTCTCTCATGGCGAAGCCGTAAAGCCTTGTGGCAAAGCTCCAGCCTTTCCTCTAAAATCTCCCAGAAGCGGTCCATATTTCCCTCGGAGGAACAAGCCACATCCACCAGATTAATGGTCACCACGCCCTGATTAAAACGACCGTAGTACTTGTGGGCACCATTTTCTCCCAAGCCTTCCTTGTCCTCTGTTAAGAAGGAACGGCAGCCCATACAGGGATACACATCTCCTCCCTTATACTCCCGCATAATCTTTGCGGAAATGTAGTCCGGAACCATACGCTTTGCGGTACACTGTGCCGCAAGCTTGGTCAAATGATAGTAAGGCGCATCTTCGGTAATATTGTCCTCATCCAAAACATAGATCAGCTTGGGGAAGGCCGGGGTAATCCAAACGCCCTTTTCGTTCTTTACGCCCTGCATTCTCTGACGAAGCACTTCTTCGATAATGAGGGCCAAATCCTCTCGGGTCTTCCCTTCCGGCACCTCATCCAAATACATGAACATGGTCACAAAGGGAGCCTGTCCGTTACAGGTCATTAAGGTAATCAGCTGATACTGGATGGTCTGGATTCCGCTCTTAATTTCTTCTTTCAGACGGCGATTTACGATTTTCGCAATGATGTCCTCATCCATGCTCTCGCCGGTTTCTTTTCTTTCCGCAATAACCGCTTCCCGAATCTTCTCTCTGGAGATATCTACGAAGGGCGCTAAATGGGAAAGGGTAAAGGACTGTCCGCCATACTGGTTGGAAGCCACCTGTGCCACAATCTGGGTGGTTACATTGCAGGCGGTAAAGAAGCTGTGAGGCTTTTCAATCATGGTCTCGGAAATCACCGTACCGTTTTGCAGCATATCCTCCAGGTTGATCAGGTCACAGTTATGCTCCTTCTGAGCATAGTAATCGGAATCATGGAAGTGAATCACCCCTTCCTCATGAGCCTTTACAATATCCTCCGGAAGCAAAAGTCTTTTGGTTAAATCCTTGGAAACCTCTCCCGCCATATAGTCTCTTTGGGTACTGTTAATCACAGGGTTTTTATTGGAGTTTTCCTGCTTTAACTCTTCATTGGCCTGATCGATTAATGCCAGAATATCCTCATCGGTGGAGTTGGCTTTTCTTGCCATCTCTCTCTTATAGCGATAACGCACATACTTCTGGGCCACCTCGTAGGCTCTCATTTCCATGATGGCAGTTTCCACCATGTCCTGAATATCCTCTACATTCACCGCGTGACTGGAGGCCTGAATCTTCTTTGCCACCGTCTCCGCAGCCGCCTGAATCTGATACTCATTCATCTGATAGACAGGAGCAACCTCTTTATTGGCCTTCTCCATGGCATGGATAATTTTATAAATATCAAACTTAACCTCCTTGCCATTTCTCTTAATCACATTGGTCATAATCAAAAGTTCCTTGTCCATCTTAACCCCCATCCATTACCTTTTTGAAAGAATCGAAGTATGTTTTTACAACAGAAAACACTCCATTCTTTTGATTCGATTTTTCCTCTTTTCCAGCAAAAAAGCCCAAAAAGTCAAGACTTTTCAAGCTTTTCTTATTCTCTATCCTGTCCGAAAAACCAACACGATATAGAATATTCTTATCACGAAAACACAATATCTTGTGAAAGCCTCTCAATCATACGACAAAGGAAGGGGATATTCAATAGGCATTTTCACAAATTTTTTGGAAGAAAAAAAGAGGGAGAAAGGAGGGAATTAGATTGCTTTTTTAGGAGCGGGAAGGGGACAGGCGGGGCACGCTCCCGCTAAGTTCGCCCTGACTGAGCAGTAGACTTGTTGTCTACTGCTCACTTTGCTTCGCAAAGCAAATTCCTTCGGAAGTTGGTCTGTAACAGGACGACTTTTCTGATGAAAAGTCTGTCCTTGCGAACACTAAGCGAAAAACAGCATTGCATTTATTTTTCGCAAGTGCCGACGGGCTCAGATTACCCCACCTGCCCCCTCCCCCTCCAAAAAGCAAGGCGAATACAAGGAAAAGCCTCCATTTTCCTTGCCTTTTTTCATAAAAGAAAAATTCGTCAAAATGCCTATTGCATTTTAGAAAAGAACGGAAAGGGATTCCTTCGAACTTTAGATGGTTCTACACCGGAAGTCAGAGAACAAAAAAGCCATTGTGCTCTAAGCATCCTTAGAAACACAACAGCTTTTCATTTTTATTGTATTTTAATTTCTTTTAAGAGTTACAACGATTTTATGGCAATGTCCCATTCACTTCGCCCTATCCCCCCCGAAGAGCAAGTCCTGTAGCTTCCCACAGGATAGGGGAAAACAGGGGGCAATCTGAGCCCGCCGGCACTTGCGAAAAACAAATGCAATGCCGTTTTTCGCTTAGTGTCCGCTGCTGGGCGAGGTTAGCGGGAGCGTGCACCGGTTTTTCCCTATCCTGCGGGAAGCGATCCTGAGTCTTTCTCTTCGCTTTCATCACCTCATAAAATTCACTGGATTATACTGCTTTTCGTTGGCAATGGTGGTTGCCTCTTCATGTCCCGGATAAACCAGGGTTTCATCGGGCAGGCAAAATAGCTTTTCTTTAATGCTTTTCTTAATCTCCGCCTCGGAACCGCCATAAAGGTCGGTTCGTCCGTAGGATTCATAGAAAAGGGTATCTCCGCTAAACAGATAAGGAATTTCCCCCGGTACAAAGTAACATACCGAGCCCTTGGTGTGTCCCGGAGTGGAAATGACCTGCCATTCCTTTCCCAAAAGCTCCAGCTTATCTCCGTCCTGTACCGGAATATACTCTGTAATTGTCACGCCCTCATCCATGCCGGAAAGGTTCCACCGGGGATTTTCCAGCATTTCCTTTTCATCCTTTGAGGCATATAAGGGCACCTCGTACTTTTCCTTCAGCTCTTCCGCCACAAGGATATGGTCAAAATGACCGTGGGTTAAAAGAATAGCCTTTAGATTCACTCTTTCTTCCGCAATGGCTGAACAAATTCGCTCCGCCTCATCCCCCGGATCGATTAAAACCCCTTCTCCTGTTGCCTTATTCCAAACCAAATAGCAGTTGGTTGCCACAATGCCTACGGTGAGGCTTCGTATATTAAACATCTTACCCCTTTGCCCTTTCTATCTCTATAATTCCCTGAATCTTCTTTAGCTTTCCGATAATATCGTTCAGCTCTTCTCTACTCTTAATTTCAAAGCTGATATTAATGGTGGCCTTACCATTTTTCGCTGTACGGGAATTCATACTGCTGATGTCAATCTTATTGTCCGTAAGAACCTTGGAAATGTCCACAATCTGTCCCATACGGTTATTGGCATAAATGGTAAGTTCCGTAGCATAGCTTTCCTGCTCCGGTCCTCTCTGCCATTCCGCATCAATCATTCTTTTCCGTTCCGCTTCCGGAAGGTTCATCATATTGATACAGTCGGTACAGTGAATGGTGATGCCTCGACCTCTGGTCACAAAGCCCACAATTTCATCTCCCGGCACGGGATTACAGCACTTTGCGTAGCGCACTGCCAAGTCATGGATTCCCTTCACCACAATACCGGATTTGGCTCTTCGGATAACTTCCGGCTTATTGGTCATTTCTCCGATATTTTGCAAAATGGTCTTGTCATCCACCGTCTTGCTTTCCGCCTTTTGTTTGGAATCCAAAAGCTTGGAAATGACCTGAGACTCTTTAATACCGCCTCGACCTACACCGGCTAAAACGCTTTCCCAATCCCGATAGCTGTATCGGCGAAGCACTGCCTCCACATACTCCGGTTTAGTAAGATCCGGAAGATTCAGTCCCTTACTTTTCACATAGCGATCCAGTAAATCCTTGCCACGGTCAATATTTTCATCCTTTTGCTCGTGGCGGAACCACTGGTTAATCTTATTTTTCGCCTGGGTGGACTTTACAATTTTCAGCCAATCTCTGGAAGGTCCTCTGGAGTTCTGGCTGGTAATAATATCTACTCTATCTCCGTTATGGAGCACATATTCAATGGGCACCAGCTTATCATTAACCTTGGCTCCTACCATCTTATTTCCTACAGCGGAATGGATGGAATAAGCAAAGTCGATAGGAGTGGAGCCCGCCGGAAGATTCTTCACGTCTCCTGTGGGAGTAAAGCAGTACACGCTTTCATTGAAGAGGGAAAGGTCGGACTTTACCATCTTCATAAATTCTTTGGAGTCGGACTCATCCTTCTGCCACTCCAGGATTTCGCTGAGCCACTTCATTTTTGTCATCTCATTCTCAGTGGCCTTATTCTCAGAGCCTCCCTCTTCTTTATATTTCCAGTGGGCGGCAATACCGAACTCCGCGGTTCTATGCATTTCAAAGGTACGAATCTGGATTTCAAAGGGCACTCCGTCCTTTCCGATTACCGTAGTATGAAGGGACTGGTACATATTGGGCTTAGGCATGGCGATATAGTCCTTAAAGCGCCCGGGGATGGGAGTGTAAAGCTTATGAATAAAGCCCAGCACCGCATAACAGTCCTTCACCGTATCCACGATAATACGGATGGCAAACAAATCATAGATCTGGTCTATGGTTTTGTTCTGATTGACCATCTTCTTGTAAATGGAGAAGAAGTGCTTGATTCGTCCCTTTATATTGGCCCTGATGCCGGACTCTTCGATATGCTCCCGCACTTCCTGCACAATCTTGTCGATTCGCTCTTCCCGAACCTCTCTTTTAAAATGCACCTTCTCTGCCAGATCGTAATAAACCTCAGGCTCTAAGTACTTTAAAGAAAGGTCATCCATTTCAATCTTAATCTTACTGATACCCAGACGATCCGCTAAGGGTGAATAAATTTCCAGAGACTCTCTGGCCTTTTCCTTTCGTTTCTCCGGACTCTGGTATTCCAAAGTACGCAAATTATGCAAGCGATCCGCCAGCTTGATGATGATGACCCGGATATCCTTGGCCATAGATACAAACATCTTTCTGAGATTCTCCGCCTGCAATTCCACCTTATCGGTATTTAGATTTAACTGGGTCAGCTTGGTAACCCCGTCCACAAGTACGGCAACGTCCTTGTTGAACATTTCCTCTACCTGCTTAAGGCTCATCCCCGTGTCTTCCACTACATCATGTAAGAGTCCTGCTGCAATGGTTTCTTTATCCATTTCCAGGTCGGACAAAATGATGGCTACACAGAGGGGATGAATAATATAGGGTTCTCCCGACTTTCTCTTCTGGTCCTTATGCTGTTCCTTCGCCACCTCATAGGCCTTTTCAATCATGGAAAGGTCATCGGAAGGATGGTAGGAACGAACATTTGCCAAAAGTATCTTTAAAAGCTCCTCCGGAGGGGTATTATCCCTTGGTCTCTCTAAGGGCTTGTCTTCCTTTTTATCTGTCATACTTACTCCAATCTGTCACTATTCTTGTATTCTACCCTGTCTACTCTTCCTTGTCAAAATCGAAGTATTCAAAAAATTTAAGTCTTTATTTGCAGGAAGTTTTAATAAGCCTGTCACAATTCGTACATATCTTTTTTTTATAGTAGAAGCAAGAAATATAGTACTATCGGTACAAGATGAAAATGTATAAGTATCCTTCTTTTTTTACAAAATTATAGAGAAAAGTTCATACTCTTTTTCTTTCTTGCCGATATACTACCTTGGGCAAAAGGATATTTTCTTTTTGTCCCTTTCTATGAGCAGAAAATGACAGGAGGTCCCTCAGCATGAATATACTTTTCTTTCTTACTCCAAAATGTGACGTGGCATATGTAAAGGAAGAAGACAGTTTGCGAAATACCTTGGAGAAAATGGAGTTTCACCGGTATTCAGCCATTCCCGTCTTAAGTAAAGACGGAAAATTTGCCGGCACCCTGACAGAAGGGGATCTTCTTTGGGAAATCAAGAATCAACTGAATCTGGATTTGAAAGAGGCGGAGAAGGTACTGGTAAAGGATATCCCTATGCGAAAGCATTTTGAGGCGGTGGGAATCAACAGTTCCATGGAGGGACTGGTTGCTCGTTCTCTTACCCAAAACTTTGTACCGGTGGTGGATGATTTGGGACACTTTATCGGTATTGTAAAACGTCGAGATCTGATGGACTATCTGTATCGTCATGCGGATTTTGTGGCTTTGGATAAGGAAGAATCCATGTTAATGACAAAGGATGCCTCCTTAACAGGCTAAAGCATAAGAAGCAGAATGGAAAATCCAAATGAGGCCACGCGTTAAAAATGAGATATCGCACACCAAACGAGAGGTACGCGTTAAGAATAAAGGAAGAGGAAATCCTAGAACTTTCGGATTTCCTCTTCCTCTTTTTCTCCTGTTTTTTCAATACTGCGAATCAAAACGGTATAACTGCTTCCCCCTTCCAGGAAAACCTCCACTTCCTCCCCCACGCGTTTTCCCATCAGCGCCTTACCTAGCGGAGACTGATTGGAAATTCTTCCTTCCAGGGATTGTCCTCGAATGGAGGTGACCAGACGATAGCACTCTTCCTCTTCATCCTCCGGAAAATACACCACCACCGTGTCATTAATCCCCACAACGCCCTCTTCCGACTTTGTGGAAATCACTTTGGCAAACTTTAAGACCCGCTCTAAATAACGAATCCGGGATTCATTTTGATTCTTCTCTTTCTTGGCGGCATAGTATTCAAAGTTTTCCGACAGGTCTCCCTGCGCTCTGGCCTCCTTCACCGCCTCAATCAGCTTCGGGCGAATCTCCAGCTTTCTTTTCTGAATCTCCGCCTCGATTTTCCGCACATCCTCCCGGGTTAATTCCTCACTCATCCTATTCTCCTAAAGCTTTACTTTCCTTCGTAGCAAATGAGGGATTCCAAGGAATACTTTTCAAGCTTCTTTCTGCCTTCCAATCCGGCCAGCTCCATCACCACGGAAATCTTGGCTACCTCTCCTCCAAGGCGCTCCACCAGCTTGCAGGCTGCCTCCAAAGTGCCTCCTGTGGCGATTAAGTCATCCACGATCACTACCTTGGTTCCCTTCTGAATGGCATCCTTGTGAATCTCCACCTCAGCCTTGCCATACTCCAAATCATAGGCAATGGATTCCGTCTCTCTGGGCAGCTTTCCCTTCTTCCGTACCGGCACAAAGCCCTTATGCAACTCATAGGCGATGGCGGTTCCGAAGATAAACCCCCGACTCTCCAAACCGATGACAAGATCAAAATCCACATCCTTTAAAGACCGGATTAGGCCATCCACGGAATCCTTCAATCCGTCCGGATCCTGAATCAAAGAAGTAATATCACGGAAAATTACTCCCTCCTCCGGGAAATCCGGAATGGACAATACATAGTCTGCTAAATGCTCTCTTTTCATAGTTCTCCCCTCAACTTTTTTATAGCATAAGCCTGAATGGCCGCCACGGTTTTACTATCCGTCATCTTCCCGTCCGAAATCAATTTCAGTAAGTCTTCCAGTGCCCAAGCCTCCAAGAAGATCTCCTCATCTTCATCAAAGCACTGCTGTCCCTTCTTCAAATCCTTGGCAAGATAAATGGCAATCTTTTCATCCAAAAAAGCCACTGTGGTATTGACCCAAAGAAGAAGCTCCAAATCCTCGCATTTATAGCCCGTTTCCTCCTCCAGCTCTCTCTTTGCACAAAGAAGAAAGTCTTCCTCTTCACTATCCCGCTTTCCCGCCGGAATTTCCAGGGTAAAACGCGACAAAGCATGACGGTATTGCCGAACCATGAGAAGCCTTCCGTCCTCTAAGACCGGAAGTACCGCCGCGGCTCCCATATGATGAATAAAGTCCCAGTGGGTCACATGACCGGACACATCCACCGTATCTTCATAGACTTCCAGCACCGAGCCCTTGTAGCGAAGCTTTCGTTCCAGTAAACGAACCGGAAGCTCTTCTTTCTTCTCTTCCTGCTTTTTCTTTTCTTCCATCTTTCAAACACTCCTATTCCGAAAGATTTTGATTTGAAATTCTCTATAAGATTTTCCCCTTAAACTTTTTTATTTTAACATACTTATAGGGATATCTCCATGATTTAATAAAAGATTTCCCCCTTCGGATTAACAAAAGATTTTCCCCTTCGGATGTGGAAGAGATCCTTTTAGGAACGAAAAAAAGGGCGAACAGAAGGAAAAGCAACGCTTCCTCTCTTCACCCTTTTGGAAAAGCAATTAAGAAATTTCACTTTATAAAAATGGAAATTCCATTCGGAAAGTCCATTGAAAAAATCTTCCCCGAAAAATCCTATAAAGATTCATTTCAGTAATCTTACTTGGAAAACTCTACCTTAGAAACTCCATATCCTGCCTTGTTGATATGCTCTCTAAGCTCTTCCTCGCTGTGCTCTTCCTTCATCCGCACTTCCGCTGTATGACTGCTTAAATCCACCGTAGCCCAGACACCGGCAATGGCATTTAAGGCATTTTCCACCTTCTTCTTACAGTTTCCGCAATGCATATCGTCTACGGAAATCATGGCTTTGAAAGGATAATGTCCTTCCACCTTGTCGGAAACCTTTACGGAATCCACACTGCATTCTCCTCCGCCGCAACAACCGTTTTTTCCTCTTTTAATGACACTTCTTACCGCAAAAACGATAATTACGCCTACCAGTGCCAAGATAACAAAATTTCCCATGTTGTTCTTCCTCTCTGAAAACAAGTTTGGCTTAAATTCATTAGCTTTGTCTAACTTCTTTAGTTTAGTCCCTTGTTTTCTTCTGTCAAGGAATTTTGAAAAATTTTATTTTTGGAATTTTATTTTTCTCATCGTGATGCACCGGGTCTTATTTTTCCTTTTCTTCTTCCTCTTCCGTCTCTTCCTTGTGTACGATAGTCTTTCCAATACGATGGTTCTTGATTTCCGCCACATCGATACTCAGACCGTCCGTGTCCAAGTGTAAGGAGGATCCGTCCTCCGGCACTCTACCGATAATTCCCATGATATAGCCGCCGAAGGTATCCGCAGCCTCTAAATCCAAATGAATCTTCAGGGCTTCATTCACATCCTCCAAATCCGCAGAGCCGAGAATGCTCCACTCATTTTCAGAAATCTGCTCAATAGGCTCCGGCTCCGGAAGCTCATCCTCCTCATGAAGGTCCCCCACCAAGGCCTCAATCAGGTCGTGGAGGGTAACAATTCCTGTCATTCCGCCGTACTCATCCAACACTATCCCATAGTACTTTCTTTCCTTTTGCATGATTTTGAAAAGGTCTGAAACCTTCATATTTTGAGAAATGAAGAAGGGACGATCCACCGCATTCCGCATAACATTGGGTCTGCTTAAGTCGTTTAGGCGGAAATAATCCTTGGTATTCAAGACACCGATGATATCGTCATTGTCCTCACCGCAAATCGGGTAACTGGCAAAACGGTTTTCATGGATGGTATGTCTCCACTGCCGGTCCGTATCCTCAATATAAAGCATAGCCACATCTGTTCTGTGGGTGCAAACGTCTTCCACCGTAAGATCTTTAAATTCAAACACATTTTGAATCCACTCATTTTCACTGGATTCAAAGATGCCGCTTTCCATTCCCTCATCAATCATCATCAAAATGTCTTCCTCGGAAACGGCATTGATATCCCTTTCCGGATCGATTTTTAGAAGCTTCAGTACCGCATTGGTGGATGCGGAAAGAAAGAAAACGATGGGCATGGAAATAATAGACACAATCCGCAGTACCGGAGCAATGAAAAGCGCTATAGGCTCTTTATATACCTGCGCCAAGCGTTTCGGCACCAACTCTCCGAAAACAATACTGATATAAGATAGAAGCAAAGTAATCAGCACTATAGAAATGGGGTGCATCATGCTCACCGTATTGGGGATAGGAAGCTTTACCAGGAGCTTGTCTAAATATCCCGCAAAGCTCTCTGCCGCAAAGGCACTGGAGAGAAATCCCGCCAGAGTAATCGCCACCTGAATGGTGGACAAAAAGCGGGAAGGCTCTTCTACAAGCTTTAAAAGATGCTTTGCATTTATACTTCCGTCCTCCGCAAGCTTTCTTATTTTTCCCTCTCCCATCTGCAAAACCGCAATTTCCGCGCAGGAAAAAAATCCGTTAATGAAAATCAGTACAAACAAGAGTATGACTCGACCAATCATAGTTGTGTTTAAAAATCCTCCTTAACTCCAAAATTCTTGGAATAGTTTTTTGCCCCGGGAATGCTCGAAAAATGAACTGCAGAAAAAGGTATAGCGTGTCCTACACACTATACCTTCTCCCTATATGATTCTTAGGACTTCCGTTATCCGCGTCCCCGTCTTCGTCCATGTTCTTCCCCTTCTTATCTCTTTTCTCAACTGAAAAGAATACAGGCATTATACGGAATCTCCCCCGCTTTGTCAAATCCGAAGAGAAACAAAGGCTACAGAAGAGAATCAAAGGCTATCGTTCCATGTAAGAAAGAACAAAGACTATAACTCCACCGGTATTCCCTTGCGACAAAGAGCAATACGCCAAGGCTTTTTCTTTGCCCGGATATAACGAAACTTCAAAAAACCGGCATTTTCCAGATAAGCCTTCAATTCCGCCTCATCATAAAGTCTTGCGCCATGAATTTTCTTGGTCAAGGAACAACACTTACTTTCCTTATCATGTGTAACCGCCAGAAGAAGCACCCCTCCCGGCTTTAAAACCCGATAAGCCTCTGCCAAGGCTTTATCCATATTTTTCCAAAAGTAAATGCTTTCAAAACTGGATATGGCATCGAAGCTGTCGTTTCGAAAGGGAAGCTTATTCACTCCACTTAAAATCACCTCGCATCGATCCTGAGAAATCGCCTTTTCATTCCACCCTTCCGCAATAGAAACAGACACCGGAGAATGATCGATGCCGCTGACATGGGCATCCGGATAGCACTCCAGCCAACGTTCCAGATTGCCGCCTCCCCCGCAGCCCAAATCCAAAATATCCGCCTGAATCGGCAGTTCCACAAAGGACATGCCCCAGTGCCCCAGCTTGGCATGCTCTCCATAATTCATTAATAGGCTAATGACTCTCCCAAAAAATCCTCTGGGTTTCGAGAAATTCTGCAAAAGCCCCATTGTCTTCCTCCTGAAATCTTGGGGAATCTTGCTCCTAGCATCCCCTTTTTTCTTTCCAGTCCATCTTCGCAAGTCTTAATTTATTCGTAAAATTAATTTTATTGGACAAAGACAGGCTTGTCAACAGGGAGATGAGGGAAGGGGGTATTGCACTCTTCTTTAATATGTTTCAGGATAAACCGGCTACAAATTGTAGCCGGTTTAAGACACTTATCACATTTTATGAGCCACTTTCCTTTTTTCATCACATTTCATGAGCCACTTTTTGCATTTTTCTCACATTTCATGAGCTACTTTTTGACTATTTCTCACATTTCATGAAAATAGCATAGATTTTCCTTACTGTTCCATCGTGAAGAGAGAGTAAAAGTACCCCTTCTTTTCCATAAGTTCAGAGAAGATTCCTTCCTCTATAATCTTGCCTTCTTTTAGCACACAAATCCTATCTACACGGCTTAAAATCCTGGAATCTAAATCATGTAAGACCAAAATCTCCGTGATATTCTCCAAGGATAAAAGGGAATCCAAGACCAGATAGCTATTTTCCTTATCCAAGGCTGCGGTAATCTCATCCGCAAGGAGGATAGGGGTTTTTCGAAGGAGACTTCTGGCAATATTGATTCTTTGCCGTTCTCCTCCGGAAAGGGCTGCTCCATTTTCCCCGCAAGGATAGTCCAAACCTTTCTCCGAAATCAGATTTTTTAAACCGGACTTTTCAATGGCCAGCTCCATCTCCTCTTCACTGTATTTTTGAAAGAGCGTGATGTTTTCATAAATACTGCCGTCAAAAATAAAGACCTCCTGTTGAATATAGGAAATCGAACGAAAGAGGTTTTCCTCGGGAAGGGTAGAAAGTTGCCTGTTTCCAATAGAAATCTCTCCCCCTTGGCTTCGCTCGATTCCCATAAGAAGCTTTAGAACAGAGGACTTTCCTGAGCCTGAGGCTCCCAGAAGAATCAGCTTTTCTCCCTCCTTTACCCGCAGACTAAGGTCCTTCAAAACCTGCTTTTCCGGAGTATAAGAAAAGGATAGATGGGAGAAGCAAATATCTCCCTGTAAAGACAGAATGGGTAGGGCTTTCTTATGGGAGTCTGTATCGATATGTTTATGATAATCGTTCTTAACGATCTCACCGCTCTTCTCCTGACGTTCCCTCTGCTGATGATCCTCCTGCTTCTGTTCCTTCTGCTGTTCCTTCTGCTGTTCCTTCTGCTGTTCCTCCTGCTGATGTTCCTCCTGCTCCCCTTTTCCTATCTTCTCCCAAAATTGTTCGGAAAGGGCGTAGGCAGTTCTTGCTTTACTAAGCATTCCCGGAAGCTCTGTCACAGGATCAATGATATAGTTAATCAGTCGAGAAAAGGCCAGCACGGTTCCCACGGAAATGCTTTTACTTCTATAGGCCACAACAGCGCATAGGAGCAAAATGGCAAACTGGGTGATATAGCCGGAAATGGCGGCAAAGTAATTGATTTTCTCCACGCATTTTTCCCGCTCTTCCATGCGAGCTTCCACCTTTTGGCAGATTTTATCGTGAAGAGCTGAAAAAATTCCTTCCACCTTATAGGACTTAATGATGGTAAAGCCAACGGCAAAGTCCTTCAAAAATGCTAAATATTCTGCATTTTCCTTGGATAAATGCTCCTCAATCTTCTCCATATTTCTTCCGGAGAAAAGAGCGGCAAAAAAGGGAATCAGGGAAATGAGACAGGCCATCATGGCTAAAAAGAAATTGTAGCGAATCATCACCAATACAGCCCCTATTCCGCAAATGACGATTTGCGAAAGTATGGGAATCTGGTCCAAAAAGTCCTCTTTGATTTTCTGTAAATCCGTATTTAAAGCCGAAAGATACACTGCCGTATTCTGTCCGTAAAACTCTGTCACCTTCTTTCGGGAAAGATAATGATAAGCTGTTTTTCGGTACTGCAAAACTGCCTTGGTGCTAAACTTCGTTCGAAAATAGTAGGTACAAAGACCGGAAAAGCTCACCATCAGTAAAACCGCTATAGCCATTAGGACGATTTGATGCATATTATAACGGCGATTTCCGGATAGGAAATCAATCAAAATCTGCATCAGTTGAGGTACAGAAAGAATACCCACGGACAAAACCGTGGTGCCCAAAACTGCCATAAACAGATTTTTCCGATTGCCTTGAAAAAAGCTTTGACTTAAGGGATTATGCTGCTTCATGCTGTTCCTTTCCTTCCTTCTGTCATACGCTATGATCCTATTTTATCCCCTTACACATACTCTCTTGTCAGGATTCTTTAACTCTTCTATTTGTCTTTAGAAAGCCTTACACTAAGCTTTTGGAATTCTTCCATTATACTTTTCTATATGCTGTTTCTCTATGCTGTTTCTCTATACTGTTTCTTTATCTATTTCCCTTATCCTTTTGGAAAATAAGCTTCCCTCTCTCCCCCTGTCTGTGCCTAGAGTACTGAAGCTCTATGCCTTCTTTTTCCAGAGCTTCTATCCCTTGAATCTTTTCCGCTGTAAGCTTCTCTCCCGGGAAAAGCAGGGGAATTCCGGGGGGATAAAGGCTAAGATATTCCAGGCAAATGCGCCCTTCTCCGTCACGAAGATTAAGCTCCTCCCCCTCTTTTAGACCTTCTGAAATTTGCAAAGTATTATCCGCTACTGAAATTTGATAAAGAGTAGAAGATAGGAGTTTCGACTGTTGTAACTGTGCTAAACGTTCTATCCGTTCAGGAATTCTATCTCCCGCTTGCTTTCCCCTCTCATCTCCCGGCTGCTGTCTCTTCTCCTCCCCGAATCTTCTTTCTATATCCTTCAAGGCAAATAACAATCTTTCCAAATCCTCTTCCGAAATAAAAGGGCCCGTCATCAAAAGCAGATTTTCCCCACTGTGCATCTCCGATTCCATACCGTAATCTTCCCGAAGAAGCTTAGCCAGATCTTTCCCCAGTCTAAGCTCGGGGATTCCTAGGGCTCGTAGAAAAATCTTACTGCAGTCTATAGCAAAGCAAGCCTCTTCCATCTCCCAAAGAAAGGAAAAATGGGAAAGTGTTCTTGCCTTCTCTCGAAAGCTCCTCATCACTGCCTTCCAATGGGAAAATAAAGCTTCTCCCTCTCTTTCCAATAGCGTTGTAGCCTTTTCCAAAGAAAGCATCAGGGGATAGGAGGGGGAAGTCGTTTGAAATACGGAAAGGTAGAAAGACAGCTTTTCCCTACTGTATCTTTGCCCGTTTCCCAATATCCAGGCACTCTGGGTTAAGGAACAAAGGGTTTTGTGGGGGCTTTGCACCACCATATCCGCCCCTAAGGAAATGGCGGACTCCGGAAAGGAAGCTCCCTTTTTCGGAGAAAAATGGGCTCCATGGGCTTCATCCACCAAGAGGGACAGGCCATTTTTATGGCAGAGCCTTGCAATCCCTTCCACATCGGAAACCACTCCCTCATAGCTTGGGCTGGTAAAAATCAATGCCTTGCTCTTTGGAAACTCCTGAAGTATTCTTTCCACTTCCTTCAAAGCAACCGAGCCGAAGCAGGAAAAATCTTCCCAAAACTCCGGTAGCAGAAAATGAATCTTTGCCTTTCGGAGAGATAGGGCATAAAAAACAGAGCGGTGGCAATTTCTTGCCACCACTACCTCATCTCCTTCTTCCAGTAGAGTGAAAATACCTGCCTGTAAGCCGGAGGAACTGCCATTTACCAGATAGAAGCAATCCGAACAACTGTAGTAGGCGGCAGTACGATTCATGGCTTCCTGCAAAATCCCTTCCGGGGCATGAAGATTATCCAGCTCTTCGACCTCCGTATAATCGTAGGCATAGGGAAGGGCTGTACCCATTTCCCTCTTTCTTTGGTGCCCCGGCATGTGCAGAGGCAGGAGATTCTTTTCATTGTAGTGCTGAAAATATTTTTCTAAAGGAGAAGCGGAAGGGTTCCACCCCTCTTTCGACTGATTCTTCATTTTCTTTCCTTATCTTACAGCTATTCATCGAATTTCAAGAGAGATATCACCTACTTTAGGGCATCTTTCGAAAAAATCTTTTCACGAATACGTTTACAGATTCTTCTTTCATTTTCTTTCCTCTGCCTTTACAGATTCTTCTCCAAATCCTCTACGATCTTCTTAATGGTTCCCTCTTTAAAGGGATTCATCAGGCCGACCTTCTCCTCCAGTTCGGTAAAGAAAAGGGATGCAGAATACTTGGAGAACTCCATATAGCTCTTCCATGCCCCTTGGAAATCCTTGTCCATCCAGGCCTTGTACTGTAAAGCATTGATACCGGCAATACAATAATCAATGTAGTAATAGGGAAGGTCATAAATGTGGTGCTGCTTCTGCCAGAAGCCCCCCTCTTCCATAAAGGCATTGTCCGCATAATCTAAGTGTGGCTTATACTCCTGCTCCAAGGTTCTCCAAAGCAGCTTTCTCTCCTTCGGGGTCATTTTCGGATTCTTATAGACAATATTTTGGAACTCATCCACCATGGTGCCGTAGGGGATAAACATCAAAAACTCTTCAAAATGCATGGA
>CAUTXF010000016.1:0-42044 GCA_963542215.1 uncultured Oribacterium sp. | reverse complement strand
CATCCACCATGGTGCCGTAGGGGATAAACATCAAAAACTCTTCAAAATGCATGGACAGGTAGTCCTTTGCCCGGTCCCCGAAGAATAAATCCATCCAGGGCTCAGTAAAGAATTCCATGGACATGGAGTGGGTTTCCGCTGTTTCCATGGTCAATTCATTGTGCTCATGGATGGGTAAGTCCGCTGTAATATAGCCTTGGAAGGCATGTCCGCATTCATGAGTAATTACATCACAATCCCCGGCTGTTCCGTTAAAGTTCGCAAAGATAAAGGGCATGTGGTAGTTGGGAAGCATTTCCATGTAGCCGCCGGTTCTCTTGTTCTTTCTGCCCAGCACATCGAACAGCTCCATTTTCATCATATCCTGCATAAACTTGGAGGTTTCGGGAGAAAGAGCATCATACATCTTCTGCCCTGCTGCCATGATTTCCTCAGGAGTTCCGATGGGGGCAGGATTTCCCTCTTTGAAAAATACCCCTTCGTCGTAGTAATAGAGCTTGTCCAGTCCAAGGCGCTCCCTTCTTCTCTCATGAAGCTTCTGAACAAATGGTACCAAATCCCGTTTTACCTGCTGACGGAAGGAGGCAATCTCCCTCTCCCCATAACAGTTTCGATTCATTCTGGCATAGCCGATTTCCGTGAAATCCGGATAACCCAGCATCTGCCCCTGCTCGGTACGATTCTTGACTAAAGCATCATAGATAGAGTCCAGCTTCTCCCCATTGTCCTCAAAAAACTTGGTATACGCTTTCCAAGCCTTTTTACGCACCTCTCTATCCTCTGCGGTAAGGTAGGGCGTCATCAGAGAAAGATTTAAGTTCTCTCCCTCCCAGGGAATCTTTGCAGAAGCCAGAAGCTTACTGTATTCGGTGGTCAGTTCATTTTCCTTTTGCATCAGGGGAATAAGGGAAATGTCCACCGCCTTCTGTGCCAACTCCATATTTTTAAAGGCCACATGGCCCAGCTTCTCTTCCATATAGGCCCGGTGGGGAGAATGGTACACCCGCATCTGATAATCTACTAAGAGATTTCGGAAAATGGGCATATTGGCATCATAAAAGGCTCTCTCCTCCTCATAGAAGGGATCGGTCATGTCAATGTCGTTTCGGATGCTGGCAATCACACTTTCCGTCATTACATCATCCACCAGCTTATAGTATTTTTGATGCAGGGCAAAAAGCTCCTCCCCGGACTGAGCCTTATCTACCCCTTCACAAAGCGCCAAAAAATCCGCCTTCAGTTTATCAAAATCAATTCTCTCATAGGGAAATTCAGTAAATTTCATATTTTCCTCCAATTCATAAATGACAGTCTAAAACAATCGGTATAAGCATAACATTTCTATGGGAATATTCCATAAGTTTTGTGCTTTTCCTTTATCCTTTTGCACAGAAAAAATAGGGGATGTAAAAATCAAAATGATTTTTACAGTCCCCATCTATTAAATTCGGACACTATAAGGCCAAAGAAAAAATTCATACTTTTGTTTGCTTATTTTATTTTCACACTATCCAAAATCCGAGAGATCTATAGGAGCTGATACGTATCCTTGTTTATAATTACTGATAGCCTTATCCATATCTTTAAAAGTACGTGCAGAAATAGTATCCGGAACCGTCAATTCGATAGGCACTAGCATAATACAACCATTTTCATATTCCTTAACGTTATAATACTGATATAAAGCACCGCGCAAAGTAACTCTCTTTTTATTATCAAGGTGAACATTATACTCCTTTGCAGCTTTCATTATCTTCCTCCTATTTGACATTTTTCCAAGGTATTTTTAAGCCAATTTTGACACTTTTCCAAGGTATTTTTGCCCTGATTCTGACATTTTTCCAAGATTTCATAGCGACTCAACGTCCATTCAGCGAAAAAAGGCCGGTAAAAACGATTCAAACATTTTTACCGACCTTTCTGAACAGACAATCCTAAAATCCCATTTCCAAAAGCAAAACACTGGCCTTAAAGGACATCCAAAGCAATATTTCATAGCTATGCGCCAGAAATACAAAGAAGAATAAGGCCAAAAAGGGCTTAGTCATAGAGCTTCGCTCTAAATAGCGTTGAGAACAGCGATATAAACTTATGCCTCCCCCTATAAAGCTTAGTACTTTCACTAAAATCAAGCCCAAAAATGCAACATCCATATTGATTAAGCTTAGAAACACGATCAACATAGAGAGAGAAACTAAGCCGATAAAAACAAGCCCCTCTTTTCCCCGCTTACTAATAGCTTTTCTTCCGGCTTCTTCCTGTTCTTCCTGCGGATATAAAGCTCCCTGTACCCTACGAAGGTAGAAAAGATAGGGAATAAACAAGGTCAGGAGAAAAAGAGGAAGAAGATTTTTCCCCGTCAGCGTCACAATAGTCCACGAAAATGCCACCGGAACTGCAAGAACATAACAAAAAACCAGAGTCAAATTTTTGTGTAACATTCTGTCTTCGTCCATAAATACCGTCCTTTCTCAAAAAAGATTGAAGACCATTCTTGTTTTTTTGCCGTTAGAGTATCTTTATTTCTCTCATTATATCTAAGAAAAAATAAAAGTCATTCCCAATTTATTGAGAATGACTTAAATAATTATTAGAAAGGATGGACATTTTATTTGGATGAGAACATAAATATAATAGGAAGCTCTATTATGTAGATATTTCGTCATGCCCTCTGACAGATAGTTTGTTTTCTCTATATGTTTCTCATTCTTATATAGAATTAAGCCGATTTATTAAATTCATTACAGTTTCTGTATCTTCCAGCAATGATATAGCAAAGCATTTTTTTCCTGCATCCTTTAATGATGCCCCAATATGATAAACTGTTTTTCTATCCAAAATGAGGAATCTATCATGGAATATCTGTGTTTTTTCCACTGTCAGTGTAGGATATTGAGCGTTGAAATTTACTATGTCATTATTTGTTATAGAAGCATTTGCATAGGTATAAATCTTTACATCCACAGTTGCATTCTTTTTTGCCAGAATATTCAAAGTTCCCACATCTACATATCCGTCAATCAAAATAATTTCATTCTGTGCCTTTTGAACAATTGATGTAATAAAGCTAAAGGCATCATATATCTGTCCATCGAAAAAAATCTTCTGCTTCGACTCGGTTTGATCCTCAATATATTGGAATACCTTTTCAAGCTTCTCATTTGTACTTTTCTGGTATTCCAGTTGTTTCAGTTCTATATGACTGACCTTTTCAAATAGAAGGGCATTATTAGCTATAAATTGACGCATCTCCCGAAATGCTCGCATAATAAAAATACTCTGTTGTTCCGCCACTTTACCCTTCAGTACTGTAGCCAACATATAAATTCCCTGTTCTGTAAAAGCATAAGGGGGTTTTCTACGCCCTCCTTCCTGACCGGCATAAAAGTTGGAAAATGCTGAAATCACAATTTGTGATTTCACCCCTTCCACCTCCTCCTTTGTTAGCTGAAACATAAAGTCATCCGGAAAGCGTTCAATATTTCGTTTAACCTGCTGATTCATAGCCCGGACTTCATAACCATATAAAGCCGCAAGTTCATAATCCAGCATTACCTGTTTTCCTCTAATGGTATATATTCGATTTCCGAGATCATTAACTTGCATGGTGTTAGAAATCGGCTTTTCCTTCTCCTGCTTATCTGCCATAGATTATCCTTCCTGTGAAGTCACACATTCAACAAAATACGGCTTGCACTGATATTACACGATATCCTTCAAAATCTCCAAAGGAAACGGCTCTCCCACCTTCTCTACGGAAAGGTCTCTTAGCGTAAAGTTTGACTTCCTAAGGGTCAGCGCCGGGTTATAGTAGGGATCTCCCTGTCTCAAGATTTTCGGCCAATGCTTTGCCAGGCAGACAATCTCTCCATTGAAACGTTTTACCTTCTCCGGATTGTCCTCCAGGCCTCTGGACTTGGACTCGTAATGGGTAAAAAGAGCATAGGGGGTATAAACCACCCGCTTCCCAAGGGCACGGATCTTTAAACAAAAATCCACATCATTAAAGGCTACCGCAAGTTCTTCTCGGAAGCCCCCCACCTTATCAAAGAGGGATTTCTTGGTCATTAAAACGGCGGCAGTTACCGCTGTATAGTTTTGAATGCAGGCCGCCCTATGCATATAGCTGTTTTCCGTTTCGTGAGTACCGATAAAGGTGGCTCCGGCAATCCCGCCAAAGCCCATGACCACGCCGGCATGCTGAATCATTTTATCCGGGTAAAGAAGCCTTGCACCGCAGATGCCCACTTCTTCCTGCTGCACAAACTGGAGCATTTCCTCCACAGAATCTTTCTTCAGGCACTCAATATCATTGTTCATAAAGAGGAGATATTCTCCGTGGGCAAAGCTCACCCCGAAGTTATTGATGGCGGAGTAGTTAAACTCTCTTTCCCAGCGTACCACCCGTACCGCCTTCTTTTGGAAATCTCCATATCGTGCCGGGAATTCCTCCTGAATCTTCTCATAGTAGGAAAATGTCTTTTCCTCTACGGAATTGTTCTCCACCACAATCACTTCCAGGTAAGGATAGCTTCCGGCAAAGAGGGAGCGAATGGCCAGATCCAAATCCTCGCTATGGTCCTTACTGGGGATAATCACGGAAATAAGAGGAAGCTCCCCTTCCTTCTTCTCCAAGGCATAGTGGCAATGATAGTAGCCGTAGGTAATGCCTCGCTCCACCCTCTCGATGGGAAGCCCCAGGCGCTTTGCATGGTCGAAAACCGCCCGTTCTCCGGCGGTAAACGCATAGAGTTTTGCCTCCGGATTCTGGGCCGTGGAAAGCTGATGAGAGCGCCAATGATAGAGAACCTTCCTGATATGGATAATGGTGGAAGAGGTGAAGAGCGCCTCTTCCTGCCGCTTCTTCTCCTCGTCGCTAAGTCCGGCTGCCTTTTCTCTTCTTTCCGCCTCTTCACAAAGTCGCAAAATCAGGTCATAGTCCTGGGCACCGTCATATTCCTTTTGCTCGTAAATCTTTTCTCCCTCTTCTCCCTCTTTCGCTACCGCCTCCAGCAAAGAACGCTTGGCAATCAGGAGATGACAGAAATAATTCACACTACGGAGAAGCTCCGGACTATAGTCCGGCTTAAAATGAGGCTCAAAATAGTAGGCAGAGGCAAAGTCAATCTTGTCCTCATCACTATAGAGAAGCTCCGCCTTGGGATGCTCCTTGATAGTTTTTGCAATGGTATATAAGGCATCTTCCGTCAGCTCATCATCATGGTCGGAGAAAATGATGAAATCTCCTTTGGCCATGGCAATGGCGGCATTGGTATTTCCGGAAATCCCCAGATTCTTGGGAAGTACGGAAAAACGCACTCTGCTGTCCTTCTCCTGATACTCCTTTAAGACCGAAACCGGGGACTTTTCTCCATTTTCCAAGGAATCTCCGGAAAGCTCGGAAGCATCCGCAAGGCAAATTTCAAAATGAGGGTAGGTCTGGGATAAAATACTGTCCAAGAGTCTTCTTAAAAAAGCTTCCTTGGGACGGTAAACCGGAATCACAATAGAAAAAAGCAGGGGATTCTCCCAAACTTCCGCCCTTTGCCGTGAAAGCTCTTCCGCTCCGGTCTTCTCTTTTTTGTACCACTCGTTATAGTCGTAGTCCTGCTCGATGCTCTTTAGCTTCCGCACACTCTTATGCCAAAGAGCGGAAAGACCGCCCTTTTTCAGGGTATCCTTTACCGCTTCCACGGTTTCCCATTGGAAGAGGGCCAGGAATTTCTCCATCTTCTTGTGGGCATGGGAGTTAAAGGACTCGATTTTTTTATCGTCAAAGGCAAAACGACGAAGCTGATGATCCACCTGAATCAAAAGTTCCACTCTTTCGCCCTTTCCCAGTTCGTAGGGGGTGTCTAAAGAAAAGCCCAGCTTTCTCTTGATTTTCTTTCCGTTTTCCTCCTCGTACTTCGGAAAATAGGCTTCCTTTACGGTTTCTCGCTCCACTTCCTCATAGGAAAATTCTTTCTTTTCCCCTGTCTTGCCCTGGACAGACAGCTTTACCGGGGTCTCCGGATCTCTTCCGAAGGCCCAGCCCTGAATATGCAATTTTCCTTCTCTTACTAAGGCAATATCAATCTTTGCTCTCATTTTCTCTTACACCTCTTCCGAAGAACTTCTATGCAGGCTGTTCCGAGGAACTACCCTCGCCGCTTGCCTGTTCCGAAACACCGTTTTCACCGGTAGCCTGCTCCGGCTGTTCTAAAGTACTGCTTTCACTGGCATCCTGCCCCGGCTGTTCTAAAGAACCGCTTTCACAGACATCCTGCTCCAGCTGTTCCGAAGAACTGTCTTCGCTTACTGCCTGCTCCGGCTGTTCTAAAGCACTGCTTTCGCCGGCATCCTGCCCCGGCTGTTCCGAAAAATTCAATCTTTCTTCCTCCACCACCAGCGGTCTCTTCATGACCCTTTGGTTAATGGATAAAATATACTCTCCCAAAAGGCCGATAAAAAAGATTTGCACAGAGCCCAGGAAAAGCATTCCGATCAGCATGGGAGCCATACCGGCGGGGAAACGATCCCACCAAATCAGCTTCATAATCAAATACAGTAAGCCAAAGAGCATGGAAAGGCCGGCGCAGATTCCCCCGAAAAATACCGCAATGCGAAGTCCCACCTTGGTATAGCTGGTAAAGCTCAGCATGGCCGCATCATAAAGGGTATAGAAGTTGTTATGAGTAACCCCCGCCCGGCGCTTGGGTTGAGTATAGGGAATATCCTTTCTTCTGTATCCAAGCTCCGCAACAATCCCTCGTAGGAAAGGCGTTGGATCGTCCAGAGATTTCATCACGGAAATAAAGCCCTGATCGTAAAGACCGAAGCCGGTAAACTGACTGATTTGATCCACGGAAGACATTTTCCGAATCAGCTTATAGTACAGGCTCCGAAAGGCGTACATGATTTTTGACTCGTTGCTTTCGGTCTTAACCCCGATTACAATGCGGTAGCCCTCCTCCCAGGCATGAACGAAGCGGGGAATCATTTCCACCGGATCCTGGAAGTCCGCCGCCATCAAAATGGTGGCATCTCCCGTACTTTGCAGCATGGCATAGTAGGGGGAATTAAACTGTCCAAAATTCTTGGCATTAAAAATCGCCTTAATTCCCTTATCCAGCTTGCAAAGTCCCCGAATCTTTTCTCTGGTTTTATCGGAGGAATCATTGTCGATAAAAAGAATTTCATATTGATACTCCGGAAGCTGCTCCTTAAAGCAGAGCCTGAGAGCATTTGCCAAAGGGACAACATTTTCCTCTTCGTTATAACAGGGAACAACGATACTAATGGTTTTTTTCAAAAGAAACCTCTTTCTAAAATGCCCGTTCTCTATAGGGGCATCTTCTAAATTTCCATATATACAGCCACCTTAATGGCTCTTCTTTCCTTCATATCATAGAGGGCATCCGGAATTTTGTCCATGCCGTGATAGCGCTTTGTAAGGAAAATGCTTGGATGGAAGCCGGATTCCTGCACCTTCTCCAGTACCCATTCCAAATGCTTTCTGCCCCCCTTGGAAAGGGAAAAGCGAAGGGTCTTTCCAGCCATGCCCTTTCCTAAGGAAAATTTCGGAAGCAACAGCCCGTCTATGGCCTTCTTCCGCTTTTTCTTTTCTCCCAGGGAAAGTTCCATATCCTGTCCCGCCATTTCCAAGGCTTCCACATCCTCCTCGGAGCCGAAGTAGGCCACGTTACTGACAATGCCGGTGCCATATTTTACCATGTCTAAGGCCTGCGCCAGAGCATACTCATCTCCACCGCAGATGAGAACCTTGTCCACGCCCTTTCCTTCCGTTTCCTCCCAGATGGCATTGACAATAGGAGAATGGGTGGAGTTTGCCAGAGGGTGCTTATCCTTAGGGAGAGTAGCCGTACAAGTCTTATAGTCCAGTACCACCACAGGACAGCTTTCCGAAGAAAGGCTTTCCGCCATCCTTTTGCTGTCCTCCCGGCTTCCCACTGCAAAAATCTTCTTGGCCCCCATAAGCTTTGCGGCAAAGACAGCCCCAAGGCCGATAGCCCCAATTCCCAATACGCAGACCCTATCCCCTTCCTTAACTTCCGCTTCCTCCGCGGCAGTAAAGCCGGTTTGCAAAACATCCACAGAAAGGAGGGCATCCTCCAAATCCATAGCCTTAGGAATTTTCCCAAGGTTTTGATCTGCATAAGGAAGGTAAAAGCACTCCTGAAAGGCTCCGTCTATGGATTTTCCCAGACTATGGGCGGAAAAGGGATGCCCCGCATGGGCTTCATTTTTCAAAACCTCAGGACTCCCCCAATCCGGAGTAATGGCGGAAATCGCCACAATCTCCCCCTCGGAAAAGTCCTTTACCTCCCTCCCCTTTTTCAGGATTCTGCCAATGCACTCATGCCCCAGGGTAAGATCTTTTCGTTTTGGAGAACCCTGCCAAATGGTATGCACATCACTGGTACAGGGGCTCACTAAGACAGGGGTAATCAATACCCCATGCTCTTCTAAAAGCTTAGGCTCTTCCTTTTCGATAAAGGAGACTTTTCCTCTCCCCTCCAGTACAAAGGCTTTCATCCAAATTCCCCTTTCTATTGCGCACGATTCCTTACTGTTCCTTGCTGTTCCTTACTAGTTCTTACGGTTCGTTGTTTCTCCCTCTTTCTTGCCGGCGTTTCCCTATAGCTTTCGTCTATCAAGGGGCACCTACTCCGGAAAGACCTCCTATAATTCCTCTATCTTCTCTCCCCTTAAAGCCAAAACTCTAGGGCAGGGGCGTAAATCTCTCCGTATAATTCCGGCAATTTCCTCCGTATAGCCCGGGGCCACAATCAAAATTTCCTCCACCGGTTCCTTCTGAAAATGGCTCTTATCCACAATGGGAAGGTGGGAGGCAGGGCTATATTTTCCCTGTTTAAAGGGGGCGGAGTCAATGATATAAGCCACTTCCTCCTGTAAAGCTGTGGTGGAAAGGAGGGTTAAGCCCTGGTGGCTGGCTCCCCACACCGCCATTTTCTCTCCCTTCTTCCTAAGCCCTTCCAAATGCTTCTTGATGTCTTCTTGGATAGCTCTTTCATTTTCCAAAATCGGCTTAATATCCACCTTCTGTCCCAATGAGCGGAAGGTGGTACAGCTTTCCTTTTCCCTCTTTTCCAAGAGAAACTCTATGGTATCCCGGTTGATAACCCTGCTTTCCACTAAGGAAAAGCCCTGATCCTGTACCAGACTCAAAAGACTTTCCTCACTGTAGTTCGCGATATGATCCCGAAGCAGCTCATAATAGGAACGATGATCTAAAATATACTGAAAGCTGGGAACGGTGAGAAGAAAATAGCCCCCCATTTTTAAATGCTTATAGGCAAAGGAGAGCATTTCCCCGGGATTCGGCTGATGCTCTAAAAAATTAAACTGTACCATAGCATCTAACAGCCCCTCTACCGGACGGGTTTTTCCGCTTTGCAAATGCTTTCCTTCCATATTTTTTAGCTCGAAGCCTTCCTCCGGAAAGCCCTGATAGAGGGAAAGCCCTGCTGCCTGTCCCTTTTCCACCAATTCCTTTTTATGCTCAATCCCAAACACATAGGGTTCAAGCTTTTGGCTTCTTTTTGCACCTATGCTTAAACTTGTGCCGGAAGCTGTATCAGGACTTGAAACGGAGTTTACATCAGAACTTGTGTCGGCTCCACTTTCCACCCCGGACCACATGGCCAGAAACTCTCCTGCTCCGGCGCCCAGTTCTAAAATCAAAGGTCTCTTTTCTTCCTTTTTTGCCAAAAAAGAGAGAAGCTTTCCGTATTCTTCCTCTCTCAGGGCTTTCATGGTGCTACTGCCACCCCCTGCCCGAATCACATCCTTGTAATAGGGAACCGCTTCCGTATCAAATTGCACAAGACCGCAGGACCTGCATTGGCAAAGGGAAAGATCCATCCCCTTCTCCGTAGCCAGCTCCTCCTTTGTGGGAAATTCCTGGGCAGACTTAGGCATATTATGAAAAACAGCCAGCTCCTCCAAATTTTCCCCACAGGCTAAACATCTTTTCTCTGCCATGCTTCCCCTCATTTCTATATACTCTTCTATATACGCTTCTATAATACTTTTCTACATACTTTTCTACATACTTTTCTATATACTTTTTTATATAGTTTTCTATATACTTTTTTATATAGTTTTCTATATTCTCTTCTGATAAAAGTGTTGATACAGCTCTTCTATTCCCTGCCGAAAGGAGATTTTCTCCAAAAATCCTCTATCATATAAGTCTTTTATAGAAGGCTTTAAATCCACAGGCCCCTCCGCATTGGAAGCCCGCTCTCCGAATCGGAGTAAAGAGGAGGACGTGCTTAAGGTCTTTCCTTCTTTCTTTTCTAAAAATGCCTTGCCAAGACTCTCTATTTCCAAAACATAGTCCTTTAAAGGGCGGCTATCCTGACTGCAAAGGTCATAAGTACCGCTTCCGAAGCCTCCCTCCAGCAGGAAGGCTATGGCTCTAGCCAAGTCCCTTGCCTCCATAAAGTTCCACATTTGACTGCATGGGCTTAAATCCATGGACTGACCTGCCAGTACCGCCTGCACCAGAGTATGTACCAAAGTCGTCTCATGGTCGCCTATGCCATAGACGGAAAAGATCCGAAGGTCTAAGAACTTCATCGGGTTCTCATGTTCCGCCTTTTGTTCCACCTTTTGTTCTGCCTTTTGTTCTGTCTCTTTTGCCTTCTCTTGTTCCGCCTCTTCCTTATCCTCGAAAGACCTAAAGCATTGTTTCGGAAAAGCGGAGTCTTCTACCGCTCTGCCACCGGAAAGCCCGTAGCGGGAAAAGCTAAGCTTTGCCTTTCCATAGGCACTCACCGGCTCCGGATTTTCTCTGCTTCCCCTGCCGTATTCCGCCTGAGAGCCGGCAAAGAGAAAGTACTTCACGCCGCTTTGAAGCCCCCATTGGTAAAAGCCCTTACTCATCAAAAGGTTTTGTTCCTGAATCTCCGGATTTTCTCTCCCCTTGGAGCCTACACCGTCCCAGGCAAAGTGGATAATGGCATCCAAATCTTTTGGGAGTAGAGACGCTATAGCAGAGTCTCCCCGGGAGAATGCACTTTCCCGGGAGAATGCACCTTCCCGGGAGAATGCAGCTTCCCGGGAGAAACTGTCTTCTTGTTTCCTGATGCCTTCTGCCAAAGCAAGTTCCCCTTCCTCTGCATAGGAGGAAAATGCCTTCATATCAACGGAAATGAGCTGAAGCCCCCTAAGGGACTCCAGCTTCTCTCTATTTTTACTCTCTGTTCGAACAATGCCGTAGACCTGATGGCCTTGGGAAAGCAGTTCCTTTGCGGTATAAATCCCCAGAAAACTGCTTACCCCACTGATTAATATCTTCACAAAACTCCCTTATTACTTGATTTTTCCCGCTTAAAAACGCTTTCTTTCTCTTTTCTACCGCTTTCTTTTATACTGCTTTCTTTTGTACCGCTCTCTTTTATACAGCATTTCCAAGCATCTTCCTTTGAAAATCTCTCCCTATTTCTTTCTGGGATAGAGCATCAACATTTCCATTTCCTCCTCCGGAAGGAAGGGCGCCATATCCTCAAGAGGCGGGCTGAAGAGGTTCCCCTCCGCATCTCTCTTGGCACTGGACTTTGGCAGGAACTGCTGCTCCATACTTACAAAGACTTCACAAATCACGGGGCCGCTCTGTCCTAAGGTCTTTTCAATCCCCTGCTCAAGCTCCGCATTTTCCTTGATGGAAACATAGGGATAGCCGTAGGCATGAGCCAGCTTCTCCAGGTTCGGGAAGGACAGGTCACAGCCCTCCACGCCGGAGTCCACACCGATTCCCACCAAGGGCTTTCCGAAGAAGCTGTTCTGGGTTTGACGGATGGAATGATAGCCTCCATTGTTTACCACGAAAATCTTAATGGGCATCTGATGATGGATAATGGTTTGCAATTCCTGCAAATTCATCTGGATAGAGCCGTCGCCGGTCATCAGAAGAATATCTTTTCCCTGATAAGGAGGATAAATTTCCCCCTTGCCCTTCCAATAAGGATTCTCAGAAAGTCGCTTTTTCTCATCCTCACTAAAATCCACTACGCCGTAGTAGGCACCGATAGCTGCCGGCAAGCCATAACCCATGGAAGCCACGCCGTCCTGACTGATAAAACGGGTTCCCTTTTTAATGATATAGCTCTGTCCGCCGGCAACGCAGGGAGAACCGTTCCCCACTACGGTAATCTGGTCTTCCGAAGCCCTCTCGGAAAGTTTTTCCACAAGGGCGTAGACATTGGTGAGCTCCCCTTTCCGCTCCTCCAGATACTCCGGAAGCACGGTGGGATAGTTTGCCTGATAAAAACGGATGGTATCAAGCCAAGTTAAATTGGCATCCTGCTTTTCCGCTAAAATCTTTCCTGCCGCCTCTTCCCGCACAAAGCCCTTTGCCTTTTCTCTGGAAATGCCCTTTCCGCCGGCAAAAAGAGGAAGCTTTTCTTCCTGCTTCAATAAGTGCAGTAAAGCCTCTAAGAGAGCCTTGGCATCTCCGTGAAGGGGAAGATCGCAGTGCACGGAGGGCTTGGCAATCTCTTCCAAATCAATATCATTTTGCATCACATAGGCCTTAGGAGCCCATTCCCAGAAGCTGTAGCCTACCTGACGAATATTTAAACGGGAGCCAATGCTTAAAATCACATCCGCGTTTTGCACCGCCAGATTTCCCGGACGGTCTCCTCTTCCTCCCGGACGGCCTGCATTTAAGGGATGGGTAGTAGGGAAGATGTCCGGAGCATTCCAACCTAAAACCACGGGGATTCCCAGCTTTTCCACACATTCTAAGAACAAGCTCTCCGCTCCCGCAATTCGAACACCGTTTCCGGTATAGAAGATGGGATGCTCACTGCTCCGAATCTTCTCTAAAACTTCCTTTGCCAGAGGAAGGAAATCCTGCCAGTTCTGAATCCCGGTCTTTTCCTTCTTCTCTGTTCTGTCCTCTTCCAGGATATGCGGATTCTTCTCAGAAGATAAAGCCTTTAAAAGAGCTTCCTTTTCCGCATCCGACGCAAAATACCGCCGAAGGGCGGTGGCAGTCTCCGGATGGGAATCCTTCACCGTTCCGTCTGCCCAGCCGTCTCCTCCTGCTTGATAACTTTCCGGGGAGAAGCCCGGCAAATCCTCTTCCTCTACCATAAAGCCCTGCACATCTACAGGAACATCCAACCAGCAGGGGCCCGGACGTCCGGTCTGACAAAGATAAATCGCCTTTTCAATGGCATAACGCACCCGATAAGGGTCAATCAGCATCTCGCTGTATTTACACATGCAGGATACGGATTGCAGAATATCAAATTCCTGGTCTCCCATGGCACGAAGGGCTCTTCCGGACCAACGGGCGGTATTGTCGTGGCGCACCTGACCGGATAGAACCAGCATGGGAATGGAGTCCAGATAAGCTCCTACCACACCGGTGATGGCATTGGTGCCCCCGGGACCGGAAGTCACACATACAATCCCCGGCACATTGTGGATTCTGGCATAGCTTTCTGCTGCCATGGCACAGGCCTGCTCATGGTGCTGGTATAAGGTCTTGATTCCCTTATGGTGTCCTAAGGCATCATTCAGGTGCATTGCCCCTCCTCCAACCACAGAGAAATTTCTGCTAAGTCCCATGGAATAACATTTTTGGGCAATGTAGTCTGCTACACGAATCTTCATCTCCTGCTTCCTCCTGCTCTTGTTTACATTTCATACCTTACCTACACTTTGTAAGCCGCTTCTCCATTACACCATACTTGTTTTACCAGTTGTTCTATGCTTTAGAAGTTTTCTGTTTTTTTACAAGCATTCTGTTTTTACAAGCATTCTGTTTTTTACAAGCATTCTGTTTTTTACAAGTTTTTCCAACAAGCTTTTCTAAGCGACTTACTGCATTCGTTATTACTGCTTTTAAACTCTATTTTCAGCATCTTCATGCTTTTATAGCTCTGTCTTTTGGAATAGCCCACAGGCATTTTCCTTATATTCCCGAATCAGAGAAAGGTTAAACGCCTCTCCCGGAACAGCTGTTCCCTCTCCTTCGAAGATATTCATCCCCAAAATCTTCTGTCCGGAAGCTAAAACACAGTCCATAGCGATACGGTATTCCTGCTCGGTAAAGCCTTGTCCGAAAATGTCCTTATCCATGGAACAGTATAGGGGCAGCTGCACCAAACGAAGAAGGGAAGGAATGTGGGTCTTGGCTCTTCCGCTCTTAAAATCTCTGTCCGAAAAACAATAAAGGCTGGTATGCATCAAGGGATCCCGAACTCCCGGGTGCCTTGCAGCCACCTCTCTTCTGGACTCCAGGCTTTCTCTGCCTCCCTGCATGGGAACATACTCATCCCCCAGGGTCATCAAGGCATCATTGATGGTGGCTTTTTCCTCTTCGATAGCTCCCAAAAGTAAAATTCCCTTACAATGGGGCAGTCTTACCATGACCTCCCGAAGCCAGGAATGGTGGCAAAGCCCCCGAACCTCCGACTTCTTCACATCTGCCTGATGGTCGAAGAGGAGAAGAATAAAATCCTCCCGAAGCCTTTCCAAGAAAAACTTCGTCAAAAAGTGCATGGAAGCACAGTCAAAAAAATGCAATCCATAGGGAGATATATCCTTTTCCAAAAGACTTTTTCGAAAACCAATACAGCCCTGTTCCAAGCTTTCCGGATAATACATCCCCTTTTCCCGAAGAGCACGATACTCTTCTTTTCCATATCTTCCTTGAAAATCAAAAAAGGAAATCTGCCCTTTCTCCATGCCTTACTCCCTTCTTTCCTCTTCATCCCCTCAAGCCACTCTAAAGCTCTATTTTATACTTTCTATAAAGACAGTTCCATAGCCTATATAAAAACTGTATCCTAGCTTTATAACAAAAATGCGCTGTTCTCTAAAAAACAATTCCATGGCCTTTCGAAAACTCTTCTATACTATAAAAGAAAAGTCTGAAAATCTCCATAGTCTAAATTCATTAAGCAAAGCCCCTTTGCCGGAGCGGTGGGACCCGCCAGAGTGCGATCCTTCTTTTCCAAAATCTCTTCTAATTGGGAAAGGCTTATCCTTCCCCTCCCCAGCTCCAAAAGAGTCCCTGCCAGAATCCGAATCATGTGGTACAAAAATCCATTTCCCTCTACAAAAAAATGAAGATAATCCCCCTCCTCTTCCATGGAAAAGCGATATATCTCCCGTACAGAGCTCCCCCCCTGTAGAAGGCTTTGAGCCTTGGGATTGGCAAAGCTTCGGAAATCATGCTCTCCCTTTAAAAGCGCCATTCCCTCGGAAATTTTCCCGCAATCCAGCGGAAAGGTATAGTGATAGGCTGTCCTTCTGCGAAGGGGATTTTCCACCTTGCTTCGACAAATGCTGTAACGATAAGCCTTTGTATGAGGCGTAAAACGGGGATGGAAATTCTGCTCCACGGAGTAGGCTTCCATCACCCGGATATCCTCCGGCAAATAGCTGTTTAATGCCCGTAAAATCTGTTCTCCGGAAACCTTCCCCTCCGTATCAAAGGAAAGAAGATTCCCTAGAGCATGCACCCCCTGATCCGTCCGACTGGCTCCGATAAAGTTCTCCATTTTCCAAGGAAAAAGACTACGGAGCTGCTCTTCTACGGTGCCTGCAATGGTGGAAAGCCCCTCCTGCTTTTGGAAGCCATGGTAGGACGTACCCTCATAGGCCAGTTTTAATACAATCCGCTGTTCCATCTCTTCCTTTCTGTTGTTTACCCTTAGCCATTCTGTCCGGCAATATCCCACTTGTAATCCTGTCCGGTTTATCTCTCCATTTTTCCGATTTTATGGTAGAGAGAGAAATCGGCTTCCAATGGAAAGCGCCAACACTATAAGCAGGAAGAGGTAGGAAAGATAGTCTCTTCTTTCATAGTGAAGAGGTTTCATTTTCGTTCTCCCCTCTCCTCCCTGATAACAACGGGATTCCATAGCCAAAGCCAGGTCATAGGCTCTTCGGAAGGCGGAAACAAAGAGGGGCACCAAAATCGGCACCATAGCCTTTGCCTTCTGAATAATGCCTCCGCTTTCAAAATCCGCTCCCCTGGCCATCTGAGCCTTCATAATCTTATCCGTTTCCTCCACCAAAATCGGAATAAAACGTAACGCAATGGACATCATCATGGCAATCTCATGGATGGGCAAATGAAGCTTTTTCAAGATAGACAGCCCCTTCTCCATCCCATCTGTCAGCTCATTGGGGGTGGTGCAAAGGGTCATTAAGGAGCTGCTTAATACCAAAAGAATCAATCGCACCGCCATCATAGACGCAATATGCAATCCCTCTTGGCTGATTTTAAACATATAAAAGCGAAAAATCTCTTTTCCCGGTGTTAAAAACAGGTTAAAGCTCACCGACAGTAAGAGGAGGAACAAAACACTTTTCAATCCCCGAACCATAAAGGAGAAGGGAACATTGGAAAGCTTAATCAATAAAAGCAAAACCAGAGCCAGAAAAATATAGGCAGTCCAGCTGTTTACAATGAACAAGGCAATCAGAAACAAAAAGGTTCCGGCAAGCTTTACTCTGGGATCCAGTCTATGAAGAAGGGAGTCTACCGGGTAGTACTGCCCTAAAGTAATTTCTCTAAGCATTTTCCCCTCCCTTTCTCTTTCTATAGGCAGTAAGAATCATTGCCTTCGCTTCCTCTACCGTATTCTTCTTAGGGAAGGACAAGCCCTTTTCCTCCAAGCTATACAAAAAGGCACGAATCTGGGGCAGGCCTAAGCCCAGTTCCTCCATTTCCTTTTTATGGGAAAATACCTCCTCCGGACTACCCTGTCGAATACATTCTCCTTGATTTAGGACAAAAACCTCCTCTGCATAGCGAGCCACATCATCCATGGAGTGAGAAACCAAGAGGATGGTCATGGCATAGCGCTCCTGCAAATGGGCAATCACTTGAAACAGCTCTTCTCTTCCTGCAGGATCTAAGCCTGCGGTGGGTTCATCCAAAATCAAAAGCTCCGGTTCCATAGCCAGCACGCCCGCAATAGCTACCCTTCGCTTCTGTCCGCCGGAAAGCTCAAAGGGAGACTTCTGCCATAGAGCTTCTTCCACTCCCATACTTCTTAAAGCCTCTTCCGCCTCTTTCCTGGCTTCCTCCAAAGATAAGCCCTGATTCTTCGGGCCGAAAAGCACATCCTCGAAAACCGTTTCCTCAAAAAGCTGATACTCCGGATACTGGAAGACCAAGCCCACCTTGAAACGAAGTCCTTGAAAATCAAAGCCCTCTTCCCGGAAGGAAAGTACCCCTTCCTTTTCTACTCTTCTCTTCTTTCCCTTCCAGAACAAAAAGCCCTTGTCCTGTAAAATCAGGGCAGGATTCTTCCGAAAATGTACGGAAATCTCTCCTTCTTCCGGCTTAATCAGACCGTTAAAATGCTGTAAAAGAGTGGATTTTCCGGAACCGGTGTGGCCAATCAGGGCAGAAAAGCTACCCCTTTTAATCGACAGATTAATGTCCTTTAAGGCATAGCTTTCCATGGCAGTGCCCTTCTGATAAATGCAGGAAAGATTCTCCACTTTCAGGATAAAGTCCTTTTCTATTTCCTTGTCCTTTTCATTTTCCGTTTCTTCTAAAGAGGGCGTAGATGCTTGGGAAGCTACTCCCTCAGCCCTCTTTACTCCAGAATTGTCTGTCTCGAAGCTTGGCACCGCATCGGATTTGCCTTCCGGATCCCCCTGTTTTCGCTCCTGCTCCATCTCTTCCCCGAAGGAATCCTCCCCGAAGATAGAGAGTAATTCCTCCACCAGCTCCTCTTCCTTTAAAATCCCCTCCGAAATCGGAATACCGGAAAGACGAAGCTCATGGGCCAGGTCGGTAATCAAAGGCACATCCATTCGTAAAGACTTCAGCTCCTCCACCTTGGAAAAGATTTCCTTGGGCGTGCCGTCCAGCACCAGCTTTCCCTGATCCATAAGAATAATGCGATCCGCATCCACGGTCTCTTCCATATAGTGGGTAATCAAAATGATGGTGATACCCTTCTTTTGGTTCAGCTCCCGAATGGACCGAATAACCTCCGCTCTACCGCTGGGATCCAGCATGGCGGTGGGCTCATCCAGTACAATGGTTTTCGGCTCCATAGCCAGGGTTCCTGCAATAGCTACCCTTTGCTTCTGTCCACCGGATAAGTGATTCGGAGATTTCAGGCGGTAGGCTTCCATATTGACGGCTTCCAAAGCATCTGCCACCCTCTTCCAGATTTCCTCCGTAGGAACACCGATATTTTCCGGACCGAAGCCCACATCCTCCTCCACCACGGAGGCAATAATCTGGTTGTCGGGATTTTGAAAAACCATGCCCACCTTTTCCCGGATAGGGAAAACATTGGCCTCCTGCCGGCTGTCCATACCGGAAATAATCACGCAGCCCTCCGTAGGAATCTGTAAAGCATTAAAAAGCTTTGCCAGTGTGGATTTTCCGGAACCGTTATGGCCCAGCACACAGACAAAGCTTCCCTCTTCGATTGTGAAATTCAAATGAGAAATAGCGGAAAGCTTCTCCACTACCTCATCATTTTCATCCCTTCGTACGTATTCGTAAGTACAATCTTTTATTTCTATATTATTCAAAAATTTTCTCCTAAAGAAATACACAATAAATCCTAGTCAGTATATCCCTTAGCGTGTGAAAAGGCAATGAAATGCCGTGCTAAGCGTCAGCTCATGCTTCATTATAGTCTTAATACGTCCATTTGAATTGTTTACTCCTTTGAAACACAAAGGCAAAAATGCTTTTTCCTATAAAGAAATATGCTGCACATAGCATCATTAGAATAAAAAAATCCTTAACGCTTGCTGTGTGATGGATCATTCGGGCATAAAAATGGGAACCTGCCGATAGCGGATTGGTATAGTTCAGATATCCCGGTAAAGAAAGGATACTGCCGGAAAGAAATAAAAACAGGTAGCCAACAATGCTGACAAAAGAGGCCATTTTCGTAAAAATTAGGGTTAAGGCAGACAGTATATAGGATATCCCCATACAGCCAAAGCACACCGGCATAACAATATAAAAGTATTCAAATCGAAAGCTAAGCTTTATAAACAAAGAGGCTATTCCTATGCAAATACAAGCTTTAACACTATTTAGCAAAAACCAAACCAAGGTTTTTACGCTAATGATTTGCATAATGGAATAGGGTTTAATCATCAGGTTTTGCAAAGTTCCCATCTGCTTTTCCGTGGATATACATAAAGACGCTTCCGATAAAACACCATTTACCAAAATCCACAAAACATAAGCAAAGAGCTTTTCCTCTTGTTCCCCCTCAGTATTCATGACTATTACAAGTAACAAAATATCTGTTAATATGCCCACAATATAATCCGGATAATAGCTGGCCGCCTCTATCAGACTTTTTTTGCATTCCGCTTTAATCAGTTTCATGGAAAACCTCCAGCAATATTTCTTCCAAGTCACTTTCCTTTTTTCTTATTTCCAGAATTTCATATTTTTTATAATAGCTTTGATATATATCCTGAAAGCTTCCCCGAACCGCATCACTTTCCAGTTTATTGTCTTTTATATAGGAAACAATATATAAATCCTTGTCTTCGTAATCCGTTTTATCGAATTCATGTACGACTCCATCCTTTAAAATCAGTATTCTACTTTGAAGTTTTTGTACCACATCCATTTGATGTGAGGTAAGTAAGACTGCAATTTTCTCTGTTTTTATAATGGTATTCAATATCTGTATAACGGATAACTTACTCTGTATATCCAGCCCCAACGTAGGCTCATCCAAGAGTAAGAGCTTCGGAGAAGACATTAGGGCAATCAATAAAGCCAGCTTTTGTCGCATTCCCCGTGAATAAGTCCCTACAGCTTCATGGATTGCTTCTTCCAATTCGAATAGAGAAATATATGTTTTGATTTTCTCATTCCCGGAATCAATGTTCAGAAGTCCGGAAAAGTACTCAATATTTTGCCATCCGGTAAGATAGTGATAAACATTCACACTGGATTCCAGCAAAGCATTTACCTTGGAAAAATACTCCTCATTTTTATACGTAGAAATGTCTCGTCCCTCCAAGAAGATAGAGCCCGCATCTGCCTGTAGCATGCGAAGAATACAGTTAATTAAGGTAGTCTTTCCGGCCCCATTATTTCCCAACAAACAGACGATTTCTCCTTCATTGATGGAAAGATTCAGATTCTTCAAAACTTCTTTTGCCTTAAAACTCTTCTTCAAACCCTTGATTTCCAGCATTTACTACCTCCTTTCCTTGATTGCAGTCCTTATTTCTTTTAAGCTTTATCTCCCCAAAAAAGCAATACTTTTCTATAAAATATTTAGACCTTCCAAGATATCTCTATCCCGGAAGGCCCAAACAAATATGCTAAAGAAAATCCCTTTTCGCATACGATACTTTATTTCTTTTTGGCATTACTTTACCCACTGTCCTCTTTCATTTAAACGGAAGCCGGAAATAGTAGTGTTCTTCGCCATTGCCCCGTCCTCTTTGAAATAATAGTAAACCGTGTTTCCGTTTTCCTGTAAGGAAATCCAGCCCGTTCTCATGGCACCGGAATTGTCAAAGTAATACTGCTCCTTGCCAATCTGCATGATACCGTTGGAAAGCATAGCTCCACAGCGGTCATCCTTTTCCGGACGAAGATAATACCACTTCTGGTTAATGAATCTCCAACCGGTCTTCATATCGCCGTTGACCGGGTCCAAATAGTACCAGTCCCCATAGCTGTTCTTAAACCATCCGGTTTCCATCTCCGCCTGTCCGTTGAAATGATACCAATGTCCATTCCACTCTACCCAGGTATTGATGGCAGGCTGGCTGTTGGGGAAACGGAAATACCACTTTCCGTTGCTTTGGCTAAAGCCGATGGTACCGGGAATATTGGCAGGGCCGGAATTGTTCTGTCCGCTCTGGCCCTGTACCTGATTCTCGCTGTATTTTCCTTCTCCATTGGAGCGGGTGCTCTGCTGGATATCCAGAACCTCGGACTCCGCTTCCTCAGAGGACTTTCCCGACTTCTTCTGCTCCTCGGTATAAGGAATGGTCTTTACGGAAAATGTATAACTTCCCTCCTCGGTCATCCAAGGATAAAAATTCAGGCTTAACGCATCTGTGGTAATCTTTGTCAGTCTTCTACCTTCTTTGAAAAGGCTGACCTCATAGACACCGGAACCGTTTTCCGGAGCAGTCCAACGGGCTCTTCCCAGAGAATTACTGTCCCACTGCAAATTATCCGCCATGGAATACTGTCCCTGCACAGCCCGTAGCTGAATCAGTAGTTCCAGCTCTGTAGAGCTGATTCTCTTGGCACTAATCAATGTTCCGTTGGTCACACGAACATTGTTGCTATTATAGGCACCGAAGAACTGGTAATAAAGGGTATCTCCATTACTCTTATCCCGGCTGTCCGCCACAAGATAAATCTGCACCTTCGGGGTACTTCCCACGGTAATGTCTCCGGCATTTCCACTGTCTACCCATTGAACCGCGTCCACGTGATATTTGTCACTGTCCCCTGTGGAAAAATCACCTTCGCTGATATTGCCAAGGCTGTCTCCCGGATCCAGATTCCGAAGTCTTTCCTCCACCTTAATCCGAATCATGCTAATGTTGCTGGTGCTATCCCTCGCAAAAGCAGGCATGGTCAGAGAAAAAAGCATTGTCATACTAAGAGCCAATGTAAACCCTAAGCGCTTCCCTATATTGTTGAAAATATTTCTCATACAAATCCTCCTGTTCCCATTTCCTCTTAGTATAAGGCGGGGGCATAAGGGAAAACAAGTGCTTTTCTCTTACGATTCCGGAACAGCGGCTCGTTCTTTTAAGTCCTCTTTATCCACTTTCCATTGGTAAAGTCGGGAATGGCCACCGGCTGTCCCCCAAGAGCAATAGACTCCTCCGCCAGGGCGGTAATGCTCATCCAACTGGCCATATCATACACATCAATAGGCATAGGCAGGTCTTCTTGAAGACAGCGAACAAAGTCAGAGAAAATCAGGTAGTCCATGCCTCCATGCCCCTTCTTTACGCCCGCCTTGAGATATTCTCTCCATACAGGATGCTCATATTTTTCCCGGAAACGCTCCACATTTCCCCACTGCTTCTTCCATTCAAAATGATCCTTTGCCCCCTCATCACCATCCAGGAAAATAGAAGCATTGTCCTCCATATACATCCCCTTGGTGCCTTGCACGGTAAAGCCTCGGGAATAGGCTCTGGGCAGGGTGGTATCCAAGGTCAGTAAAATGCTTTCCCCGTTACTGCATTTGATGATGGTATTGACCACATCTCCCTGCTGAAAAACGGTATTTTGTAGCGCCTTGTCCTCCGGCTTTTTTTCCTTGATATATTCTCTAAGACCTGCGGCCTTGGAAGCCATGGAACATAGGCTTAGCATACGGTTTCCCCGGTTGATATGCAGCACCTTGGCAATGGGACCAAGCTCATGGGTAGGATAATTTTCCGTATTTCGATGAATATAATTGTCCAAACGGTAATGGCGATTTTCCTTTCCAAAGGAGATTTCCTCCCGCAAATCATGCTTGTATCCTCCCTCACAGTGCACGATTTCTCCCAGAATTCCCTCCTCTGCCATACGATAGACCATCATTTCGTCTCTGCCATAGACACAGTTTTCCATAAACATAATGGGAGTCTTGGTCTCTTCGTAACAATCCACCAGCTTCCAGCACTCCGAAAGGGTATAGGCTCCCCCCACTTCGGAAGCCACCGCCTTTCCGGCCCGCATAGCCGCCATGGCGATTTCACTATGGGTATCCCAGGAGGCGCAAATCAAGACAGCATCCAGCTCCTCCATAGAAAGCATTTCCTTATAGTCGGAAAAGGTCTTTGGTCTTTCTCTCCCCATCTCCATAAGGGCATTGGCCACCTCTTCCTGCCGATCCTTATAAACATCACAAAGGGCAATAAAATCCGCATCCGGATGCTCGGAATACACATTTTTTACTAAGTCCGCCCCTCTTTGTCCAAGACCAATCACCCCAAGCTTCACTTTCTTTCCCATAACCTATCCTTTCCCGCCATAACATCGTGCCATTTGTCCTAATTCTATCCATCATTCTATCACGATTCCATTTCAGAAAGCTTTCCCCAATGAATAAAAGATTTTCACTATCGCATACAGAAACCCCTGCCCGGAAAAGCATATCCAAACTATCTTTTTTCAACAAAAAAGTACAGTATTAGGCACACAAATACCATCACTACTGCACTTTCATTGCAAACAGCTTTTCAACAATATAGAACAAAAAGGAGCTGTGAAGAATCCTGTCCAAGCGCTTTTCAGCAATATAGGATCAAAAAGAGGTCAATCAGAGCCTAATATTACTTATCTCCTACTCAATGACCGCCAACAAAAAAGAGTTGCGAAGAACTATCATAGCCGGTTTTCGGTAATATAGGTCTAAAAGAGAGTAATCAGAGCCTAATATGACTTATGTTCTACTCACTAATAGCCAACAAAAAAGAAGCTGCGAAGAATTATCTTAGACAGGTTTTCGGTAATATAGGTCTGAAAGGAGGGTAGTCTGAGCCCTTACGCTAATTATGCCGTACTCACTAACAGCCAACAAAAAAGAAGCTGCGAAGAATTATCTTAGACAGGTTTTCGGTAATATAGGTCTGAAAGGGGGTAGTCTGAGCCCGTCAGTACTTACTGAAAGCGAGCTAAAGCGAAGCTCGAAGTTAGTACTGCTACGAGGCGAGGCTAGCGGGAGCGTGCCCCATTTTCAGACCTATATTGCATAGAAAACCGTATTTATGATTTATCGCAACTCCTTTTTGTAGGCAAGTCAGCGGGAGCGTGCCCCATTTTCAGACCTACATTGCATAGAAAACCCTATTTACTCTTCACAACTCCTGTCACAGGCTGTCAGGGAGATTACCCCACTTTCAGACCTATATTGCATAGAAAACCTTATTGATGATTCTTCACAGCTCCATCATCATACAAATGACAGCAAACCTTATGCCCATTTCCCATATCCTTTTCTTCCGGCACCTTGCTCTTACAGATCTCCATGCACTGGCTGCAACGGGTATGGAACTTACAGCCCTCAGGAGGGTTCGCCGGGGAAGGAATACTTCCTTCCAGAATAATACGATTCATCTTAGCCTCCGGATCCGGAATGGGAATCGCGGAGAACAAAGCCTTGGTATAGGGGTGGAGAGGATTGGCAAAGATATCCTCCGTATTTCCAAACTCCACCAAATTTCCAAGATACATGACACCAACCGTATCCGCGATATGCTCTACCACGGATAAGTCATGGGAAATAAAGAGGTAGGTCAGCTTATACTTTTCCTGTAAATCCTTTAAGAGGTTGATAATCTGTGCCTGAATAGACACATCCAAGGCGGATACCGGCTCATCACATACCACAAACTCCGGATTCAACGCCAAGGCTCTGGCAATACAGATTCTCTGTCTCTGTCCGCCGGAGAACTCATGGGGATATCGACCCTTATGGAAGGGCTGCAAACCGCAGTTATCCATAATGCGGTCAATATAGTCCTCGTACTCCTCCTTGGGAACCAGATGATGCTCCTTTACCGCTTCTCCGATAATTTCTCCTACAGGAAGTCTGGGAGAAAGGGAGGAGAATGGATCCTGGAAGATAATCTGCATCTTGGTGCGTAGTTCGTTTAACTCGGATTTGGGAATATCGTAAACCTCTTTTCCGTTAAACAGCACATCTCCCGCTGTCTTCTCTCCGCTTAAACGCAGGATGGTTCTTCCTGTGGTGGTCTTTCCGCAACCGGACTCTCCCACCAGCCCCATGGTGCTTCCTCTTTTGATGGAGAAGGAAATGCCGTCAATGGCCTTTACCTGTCCCACCACCGTATTAAAGAAGCCTCCTCGAATGGGGAAATATTTCTTCAGGCCACGAACCTCTAAAATATTGTCTTCATTTTCCCGGACAGTCTTAGCTTCTGTCTCCTTTAAAATGCTATTTTCCATTATTTCCTCGCTTCCTCATCATACAGGTAGCAGCTTACTCTGTGGGTCTCGGAGAGGCTGATTTCTCCGGGATAAGCCCCGTCACAGCAGCCCTTCCGCTTGTCACAACGATCTCGGAAGTAGCAATAATTCGGCATGTTAATGGGGTTAGGCACCTTTCCGGGAATGGAATAGAGCTTATCCACATGCTTTCCTACCACAGGCTTGGAAGCCATTAAACCGATGGTGTAGGGGTGGGAGGGATTGGAAAAAATTTCCTTTGCCGTTCCCGCCTCTACCACACGACCGGAATACATAACCACCACATAATCCGCCATTTCCGCAATTACCCCAAGGTCATGGGTAATCAGCATAATGGAGGAGTTGATCTTGTCCTTTAAACCACGTAACAAATCCAGAATCTGTGCCTGAATGGTTACATCCAAAGCTGTTGTGGGCTCATCCGCAATAATAAGCTTGGGCGAGCAGGCCAACGCCATGGCGATTACGATACGCTGCCGCATACCGCCGGAAAGCTCGTGGGGATACATATTGTAAACGCCCTCACTGTTGGCAATGCCAACCATTTCCAAGAGCTCAATGGTACGCTTCTTCGCTGCCTCTTTCGTTTCATAACCGCTCTTATGGAACAAAAGCACCTCATCCACCTGGTCTCCGATTTTGAAAACCGGATTTAAGGAGGTCATAGGCTCCTGGAAAATCATGGACATAAAATTTCCCCGAAGATGCTGCATCACTGTTTCAGGGGTTTTGCTAATGTCGTAAACCTTATCTCCCGTATTTAAGCGAATGGCTCCGTCCACAATCTGTCCCTGAGGCCGCTGTAAAAGCTGCATCAGAGAAAGGCTGGTTACGGATTTTCCGCAGCCGGACTCTCCCACTACCCCCACGGTTTTTCCCATGGGAACGGAAAAGCTCACGGAATCCACACTCTTTACCGTTCCGGCATCGGTGTAGAAATAGGTCCGAAGATTCTCAAACTCCACCGTATTCTCCGGATTCTTCATTTCCGTCAAATACTCTGATTCCGGGACATTTTTCCGCTTCCGCTTTTTTTCTAAGGTAGCAGTAATTTTTCTATTTTCTTTCGATATCCTCCGGGCTTCTTTTCCGGAAAGATAACCGTCTTCTCTTGCCATTTTCTATCCTCAACTTATCTTCCTACAGCTTTCCAAGGCAAATGCCGGAAAGCATGATTTTTTACCGAAACCTTTTATCGCTTCATCTTCGGGTCAAAGGCATCTCGCAAGCCGTCTCCCACCAGGTTAAAGGCCAACACGGTAAGCAACAGGCAGACACCGGCAGGAATCCAAATGAAGAGATAGTTACTTAAGACATAGGTATTGTTAACATCGTTAATGATATTTCCCCAGGAAGCAAAGGGGAACTTTACACCAAGCCCCAGGAAGGACAATACCGCCTCTGTCAAGATTACACCGCCCAAGCTCATGGTACAGGTAACAATGAGCTGAGGAATAACGTTTGGTAAAAGGTGTCGGAAGATTCGGTTTACGGGTTTAATCCCTGTAGCCTCCGCCGCAGTCATAAATTCCTGCTCTCTTAAAGTAAGAATCTGTCCACGCACCAATCTGGTAATGGAAGGCCAACCGAAGAATCCCAGAATAATCATCAGATAAAACATACGAACCTGGGGATCCACCCGCATTGCATCCATAGCCGCACCGATAATGATATAAATCGGAATAGTAGGTATACAGTAGAAAATATCCACAATTCGCATGATTAAAGAATCAATCCAGCCTCCGAAATATCCGGAAATACCGCCCAGAATCATGCCCAAAACGGTTTCAATGATCACAACTACGAAACCGATATAAAGGGAAACCCTTCCGCCGTACATCAGTCTGGTCAACATATCCATACCATTTTTATCGGTTCCCAGAGGATGAGCCTTGCTGGGTGGAGAATAAGAGTCATAGACCATCTGCTCTCTGCTTTGCAGAATACTATAGGTTTTGGAGGTGGCATCATATTCCATGGTATAGTTTGCCTCTACTCCGTCATCATCGGTAAAACTAAAGCTGGTAGCTCCCTCCTGAATCTTCTCCAGAAGCTCTTCCTTAAACTTTTGGGAGAAGGTCACATCGCTCATAATGGCATTTACCACATATCGGCTGGCATAAGCATAAGCAGTTCCGTCCTTTGTTACGGTTCCATCCTCGGAAAGGGTATAGCTACTGCCCCCCTCCGTAAATTCCTTTTCTCCGTTTGTCAAGGCCTTTAAAATGCTTAACTGCTCTGCAAAAGGAATCTGTCCTTCCCCGGAAACGGAAGTCACCGTATCCACTGCCGCAAAGGCTACCGGGTCTGTACTGCCCTTCTTGCTAATGATATAGAAGTCTTTTCCCGCCTCTTCAAAGCTGTAGTCTACGCCTCCTGCGGCAAACTCTGTCAGCTTCTTTCCCTTGGCCAATACGAACTGGGCCTGGGCAAGAGCAGGGAAGCTATCCTTTTCCGCCTGCTGATAACGAAGCTCCGTGTTTACCTTAACGCCGGCATACTTCTGGCTTTGGCTGTCCTTACGGTAGAAAAGCTGAGACTCTCCGTAGGGCATTAAAGCTCCTCCTAAGAAGGAGAAGAGAAACATGAAAATCAAAACCACCATACCCAAAACCGCAATGCGGTTTCGGAAAAAGCGCTTTGCCACCATTGCTCCGGGGGAGAGGGTTTTGACACGACGGTCGTCACTTAAAGAATATTCAGCATTCTTCGATGCATTAGCATCGCTATACTCTTCCGTATTCTGCACATTCTTTTGTGCAGTCTCTTCTGTCATAGATTCTCCTACTGTAGTTTTGTCTACAGAATTTTCTAAATCAGACATCTTTTCCCCTCCTTTCCTAATCAATGCGAACTCGAGGATCCACCACGGCATATAAAATATCCGTAAGAAGGTTTCCAATCAAGGTCAAGACGGCAATAAACACTAAGTAAAACATGGAGAACGGAATGTCTCCTGAAATCATAGCCTGATAAGAGGTGTAGCCGATTCCCGGAATGGAAAAAAGCTGCTCCGTAATCATGGCTCCGGAAAATAATCCGGGAAGAGAGGTACCCCAGATAGTAACCAGCGTAATCAAGGTATTCCGGAAGGCATGATGATAAATTACTCGTCCCTCGGAAAGTCCCTTCGCTCTTGCAGTACGGATATAATCCGAATTTAATACCTCCAGCATATTGGTACGAATATATCGCATATATGCTCCGATGCTGGCAATCAGCAGGGTAAGAATCGGTAAAACCAGGTGTAAAGCAATATCCAGCTTCTTTCCGCTTGGAGAGAGAATATCGTAATTTCTTCCCACCAGTCCGGCTAAGTCGAACCATTGTAATTTCACGGAAAATACCAGCTTCAAAAGAGAAGCTGTGAAGAAGGTGGGAAGGGAAATTCCTGCCAAAGCCACGATGGAAATCACATTATCCTGCCAGGAATACTGCTTGGTTGCTGCAATAATGCCCAAGGGCACGGAAATTGCTATTTCCAAAATCATAACCACAAAGCTCATGATGAAGGAAATTCCCACTACCTCTTTAAATTTCTGGGTAACCGGCACGGTATACTTCCAGCTGTCTCCAAAGTCTCCTCGAACAGCCTTGCCCAACCAGGCAAAGAATCCGGGCACAATGCCCTTGTCCATACCGTAAGTAGCCTCCAACTGCTGCATCCACTCTTCAAAGCTTTTGGATCCCGGCTGCTGGGATTTCTGTCTGGCGATCTGCTCCAAATAGGAGGTCGGTAGAGATCGCATTAAGATATAAAGCAAGAAAGCCACGATAAACAGAATCACTACGGACCATAATAATCGTTTGATAATATACTTTTTCACTGAAAAACCTGCTCTTCCATATCAAGAATAGCCGCATTCCTAAAGTTTCAGGAAACGCGGCTATTACCCGAAAAATGTAGACGGAACAATCCGTTTACTTTTACTTTGCTAATTGAAGATTCTCAACTTCAGCATACCACTTATAGAATGGGCTGATATCCGGAGTAATGGTATCCACCTTGATACGTTCCGCAGAGAAAATAGTTACTTCTTTTCTCTGGTAGATTGGTACCTCGCAGGACCAGTCAATAATCTTGTCAAGACAAGCCTTATACATGGTCTTACGATATTCCTGGTCGGTAGATTCTCTTGCCTGAAGAATCATGGTATCCAAATCTGCGTCCTCAATCTGGTACTGGTAGTTGGAGCCTCCGGGATTTGCGCCACCATTTGCAATATCGGAGTAATATATCTGGAACATATCCGGATCCGGTGTTGCCTGCCAAGCCGCACACCATATCTCTGCCTGTCTAGCCTGAAGTTTGTTCCACAAGTCGGAACTGTTGGAAATATCATTAATAGTAAGTTTCATACCGATTTCCGCAAGAGCCTTCTGGGCTTCTGTCAAAATCATAAAGGAGGGGTGATCTCCGGTTCCGGAACCGGGAATGATTACCTCATACTCCATCTTTGCGCCTGCAGGAGCTGCAGTAATCTTTCCGTCTGCTACAGTATATCCTGCCGCCTCTAAAAATCCTAAAGCCGCTTTCTTTGCTGCTGCATACTTGTCCTCATCAGACATTCCGGAGGTATAGATAGGCTCTCCCTTTACATCCTTGGAGAAAGCAATCTGATAGCCGTCATCAGTAGGCTGGGGTGCTGCCCAAGAAGTATTGGTAATCGGATAATTAATGACACTTGCTCTGTCTCCATAGTAGCTGCTTACAGCAAGGTCTCTATATACAGAGAAAATAGTTGCAAAGGCACGACGAAGATTCTTTGAAGCTTCACTTCCCGGCTCATTGTTTACGGAAACATTGTGGGCGTTAATGCCGATATATCCATAGCCCAAAGCATCTACTGCAGAGGTGTAAATCTTATCTCCGGAGATTTCTCCATTGCTGTTTGCCTTCTTAATGGCATCTGCAATCTCATTGGTATAGCTTGGGTTTGTTACGTCTGCTGTTCCGGTTAATACTGCATTTACACGGTCAGGTTGTGCAACATAGTTCACCTTTAAACTCTTTGTCTTCGGCGCGCCGAGATAGTAATTCTCGTTTGCCTTCATGGAAACCACACCATTTTCATATTTCTCAAAAACATAGGGGCCTGCACCTAATGGCTGGGTGGTCTTTGCACGAACGCTGCTTAAATCTCCCTTGGGGAAACCGAACTTATTGTTCGCATAATCGTACTGGGCAGGATCTCCATAGTAGTGTAATGGAGAGATTGCCATAGTAAGCTGATAGATTGCCTGAGCATCCACCTTGGTTGTAATGACACGTACAGTGTTGTCTCCGGTCTTCTGAATACCGCTGATATTGGGAGCGGAATTACCGGTCTCCACACCGACAGAGTAGTCCTTATAGCTTTCCATTAACTCGGTAAAGGGAGTACCTGCACTCTCTGCAGAACTCATATTCGTTACACTTCCATCATACTTTGCTACCATAGCATTGAAGAAATCCATAGCCGTTGCATCTTCCTTCAAGCCTTCATAGCCATAGTTTGCTGCAAATGCCGCTACGGAATCCCCTTCCTTATTGCTTCCGCTGGAAATTAAAGAATCCTCAATTTCCTTTACAAAGGCCTCGGCAGCCTTCTTGTAATCTGCCCAGAACTTTGTCTGCTGTTCCTCTGTCCACTTGGAGAAGTCCTTATTGTCCTCTCCTGCAGCCAGAATCAGCTTAAAGAGGGGCTCCATACCCTTTCTGTACTCTTCCATACCCTGAATCGGAACGGAATAGAAGGAAGCTGCTCCGTCATAGGTCGGATCTGCATATACATACATGGAGAAAATCACATCATCAGCAGTTAAAGGCTTGCCATCAGAGAATTTTACACCATCCTTTATAGTAAAGTCATAGTATACAGTACCGTCTGCATTCTCGGTAACAGCCAGGTCGGAAATCCCTTTGTAAGTGTATTCCTTTCCGTTATATTCTCTGGTCTCTCCCTCAATGCCCTTGTAAATGATGGCGCCGCTTCGATCTATGGTTAGGAGTGGAGCTGTAACAAAATTTACCACATCCTGATCCGGCACAGTTTCAGCGAAAAATGGAGAAAACTTGGAGCTAAACTCATCCTGAGCAAAAACCAAGGAACCATCGGTATTTCCGGTAGCTTCTTGACTGCTTTCCCCCTGAGCCTTTGTTCCATCCTCTGACTTCTTGGGGGAACATCCTGCCAATGCGGAAAGCGCCATCACTGATGCTAGCAGTGATGCCATAATCGCTTTTCTTTTCTTCATACTACTTCCTCCTTTTAGTAATTTCTTGGCTTTCTTTCAAACTACATTTTTCGTTCATTATAGGCTGTTCTTTCCTCCACTATCCAAGAAGAAAAGCTCTGTTTTAACTTCCGCCAAAACAGAATGGAAGAAACGAAAAATCCCAAAACCAAAGCTAAAACCAATGCCTCCCCTACAAGCCCTCCCTCTCTTCCTCCCCGCAGGAGATAGACTCCTTGAAGAAGAAAAAGAATTCCTGCAAAGAGGAAGGAAAGAACCACATTTCCCTCCAAGGGCACAAAGCTTTTTTGATAGATCCATCCGTCCACAGTGCCTTTCTTCCGAAGATATCCTAAGAATCGGACTGAGGCTAAAAAGACTTGGATGATACACATACCATAGGGTAAGGTCAGAAAAAGCTTATGGGATAAAGCAACGTTAGGAAAAAATCCCGGAATCAAGAGAAAAGGGAGTTGAAAGAAATAGCAGGCAATTAAAAGCCGTTTTTCTTTTCTTTGCAGTTCCAAAGGCCGTATATCTTTATACAGCTTCTTTCTGGCCTCATCTGCCTCTTTGGAAAGAACGCCGCCTTTTCCATAGGGCGTCCTAAACATTCCCATGCTATTTCCTCCATAGTATCGACTTTTCTTGATGATCCGTCTTTTTTCTTAATTCCTAGTCTTTTTCTTGATTCTTAGTCTTTTTCTTTGCCAGTTGTTTCATCCTATAATGAAAAAGTATTGTGATCTCCTGAAACTCATTCTTTCTCAATAAATCAGTTCATGATTTAAAAACAAGAAAATTCTTTGTTTCTCACAATAATTTAACCCATAGCTTACCTGTATTTTTATGCTACGTCAATTATATTTATAGAATAAGAGATATTCCTAATTATTTTTTCTTTCTTATTTTGCCAATTTTATTTATAGAAGCTTTATCATTTTTTTGCATTTTGATATTCCATTTTTCTATAAGCTTTCTATCTTTTATTTTGTTTTAGAAATATTACGCAGTAATTTTCCTGAGTCCTTATGCAATTACGCCAGTTTTTACCCTTTAGGCATGAAAAAAGAGGAAGCTTACCTCCTCTTTTTTTAGCAACTTTGTTCACTTCGTTTTGTAAAATATTATACAAGCTCTAAAAGAACTTCCATAGCAGCGTCTCCCTTACGAAGACCTACCTTTACGATTCTTGTATATCCACCGTGACGGTTCTCGTACTTTGGTGCAATCTCTTCAAAAAGCTTCTTTGCCAAGTCTAATTTCTTGGTGTTCTTCTTTCTTCCGGCTGCTTCTGCAGGTCTAACTGTGGGAACATAGGTCGCTGCAAGAATCTGGCGACGAGCCTGCAAACGGGAAGGAAGATCCTTCTGAATGCTCTTCTCTACTTCCTCATAAACGGTAACCTTCTTACCGTCTTTGACTTCTTTAACGCGCTTTCCATCAGCATCCTTCTTTGCAACCTTTGCATTAACGACAACCATTTCATAGTTGTCTTTCTCTCTTACTGCCAAAGCAATAAGCTTCTCTACCTGCTTACGAACTTCCTTCGCTCTAGCCTCAGTAGTAAAAATCTTTCCATGCTCCAATAAAGAAGTAGTTAATGCACGAAGCATTGCCTTTCTCTGGTTTGAAGCTCTTCCTAACTTTCTATAATTTGCCATGTTTTCTCCTTATCCGTGCTTTTTAGTCTTACCGGTTGGCCTTACTGTTATCTATTCTTCCGGAAATGATAATCCCAGATTCAAATCTCTTAACTTCGCCAAAACTTCCTCAAGAGACTTTCTTCCCAGGTTACGAACCTTCATCATATCCTCCGGTGTCTTGGAGGTTAACTCGGACACGGTGTTGATTCCTGCTCTCTTCAAGCAGTTATAAGAACGGACACTTAATTCCAGTTCATCAATATTCATTTCCATTACTTTGCCCTTTTCATCTTCGGGCTTATCCACCATAAGCTCTGTTGCAGCCACTTCTTCAGAAAGCGCTACAAACAAATCCAGGTGCTGAAAAAGCATTTGTGCCGCCTTGGAAATCGCATCTTCCGGAGACATACTTCCGTTGGTATATACATCCAAAGTCAATCGATCATAGTCCGTCATATTTCCTACACGGGTATTCTCGATAGACATATTTACTCTTTCCACAGGAGTATACAAAGCATCAATGTCCTGATAATCCTTTGGTGCTTCTACTCTTCCTTCTGCCTTTTCTCCGGAGTAACCCTGTCCTCTACTGATAAAGAGGGAAATGGAGCCTTGGGCTCCCGCCTCTACAGTAGCAATATGCTCTGTAGGATTACTCAGCTTAAGTTCCGACTCTCCAATAAAATCTTCAGCCAGAATCTCGGACTTTCCGGATAAATCAACGGAAACTTCCAGACTTTCCACTTCCTCCGGCAAAATCACCGCAATGCTCTTAAGATTGGTTAAGAGCTCAGGGAAACTTTCCTGAATTCCGGAAACCTTGTCTCCGGACAGATTTTCGATCTTAATTGCAGAAATCGCAGCCCCGGGCAGAGAGGAAAGCATCATCCTCCGAAGAGAATTTCCTAGGGTTGAGCCATAGCCTCGTTCCAGTGGTTCACATACGAAACGACCAAAACGCTTATCCTCTGAAATTTCAAGAATTTCAATGTTTGGTTTTGTAAAATCAAACATGCTGCCTCCTTTTTTAGGCTATCATTACTTAGAATACAACTCGACGATTAACATTTCGTTTACAGGAACGTCAATGTCTTCTCTGTGCGGAAGAGACTTAATGGTTGCGCTAAGCTTCTCAGCATCCATCTCTAACCATGCCGGTACCATTCTGCCGTTGGTTACTTCCACAATATCCTTATATCTCTGTGCAGTTCTCATGGATTCTTTAATCTGAATCACATCCCCTGCAGATACAAGATAAGAAGGAATGTTTACAATCTTTCCGTTAACGGTTACGTGACGGTGTCCTACAACCTGTCTAGCTTCTCTTCTGGTTCTAGCCATTCCCATACGGAAAATAACGTTGTCCAGACGAGACTCTAAAAGAATCATAAGGTTTTCACCGGTCTGTCCTGCCAACTTCTCTGCCTTAGCATAGTAGTTACGGAAAGGCTTCTCTAATACGCCATAGATGAACTTTGCCTTCTGCTTCTCTCTAAGCTGAAGACCGTACTCGCTCATCTTTCTTCTTGGGTTACGAAGCTGTCTGTTGGATTTCTTATCCACTCCTAAAAATACGGGGTCCAGTCCAAGTGACCTGCATCTTTTAAGCACAGGAACTTTATCTACTGCCATTTTATCCTCCTAAATATCAAGTTTTGTCGACTCAACAAGCCAACATCCCTAAAAAATTGATACGCCCTTTACACCGATAAGGCTTCTTCAGGCTGACCACATGGTCATACTGTTCTGTACAAGCTTATGCCGCTATGGGAAATTCCATAATTTCCCGGGCACTGAGCATTATACTCTTCTGCGCTTTGGTGGGCGGCATCCGTTGTGTGGAACCGGTGTAACGTCCTTGATGGAGGTTACTTCCAATCCGTTTGCTGCTAAAGCACGGATTGCTGCTTCTCTTCCGGATCCCGGTCCTTTTACCATTACATCCACATACTTTAAGCCGTGTACCAAAGCTGCCTTTACAGCAGTCTCAGCAGCCATCTGCGCTGCATATGGAGTAGATTTTCTTGAACCTCTAAATCCCAGACCGCCGGCACTTGCCCATGATAAAGCATTACCCTGAGCATCTGTCAAAGTAACGATAGTGTTATTGAAAGATGATTGGATATGTGCCTGTCCGCGTTCAACGTTTTTCTTTACGCGCTTTTTTGTCACTCTCTTACCAGTTGACTTAGCCATAGTTAAACTAACCTACTTTCCTTTTTCTCTTCTTCCTGTATTTAAAACATGAAGATCCATTAGTTACTGTTCAGACCTTACTTCTTCTTATTAGCAACGGTCTTTCTTGGTCCCTTACGGGTTCTTGCATTGGTCTTAGTCTTCTGACCTCTTACGGGAAGTCCCTTTCTGTGACGGATTCCTCTGTAGCAACCAATTTCCTGCAAACGCTTGATGTTTAAAGCGATCTCTCTACGAAGGTCACCTTCTACCATCTGGTGCTCTGCAATATAGGTCGCCAGAGTCTTTACCTCATCGTCCGTTAAATCCTTTACTCTTGTGTCCGGATTTACGCCGGTTTCTGCAAGGATTTTGTCTGCTGAGGGTCTTCCGATTCCGTAGATGTAAGTCAAACCGATTTCGATTCGCTTCTCTCTAGGTAAATCCACACCTGCAATACGAGCCATCTTTGATTTCCTCCTGTTAATTAACCTTGTCTCTGCTTATGCTTAGGGTTTTCACAGATAATTCTGATGGAGCCCTTTCGCTTGATTACTTTGCATTTTTCGCAGATCGGTTTTACTGATGATCTTACTTTCATAAGTAAAATTCCCCTTTCCTTTACGAATTTGAACAGAGTTGCCGTATCATTCTAGCAAAACAGTCTTGAAATGTAAAGCGAAACCCTACTTATCTCTCCAGATAATTCTTCCCTTTGATAAGTCATAGGGAGAAAGCTCAATAGTCACCTTATCTCCCGGTAAAATACGAATGTAGTTCATTCTTAATTTTCCGGAAATATGAGCCAATACCTGATGCCCGTTTTCCAGTTCAACCTGAAACATGGCATTTGGTAACTTCTCGATTACCTTACCTGTAATTTCGATTACATCTGATTTCGACATACTCAATTCATCCTTTCGATAGACTTAGGATTTCCGGTCCGTTGTCTGTGATTAAAATTGTATTTTCATAATGTGCCGTAAGCTTACCGTCCAAGGGAACCACTGTCCAATCATTGGATAAAACTCTGACCTCAGGATTTCCTTCCGTAATCATGGGTTCTATGGCTAAGGTCATTCCGGCCTGTAGCTTCGGGCCTTTCTTCTTCATGCGATAGTTGGGTACTTCCGGATCCATGTGTACCTGATGGCCGATGCCGTGTCCCACATACTGGGTAACTACGCCGTAGCCATGAGCTTCAACATAATCTCCGATGCTTCCGCAAATATCATTTAGATGATTTCCGGGAACCGCATTTTCGATTCCCCGGAAAAAGGATTCTTTACAAGTTTCCACCAGTCTTCTGGCATTGGGAGCAATTTCTCCCACCGCCCAAGTTCTTGCGGCATCGCTATGATAGCCCTTGTAATTTACTCCGATATCGAAGGAAACGATGTCTCCCTCTTTTAAAATCCTTGTCTTCTCCGGTATTCCGTGAATCAACTCCTCATTCACGGATACGCAACAAGCTGCCGGAAAGTCATAGAGATGAAGAAAGCTGGGAGTACATTTTGCTTTTCGGATGAGCTCCTCTGCGTACTTATCCAGTTCGTAGGTGCTCTTTCCCGGAGCTACTGCCTCTCCTACTTTCTCATGTACTTCTGCAAGAACCTTGCCTGCTTCCCGCATCAGTTCAATTTCTCTTTTGGACTTAATCTCAATCATGGATTTTCCTTTCCACTTGGCTCAAGATTTCCTTTACCCTTGCAAATACCGTTTCTAAATCTTTTGTTCCGTCAATCTCTTCCAGAATTCCCTCATTCTTATAGAAGGAAATCAATGGTTCGGTACTCTGATGATAAACCTTCAAACGATTTTTCACCGTATTCTCTTCATCATCTTTTCTCTGCACAAGATGCTCACCGCAGTTGTCGCAAATCCCCTCTTTTTTCGGCTTTAAGGTTTCCAAATGGAAAATCGCGCCACAATGGGGACAGGTTCTGCGGCCGGCCATTCTGTGAATAATCACATCATCCGGTACTTCAACGTCCAATGCAAGATCAATCTTTTCTCCTTTTGGAGCCAGAGCATTTTCTAAAGCTTCAGCCTGAGGAATGGTTCTGGGGAATCCGTCCAGAATATAGCCCTTCTCACAATCCTTTTCTTCCAAACGGTTCAGAAGCATCGCAATGGTGATTTCATCGGGAACCAGCTCCCCATGATCCATATATGTCTTTGCTTTTAAACCAAGCTCTGTTTCCCCTTTAAGATTAGCCCGGAAAATATCTCCGGTGGAAATATGGGGTAAACCGTAAACCTTAGAAATACGACTTGCCTGGCTCCCTTTTCCCGCACCAGGCGCTCCTAACATGATAATCTTCAATATGGGCCTCTTTCATGATGGGATAAACCACTATGAGCCTCCTTAGTAAACTAAGGAGGCTATAGATTAGTTGTCTAAAAATCCTTTGTAGTTTCTAATTACCATTTGAGAATCGATGGCCTTCAAGGTTTCCAAAACAACACCTACGATGATGATTAAGGAAGTTCCGGAGAAGGAAATTCTGCTGACGTTAAATACGCCTGAAATGATAATGGGAACTAATGCAATAATAGCCAGTCCGGTGGCTCCGATAAAGATGATATATCGAAGAATACCTTCCAGATAATCACTGGTCGGCTTTCCCGGTCTGATTCCGGGAATAAAACCACCCTGCTTCTTCATATTGTTTGCTACTTCCAATGGATTAAAGGAAATAGAAGTATAGAAGTAAGCAAAGAAATACAGTAGGGCAATGTAGAGAACTAAACCTAAGGAATAAATCGGAGCATTGGGGTTTGCCCAAGAACCGGAATTTAATCCCATGATAATCTGTCCTACAATGGAGCTTTGATCCACCCTTATAATCTGTCCGATAACCACCGGCATGGTCATTAAGGAGGAAGCAAAGATTACCGGCATAACGCTTGCCGTATTTACCTTTAACGGAATCTGAGACTGCTGTCCGCCAACAAGTCCTCTTCCCTGTACTCTTCTACTATACTGCACCGGGATTCTTCTTTCTGCATCCTGCAGAACTACGGTAAACGCCACCATACAGAAGATTGCCGCCGCAATGATAATGGCTGCCACAACCATCTTCGCAGGGTTGTTTCCCCTAATGAATCTCTCATAAAGTGTGAGAAAATCCTGTGGAACGGAGGATAAGATATTGAACAAAAGAACCAGAGAAATACCATTTCCCACTCCCTTGTCCGTAATTCTTTCTCCTATCCACATCAGCAGTGCAGATCCGGCTGTCATCGCTACTACACAGATAATAACGCCGGCAATCTTACGAAAGACTGAACCCTCTGCATATCCAATCAGAAGACCGGAACCGCCAAATCCTACCGCCATGGCTGTAGACTCTAAAAGTGCTAAACCGATAGTCACGTATCTGGTGTATTCTGTCAGCTTCTTTCTTCCCTCTTCTCCATCCTTCTGCATTTCTTCCAGGGCGGGAATCGCCACGGTTAAAAGCTGAATAATAATGGAGGAAGTAATATAGGGGGTAATGGATAATGCAAAAATACTGAGCTGCTCGAAGGATCCTCCGGTCATGGTATTAAACCAACCGAAAGCATCGTTTCCGGCCATGCTCTTAAATAAATCTCCAAAATATCCCGGATTTACACCCGGGATAGGAAGATTTGATCCAAAACGAATTACTACGAGCATAAGGAAAACATAAATAAGACGATCTCTTAAATCTTTTACCTTAAATGCATTTCGTATTGTTTGAAGCATTTAGATCACCTCACAGGTTCCGCCCACAGCCTCAATCTTCTCCTTTGCGCTCTCGGAGAAAGCATTTACCTTAACAGTAAGCTTCTTTGTTAATTCACCGTTTCCAAGAATCTTAACACCGTCATTTACCTTACGGATGATTCTCTTCTCCAGTAAATTCTCTAAAGTAACCTCATCTCCTGCATTGTAACGATCTTCCAATACGGAAACGTTGATTCCTGTAATTACCTTTGAGTTGGGATCTGTAAATCCTCTCTTAGGAATACGGCGGAATAAGGGCATCTGTCCACCCTCAAAACCAAGTCTTGGTGCTCCGGAACGAGCCTTCTGTCCCTTGTGACCCTTACCTGCTGTCTTACCATTTCCTGATCCGTGACCTCTGCCACGACGGAAATTCTGGGAGTGCTTAGAGCCCTCTGCAGGTGATAACTTTGATAACTCCATAGTCGCCTCCTTAAATCTCTTCCACTTTTACCAAGTGATTGACTCTCTGAATCATTCCCTTAGTGGTGCCATTGTTCGGAAGCTCTACAGACTGACGAATCTTCTTAAGTCCAAGAGCCTGAACGGTTGCCTTCTGCTTAGGGATGGCACCGATAGGAGACTTCACTAAAGTAATTTTTAATTTATCTGCCATTTCTACCCTCCCTCTTAACCTGTAATTTCTGCTACAGTTTTGCCACGGAGTGCAGCGAACTGCTCAGGAGTCTTCATAGAAGTAAGTCCCTGTAAAGTTGCATAAACTACATTTGTCTTGTTGTTAGATCCTAAAGACTTTGTACGGATGTTTCTGATTCCTGCCAACTCACACACCATACGTGCAGGTCCGCCGGCGATGATACCTGTTCCTTCAGGAGCCTTCTTCAGAAGAACTGTGGAAGCTCCGAACTTTCCAAGGTAATCGTGTGGTACAGACTTATCCTCATTTACAGGTACAGTAACCATGTTTCTTACTGCAGCCTCTCTTGCCTTACGAATCGCTTCAGGTACCTCAGTTGCCTTACCGGTACCGCAGCCAACGTGTCCATTTCCATCTCCAACTACTACAAGAGCGGAGAATCTCATGGTACGTCCACCTTTAACAGTCTTAGCAACACGCTTGATGGCTACTACACTGTCATTTAACTCTAACTGATTTGCGTCAATTTTTTCGCGCTTCATCTTAGTGATTTCTCCTCTCGATTAGAATACCAGTCCGGCTTCTCTTGCAGCATCTGCAAGGGCCTGAACCTTACCATGATACAGGAAGCCGCCTCTGTCGAATACCACTTCCTTGACTCCCTTTGCCAAAGCCTTCTCAGCGATGGCCTTACCTACATACTGAGCTGCCTCAACATTGTCGGTAAACTGCAAATTCGCATTCTTATCTAAGGTAGAAGCTGCACACAGGGTGTTCCCTGCAGCGTCATCAATAAGCTGTGCATACATGTGCTTATTGGAACGAAAAACCGCAAGACGTGGTCTCTCAGGAGTACCAGATAAACGGTTTCTGATTCTTGCGTGCTTTTTTTGACGAAGCTCGGCTTTATTTTTCTTGCTAACCATTCTACTTTCCTCCTATTATTTCTTACCAGTCTTACCGACTTTACGACGAATGACCTCGGTAGAGTACTTAATTCCCTTACCCTTATAAGGCTCCGGTGCTCTCTTAGAGCGGATTTCCGCAGCATACTGGCCAACCTTCTCTTTGTCGATTCCTCTGACAAATACGGTGTTGGTTCCCTCTAATACGGTCTCCAAGCCTTCCGGATCTTCCATGGTTACAGGGTGAGAATATCCTAAAGTCAAAGTCAAGGTCTTTCCCTGCTTTGCCGCTCTGTATCCTACACCGTTGATTTCCAGCTTCTTCTCGTAACCGTTGCTTACACCTTCAACCATGTTGAACAGTAAAGCTCTGGATAATCCGTGAAGAGACTTCTCTTTCTTATTGTCATTTGGACGAGTAACCACTAAATGGCCATCCTCTTCCTTAATTGTGATTTCTTTTGCAAAGGTTCTCTCTAAGGTTCCCTTTGGTCCCTTTACCTTTACTACATTGTCCTTAATCTCAACAGTAACGCCTGCCGGGATCGCGACCGGTAACTTTCCGATACGTGACATAGTATACTCCTCTCTTAAATTCTCAGTAAAATACTGTTTTCAGAAAATATATTCCGACAGATTACCATACAAAGGCAAGGACTTCTCCGCCTACACCCTTTTGTCTTGCTTCCTTGTCGGTGATTACACCCTGGTTTGTGGAAATGATTGCTGTACCTAGTCCACCAAGTACTCTAGGCATATTTTCTTTGCCGGCGTATACACGAAGACCCGGCTTGGAAATTCTACGAATTCCGGAAATGATCTTCTCATTCTTGTTGGAACCGTACTTCAGTCCGATCTTAATGTCCTGGAATTTTCCATTTTCAACTAACTCGCAGCTGGAAATGTAACCTTCCTTCAGAAGAATCTCAGCAATAGACTGCTTCATCTTAGATGCTGGGATACATACGCTGTCATGTTTTGCAGTGTTTGCATTACGAATTCTTGTAAGCATATCTGCGATTGGATCACTCATACTCATTTTTACGGATATCCTTTCTTTTTATCTATGAGGATGCGCCCTATGCACTATCCTCTTTGCAAACGAAATATCGAATGCTTATGCAATCGATATTCGTTTTACAATCATTTTACCAAGATGCTTTTCTCACCCCTGGAATCTCTCCCTTATATGCTAACTCACGGAAGCATACACGGCAGATTCCGTACTTACGAAGTACAGAATGGGGACGTCCACAAATCTTACATCTTGTGTATTCTCTTGTGGAGAACTTTGCAGGTCTTTGCTGCTTTAATTTCATTGATAATTTAGCCATTTTTTCCTCCGATTATTTCGCAAAAGGCATATTGAACAGGGTTAGAAGCTCTCTGGACTCTTCGTCAGTCTTTGCAGTTGTAACGAAGATAATATCCATTCCTCTAACCTTATCTACCTTGTCGAACTCGATTTCAGGGAAAATAATCTGCTCTTTGATTCCAAGGGCATAGTTTCCTCTACCATCGAAGGCATTGGGGTTTACACCACGGAAGTCTCTTACTCGAGGAAGAGCCAAGTTGATCAAACGATCAGCGAACTCGTACATCTTCTCTCCACGAAGAGTAACCTTACATCCAATTGCCTGTCCCTCTCTGATCTTGAAGTTCGCAACGGACTTTCTTGCCTTTGTTGTTACAGCATGCTGTCCGGTAATGATCTCTAAATCACGTACTGCACTGTCGAGAACCTTGGAATTTTCTTTTGCTTCACCAACACCCATGTTGATGA
>CAUTXF010000015.1:0-42896 GCA_963542215.1 uncultured Oribacterium sp. | reverse complement strand
ATTTTATTCTAAAAATCTTAATCTTATGCTTGACTATTAATAGTTAGTCTTTCGATTCTGGGACTCATAGGTTTCTCTGTAAATGGGAGAATTCTCCATAAGTTCCTCATGGGTACCTCGGGCAATAATTTCTCCCTTGTCCATAATCAGAATCTGATCCGCATCCATTACAGAGGAAATTCTTTGTGCAATAATAATTTTGGTGGTATCCGGAATAAATTCCTTAAAGCCCTTTCGGATAAAAGCATCGGTTTTGGTATCCACTGCAGAAGTGGAATCATCCAAAATCAAAACCTTTGGCTTCTTTAATAAGGCTCTGGCTATACAGAGTCTTTGCTTCTGACCACCGGAGAAGTTGCTTCCTCCCTGCTCCACATGGCTTTCATAGCCCTCCTTCATTTTCTCAATAAACTCGGAAGCTTGAGAAAGACGGCAAGCCTCTTCTAACTCAGCCTGTGTCGCATTGGGATTTCCCCAGCGAAGGTTTTCCGCCACTGTTCCGGAAAAGAGAATATTCTTTTGTAATACCACAGCCACCTGATCTCTTAAGGCTTGAAGATCATAATTTCGAACATCCTCACCGCCAACCAACACTTCTCCCTCCGTTACATCATAAAGACGGGAAATCAACTGAGTCAGTGAAGACTTGGCTGAACCTGTTCCTCCCAGGATCCCTACGGTTTGTCCGGAGGAAATATGAAGGGAAATATCTGTTAAAACATTCTTTTTTGCATCCTTGGAATACTTAAAGTATACATGATTAAAGTCAATGGAGCCGTCCTTTACTTCCTTAATACCATTTTCAGGATTCTTCATGGTACTGTCTTCCGTTAAAACCTCTGCGATTCTTCGAGAGGAGGCAGCGGAAATTACCACCATAACAAAAACCATGGCCACCAGCATTAAACTGGAAAGAATCTGATAGCTGTAGGTTAACAGGGCGGAAAGCTGTCCTACATCCAAATCAACACCACCGGTGCTGACCACCAGATAGGAACCGAAGCTTAAGACAAAGATAACCACCACAAAAAGACAAAATTGCATCAAGGGGTTGGCAATGGCAATCAGTTTTTCTGCAGAAATAAAGTCCTTTGCCAAAGACTCTGCCTTTTCATTAAACTTCTCTTTTTCATACTCTTCTCGAACATAGGTTTTCACTACCCGCATTCCCTGAATATTTTCTTCCACAGACTCGTTTAAAGCATCGTATCGCTTAAAGATTTCGTTGAAAATCTTCATAGCTTTTTTGGTAATAATGATTAAACCGATAGCTAAAATAGGAATCACAAAGCAGAAAATAATAGCCATTCTGCCCCCCATAATGAAGGCTGCGGCAAAGGAAAAGACCATCATCAACGGACCTCTGAATGCGGTACGCACCAGCATCATATAGGCCATCTGTACATTGCTGATATCCGTGGTTAATCTGGTTACCAAAGATGAGCTTTCAAAGCGGTCAATATTCTCGAAAGAAAAGCCCTGAATCCTCTTAAACATATCCTTTCGGATATTCCGAGCAAAACCGGTAGAGGCGGAAGCTGCAAAATTCCCTGCCCAAAGGCCGAAAAGAAGGGAAAGTATGGCCATCACCACCAGGATTAATCCGTAATGAAGAATCATCTGCATGGAGGCATTTTCCTTCATTCTGTTCACTAATTGAGCAGTAAAAAAAGGAATCATACATTCCAGAATGACTTCTCCTGTAACCAATAGCGGACAAAGTATGGAGTCTTTTTTAAATTCACGAATGGATTTTGATAGGATTTTCAATACCTGTATTTTATCTTCCTGCATGACTTTTTCCTCTTGCACTGTTTCCCCCTCCTTTTCTTACCATACATAGAATTTACTATACATGGAATTTACAATGCACTGCTTTGCACTGTGTTTTCTCTATGTAATCCATATTCTATTGCTTACTCTTCTGTTTACTGTTTGATTTTTCTAAACTTTGCAATTTTATGGATGATTTAACAACTTGTCAAGTGTAGGCAAAATTCAATTCTTCGCTCCCTGAAATTGGCTTTCATATAGATTCTTATAAAAACCTTTCTGCTGTAAAAGCTCTTCATGACGTCCCTTTTCGATGACATTGCCATCCTTCATCACCAGGATGCAATCCGCATTTTGAATCGTAGAAAGACGATGAGCCACAATAAAAGCGGTTCTGCCCTTTAGCATTTCCCGAAAAGCTCTTTGTACCTTCTCTTCCGTTCTGGTATCAATGGAGCTGGTAGCTTCATCCAAAATTAAAATGGCCGGGTCCCTTAACATCACTCTGGCAATACAGAGGAGCTGTTTCTGTCCCTGAGAAAGATTGCCTCCGTCCTCCGGAAGGATTGTATCGTAGCCTTTTGCAAGCTGTAAAATAAAATGATGGCAGCCTGCCCGTTTAGCTGCTTCCATAACCTCTTCTCTACTCTTCTCCGGAGAACCGTAACGAATATTTTCCAAAACCGTATCCGACTTTAACCAGCTATCTTGTAGAACCATGCCATATGCAGAACGCAGACTATGATCCGAAAGCTTGCCATAGGGCATTCCGTCAAGCGCAATGCTTCCCTGATTCGGTTCATAAAATCGCATCAAAAGATTAATTAAAGTTGTTTTTCCGCATCCTGTGGGTCCAACAATAGCAATATTTTGTCCGGATTGTACGGAAAGGCTCAAATCTTGAATCAGCTTTTGCTCCTTCGTGTATGAGAAATACAATCCGGAAAGCTCCAGGCATCCTTCCACAGGCTTTGGTAATTCCCTAATCTCCGCCTTTGGCATCATCTCCTCTTCCTCCAAAAAGTCAAAAACCCTGGATGCGGCAGCTAAAGCATTTTGAATTTCCGTAATCACGGAAGTAATGTCATTAAAGGGCTTAGCATACTGGGTGGCATAAGCCAATAAAGAGGATAACTGCCCAATACTTAAGGTCCCTTGTATGCAAAACAGTGCTCCAACTCCCCCAACCAAAGCATAGCCTAAAGCATTTAAAAAACGGGTAAAGGGGTTAACCAAAGAACTGTAGAAATTTGCCTGCATACTATATCGGGAAAGTCTTTCATTTTTCTCCTGATACAAAGCCTCCTTTGGGGCATCCTGCATAAAGGCCTTTAGAAGTTTCGCATTTCCGATAGCCTCCGTACTGAAGGCAGCGATTTCTCCTCTGCTCTTAGACTGATTCTGAAAATACAAGTAAGAGCGCTTGGATATAAACTTTGCGATAAAAAAGGAAAGAGGCGTCAGCGCCAAAAGGATCAGAGCAATTCTCCATTCCAAAAGAAAGAGAAAAAATGCAGTTTCCAAAATACTGAACACCGCCTGCAAAAACTGATTCAGTAGAACAAATAATCCCTGTGAAATCTGTTCTATGTCTGTAGTTAAACGGCTTAAAATCTCTCCGGGCTCCTTGGAATCGATGGAGGATAAAGGAACGGCTTGAATATGAGAAAAAGCCTTTTTCCGTAAATCTTCAATCACATGAAAGGTTAAATAGGTATTCACTTGGTTCATTACCCACTGGAAAACCACAGCCAGGATAAGCACTATAAACATAAGTTTTAAAATCTGTCCCAATCCGGCAAAATCCACTGCGGATTTTCCGGCAATCGTATCTATGGCTTTTCCCAAAAGGATAGGAAGAAAGAGGGAAAATACTACGGAGAGAAAAGCTGAGATAACGGAAAGAAGCAAGCTGAATTTATAAGGTTTGATGAAGGCGAAAAGTTTCCAAAAAGACTCACCTGCAGTTCCGTTTTGCTTAGTCATATTACTCCTCCTTTCCTTGCTTCTGAGAAGAACAAATTTCCTGATATACAGAACAATTCTCCATAAGTTCCTGATGACTTCCCAGCCCGATTAACTTACCTTGATCTAAAACCAGAATCTTTGGGAAATGTCTGATACTGGATACTCTTTGGGAAATTACCAAAAGGCTTTTTTCCCCTTGATATTCTTCCAATGCTGTTCGCAGCTTTCTTTCTGTCAGCATATCCAATGCGGAGGAGGAATCATCCAAAATTAAAAGCTTGGAATCCCCAACCAAAGCTCTTGCAATAGAAAGTCTTTGTCTTTGTCCACCGGAAAAATTTTTTCCTTCTATACTGACAGGCAAATCCAAGCCCTCTCCCTTTTCCTCTACAAAATCTTTTCCCTGGGCGATTTCCAAAGCTTTCCAAAGCTCTTCATCCTTTGCCTCCTGCTTTCTCCAAAGAAGATTTTCTTTAAGGGTTCCGGAAAAAAGTACCGCCTTCTGAGGGACATAAGCAATACTTTCTCTAAGTTCTCTTTTCGAATAATCTCTTAAATTTTTCCCCCAAAGGAAAATTTCTCCCTCATAATCCGCGTAAAATCCACAAATTAGAGATATCAAGGTGGATTTTCCGGATCCTGTACCACCGATAATTCCTAAGCTTTCCCCTTCTTTTAAAGAAAAACTGATATCGGAAAGAGCCCTTTCCTCTCCGACTTCATAGGAAAAAGAAAGATTCTTTAGAACGATACCTGCCTTGTTTGCGTCAGAAGAAGCATTGGCATCAAGCTCCTGCCTTTGCACTTTCTCTGTGGCTTGATTTCTTGTTGAAAGAGTAACTGCTTCCTTATCATTAACAGACTGATCTTCTTCGTTCTTTCGCTCCATCACCTCTTCAATTCGGCTAATACTGGCATAAGCTTTAACCATCAAAATAATCAGATTGGCAAGCTTAAGAAGCTCCAGCAAAATTTGGCTCATATAGTTGGTCAGAGCCACCACATTTCCTTGAAAAAGTCTGCCGTCATTTACCATCTTGGAGGAAAAATACAGAATTCCCATAAGCCCAAACTGAATCAGCAGCATGCTCATCGGATTTAGTAATGCAGATATTTTCCCTACTGCAATCTGCACCTTGGTATAATCTTGGTTTTTTTCTAAAAACTCCTCCTCTTCCTTTTCTTCCTGACAGAAAGCCCGTACCACACGGATTCCCATAATATTTTCTCTGTATTTCCTTGTGATGTTTTCCAGACTTACTTGAATCCTTTTGTAAAAGGGCATGGTAAGAGCCATGATGCCAAAAACCACAATAGATAAAAGAAGCAAAACAAATAAGAATAAAACTGACAGCCTGGTACTCATTCGGAAAGCCATAATACAGGCTCCCACAACGATAAAGGGAGAACGCATCAAAAGCCTGAGTACCATATTTACCGTAGACTCAATTTGGAAGATGTCCGGACCGATTCTGGTAATTAGGGAAGATGCGGAAAGCTCATTGTAATCTCTATAGGGTAAGGAAAGAATTTTGTGAAACAAGTCTCTTCGATAGGACTTCCCCACCACCATAGCCACCTCTGCCGCAAAATACTGGGCAATTACGGCGGTAAGGCATCCTACACAGGCTAAGGCCAGGAGCAGAAAAAGACTATGCCATATCACAGCATGATTCTCCTTACGAATTCCCTGATCAATCATTCTGGCAATGACTAAAGGAACAAAAAGCTCAAACATGCTTTCCAGACACTTAAACAGAGGAGCCAAAATGCTTTTCCCCTTCACTTTTTCCATATAGGACAGTATTCTTCTCATTGTACTACTCCTCTTACTATACCCTATTTATCCATCTTTATGAAAATAATGATCTAATACTTTTCTGGCGATAGGGGCCGCGGTTTTTCCACCGGTTTCTCCTTCTTCTACAATAACGGATATCGCAATCTCCGGATCCTCCATGGGAGCAAAGCCTACAAACCAGGCATTGGTCTTAAGTTCACTTCCTACCTTCACCTGGGCGGAACCGGTTTTTCCGCAAACCTTATAGGCATCTGTATTTAATACACTGGCGGTACCCTCCGTAACTACCTTTCTCATAAACTGCTTTAAGGCATCACTTTCCCCTTGGGAAAGAAGGCTATGGCTCTCACCATAGGGAAATTCCTTTACCGTTGTGCCATTGGCATTCTGTACTGAAGCAAGAAGGCTTGGATAGACCAGATTTCCACCATTGGCAATGGCGGAAACCATGCAAAGGTTTTGCAGGGGAGTGCAAAGGGTGGCCCCCTGTCCGATAGCGGTTTGCATCTTATCCCAAACGTCCGCATTCTCTGCCAAGGTAAATTGTCCTGCATTGGCAGACAAACCGATATCTATTTTTTGATTATAGTAAAATCTTTCCGCCAAAGCCTTCAATCGAATTGGATCAATCTCCGTTCCCAGCTTGGCAAAGGCGGAATTGCAGGAATCCGCAATGGCAGATTCCAAATCCACCTTTCCGTGAACCTCCCCGTTATAGCAATGCACCACATAGGAAGAATTCTCCGGATCCACATATTCCCCCTTACAGGTATAGCTAAAGCTCTGCCAATCCGCAGGATGCTCCCGAATATACTCTAAAGCCATCAAAAGCTTAAAGGTTGAGCCGGGAGGATAAAGTCCCTGGGTTGCCCTGTTCAGAAGATTTCCGTCTTTGTTGTCGGAGGAAGTAAGGGCTTCCCAGTTGTTCTGAATATCCTCTTCCGTAAAGGAAGGTGCGGAAACCATCGCCAGAATTCTTCCGGTCTTCGGATTCATACAGACAATGCTTCCCTTCTTATCCTTTAATAAAGAATAGGCAAGAGACTGCAAAGAGGAATTCAAACTAAGTACCACCGAATCTCCGGGATTCTTCACTTCCTCCACTTGATTCATGATTTTTTCCAAGGGGTTAATACTGGAACGGCTAAGATAAAAGTTCGCCATGGACTCCACTCCGGTTTTTCCCTTACTGCTGTAGCCGATGGGGTGGGAAAAGGCAATCCCCTCCGGATATACTCTTTTCTCTCCTCCCTCTCCGGTTTCCGTTTTCGCCAAAATCTTTCCGTCAGAAGATAAAATACTACCTCTGATAACTTTCGAAGATAGATAATCAATTCTGGCATTATAGGGACTGGAAATCTGATTCGGGGCCAAAACCAGCATAAAATAACAAAAATATACAATCATGGAAAAGAAAAGCAGGACAAAGAAATAGGTAATTCCCTTCATCTCCCTATTGCTTGGCTTTCTTCTGGAATTATTATACTTTTTCATAATTTACCCTTCTTCCGGAATTTCTAAGCTTATTCATAAATGCCCCTTCTCCCCTTCCTCTTCGGCGCTTGCTGTTCGTCTTCCTCTTCCTCTTCATCCATGGCATCTTCCTTTCCTTGGATAACAAAGAGAGCTTGGAAGATGGCAAAAAGAATACAACTGGAAATCATACTGGAACCGCCATAGCTGACAAAGGGCAGGGTCACTCCCGTGGAGGGGATAAATTTTATGGCTCCACCGATGGTTAAAAAGACCTGCATCACATAAATCACACTCAGGCCGATACAGATGAGTTTATAAAAGAGGCTTTCCATATCCATTCCCATCATCATCATTTGCATAAAACAGGAAAGACAGACAAGAATCACGCAAATCGCCACAATTCCTCCCATTTCTTCGGACAAGGCGGAGAAAATAAAATCATTTTCCACGATGGGAATCTTGTTGGGCAATCCCTGAAAAAGTCCAAGTCCAAAAAATCCCCCCGTACCGATGGCAAAGAGAGACTGGGTAATCTGATACCCCTTCCCTGCAATATCCTTCCAAGGATCCAAAAAGGCAAATACTCTGGTACGCACATGAGAAAAAAGATGGTAGGACACAAAGCCTGCCAATGCAGATAGACCGAAGCCTAAGGCAAGATACAAAAATTGACTGCTGGCCACATAAAGCATAAACAAAAAGGCCATAAATAGGATTAGAGCAGAGCCTAAGTCCTTACACAGCACCAACACAATGCCGTGGAGCATAGCCACTATTGCTGCCTTGTATAACCCCCTTTGATTTTGCTCCTCCGATAAAAATCCCGCAACGGAAAAAACAAAGCTGATTTTAACGAATTCGGAAGCCTGGAAGGAAAAGCCAAAGAAATTCAAGCTCATCTTAGCACCAAAGCTTACCCGTCCTACAATAAGGACCAAGGAAAGCAGGAAAATCCCCAGTACCGCAAAGGCAATTCTTCCCTTTTGAAAATCCCAGATTTTATCGATGAAATAGGGAATAAGCAAGGCCAGAAGACTGGCTGCCACGGAAATGGCAAACTGCTTCATGGCCTTATCCCTATTTAATCTTTCCAGCATAATCCACCCTAAGGACAAAAGAAGACACTGGTTATACAAGAGCGTCTCACTAAAGGTGGGGTAGATTTTCTTCCAAAGGAAGGGATAGAGCACAAGAAAACACAGCTCCGCCCCATACATGATTAGATAAAAGAAATCCTTTGTATGAAAGAAAAGAACCCCATGACAAAGAAAATGTAAGAATAATAAGATCTGGTACAGAAACTTTGCCAGTCTTCTTTTTCCATCCCCATAATCCAGGGAAAGATTTCGGAACAGACTATAACAATACAGCAGCATCAATACCATACATATAATCTTCGTAAATGTACTAAAAAGACTACCCATCTTTTCTCCCCTACTCTATTCCTTTATGAAAATGTCCTCTGGTAAACTGCTTCAAGGGCTTTCCCTGAAAAAGCTCCAGAATTTCCTTCTCCGACTCCACCGTAAAGTCAAATCGAAAAGAAGAGGCGCCAAGCTTTTCCACTTCATTTTCCAACCCCAACAAGGATAAAACATCACTGTTGTAAATTTGATTATAGCAGTATTTGCAATAGAGGCGAACCGGCATACTCTTATTCTGTCGATCCTGCAAAGACACCACATTGTTCCCTCTGGTACAACCATTTCTGGTTTTTTCTATACAATTGGCACTGACCATCATAGGCAGATGCCCGTAGCAAAGAAGCTCCGTGGAGATTCTCCTGCTTCTTGCCCAATCCGAAAAGGCCATATCCTCCTGAAAACGAAACTCAATGGGAAAGCACATTTCTTTTGCTCCCAAGGATTCCCATACCTCCATGGCAGCCTGATTATAGCTATAGAGGGTATAGTCAAAGCAGGTTGAAAACTTCCTATCCGGAAAATCCTGTAGCATTGCCACCTGATCCAGGGTGCGAAGAAGAAAATGACTGAAGCCCTCTTCATTTTTCGCCTCTTCCATCCAATCCTTCGGGCTTCTTCCCCTATCTTCCCTTCTTTGGATTCTTCGAAAACGAAGACCTGCCCATTTTCCGCTGTTTTGAATCTCCCCGCGATATTTCAGGAGCTCTTCCTCGGAAAAGGCTCCCTCATCCAGATAAATTCCTTTGATAAAAGGGAATTGAAGCACTGCTTTTAGCTGTTCTCCTCTTTCTATGGAAACCCTAATTTCCCCTAAGTCTTTGATTCCGTCTATACTGCCCAAGAATGGCCTCCCTCATTTTCTCTACACCGTCTCTCCTTAATTGATTCAGGAAAGACAGGGGATAGAAAATATCTTCCTCCCCAAGAATCGAAAGTTCTTCCAAGGAAAATTCCGTATTCCCCATCTTCTTCATTTGTTTTGCTATCTGTTCCCTGGATAAACTCTTTTCCTTAGCCTTTTCTACAGGCTGGCTTCCTTCCACGAAAATGGAAAGTCCTTCTTCTCCCTCTAAGCTAAAATAGGGAACTTCGTCATAGGACAAGTGCAAGCTTCCCTTCAAAGGAATCTTTCTTTCCCGCTCTTCCATTTCCTGCTTGAGTTTGGAAAGCACTTCTTCCTTTTCCTTTCGAAAGGGCTTTTCTCCGAAGGCAATCATATCTTCCCCGTTATGTTGTTCTAAATAAGAACTGTAGCCTCCTCTGTCATAAACCTCTTTTAAGAGGGCTATATCTTCCTCCGAGACCTTATAGGACTTCCCCTGAAGAGCCAAGTCCAGATATTTTCTGTAAATGGAAACCACTGTCCCTGTATAGAGGGCGGACTTCATTCTGCCCTCTATCTTTAAAGAATAAGCTCCCGCCTCCAGAAGCTCCTTAAGAAGATCCAGGGTAAACATATCCTTCATACTCAGATAATTTCCCTTTTTTCCCTTACTGCTATAGCACAGTCTACAGGTTCCGGCGCATCTTCCCCGGTTTCCTGACCGTCCTCCTAAAAGAGAAGACATAAAACAGGCTCCGGAGTAGCTATAGCACATGGAGCCATGAATAAAGACCTCTAGCTCTAAGGGGGTAGCCTTAGCAATGTCGGAAATATCCTCCAAAGAACATTCTCTGGAAAGCACAACCCTTTCCATGCCCAAGTTTTCCATTAAGCCCACAGCTTCTTTGGTGTGTACCGTCATCTGGGTGCTGGCATGGAGAGGAAGATCCGGATAGGCCTTGGCCAACATTTTCCCAATCCCCAGATCCTGAATAATTACCCCATCCAGCCCTGCCTCATAATAGGGATCCATATAACTATATAACTCTTTTCTTTCACTCTCCTTAAAGAGAGTGTTTAAGGTCATATATATTTTTTTATTGTAAAGATGACAAAAATGAATGGCCTCCAAAAGCTCATCCTCTTCCGATAAAGAAGACTTGGCAAAGGCTCTTGCGGAATATTTTTGTCCTCCCATATAGATCGCATCCGCTCCGGCAAAAACAGCCACCTTGCATACTTCCAAGGAGGCTGCCGGGGCCAAAAGCTCTGCTTCATAAGGCTCTTTTTCTCTTAAATTTTCTTTATTTTGGATTGGCATCCTTACTTACTCCATCCTATACCTTTCCCTTTGCTTCCTTCTTTTCCAAAGCCAAGAGCTTCTTCTGGGTACTCTCCAATTCCTGTAAAACTCCATCCAGCTTTAACTTGGTCTTTACCAAGTCGTGCTTGTAGGAATAGCTCTCACTTTTTTCCTGATCCAAAAGCTCCTGCATCTCCTCCACTTTCTTTCTTTCCTGAAAAAGCTCATCACAAATATTAATCTGAAGCAGAAGGGATCGAACCGATTCCTCCAGCTTATTATAATTCCACATTTCCTTACGAATGCTTTCAATTTTATGGTTCAAATAATCTGCCACATCATGAAGGTAAGACTCGGAATTCTCCCCACTTAGGACATAAATTTTTCCGTCAATAATGACTTGTATTGTCTTTTTATCTGCCATGTTCTCCACCTTTTCCTATGCTTCACTCAGTCCTAAATGTTGATACGCGTGTTTTGTTGCAATCCTTCCCCTGGGGGTTCTGTCTATCAGACCTTGTAAAATCAAATAGGGTTCTATCATATCCTCTAAGGTTCCCCGGTCTTCTCCCAGACTGGTGGCTAAAGTCTCCACCCCCACCGGTCCTCCGGAAAATTTCTCAATCAAGTTCCAAAGATACTGTCTGTCATAGGTATCCAAGCCTAAGGTATCCACATCCAGTAAGTCCAAGGCATTCTCTGCCACCTCCTTGTGAATAACACCATTATACTTGATTTCCGCAAAATCTCGTACCCTCTTTAGCAAACGATTGGCAAGCCTTGGGGTACCTCTGGAACGCAGGGCAATGCTTTTTGCTCCGCCTTTATCAATAGAAATGGATAGTACCTTGGCACTTCGAAGGACAATCTCCTCCAACTCCTCTTCTTTATAAAACTCCAGCTTTCCAATAATCCCGAAACGATCCCGAAGAGGAGCGGAAAGAAGTCCTGCTCTGGTAGTCGCTCCCACTAAGGTAAAACGTGGCAAGTCCAAGCGAATGGAACGGGTGCTGCTTTCCTTCCCCAGCAGTACATCTATGGCAAAATCCTCCATAGCAGGGTAAAGCACTTCCTCCACCTGTCGATTCAGTCTATGGATTTCATCCACAAAGAGTACATCGCCTTCGGAAAGGTTATTCAAAATCGCCGCAATTTCTCCCGGCTTTTCTATAGCCGGTCCGGAGGTAATCTTACAGTGAACCCCCAATTCATTGGCAATAATATTGGAAATCGTTGTCTTTCCTAATCCCGGAGGACCGTAAAAAAGGCAGTGATCCAGACTTTGCTTTCTTTTCTTAGCCGCTTCAATATAGATAGACAGGGTTTCCTTTAACTTTTCCTGTCCGATATAATCTTTCAAAAATTGAGGTCGAATCTTAGGATCAAAAGATAAATCCTCCTTACTCTCCTCTGTTTGTATCAGTTTTCTTTCCATAAAAATCCCTTACAACGCAAACTGTTTCAGGCTAAGCCGTAGCAAATCTTCGGCGGACTTTTCCTCATAATTCGGAATCTTTGTAATCCATCTTTTTGCTTCTATTGCAGAATATCCCAAGGAGACCAAGGCTTCCACCGCTTCCTCCACCGCTACGGAAGTAGTAGTCGTCACAACAGCTTCTTCTCCGGAAAATGTAATCTCTTCCTTAGGCACCTTATCCCGGAGCTCCACAATCAATCTTTCTGCAGACTTCTTCCCCAGTCCCGGAGCCTTCTGAATCTTTTTACTGTCATTACTGATAATCGCAAGAATCAACTCCTCCCTACTCATACAGGATAAAATCCCCAGGGCAGTCTTAGGGCCAATGCCGGAAACAGAAAGTAATTTGATGAAAAAATCCCTATCCCTTTCCTCCCAAAAGCCGAAAAGCTCCTGACTATCCTCTCGAACCGAAAAGTAGGTATGAAGAAGAATTTCCTCTCCCGTCTTAGGGGCTTTATCAAAAACAGAAGCAGGAATGCGAACCCCATATCCCAGTCCTCCTGCTTCTATTACCAACATATCCTCTTTTACTTCTCGTAAAATGCCATGTATAAATCGAATCATAATCTCTCCAATCCGCAATAGTCTAGCATAGATGCTTGATTTTCTCAATGGAGGGAAGAAAATTGCTTGGCTTTTTGTGAAGAAAAGAAAGACCTGAAACCGGGGGCACACTTGGATACCCCAATTTCAGGTCTAACTTGCCGAAAATCTAAACGTCTTATTTTACAAACTTAAACCCAGTGGAAATTCTCTTTTCCGGCTGCTGCTTCAAAATGATACTTTACCAAACCGGAATCAATTCCCTGGAACTCGCCCTCTTTATAAGTGAACTGCACCTCATTTCCCTTGCCCTTTAAATAGAAGGACTGACGATTATAGGCGGTAGGTGCCATCAAAGCATACTCTACACCCTCCTTAAACCAATCCGGTACAGCTCCTTCATAGCTGCATACCTCAAAATCTTCCTTGGAAGCATGAGGAGTACCTTGGGTCTCTCCATAGCCAATGGAAATCACACCATAAACAGGATGCTCAGGGCTTAATTTAGCAACAGCCTCCTTATTGAAGCTGGCACCTACCCACCAGGTATTTAAGCCTAGAGTCTGGGCATAGAGCATAATATCCGCACTGGCATAACCAACACGCTCCTCCACGCCTTCCTTTTCGTCTCCTGCCAATACGATGTAATTCTTGGCATTTTTGGTAATCAATTTATCAATTAATTCTGCAAATGCAGCTCCATCCTCCGTTTTTAAGAAAAAATGCAGAGAATACTTCTGATTGCATTCCTGAATCCGCTCCTCTAAAGCCTTTACCACATCCTGAGGAATAACTTCATCCTTGTACTTACGAACCATATGTCGTTTTTCCATTGCTTCTCTAAGGGTCATCATAACCTCCTTTATCATAATCCGAAATTTCTCCTGAAAATAGGAATAGCACTCATCATTAGTATAGCTTTTTTTGTCTTATTGTCCAGTTATTCATCAAGGAATGCACTGAATAAAATCACGAATGCACTGAATAAAATCACGAATGCACTGAATATAATCACGGGATGCTATTAATAAAAAGTTATGAAGACAAGCTCAGAAGAAGCATATCCATGATTCCTATAGGGCTTAGACTTCTTAATTTCTTATTCATATCTAAGGGCTACAATAGGATCTTCCTTTGCCGCCTTATTGGCAGGATAGATGCCGAAGAAGATACCCACTATCGCGGAGAAAAGCACCGCAATCAGGATAATTCCCGGGCGAATCACCACGGATAAACCGAAGGCGGTAGCTCCCAAGGACACCAGTCCCATGGCCAGTAACACTCCAATCAATCCTCCCAGGGCGGACAAAAGAGCAGATTCCGTTAAAAACTGCACCAAAATATCTCCGGTGCTTGCGCCCAAAGCCTTTCTGATACCGATTTCTCTGGTTCTCTCCGTTACCGACACCAGCATAATATTCATAATACCGATACCGCCTACCAGAAGAGAAATGGCAGCAATGCCGCCCACAGCAGCGGAAATTCCCCCCATTACCCCATCTACCTGTTTCATTTCATCCTGAATAGAGGAAATATACCAGTCGGAGGGCTGACGATTTTTTATTTTAGAAAAATAAGCCTTGATTTCCGTATTTAGCTGTTTCATCTCCTGCTCGGACATTCCTGTTTTTCCGTAGTATCGAATCATGGAAAATTCACTGGACTGAGGGGAAAGCAAAGTCCAGGGAACAATGCCTTCTCCATTTTTATCATTAGAACCCATTAGTAGCTTTTGAATGGGGCTGATATCTTTCCTGTACACTCCGATAATGCTAAACTCTCGATTTTCTCCCATAATATCTGAGCGAAAATGTTTTCCTGTGGCATTTACGGTTCCATATAGCTTTAAAGCTGTAGTTTCGGAAATCATAATCACCGCTCTTCTTTCCTCCACATCATTAGCGGAAATATATCTTCCGTTTAAAATCTGTACCGGCTGAAGCTTTTGATAGGGAGAATCCACTCCCTCAATATTGGTTTTCAAGCGGTTTAATCCATTTTTTATATCGATAGAACCGCTGGACATATTATCCACATAGTCCAAGCGATTGCCAAAGACCTCCTTCATCTTGTAAAGTTCGTCCATGGTGAAAAAATCACTGTCTCGATATTCCTCCTGATCCATGTAGGGATTTATCATAATGGCCGCCTGGGTCACACCTACATTTTTATAGAGGTCGGAAAACATTTTCCGCATGGTATCTCCGATGGAAACAATGGAGATGACGGATCCGATTCCGATAATAATGCCCAGCATGGTGAGAATGGAACGAAGCTTATTGGCTCGAAGAGAGCTTAATGCCATTTTCATATTTTCAAGAAGCATGGTTCCCTCCTCTGTACATTCCTTCAAAGATTGCCAAATCTCTTACCGGAGTAGGATTCTCATTTTTGATATCGGAAATCAGTTTTCCGTCTGAAAAGCGAAGCATCCTATCCGTATAGGCGGCAATATTCTCCTCATGGGTAACCACCACCACGGTAGCTCCTGCCTTATGAAGAGCAGAGAACATTTCCATAATTTCAATGGAGCTGGCAGTGTCTAAGTTTCCGGTGGGCTCATCCGCCAAAATCAAAGGCGGTTCATTGGCTAAGGCCCTGGCAATTGCCACTCTCTGCCTTTGCCCTCCGGACATTTCATTGGGCTGATGATGGATTCTTCCGGAAAGACCTACCTTTTCCAAAAGCATGGCCGCTCTTTCCGACCTTTGCTTTTGAGAACGGATATGAGCATAAATCATGGGAATTTCCACATTTTTCAAAGCGCTCATGCGACTAATCAAATTAAAGCTCTGGAACACGAAGCCGATTTTTTGATTTCTTACCTTATTTAAAGTATTGGGATCCATGGCTGCCACATCTTCTCCGTCCAGAAAATAATTGCCAAGACTTGGTTTATCCAAACAGCCTAAGATATTCATTAGAGTAGATTTTCCGGAGCCGGATTGTCCCATAATGGCTACGAACTCCCCTCTTTTAATTTTTAAATTAATCTGATTTAATCCCAATACCTTCACCGCACCGGTATCATAGATTTTCACCAGATTGCGTAATTCAATTAAAGTATCTTCCATCTTTCTATCCTGTCTGTACTACAACCCCGGCTTCCTCCGGGCTAACGGACTCCGAACCTTGGGCTGTGGGATCTACGGTTACCGGACTTCCCTCTGTAAGACTGGCATCAGGAGAAAGAATATAATTGCTTCCCTCTTTAAATGCGGAATCCTCTTTCACAGGTTTTACCTCCATGGAAACATCACTGGTAACTCCGGTAGTTACCGGAACAAAATGCACGGTTCCGTTTACAACAAAGGCCATTTTATTGCTTCCGTCTTCCCCGGTCATCACTGCAGAAATAGGTACTACATACACATCCTTAGCTTCGGATAAGAGTAAATCCGCCTTAGCGGTAATACCGGAAAGCAATCCCTTTTTATCTCCGGTAATCTGTATCTTAATCGGAATAACTCTTTCGCTGGTGTTGGCATTTTTCTCTTCTCCTGTGGGAGAAATGGAAGAAACCACCCCCTCCAAAGATTCTCCCCCTAAAATATCCGCCGTAATAGTGGCTTTTTGACCAAGATGTACCTTTCCGATATTGTATTCGGAAACCGCAATGCTTAATTCCAGCTGATCCAGATTCTCTACAGTAAAGTCATATTTATTTTCTGTCGGGGTATCTGCAAATTCTCCCACCTTGATGTTCACTCTGGTGATGGTTCCGGCAATAGGAGAAACCAAATCTGCATCGGAGACCTTGCTTTCCGCCTTCTCCAGCTCCTGCTCCGCCGTCTTAATCTGTAAATCATAGCTGTCCGGAACCTGTACTGCTCCCTTTATCACCTTATAATTTGCCATAGTAGCTTTAGCATCCTTTAAAGCGCTTTCCGCCGCCTCATAGTCACTCTGAGGAATATCTCCGGTAGAGTAGAGACTGGATTTTCTCTGAAAATCCAATTCCGCATTTTTTAAGATTGTTTGATTTTTCTCATATTCCAAACGAAGATTTTTTTCCGCCTCGGTTTTATTGGCCTTTGCCAAATCCAGTTGGGTTTTGGCAGCTTCCAAAGCAGTATTCACATCCGTTTTGTCTAAGCGTGCTAAAACCTGCCCCTTTTCTACCTTATCGCCTTCTTTCACCAGAATTTCCGTTACCTTGGCATGTAAGCCGGAGGTAACCTGTTGGGCATCCGTACCGGACACAGGCCCGGAGAGACTGATTTTTTCCTGTATATCTCCCTTTGTTAAAGCCTGAACGCTGACCATAGTTCCCATGGGTTTTGCCGGAAAAAGCACGTTTTTCGCTATAAACAGCAAAACTAAAACAAGGACTCCGATCAAAATCCATTTCTTCTTCCCCTTTTTCTTCTTTTGTGGACTTGCTTCCAGTAGTTTATTAATTTCCTGAGAAACATCCTGTCCCTGTTGATTCTCTTCCATTTCTTCTCCTTTAAAATGAAATGCGGTAGCTCTCTCATAAACCTACTTCGCCTTTTACGATTCTTTACCATTAAATCTCATAAATATGAATGAAATGTGAAAAAAAAGTCTTTTTTTCTTTTTTTATTATCCTTCTGTTTTTATTTTTCTTCCCTTGGAGTAAACTAAGTAGTAAAAAAATGCTTCATAATTCATAATGAGTATCCTGCACAAATCGTGGGATATCTCGTTAAACAAGAATACTATGTTTATCGGAGTCTCCCTATGGATATTATTAGAAAAGCACTTCCCTATCCTAAAGATTTCTTTTTCCCCTCTTTTCTTCCTGACAAAGAAGAGATTTTATTTTTTGATATCGAAACCACCGGACTTAGTTCGAAAAGTGCCCAGATTTATAGCATTGGATTGCTCCTTTTTAAAGCTTCGGAAATGGAAATTGTCCAGCTCTTTGCTAACAGTCTTTCAGAAGAAATTGAAGTTTTACAGGAGTTTCAAGAGTATTGCAAAGCTAAGACACAGTTTATCAGCTTTAACGGGAAAGCCTTTGATACCCCCTTTTTAGAAAAAAGCTACAGCCATTACGGCCTAAAAAGTCCTATTACAGGGCTTCCCCAGCTGGACCTTTTTAAAATGATTCAAAGCAGGAGAAGATTCTATCAGCTACCCTCCTATAAGCTCAAAGAATGTGAACGCTTTTTGGGGATTCAAAGAGAGGATATCTATACCGGTGGTGAACTGATTTATGTCTATTTAGAATATCTGGAGCATCCTACAGAGGAGGCAAAGTCTCTTCTGTTGCAACATAACTTTGAGGATTTGCTTTACCTCCCTTCCCTTTTTTCCTTTTTTGCCTACGAAGAGCTGTTCCAAGGAAAGGGAAGCTATTGCCGTGAAAAGTCAGAACTGCTATTGGAGAAAAATAAGCTAAGGCTCTGCTTTCGTTTTGGTCAAATGACGCTAAATTCTGAAAGCGAAGAATGTTCTTGTTCTCCCGAAGCAAAAGACTACCCCACTAAAGCTGCAGCAGCGAAAAGTACTTTCTTTCCCAAAACTATTTCCCATTCCTTGGAAAATTTTCATCTGGAAGTCTACGGACAGGAGGCTGTTTTGGAAATCCCCTTATTTTCCGGGGAAGCAAAGTATTTTTTCAAAAACTTTAAAGACTATGACTATATTCCCGCCAAAGACATGGCACTGCACAGAAGCCTTTCTGAGCTCTATCCTAAAGAAGAAAAGCAAAGGGCAAAGGCCGCTACCGCTTATCAAAAAAAGACAGGGCTCTTTCTCCCCGTCTTTTCCGATAGCTTTCCCAATCTTTTTCAAAAGGAATATAAGGAAAAGCAAAACTACATTCCCTTTACTCCGGAGCTTTTAGAGAACAGCTCCCTCATGGAGGAATATTTCTTAAGTTTTTTGCTGCATTTTTTCTAGCTTCTCATTCACAGAGGCAATTAAGCCCCCCTTATCAATCATTTCCTGCAAAAAGGGAGGGAATACCGCCATGGTATAGGATTTTCCGCTACTTAGGTTATGAATCTTTCCTTCGGTAAAATCCACCTCCAGCTCCTCTCCTTCCTGAATCTCTTTGGCCGCCTCCGGAGCCTCCACAATAGCCAAGCCGATATTCAAGGCATTTCTAAAGAAGATTCTGGCAAAGCTTTCCGCAATCACACAGGAGATGCCGGAATCCTTCAAAACCTGTGGAGCATGCTCTCTGGAAGAGCCGCAGCCAAAGTTCTTTCCTGCAATCAAAAGATCTCCCTTTTGGATTTTTTCATGAAAATGAAGGTCTATATCCTCCATGGCATGGGTAGCCAGCTCCGCCTTATCCTGAATGGCCAGATATCTTGCCGGGATAATCACATCCGTATCCACATTATCCCCATATTTCACACAATGACCCTTAGCTTTTTCCATAACAGCCTCCTATAGTCCTAAATCCGTTGGGGATGCAATATATCCCAAAACAGCCGATGCCATAGCCACCTCCGGAGAAGACAGATAAATCTCCGAGCTGGCATCTCCCATTCTTCCCACAAAATTTCTGTTGGTAGTGGAAATGCAGCGCTCATTAGGCGCCAAAATTCCCATATAGCCTCCAAGGCAGGGACCGCAGGTTGGGGTACTTACTACCGCTCCCGCCTCAATCAAATCCTTAATATAGCCTTTCTCCATAGCCTCCAGATAAATCTTCTGGGTAGCCGGAATCACGATACAACGAACATTTTCTGCAATCTTTCTTCCTCTGGCAATCTCAGCCGCCACCTTGATATCGGAAAGTCTGCCGTTGGTACAGGAACCGATGACCGCCTGATCGATGCTGATCTTCTCAAAGCTGCCGACTTCATGGGTGTTTTCCGGTAAATGAGGAAAAGCCACAGTGGACTTAAGGCTGGAGAGGTCAATCTCAATGACTCTATCATATTCCGCATCCTCATCCGCCTCATAGATATGATATTCCTTCTGAGAATGCGCCTTAATATATTCCAAAGTCTTTTCATCCACCGGGAAAATACCGTTCTTTCCACCGGCTTCGATGGCCATATTGCAGATAGCAAAGCGATCGTCCATAGAAAGAGAAGCCACACCCTCTCCGGTAAACTCAATGGACTCATAAAGAGCTCCATCCACACCGATCAACCCGATCAAATGAAGAATCAGATCCTTACCACTGACATGTTTTTGTAATTTGCCCTTTAATACCACCTTAATAGCGGTGGGCACCTTGAACCAAAGCTCTCCTGTAGCCATAGCCGCCGCCATATCTGTAGAGCCCACGCCTGTGGAAAACGCCCCTAAAGCCCCATAGGTACAGGTATGGGAGTCGGCACCGATGGACAGCTCTCCCGCTGTAATCAGGCCCTGCTCCGGAATCAGGGCATGCTCAATCCCCATGTTTCCCACATCATAGTAGTGCTTCAGTCCATGCTCCTTAGCAAAGTTTCTGCAAATCTGCGTACATTTGGCAGAGGTAATATCCTTATTCGGCACAAAGTGATCCATAACAAAGACTACCTTCTCCTTGTCAAATACTCCCTCTCCGTGAATCTTATCCAGCTCACGAATTGCCACCGGAGTGGTGATATCATTTCCGTGTACCAAATCCACCTTGGCTAGAATTAATTGTCCTGCCTGTACTTCCTCTAAGCCTGCATGCTTGGCCAAAATCTTCTGACTCATCGTCATTCCCATGGAAATCTCCTTACTTCCTAGCTAAACCGCCTGCTCCTATGTATTTTATAAAAGCAGAATTGTATTCTTCTTTACAGTGTAACAAAGCTACTGCTATAATCAAAATACATTTTTTAGATACTTATTATTCCTTTAAGTTATCTCAAAAAGAAAGGATAAACATGGAACAGAACCTATCCACCTATCGGATATTTTATGAAGTGGCTAAAAGCGGAAACATTTCCAAGGCCGCAGAACAGCTCTATATTTCCCAGCCGGCGATTTCCAAAACCATCGTTCGCTTAGAGGATAGCCTGGAAATCAAGCTATTTAAAAGAAATTCCCGGGGCGTCAGTTTAACCGATGAGGGAAAGGTTTTATTTCAGTATATTAAGGATGCCTTTGCTCATATTCAAGAGGCGGAAGAAACCCTCCAGAAAATGAAGGACTTTCATATCGGTCATCTGGATATCGGTGCCAGCAGCACCCTTTGCCGTTTTATTCTTCTTCCCTATCTGAAGGCTTTTATGAAGGAGTACCCCAATATTCGTATCAGCTTAAAAAATCAGGATAGCGGAAAAACCCTCCATCTTTTAGAGGATCATCAGATTGATCTGGCTTTAGCAGCTCTTCCGAAAAAGCTTGGCATCAATCAAGAAATTCTGATGGAGCGGGAAGTGGAGGATATTCTGGTGGCAGCTCCTCAATATTTGCGTAATCTGAAAAACATTAGGGGAGAAGCCTTTTCCTTGTTTCAGGATGCCAATGTGATGCTTTTGGAGGAGCAAAATCTCTCTCGGCATCATATTGAAAGCTATCTAAAGGAGAATCAAATCTACTGCCCCCAGATTATGGAATTAAATACCATGGATCTTTTGATTGACTCAGCCAAAATCGGCATCGGTATTGCCTGGGTAATTCGAGATTTTGTGGAGGAAGATCTAAAAAATGGGCAGCTGGTGGAAATAAAACTTCCCCAGCCTATAGAAAAGCGAAGAATTGCTTTTCTGTATAACAACAAGAACAACTCTCCTTCCTTAGAGAGCTTTGTGGCTTTCCTAAAGAAGGAAAAGGTATAGAGAAAGGAAATATTATGGCAGAACAAAATCCATCTTCCTGCAACTCCAACTGTAGCAGCTGCTCATCCGGCTGTCCAAGTAAAAGTGCGGGAATTCAGAAGTTACCCTTAGCCCCCGGATCTTCCGTAAAGAAGGTAATCGGCATCGTATCCGGAAAGGGTGGTGTGGGAAAATCCACCGTTTGCTCCTTATTAGCATCCGCAATGAATAAGGCGGGCTATCATGTAGGAATTTTAGATGCGGATATTACCGGGCCTTCCATTCCTAAGGCTTTCGGACTGGCTCACGACGGCGTAGCATTAAGCAGTGACGGAAAGTCCATGGTGCCGGAGAAAAGTGCCGGAGGCGTGGAAATCATTTCCACCAATCTGCTTTTGGAAAATGAAACCGATCCCGTAATCTGGAGAGGCTCCATGATTGCCAATGCAGTAAAGCAGTTCTGGCAGGAGGTAGAATGGAAGGATATTGATTATCTCTTCGTAGATATGCCCCCCGGAACCGGAGACGTCCCCTTAACCGTATTTCAATCCATGCCGGTGGCGGGAATTGTGATTGTTACCTCCCCCCAGGACCTGGTTTCCATGATTGTGCAGAAGGCTGTACGGATGGCGGAAAAGATGAATATTCCTATCTTGGGAATCATTGAAAATATGTCCTACCTCCAGTGTCCCCACTGCGAGGAGAAAATATCCGTCTTTGGAGAAAGCCATATTGAAGAACTGGCTGAAAAAGAAGGGCTGGAACTTCTGGCAAAACTACCCATTGAACCTGGCAATGCAGCCTATATGGATGCCGGTGCTGTAGAAGCCATTGATACCAGCAAGACACTGGGGCATGCGGTAGAGGTCTTGAAGGGGATTTTGGAGTGATAAACTTCATCCTTGTAGCAATAAAATAGGGGCTGTGAATTTTTCACATCCCCTTTTGTCTTATGTGAACAATGGCTCTGAGCCTTCCGGGCCTTCTCCAAGGCCGTTGGAAATGGCTTCCACCACTGCCTTTAGGGCCTCTTCTTCGTCAGGACCATTACATTCTACCACTACGGTACTGCCTCGTTTTACTCCGGCAGCCATCACGTTCAGCACGGACTTTCCTACAATCTTACGCTCTCCATAATGCAAAATAATTTCACTTTTATATCGGATGCAGGTTTGGGTAAGCACCCCGGCCGGACGTAAATGTAATCCTGATTCATTGATGATTTTTACCTCTTGACTAAGCATATCCCCCTCCTATTTCGAACAGCTTTCCGCTTTTTCTCTTTCCTTATTTCTTCTGATACTTTCCGCCTTGGAAAATTCACATCCGCAATAGTCCTGCCGATACAGATTATGTTCCTTGGATAATTCTATGGAACGAAGGTATCGACTCTTTTTCTTAAAATCCGAAGGCAGGTAGGCGATTCCGTACTTCTCTCCCAATGCTTCTCCTATCTCATTTAAGACGGCAGCATTTTTTAGAGGAGAGATGCTTAAGCTGGTACAAAAGTAATCAAAAGCCTGATCCGGATGTTCTTTATTCCATGCGGCCCCGTATTGGGCAGTTTCTTCTAATCGAAGATTGAAACAGGCATCGCACCTGGTCCCTCTTTCAGGCTCTTTTTCCAAACCCTTGGCTATCTCCAGGAACTCCTCATGGATATAGTTGGAAACAATCACATCCATAGAAAAGCCCATTTCCTTCACCAACCTCTTACATTCCTCCGCCCTATGTTCAAACTCGGATTTCGAATCCAAGTTCGGGTTATAAAAGAATATGCTGATGGAAAAATATTCTTCCAAACTCTCCAGTACTGCCGTGGAGCAGGGAGCACAGCAGACATGGAGTAGCAATCTCTTTTTTTCTCCGCTTTTCGGAAGATGGCTTTCCATCAGCTGTTCATAATTTTTCTTCATAGCTTCCTTACTGTAAAAAGTCTCGAATTCTCTTGGAACGGACAGGGTTTCTCAGCTTTCTTAAAGCCTTTGCCTCAATCTGTCGAATTCTCTCTCTGGTAACATTAAATTCTTTTCCTACTTCTTCCAGTGTTCTTGGATGTCCATCCTCTAATCCGAAACGAAGCACGATAACCTGTCTTTCTCTTTCCTTTAAATCCCCGAGAAGCGTATCAATATGCTCTCTAAGCATTACGGATTCCACATTTCCCTCCGGAGAAAGAACATTGGTATCCGCCACAAAATCTCCCAAATTGGAATCATCCTCTTCACCGATGGGGGTTTCCAAAGAAGCCGGCTCTCTGGCAATCTGCATGATTTCCTGTACCTTCTCCTCTGTCATATCCAAATGCTCCGCCAGTTCCTTTACGGAAGGCTCATAGCCAAGCTCTAAGGTCAGCTTTCTCTGCATCTTGGACATCTTGTTGATGGTTTCCACCATATGCACGGGAACACGAATAGTTCTGGCCTGATCTGCTAAGGCTCTGGTTACAGACTGACGAATCCACCAGGTAGCGTAGGTAGAAAGCTTAAAGCCCTTCTCCGGGTCAAACTTTTCCACGCCTTTAATCAAACCGAGATTTCCTTCCTGCACCAAGTCCAGAAAGCTCATTCCACGGCCGGTATATCTTTTGGCAATAGAAACAACCAAACGAAGGTTGGCTTCAATCAACCTCTGTTTAGCATATTCATCTCCCTCCTGCTTCTTCATGGCAAGAGCATATTCTTCCTCGGCGGTAAGAAGGGGTACGGTACCGATTTCCTTCAGGTACATTCTAACCGGATCTTCCGTTCCGATTCCTTCCAGAAGATCCACCGCATCCAGGTCAATCTCCTCTCCCTCTTCTTCCTTTACGAAGTCATCGTCATCTTCTAACGGAAGGAGAGCATCCGGCTCCGCCTTATCTCCGTCCTTTTCTATGGTTTTAAGCGCATCCTCATCCAGAATGGGATTAATCTCGATTCCCTTGTTCTCCAGCAAAAGCAAAACCTGCTCCATCTGCTCTTCATTTAGGGAAAACTCCTTTACTGCCTCCTGCACTTCCCCTAAATCGATGCTGTTTTTATTGCTTTTTGCCTTTTGTAGCAAAGAAGCAAGTATTTTCTCTAATTCTTCTCTTTCCAAATGAACATCCTTTCTTTTTAGGGCTTATCTCCACAGGCTCATGCCTGTGATGATACTGAGTAACAACAGTAAAATACCGACAAAAAGAGACAGAAGCCTCTTCTTTCCCTCTTCTCTTCCCTGCAACACATAGACCACACGAAGGATGGCCGCAAAAAAGAAAATGAAAGGAAAGAGAACCTGATTCTCCTCCGGCTTTGTTAAAGCGAAAATCGCCATAATACTAATCACAAGACCTATGCCAATATAGAAAAAATCATATTTCCTGTTTGGATTTCTCCCTCTTAGCCGTCTTTCCATTATGCTCCTCCCAAGCTGAGGTAGAGAAGCGCCTTAATCGTATGCATTCTGTTTTCCGCCTCTGCAAATACCAGAGAGCGCTCGGATTCAAAAACGCTGTCGCTTACCTCCATTTCGGAAATACCGAACTGCTTATAAATTTTAGCGCCGATTTCCGTTCTGGCATTGTGGAAGGCAGGAAGGCAATGAAGGAAAATAGCGGATTCCTTGGCATAAGAAAATGCGGTGTCATTGACCTGATAAGGCTGTAAATCCGCAATTCTCTGGGCAAAGAGGCTCTCCGGCTCTCCCATGGATAACCAAACATCGGTACAAATAATATCCGCATCCTTACACCCTTCTGCCACGGATTCCGTAAAACGAAGGCTGCCTCCATTTTCCTCTGCAATCTGCTGGCACTCGGAAATCAAATCCTCGTCCGGAAAATAACCTTCCTTGGTGCAGGCCACAAAGTGCATGCCCATCTTGGCACAGGCCACCATATAGGAATTACCCATATTAAAGCGGGCATCTCCCATATAGCAAAGCTTAAGTCCCTTAAGCTTTCCGAAACGCTCCTCAATGGTTAGCAAATCCGCTAAAAGCTGAGTAGGATGAAAACGGTCGCTTAAAGCATTCCACACCGGTACGGAGGAATATCTGGCAAACTCCTCCATCCCCTCCTGAGAATAGCCTCTATACATAATGCCATCATACATGGTAGAAAGTACTCTTGCCGTATCTTCAATACTTTCCTTCTTCCCCATCTGGCTGGTGGACACATCCAGCATGGTGCTATGCACACCAAGGTCTGCTGCCGCCACCTCAAAGGCACATCTGGTTCTGGTGGATGCCTTTTCAAAAATCAGGACAATGTTCTTGCCAGCACAGGCTTCTCCGTGAGGATAGCGCCTTACCGCCTCTTTCTTCTCTTTCTTTAGTCTCTTGGCTACATTCAGAATCTCCTGAATTTCCTCTTTAGAAAAATCCAGTAATTTCATAAAATCACGTCCTGCTAAAGTCATCCTTCCTCCTTTATATATCTTCTTTGTCGAACAGCCTCATAGAGTACTATGCTGGCTGAAGTAGCAACATTTAAGGACTCTATCTTCCCTTCCATGGGAATAAGGAGTTTTTCCGTAGCACATTGGCTTAATTCCTTTGTAAGACCATTGCCTTCATTACCGAATAAAAAGGCAGAGGGTCCTTGGAAGGAAGCCTGAAAATGCGCTTTTTTCCCGCTCAAATCCAGTGCAAAGACCTGAACCTTGGCGCTTTTCAGCCTTTCACAAAGAGAAAGCAAATCCTCCTCTATACTGAAGGGCAAGCGAAAAAGGGAGCCCATGGTGGAGCGAACCACTTTCGGACTAAAGGGATCCACCGTATTCCTGCTTAAGAAAATGTGACTTACCCCCGCAGCTTCCGCCGTACGAAAAAGAGTTCCCAAATTCCCCGGATCCTGAATATTTTCCAAAATCAGAAACAGGTTTCCCTCAGGCTTTTTCCACTTCGGAAAACGAAGCAGCCCCAGAATTCCCTGTCCATGCTCCGTGGTGGAAATACTTTCCATAGCCTTCTTACTCAGAATACAAATCCGGGAATCTTCTTTCTCTATCCCTCTGGGTAATGCCCCCCGATAGTCTTCCTGCACATAAAGCTGAAGCAAAGAGGACGCAGGCAAATCCAGCAGAAGTCTTTCCCCTTCCGCCACAAACATGCCCTTCTCCCATCGTTTCTTGGCTTTTTTTGTCAGTTCCCTGATTTCTTTTAATCCCTCATTGTGAGGAGATTCTATTCTATGCATGAAGCTCTTTCGCTTTCTAATCTAAAAAATAGGCAAAACTCGATAAAATATTATAACAAAACAAGCGAAAAACGTCTATATGGACTTTTAAGCTTCAAGCTGCAGACATTTAAGCTTCCAGCTCCGCAAGCTCCGAAAGCCAGACATCTGCGCAGGCATCACTGGCCATTCGTAAATCACCTCTCGGAGAAAGAGCCACCCTTCCTACCTTTGGTCCATCCGGTAAGCAAGAACGTTTGAATTGATTGCCGAAGAAACGCTTATAGAAGATTTTTAAGTTTTTCAGGATTTCAGCCGCTGTGAATTCCGGAATATTCCGTTCATTTTCCTTATTCGCAAGATTTTCCTTAGAGAAGGCAAAGCAAGCCAATTCATAAATATTTCTTGCGGAAAATCCGTAACGCAGGTGCTGATATAGGAAGAAATCCTGTAAAAGGTAGGGACCTACCACATCCTCCGTCCTCTGACTAATCTCTCCGGAGGCATCCGGGGGTAAAAGCTCAGGGCTTACAGGAGTGGCAATAATTTCCTCCACCACCTTTTCCAATTCCTGATTACCGAATTTTCTTGCAAATTCTCGAAGAAGCATAGGAATCGCCGTCTTGGGAATATCTCCGTTTACTCCGTACATGGACATATGGTCTCCATTGTAGGTGGCAAAGCCCAGAGCCAGTTCGGATAAATCTCCGGTTCCCACCAAAAGAGCCCCCTCCTTATTGGCCAAATCCATCAGAATCTGGGTTCTTTCTCTGGCCTGTGCATTCTCATACACAATATCCTTCTTTTCCAAATCCTGAGAGATATCGGAAAAATGCTGTAGCACTGCTTTCTCAATGGAAATCTCCCGTAAAGAAATGCCTAAGGCCTTGGCAAGCTTCTCCGCACTGTCATGGGTTTTCTTGCTGGTTCCGAAGGATGGCATAGTGATGCAAAGGATATTTTCCTTATCATATCCCAAAAGGGCAAAGGTCTCCAAACAGACGAAAAGAGCCAGGGTGGAATCCAGACCGCCGCTTAAACCTAAAATCAGCTTCTTACATCCCACATGTTCCATACGCTTTTTCAAGCCTCTGGATTGAATAGAAAGGATTTCTCTTGCCCTTTCTCCTTCCTTTTCTACCGCCTTTGGCAGGAAAGGACAGGGACTTACAAAGCGGTGAAGGGTATACTGCTTCTCCTTCATGGAAAAATACTGTGTATAGGAAGGCTCCTCTTTTACGAAGTATGTGCTTTGCCGCATCCTCTCTCCTTCCAAGAGTGCCAAATTCACATCCGCCCAGAAAATTCCCTCCTCAAAGGGCTGATTTTCTTTTAAGATTCTTCCATTTTCCGAAATCAAACAATGGGCAGAGAATACCATGTCCTGGGTAGACTCTGAGGGACCTGCACTGGAATAAAGATAAGAAGCATGAAGATTCCCACTGTAATGCTCTAAAAGTCGTCTTCTGCTTCCCCGCTTTCCCACCAGTTCATCAGAAGCGGAACAGTTGACGAGGATGGTAGCTCCTGCCAGTGCATGCTTACTGGAGGGCGGAACCGGAACCCATAGATCTTCACAGATTTCCACTGCCAGACGGAATCTGGGATCCTCTTCCCGAACAAAATGAAGGGATGCCCCAAAGGGGATTTCCTTTCTATGGCCTTCTCCCTTTAAAATGTTGGGGATAAAGCGTACCTCTTCCTTTCCTTCCTGAAAATATCTTCTCTCATAAAACTCCGCATGGTTGGGAATAAACTGCTTCGGTACAATTCCCAGAATATCGCCATGGTAAGTCACCACTCCGGTATTGAATAATTTTCCTTCCAGCAACAGGCAATAGCCAATCACAAAAAGGACGTCCATGTCCTTCGTTTGTTCACAAAAGGAAATTAACGCCTTTTCTCCGCCCTCCAAAAGACTGCGCTGATAAATCATATCCATAGCGGTGTAGGAAGTCAGACAAAGCTCCGGGTATACCAGTAAAGAAACCTTTTCCTCCTCTGCTTTTCTTGCCAAAATCAGCATTTGCTCCAGATTATACTCCGGATCCGCTACCCTCCCCTTGGGGCAGGCTGTAGCCACTCTTACAAAATCCCTCATACTTCCTCCTGAAATTTTCCTCTTGCCTGCAGTTTCATTTCTTTTAATAAGCTGTCCTTTCCGTCAAAAACAAGAACCTGCTTTTTCCCCTGTTTCTGAAAAAGAATACAGTAAGGTCTGTTTCCTCCCAAGCCCTCTACATGAAGAACGGAAACGCCTTCCCTCTTCCATCCTTCCTCCCTCTCCGGGCGAAAGGGCTGTATTTCCAGAATTTCTTCCGGGGAAATCTCTATCATTTGCTTTCTCTTTCCCCTATGAATAATCTGATCCACGGTAAAGCTTCCGCCAAGATAAAGATACTCATATTCCCTATCCACGGAATTCACCAAATAATAAGACAAAAAAAGAACGGGGAAAAGAATAATAAAGGGCAGTGCCATAAAATAGCAAAATACAAGAAAAGCCAATGGAAAGAAAACTGCAAATATCTGTATTCCCCTATCCTTTGCCTCTATCTTTCCTTTTACCAAATGTTCCACATAATTCTCCATCCTGCCCTCCTTTTCTTGTCGCGAAAAAGGAAATAAAGCTAAGCCTAAGCTCAGTTTATTTCCTTTTTCCATTGTAATCGATATTCTCTTCTTTGCCTAGTTTTTAGAAGGATTTCCTTACATCATTCCTCCCATTCCTCCCGGCATCTGTGGCATAGGAGGAGTCGGCTCCTTAATGTCTGCTACAACAGACTCTGTGGTGAGTAAGGAGGATGCAACGGAAGCCGCATTCTGTAAAGCGGTTCTTGCCACCTTGGCAGGATCCAGAATACCTACCTCCATCATATTTACATACTCTTCATTGTATGCATCGAAACCGAAGTTTTCCTTTCCTTCCTTTACCTTGTTCACAATAACAGCGCCTTCCAGTCCTGCATTGTAAGCGATGGTATAAAGAGGAGCCTCTAAGGCCTTGGAAACAATCTTTGCTCCGGTCTTCTCATCGCCCTCTAACTGGTTAACCACCTTATCCACTGCCTTCTGTGCATGGATATATGCGGATCCGCCACCTGCAATAACACCCTCTTCTACAGCGGCTCTGGTAGCATTTAAAGCATCTTCCATACGAAGCTTAGCTTCCTTCATCTCGGTTTCCGTAGCAGCACCTACGCGAATTACCGCAACACCGCCGGAAAGCTTAGCCAAACGCTCCTGAAGCTTTTCCTTATCAAAGTCGGAGGTAGTGGTCTCAATCTGTCCCTTAATCTGGGCAATACGATCCTGAATCTCCTTCTTCTTGCCAAGACCTTCCACAATGGTAGTCTTTTCCTTGCTTACCTTAACGGACTTCGCTCTACCGCACTGATCAATAGTCGCATCCTTTAAGTCTAAGCCCAGCTCTTCGGAAATCACTTCTCCACCGGTTAAAATGGCGATATCCTTCAGCATTTCCTTTCTGCGATCTCCATATCCGGGAGCCTTTACCGCAACCACATTGAAGGTTCCTCTTAACTTATTTACGATAAGAGTGGTTAAAGCCTCACCCTCGATGTCCTCGGCAATGATTAAAAGCTTGGCACCGGTCTTTACCACCTGCTCTAAGAGAGGAAGAATATCCTGAATGTTGGAAATCTTCTTATCGGTAATAAATACATAAGGATCATCCAGATTAGCTTCCATCTTCTCCATATCGGTACTCATGTAAGCACTGATATAGCCGCGGTCAAATTCCATTCCCTCTACCAAGTCAAGCTCGGTAAGCATAGTCTTGGACTCTTCCACAGTAATAACACCATCCTTGGATACCTTCTCCATAGCATCAGCAATCATATCTCCTACAGTGGAATCTCCTGCGGAAATGCCGGCAACCTTGGCAATCTGATCCTTGCCCTTTACCTTGGAGCTCTGCTTCTTAATGCTCTCTACCGCAGCATCCACAGCCTTGCGGATTCCCTTACGAAGCACGATGGGGTTGGCACCTGCCTCCAGGTTCTTCATACCCTCCATCACAATAGCCTGTGCCAAAACCGTTGCGGTGGTGGTTCCGTCTCCGGCAACGTCATTGGTCTTGGACGCTACTTCTCTAACCAGCTGAGCACCCATATTCTCATAGGGATCCTTTAACTCAATTTCCTTGGCAATGGATACACCGTCGTTTGTAATCAACGGAGAACCGTAAGACTTATCCAATACTACATTTCTTCCCTTAGGTCCAAGGGTAACCTTAACGGTATTTGCCACTGTATCTACACCGGCCCCTAAGGCCTTTCTTGCCTCTACTCCAAATTTAATCTCTTTAGCCATATTTTACCTCCTTGGAATTCCCTTTTTCTATTACTCTACGATTGCTAAGATATCATTCTGCTTAACAACGGTATACTTCTTTCCATCCAGCTCTACCTCGGAGCCTGCATAACGGGAAAACAGAACGTGCTGTCCTACCTTCACCTGCATGGTAATCTCCTTACCGTCAACAACTCCGCCGGGACCTACAGCGATAACCACAGCCTGTCCCGGTTTTTCCTTATCATCCTGTCCCGGTAAAACGATTCCGCTCTTGGTGGTTTCTTCCATCTTTTCTTTTTCCAACACAACTTTATCAAATAATGGTACTAACTTCATAGCAATCCTCCTATTCTTCACAGGTCTTTTTTAACAACAGGGCTATTATAAGAGGATTTATTAGCAGAGTCAAGCACTGAGTGCTAAAAGCCTGTGAAAGTTTTGTGAAAAAATATAAGAAACAATGTATTACGAAAATATTAACAATATCAGAAAAATAAAAGGAATTTTTTATTGCTTATGTTGTAATACAAGGTATAATAATAAGGTAGCTTGAATAAAAAAAATGGCTTTGGAGGTTTATTTATGAAAAAGAATATTCTTGTTGCAGCTTTAATCGCTTGCATGGCAACTGCATCTGTAATTCCTGCACTTGCTGCAGAGGGCGCTGTTTCCAGCTACGGCGGATCTACCACCACAGTAGCAGAATCCAACGGACACTGGGTAGCAAACAGAGATGGTTCTTGGTCATTCGTAAGCAATGAGAATGGTGCACCAATCTATGGTTGGATTGTAAGTCAGCACCAGTGGTACTACATCGGAGCTAACGGACGTATGGTAACCGGATGGCAGAAGATTAACTTTGATACCTACTATTTCGCTCAGGCACCGGCAGAGAACCAGCCTTTAGGATCTCTTTACATGAATAAGCTTACTCCTGACGGATACAGAGTAGATTCCAACGGTGTTTGGATTCGATAAGCTTTAAATGTTATTTTGACCTTTCACAAAAAAGTAGAGCAGGTTTCTCCTGCTCTACTTTTTTATTAACAGAAATAGGCACTTTTACTAAGGCGAGCTTAGCGAGAGCGTGCCCAGACTTAGTTCTATATTGCTTAAAAAACTCTTTTGATTACAGTTCCTTTTTTGTTAAAGCGAATTTGGCATAGAGCTCTTCTGTTTTTGAAGATAAGCCAAAAATAATTTTCCCTGCCAGATAAGGATTCCTAAAGCAATCACGGAAAGTCCCAAAAAACCGTCTTGTACCAAATCCTGCAGACCGGGAGTAAATATTTCCGCTCCCTTCTCCAGATATTCAAAGATACTGTCCACAAACCACATCAGACTGGCTGATAAAAAGAGTAAACAGGGAATATGATAGGCATATTCCTTGTTTTTATCCCGTAAAAAACGGGAAAAGCTCCATTCTGTTGCGAAAACGCTAAGCAATAGATGCATTCTTCTCTCCTTCCTTCTGCAGCTTTCTTTCCAGTACAAAGCAATAAACTGCCCAGATTCCGGTAATAAGAAGAGCCATAGAAACGCCCACCGTACTCATTTCCTTTAGCATGGTATAGGTATCCTCCGGTGTTCTTGCCCCTGTTAAAAAGGGGAAGAAGGGCACTATTTCTCCATGCCAAAAATGTTCAAAAACCAAAAGAATGGAACCGGAAAATAAAAAGTTCGATAAGAGATGCAGCTTCTTTCGGAGACTTAGCCCCACCCCGGTACCGGAATTCGTTAGAGCGGAATACGCCTCGCCTTCCGGGAAATTCCCATTTTTTAATCGGAAAGAATATCTTTTTTCCCCATTCATCAAACTTTTTCCCTCAACATCTTCTTTTATAGCTTTTGTTCTTGCCTCCTCTTTTCTTTCCTTTTGCACAAGAATCCATTCAGCCGTTTTTACTAAAATGCCCTCTACAATAGGTACTGCAACACAAGCCATAGCTTATCTCCTCTCTTTCTAATTTCTCTCTTTAAGCTTTTATTCCGCCTTTTTTACTTTTACAGAAATTTGAGCTAACAGCTCTTCGCCGGTCAGTTCTTTATGCACAATTTCCTTAGGAACAACCCAGCCTAAAGCCTTTCTCTTCTCTATAATATCCGCAACAATCTTTTCTCCCAGCTTATCCGGATCCGTATCTACATACATCACAGAACCAAGAGTTTCTCTGGTTCCTTCCTTTAGAAATTCGATGACATTTTTCGATCCGTGAATTTGCGCCTCTACACAATGGTAGGAATTCACTCCCATCAGTCTGAAGCCTAAGGCTGCATCGATTCCTTTTTCATTACTCCACTCCGGAGATGTAAAGGCATAAGGCATCTCCTGAATCTTCCTGCCTTCCACGCCGGCAATTCCTGCAAAGATACCGGTGGAACGGGTGTTATCAATACACTCACCCACATGCCATACCGGTGGTAAATCCGCGCCCAAGAATTCTTTTAAATTCTCTCCGCAATGTCTTTGACCGGAAATATTGCAATAGCCCATTTTCATCAAGGGGAAGGAAGCACATCCGTTGGTTAAAATTAAAATATTGTTTCGGAGTAAAGCATCTGCTACGTCAATAATACATTTTTCGTATAATACTTTAGGATTGTTACATCCCACCATATTCACGATGCCCAGAATCTTACCTTCCTTTAACGCCTTCGCCATAGGCTCCATGGAACCGAAGCGTTTATGCACGTATTCTACGGAAAAGCCCACCTCCGCCTCCACTTCGTAAGGAGGAATGTAAACCGGAATTCCCTGTCTGTCCTGGAAGCTCTTGATTCCTCGAAGGACAATCTTCTCCGCCAGCGCTCTGGTTTCTCCGATATTGGAATGATGGTGATCATATTCATAGCGTTCCGCTCCGGGGAGTCTTGCAGAGTCACTGGTGGTAATTACCGTAGTTTTAAAGCAATTGGCCACCTCCATGATAGCCGGGAACACATCCTGTACATCTGCAATCCATAAATCCAAGGCGCCGGTGCCCAGTACCAGTTCCGCAGAAACCGCATTAGACAAGGGAATAACATTGCTGTAACGATACATTGCGGAAAGTCCTGAACAGCAGATTCCATAGAAGCGAATTCCCTTGGCTCCGGCCTTCTTTGCCAGCTCTACAAAATGCTCTTCCTGTCCGACTTTAACAATTTCGCTGACCAGGGTAGGAAGATGGCCGTGCACTGCAATATTCACATATCCTTTCTTCAAGGCACCGATGTTTACCTTAGAGGTCACCCGGTCTCCTACGCCGAAAAGCCCGTCTGTGGCAATGGAGGTACTCACTACACCGGAGAAGGTGAAAGCCAGACCGCAGCGAAGGAATTGCTGCATGACACTCTTCCAATCCCCATCTGTACCCACGCCGGTTTTATGGTAAGCTTCAAAGACTTCATGATAGGCACTGATGGGAAGGATGTCCAGCTTCTCCCACAGCTCCTGTCTTTCCTTTGGCGCCATAGCCTTGATAACCTCATACTCCTTCGGAACCGTGCGGCTCATGTCCTCTAGCAAAACATCTGCAAGCTCAGAAGCAATTTTTTTTATGTTTCTTCTACTGGTCTTTATGCCGAAAGCCTTTGCTACATCCCGAATCTTTTGCTGTCCTAAAATCGGAAGATCCAGTTTTCCCTCCGCTGCCCACTTTAAGGATAAGATTACTTCCCGACCATGCATTCCGTGCTGCGCTACACCTGCCGCTGCAGAACGTAGAAGGTTTCTGGCTACAATCAAATCCGCATCCGCCCCGCAAACTCCCTTTGGGCTTTTCGGGGTAACCTTACAGGGACCCATATTACAGATTTTACAGCAAATGCCGGCCATACCGAAGCTACACTGGGGCTGCTGTTGATCAAAACGATCAAAGGTGGTATCAAAACCAAGCTGCTCCTGTCTTAAGATTAATTCCCGTACTGCCGGGTCCGGGGTTTGCTCCAATACATCCTGCTTGGATGGGAAAGTCTTTCTATAAGCGGAAACCGCATTCATATAATCTCGAATAAAGGCTTTATCGTCTCCATCCTCTTCATGGTCGGACTTCAAAGTAATGGTAGGAATACCATGCTCATCAAAGCCTATAAGGTTTCTGTGGCTATGGATATGGGCCAAAGTCTTCCCCTGTCCCTGTTCATGACTGTGCTCGTGCTTATGTTCATGACTGTGCTCCTGATTGTGAACATGCTCATGGCTGTGTTCATGAGTGTGCTCATGGCTATGCTCATGACTATGCTCATGACTATGCTCATGACTGTGATTTTCCCGTTCTTGAAATTCCTTCTTCTCCTGACTCATAGTACCCCTTTCCTGCCCTTACGTAAGATAAGGTGAATGACAGCTTATCTCTTCTCTAAAAATCTCCATATATAAACATATCATTTCTATATGTTTATATGTTTTTGGATTTTTAGACTATACAGTTTCCTCTTTTTCTTGTCAATAAAATTATAAAAATAAAATGAACTATCAGCATTGGAATTTTTTATAGCAGGTTATAGAAAACAAAAAAGAGCTGTAAAAAATCAAAATAGATTTTTTACAGCCCCTTTTACAGCTCTTTTTTGATTCCTAAAATACTATAAAAAATTATGCTTCCAATAATTTCTTTATTCTTTCCATAGCTTCTTTTGTTTTCTCCTGGGTGGAAAAAGCTGTCAAACGGAAGAAGCCCTCTCCTGCATCTCCAAAACCTGCTCCGGGTGTTCCTACAACCTGCCCCTTTTCCAAAAGGAAGTCAAAGAATTCCCAAGAACCCATTCCCTTTGGGCACTTAAGCCAGATATAAGGAGAATTCTTTCCACCGGTATAATAAATGGAAAGGGCATCCAAGGTTTCCATAATAATCTTGGCATTTTCCTTATAGTAAGAAATATTTCCCTGAATCTCCTTCTCTCCGGCTTCTGTAAATACAGCCTCCGCAGCCCTTTGCACAATGTAGGAAACCCCATTAAACTTTGTAGTCTGTCTTCTTAACCACATCTTCTGGAGAGACTGACCGCCGCGAATCAAGGCTTTAGGAACAACGGTATAGCCACATCTTGTTCCGGTAAAGCCCGCCTTCTTGGAGAAGGAGCAAAACTCAATGGCACATTCCTTTGCCCCGGGAATCTCATATATAGAGTGGGGTAAATTTCCCTCTACAAAGCACTCATAAGCTGCATCAAAGAAAATTACCGCGTCATTTTCCTTTGCATAGTTGACCCAGGCCTTCAATTCCTCATGGTCATACACCGCACCGGTAGGATTGTTAGGAGAACAAAGATAAATCAAGTCTACCCTTTCTCCCTTGGGCGGCATGGGCAGGAATCCGTTTTCTTCTCCGGAATGGGCAAAAATCACCTTATTTCCTACCATAATATTGGTATCCACATACACCGGATATACAGGGTCCGGAACTAAAGCTACAGAACCGGGGGCAAAAAGATCTAAGATATTTCCTAAATCGGACTTTGCACCGTCGGAAATAAAGATTTCCTCCAAATCCAAATCCACGGAAAAATTCTTATAGTAGTTTGAGATTTTTTCTCTGAGAAAATTATATCCCTGCTCCGGACCATAGCCGTGAAAACTCTCGCTTTTTCCCATCTCCATGGATGCGGAAGCCAGAGCATCCACCACAGTCTTGGGAAGTGGCAAAGTCACATCTCCAATACCCATACGAATCAACTTATCCTTCATCTCCGGATTATTTTCCTGCCAGGTTCTGATTCTCTTTGCGATTTCTGCAAAAAGATAGCTTTCCTTTACCTCTTGATAATGATGATTTATATTTGCTCCCATACTACTCCTTTACAAGCTTAAAATACTGTATATACCTTACTTACTTTGATACTGTATATGTAACGCAAAATTTAGACGTAATACAATTTCCAAAACAAAAAGGCTTACGGTTTTTACTCTGTAGCCCTAAGCCTTCTTGTCATTTTTCCACTTCCTATTCCGGGTAATGGGTATTGTCATAGGAAATGTTCTCTAAAACTTCCTCTAAATACTTTCTGCTCCACCACTTGGCTACAGGCAGATTCATATCCCGGAAATTTCCGCAATCTCTCTCCGTCGCTCCGGGAATCTCACCAGTGAAATCCCGAATAAAGCTAAAACAATTCTTTAAGAGAGGAATAATCTCGGCACTTTCCAAGTCTCCCTTTAGCAGAAGGTAGAAACCGGTTCTACAGCCCATAGGGCCGAAGTACAGTACCTTTTCCTTCCAGCTCTCCTCATTCCGAAGGTAAGTGGCTGCCAGATGTTCAATGGCATGCATTGCGGCATTTTCCATGGCAGGCTCCACATTGGGATGGGTAAAACGAAGGTCAAAGGTCGTCACCACCTCTACCCCCACAGAATCCTTTCTGGAAACATACACTCCGGGACGTAAATGAATATGGTCAATGGTAAAACTTGTAATCTTTTCCATTTTATACTTCTTCCTTTACAAGCAGCCCCTGATGCTCATCATCTTCATAATGCTTCTGATGCCCTTCCTGATCTGCCGCCTCCCGGCCGTTCTCGGGTTCGTAGTAAAACTCTACATCCACATCCTCATCCTCTACCGCCTTCTCATCGGAGGAAAAGGATAATTTTTCCTTCTTGTCCCAAGCATTTCTTACCACTCTGTAAGCATCTTTTCCCGCATCCACTGCTAAGTTCTTCGTATCGATGGCGAGATTCTTTGCCGCATAGCCCAAATCCTTAGCCGCTTCCTTTAAATCCTCCTTGGTAACGGAATTCTTGAGAACGGTATAGGATCTCTGGGCAGATGCCTTTACCTCTTGAGCAGAATCTACCACGTCCGTAAAGTCCTTATCTACTTCCTCGGAAAACTTCTGGTATTTGTACAAATAAGAAATCACTCCGGCTACAGCTCCTGTTAAAGCCGCAAAAAACACAAATGATCCAAACTTCTTTGCCATAGTATCCCTCCTTACTTCACTTGGAAACTGGACTTTAAGGAAACAATACGGTTAAATACGGGCTTGTCCTCCGTAGAATCCTTGCAATCCACACAAAAATATCCGTTTCGAACAAACTGGAAGCTCTCCAAAGGCTCCGCCTTCGCCAGTGCAGGCTCTAAGAAACACTGCTTCACGGTTAAGGAATTGGGGTTAAAGTTAAGACTTCCATCTTCATTTAACTTACCCTTCTCCTCGTCAATCAGCTGCTCATATAAGCGAACCTCTGCGGAAAATGCGGTCTTCGCATCCACCCAGTGAATGGTTCCCTTGGCTTTACGCTCACTAAATCCTGAGCTGGACTTGGTAGCCGGATCATAGGTACAATGCACTACGGTAACATTGCCCTCTTCATCCGTCTCATAGGATACCGCCCTAATAAAATAGGCTCCCATCAGACGAATTTCATTTTCCATGGTTAATCTCTTATATTTCTTGGGAGGATCCGGCATAAAATCCTCTCTCTCGATATAAAGCTCTCCGGAGAAATGAACTTCTCTCTCCCCTAAAGCTTCATTTTCCAGATTATTGGGGATGGAAAGCATTTCTCCTTCCCCTTCGTAGTTGTCAATCACCAGCTTAATGGGATCCAAAACCGCCATAAGTCTAGGTCTCTTCAACTTTAAATCCTCACGAATACAATACTCCAAAAGAGAATAATCGCAGGAGGACTGAGCCTTGGAAATACCGGAAAGCTTTACAAACTGTGCCAGGCTTTCCTTGGTATAGCCTCTTCTTCTCAAAGCGGCAATGGTCACAAGACGAGGGTCATCCCAACCGTCTACCACACCGTCCTCAACCAGCTTCTTAATGTAACGCTTACCGGTAACCACATTGGTTAAATAAAGCTTTGCAAATTCAATCTGTCTTGGAGGATAGGGAAAATCACACTCCTGTACTACCCAGTCATACAGAGGACGATGATCCTCAAACTCTAAAGTACAAAGGGAATGGCTGATTCCCTCCACAGCATCCTCAATAGGATGGGCAAAGTCGTACATGGGATAAATACACCACTCATCTCCGGTATTATGATGGCTCATGTGAGAGACACGATAGATAACAGGGTCACGCATATTGATATTGGGGCTTGCCATATCAATCTTAGCTCTCAGTGTCTTCTCTCCGTCCTGATACTTTCCTGCCTTCATTTCCTCAAAGAGGCGAAGGTTTTCCTCAATGGAACGATTGCGATAAGGGCTCTCCTTGCCGGGAGTGGTAAAGTCTCCACGATACTCTCTGATTTCCTCTGCCGTTAAATCGTCTACGAAGGCCTTTCCCTTCTGAATAAGGTAAACTGCCTTTTCATACATAATAGGAAAATAGTCGGAGGCAAAAAACATTCTGTTCTCAAAATCCGCCCCAAGCCATTCCACGTCTTTTCGAATACTCTCTACGAACTCCATCTTTTCCTTTACCGGGTTGGTATCGTCAAAACGAAGATTAAAGGTACCGTTGTATTCCTTGGCAATGCCGTAATTTAACAAAATCGACGTGGCATGTCCGATATGGAGGTAACCGTTGGGCTCCGGCGGAAAACGGGTTTTGATTTCCTTAACCTTTCCCTCCCGCAAATCTTCATCGATGAAATTCTCTATAAAATTCTTGGACTCAAGCTCATTCTCTTTTCCAAGCATCTCTTCTGTCCCCATTTTTTCCTCCTAAATTTAATCATTATTTTAATTTGCCTATTATAGCATAGGAAAAAGGAGTTTCACAAGAAAAAGCTAAAACAGGGGCACCGTTTGGAAAAGGAAGCTTAAGCTTTCCGGTTCCAATCCGTACCCCAAAATAGTTTTTTCGATATTCTATTGTATCTTAGCCCATGTAATCATAGAGAAGATCCGGAAGAATTCCCTTCTGTCCATCCCATATCTTATCAATCTGTTCTTCGGGCACAGGGCTGACGCCCTTTCCGCACTCAATGGTCACGGAAGGAATCTGGTATTTTTGCTCTGCAAAATCCTTAAAGCCTCCGGCATACTGAGGAGAATAGTAATCAATGACAGGATAAGAAGAATTTTTATGCACGATTTCCGCCAATCTTCTGGCTTTCGGAACATACTCTCCCTGGCCGAAATACCAATAAATGACTTCTCCCTGAGTATGGTAGCTGATGGTGGAGGTGAATTTTTCTTTTCGAAGTAAATCCGCCAAGGCCTTGGACTCTATCTCTGATTCCACTGCAGAACCCTTATACTCGTCCTTTGCCGGATATCCCTTTTTGTCTACGGTAATAGACCAGTTGGCATCGAAGTTTTTATTGAGATTCACCCCTCTTGCATTACTTTTCCACAAGCGGAAATAGCTCTTTAAATCGCCGGGATTTTCCTTAGCCACAATGCTTTGCACTGTATTTCTTACTTCCTCCGATCCGATACCGGCCAAACCGTTTTGCACCAAAGAAACGCCGTCCGGATCCACCATAGGAACAAAGTAAACGGCACAGTTTTGCAACATATCCTTCATGGATTTACCGCCATAGCGCTGATTGTTCTTTTCCATTTCCAAAAGGCTTGCCAGCTGACGCATAGCGACCTTGGTCACAATATACTCTCTGGCATGGATACTGGCATGAACCAAAATCTTCTTCGAGGCATTGGGATTTCCCACAATACCGCAATACAGCTCTCTTCCGTCAATGGTTTTGCCCAAGGAGGATAACTGTAATGCCGGGTAGGCATCCTTCAATTTAAATAAATCGGCGGACATCTCATTGTAGCCATACACCCCATGGCCGGAAAAGCCGTAGTCACTCAGCAAAGGAACATTCTCTCCGGAAAGCACACCTGAGTATACCTGCAAATAGGAATCTGCTACGGAAACGGTATTTTCATTCTTTCCCAGCGCTACTCCGGGACCGCTGTTCACCGTGGTATGGTCATCCAACTCCGGACCGTCCGCAAAACTAAAGCCTGAATAGGCCAACAGAGACAGACTCAAGGCAAGGGAAAGTATCAGTCTTTTCTTCTTCATTGCTCCTCCTAAAATTTCATTCTCTGCTCCATTTTAGCAAAGCTTCCGGGAAAAAGCTTGGACATTTTTCTTACAATCCCGGCACAAAAGATTTACCCTTTTTAGCCTCTAGCCAAAGGCCACATTATTGACTATGGGGACCAAAATTACCGTAAGAATTCCGGCAACAACGATAGCCAGAGAAGACATCGCTCCTTCTACTTCACCAAGCTCCAAGGCTTTAGCCGTACCGATGGCATGGGCGCTAGTACCCAAAGCAAGACCTTTGGCAATAGGATGATGAATGGGGAAAATACGAAAGACAAGGTCCGCAAGAATACTTCCCAGAATACCCGTTAAAACAATAGCTGCTACGGTTAAGGTTACATATCCTCCGGTTTCTTCCGAAATTCCCATACCGATAGCTGTAGTAATGGACTTTGGCAGTAAGGTGGAAATATGTTCATTAGGTAAATGAAACAATAAACCAAGCAGTAAAATGCTGCCGATAGAGCTCAAAGTCCCTGCAAAAATCCCTAAAAAAACCGCTTTGAAATTATTTTTCAACAAGGACCATTGCTTATAGAGGGGAATAGCCAAACAGACCGTAGCCGGTGTCAAAAAATAGCTCAAAAGCCCCGCACCCTGTTTATACTTGGCATAGGGAATTTCCATAACCAGGAGGATTCCCACAATAATAATGGTTGAAACAAGCAAAGGGTTTAAAAAATCCCACTTTAAACGAAGTTTGATTTGGATGGCAAGGAGGTAAATAAATATACTTAAGCCAAAACCGAAGTGTTCTGAACTCATTAAAATTTCTTTCATTATTCCTCCTCCAAGCCCTTTAAGCCACGCTTTAAATCATCCAACTGTATTTCTCGAATTTCTTCCTGGATTTTCTCTTTCTTTTCCAATGCAGATTCCATAGAACGCATTTCCTTGATTTTATCTTCTCTGGTCTCTGTTATTTTTAGAATTCTCTGGCTTACCAAGCCGGTAACCGCCATAACAATAATCGTGGATAAGACAATAATTACAAGGTAAGGGACTAAAACCGGCATCAGTAACTTTGTTACGGTCATAATCCCTACTGCAGCCGGCAAAAACATAATGCTCATGGTTTCCAGCATGAAATTTCCTGCCTGCTCCACCGCATTCAAGGGAATGATTCCCTGCATCAGGAAAATCAGCATAAAAATCAAGCCATAAACTCCTGCCGGAACCGGCAAAGGCAAAAGTTTATTACACATTTCTCCTAAGAAAGTAAAAAAGATGATCCATGTCACCTGTCGGATTAATTTCATCGAACCCTCCTTCCACAAAAACTACTACAGTGTAGTCCCCTATTTCTTTTTTGACAAGAAAAACCGTGCCATCTTTTCTTCCTTTCTAAAAAAAAAACAGAAAAAATAAAATAAATTTTGAGATAGAATTTTCTTCCAATAATTTTCTTAAAATTCCTTTTGAAAATGCAAGATTTTAGAGGGATTCTCCTTTACAAAACACGGAATAGGCATTAATATGCCCTTATAACTTTTTGCAGAGTAGAAAATAAAGTGGTTAGTGCCCGACACACAGGGAGTTGGTGTCGGGACGAAGAGCCGAATCGGTTCCCAGTTTTATTTTCGCATCCCGCTGCCAGGAAGCAAGACAGCTTCTTTACAGCGCATGAAAGGAGCGGTCTATGAATAAGAACGTGTTTAATGTCAAAAATCTTGTCAGCTTTTCTATGCTGGTTGCCATTCAGATTATTTTGACCCGATTTCTGTCGGTACAGGCATGGAACTTCCGTATCGGTTTCGGCTTTGTCCCCATTGTCTTTGCCTCTATGTATCTGGGAATGGTTCCAGCTGTTTTAATTGCCTGTGTTTCCGATATCTTGGGGTGCTTTTTATTTTCCCCCTTCCCTTATATGCCGGGCTACACTCTGTCTGTAGGATTAACTGCAGTGATATATAGCCTTTGTTTGGAGAAAAATCGAAGCCAATATCGTATTATCCTTGCGATCTTAATCAGCCAGCTGCTTTGCAGCTTAGTCATCAACAGCTACTTACTGACCCTCAGCACCGGAAGCCCTCTTCTTCCTTTGATGCAGTTCCGTGTTCTCCAAGTGCTGATTAACAGTATTCTTCAATACTTTGCCATTAATGCAATCGTCTTGCTGTTTGAAAAACGAAAAATTTTTCATGCTATAGCAAAATAAAAGAACTATAATAGGGCTGTAAAAAATCAAAATAGTTTTCTAAGCAATATAGGTCTAAATTTGGGGCACGCTCTCG
>CAUTXF010000014.1:0-43412 GCA_963542215.1 uncultured Oribacterium sp. | reverse complement strand
TCTATTTATTATTTTGATTTTTACAGCTCCCTTATTTTTTTAGGGAAAATGACGAAATGTCCTGTATAGAAATGTTTCTCCCTGTACAGGGCTTTTTCACTTGCTTATTTTTGGAAATATTTTGTTTTTTCCGGAAATAGGCTGTAGTAAAGGAGGCAATATGCTGGAAAATGTGCGTGCTGTAGGAAAGGATTCCTACCAAAACAAGATTTTATCCAAGGTTGAGAGCGGAAAAACCAAGGAAAGCCAAAAAGTGGATAAACAAGCCTCCGGCAAGGAAGCGGAGCTTGCAAAGGCTACAGGAGGGAAAGAAGCTGTAGTGCAAAGAGACAGCTTGGAACTTTCCGATAGAGCCAAGGAAGTAACAGACAAGGCAACACAGGCGACTAAGGCGGAAAAGACGAAAGCACTGAGTGCCGAGGAGGGACTTTCCGACAAGGCGAAAACTTACTTAAAGAATCTGCGCCGTTCTCGAAATTTTGTGGATTTCCGTATTGCGGAAAAGGGAAAAGAGAATGATGCCTTAGCAGGAAAGAGCAATAAGGAATTTACCGTTGTTTTAAGCAATGAAGAAATTGAGAAGATGGCAACGGATAAGAAATTTGAGAGAGAGCAATTAAATACATTGGATCAGACCGTAAAGTCTATGCTTATGGCGCAGACAGGGATAGGGAATGATAACGGGGCCAATAAGACCAATGTGGAGGACATTAAGAGTATTGCGGCAAAAACCCAAGAGGACGGAACTACCATGCTGATTGCCAGCTTGGAGAAGAGTACAAGCTCTGCCAGAAAGATTGCCGAGGAACAGGATAAAAAGCGGGAAGCGAAGAAGCTGGAAGAAAAGCAGGAAACAAAGAGAGTAGCAGAAAAGGAAGCGCTAAAAGGCGGTAAAAAAGCGGATAAGGCCCAAAAGGCAGAGAAGGCGGATTCCAAGGATAAATTATCCGGAACAGAAAAGACGGAGAAAGGCGCAAAAGAAACAGAGACGATTCATGATGCAGAAAAAACAGCTGTGAAGCGTGTGGAAGTGAGGGGAAGAACCATAGAAGAGCTTATGGAAAACATGAAAAAGCTGGATTGGAGCAAAATTCCCGTGACGGAATAAAGGCATAGCTTTATGGCCTTATTGTGAAACGAGATAGACGGGCAAATTTATAATTTGCTTATATAAATTTTATTTTTGTTTATAATTAAAAAGATTCATGCTATACTTTCTCCTTGTAAGGGTTGAACTGTTTTTAGGAGGAAGTATGGCATTTTTTTCATTTTTGGATCAGAAAAAGAAAAAGGATGCACTTAGGGAGCTTGCAAAGGAAAGAAAGAGGGGAATTTCCGCAGAACAGTTGGACAAAGCCAATAGGGAAATTCATCTTCGCCTTTTGCAATCTCCTTTTTTTCTGGAAGCGGAAAGGATCTTCTCCTATGTGAGTATGGAAGGGGAGGTGGACACCGGAATCATTTTGGAAACGGCTTTACAGATGGGGAAAAGAGTGTATGTTCCCCGATGTATTCCGGGAAAAGAGCATCTGATGGAGGCGGTAGAGATTCATAGTATGGAGGAATTGATTCCTCAGACCTATGGAATTTTAGAACCAAGAAAAGAACTTCCTTCTTCTACGGACTGGAGCTTTGATTTGTCTTTGATTCCCTGTGTTATGGCGGATAAAAGGGGAGGAAGACTGGGACATGGTGCGGGGTACTATGACCGTTTTTTGGCAAAGGCACAGGGGAAGAAGCTCATTCTTTGTTTTTCCTGGTATCTTACGGACAAGATTCCCATGGAGAAAACGGACATCCGCATGGATGCGCTATTAACAGAGGAAGGCTACTTTGCATTTCACTAAGAATCTTTCACAAAATACGAAAATGATTTCTGTAAGAAATGCCAAGTTGTAATCTGTTAAAAAAATAGCTAGTATTAGTTAAGTCAAAAAATTAATTTGTTCCCAAAAAATATTTTTGGTCAGGAGGAGCGAAAATGGGTGTAGAGCAAAACAAAATGGACGAGTTGTTTAAATGGGATGGAAAGCCTGATGTGGCGCCTACCATTTCTTTGGCGTTACAGCATTTGGTAGCCATGATTATTGGTTGCGTAACGCCGGCTATTATTATTTCCAACGTAGCAGGATTGGAAATCGGACAGAGAATTATCTTGATTCAGGCATCCTTAACCATGTCTGCAATCTGTACCTTCTTCCAGCTGTTTCCTCTGAAAAAGGGGGTATTCGGAGCAGGACTTCCTATGATTTTAGGAATCAGCTTTGCATACCTTCCCAGTATGCAGGCTATTGCAGGAGAAGGTGGCGGAGTAGGAACCATTGTTGGAGCTATGATGGTTGGTGGAATTGTTGCTATCATTGTAGGAATCTTTGTAAAGAAAATTCGTAAATTCTTCCCTCCATTGATCACCGGAACCGTAGTATTTACCATTGGTCTTTCCCTTTATCCTACAGCTGTAAACTATATGGCAGGTGGAGCTGCAAACACTGCAGAGCTGATTGCCAAGAAGGGACTTACCACAGCATTAGTTTATGGATCTTGGCAGAACTGGCTGGTAGCATTTATCACCTTAATCGCCGTTATGTGCTTTAGCACCTTTGGTAAGGGTGTCTTTAAGTTGGCATCCATTCTTTTGGGAATGGTGGTAGGATATTTGGTGGCTCTTGGTTTTGGAATGATTTCTTTCAAGGAAATCGGAACTGCTTCCTGGTTCTCCCTTCCTCATTTCCTCCCATTCGGTGTTCAGTTTAGTGTTCCTGCTTGTATTTCCATCGGTTTACTTTTTGCGATTAACTCCATTCAAGCCATCGGTGATTTCACAGCAACCACCATGGGTGGATTTAACAGAGAACCTAGTGATGATGAGTTGCGTGGTGGAATCATTGCCTACGGTGCTACGAACTTCCTTACAGCATTCTTCGGAGGACTTCCTACAGCAACTTATTCTCAGAACGTAGGTATCGTAATTTCCAACAAGGTAGTAGCAAGAAGGGTATTTGCAACAACCGGACTTTTCATTTTGGCATGTGGACTTTGTCCTAAGTTCTCTGCACTACTTACTACAATTCCCCAGTGTGTATTGGGAGGAGCTACCATTACCGTATTCTCCACCATTGCCATGACCGGAATTAAGTTAATTACACAGGAACCATTGACTGCTCGTTCTACTACAGTAGTAGGCCTTGCAGCGGCAGTTGGTGTGGGAATTGCACAGGCTCCCGCATCTTTAGGACAGTTCCCGACATCTTTCACCATGATTTTCGGAAAGTCTCCTGTAGTACTGGCAACGATCATTGCAGTGTTCTTAAACATTGTCTTGCCAAAGGAAGAGAAAAAAGCTTAATGTTATAAGAAAAAGGCTTGTGAAAAATCAAAATAATAAATAGATTTTCGGTAATATAGGTCTAAATGAGGGGTAGTCTGAGCCCGTTGGTACTTGCGAAAAACAAGAGAATCGCAGTTTTTCGCTTAGTATCCGTTACGTGGCGAAGCTAGCGAGAGCGTGCCCCAAATTTAGACCTATATTGCTTAGAAAACTATTTTGATTTTTTACAGCCCTTTTTTGCTGTGATGGTCTAATCTCTAAAAACACTGTTAAACCCCGAGGCAAGCTTGGGGAGCATATGTCCCAAGAGGACTCCATGGTCTGAAATCTTCCTTGCTTTTATCAGCGATTCTTTTCTCTTCTGTCTGAAACCGATTTTAGAAGGATAGAAAGCTCCTGAGGCAGTTCCCTTTTGAAGTACATTTTCTCCTTACGAATGGGATGGGTGAAGGAAATGGTGTAGGAGTGGAGAGCCTGACGGAACAAGCCTATAGTTTGTGAAAAAACATCCTCATCCTCATTGCTGTATAGGCTGTCTCCCAGTAAGGGGCAGGAGAGGTAAGAGAGATGGACACGAATCTGATGGGTTCTTCCGGTAGCCAGCTGAAGCTGCAGAAGAGAATAGTTATTCTCGGGAAAATAGTTTACGACATTAAAATAACTGAGGGCTTCCTGCCCTTTTTGAAAATTTACAGTTCTCAGCATTTTTTCTTCTTCTACTCTGGCAATAGGCGCAGATATGGCAAAGGCATAGTTAAGTTCTTTTTTTTCCTTTTCCTCAAGCCGTGTGAATCCCCGAATCTTTCCTAAGGAAAATTCAGGATTTCCCTGACAAAAAGCCAGATAACTTCTTTGAATACGTCCTTCTTTCATGTCTTTGTTTAGAATCGATGCCGCCAGACGATTTTTTGCCAGAAGGATTAAACCGCTGGTGTCCAAATCCAACCTGTGGATAAAGTGGCAAACAAAAGAAGATGCAGAAGAATTCTGCATCTGATAAAAAACTATGGCTCCGGCTAAAGTCTTTTCAAAATGTCCCGGAGAGGGATGACAGGGAAGTCCTGCAGGTTTATTTAGCAGGAGAATATCCCGGTCTTCATAAACAATTTCCAAAGGGAAATCATAGGGAGGTGCACTGTTCTCTTCCTCCGGGGGAAGGTAGACAGAAAGGCAATCGCCCTCCGCCAAAAGATCTACGGTAAAGGCCCATTGACCATTTTTTTCAATCCCGTAATGCTCAATTTCCTCCTCAAAAAAATGAACTCTCTTTAAAGCGGAAAGAAGGGTTTTAGTATAGCCCTGTTCTAAAAGAAAAGCTTCGATTGTCTTGTTTGCAAAATCTCTCGAAACGGTATAGGTAAAAAGAGTAGGAATGCTCATGGGTTAAAAGGAAAAGGTTTCTGCCAGAGGAAGCCAGAGCTCATCCTTTTCGGAGAGAAGAAGGGGACTGCCGTCTTCCATAGTGTAACCGTCTTTTTTCGCATTTCCGGCATAAGTACCCTTTAACTCCGGCCACCGGATGCCGATGCTTGGATCATTCCATGCCAGACCACCTTCATCTCCAGGATGATAGAAGTCTGTTACCTTGTAGGCAAATTCAGCGGTATCGGAAAGAACCAGGAAACCATGGGCAAATCCCTCCGGAATATAGAACATTTTTTTGTTTTCTTCACTGAGGGTAATGCCGAAATGCTTTCCGTAAGTCTTACTGTTCTTTCTTAAATCTACAGCTACGTCATAAACTCTTCCTTTTAATACGCGAACAAGCTTTCCCTGTGGATATTGCTTTTGAAAATGCAGACCGCGTAAAACTCCCTTTACAGACATACTTTGATTGTCTTGTACAAAGCGGAGATTAAGCCCCTGTTCTTGGAAATCTCTTTCATTGTAGCTTTCCATAAAATAGCCTCTGCTGTCCTGATGGATAGTGGGCGTAATAATGCATAATCCCTCAATGTCTGTTCTTTCTACCTGAATCTGTCCCATGAAATTTATCCTTTCTCCATGTTTGTAAGTTGTAGGAAATAAAGCGCTTTCTTTTTTCTAAAATAGAAATAAAGTAAGAAATACCATGGGTATTTTAACATAAAAAATTTTTTTCACATAATACTTATTTTTTAATTTTTGCCTCCGATATATATACTGTAGCAAGAATAAAACAAAAAAACTTGCTACGAAGCATCTCTTCTTTAGGAAGAGGACATTGGTCTTCGGACCCTAACAGCCGAAAGGCAAAATTCGTCGAAAGACAAGAAAAGGCAAAGAAAATTCTTCTTTCCTGGCGCCGGAAAAGGAGATTTGCATAGGACAGGGAGGTTCTGGCATGCCGAAATCAGGAGGATATTACTATGGTTATTCAACACAATATTGCAGCAAACAACGCTTACAGAAACCTTTCCGCTAACGCTTCTAACGGACAGAAGAACTTGGAGAAGCTTTCTTCCGGTTATAGAATCAACCGTTCTGCAGATGATGCAGCAGGTCTTGCTATTTCCGAGCAGATGCGTTCCAAGATCAACGGTCTTGATCAGGCTACTTCCAACGCAAATGATGCAATCGGTTTAATCCAGACAGCTGAAGGTGCTTTAACAGAGACTCACTCCATGTTACAGCGTATGGTAACTCTGGCTACTCAGTCTGCTAACGGAACCTACAACTCTACAGCTCGTACAGCTATTGGAGAAGAGGTTAAAGCATTAAAGGCTGAGCTTAACAGAATTGCTTCTACCACAGATTACAACGGTGTAAAGCCATTGAATCAGACTACAGCAATTACTGTACAGATTGGACCAACTGCCGGTGAAAAATTGGAAATTGCTTCTGCTAAGATGGGTTCCACTGCATTAAGTGTAGACGGAATTGATGTATCTACCGTATCTAAGGCAAACTCTGCAATTACTACCATTAACACTGCTATCAACACTGTATCTACCCACAGAGCAAAGCTTGGAGCATCTCAGAACCGTCTTGAGCACACCATCAACAACCTTAAGACCACTAACGAGAACATGACTGCAGCTGAGTCCAGAATCCGTGATACGGATATGGCTAAGGAAATGGCAGCTTTCACTAAGAATAACATTCTTAACCAGGCTGCACAGTCTATGCTTTCTCAGGCTAACCAGCAGCCACAGGGAGTTCTTTCTCTCCTTAGATAAGCTTTATCATATTTTTAAGACCATCGGAGCTAAAAGAAAAAAGAAGAGGCAAGGTTCATCAGCTGATTCTTTTCTTCCGGTGGGGTCCCACTTAAAAATAGAATGGATTATTATGTCTATGAAAAGAAGTTATCATAGTTTCACTATGGTGACTTCTTTTTTTTGCTCTATTCTGTATGGAAACCGGTCTATCGAAATATTCCTATTGAAACCGGTATATCGTGAAGTAGGAGGAACAAAGGCTTGGGGAAAGCTTGCCATTTTCTCGTAAAGAAAGATAAGAAAGAGATGAAATAGTTAGATGGAACTAACTTTCAGTATTTTTAAAAAAACAAAAAAATTTTCAAAATCCGTTGACAAGCACAAAAAAAGAGATTATAGTATGCCATGTTGATAGTAATTATCAATTTTGTTTTTTGAAAGCCTCAGGAACTTTTGAAAGACAAAGCAATAAAAGAAAGGACGGCCGATGAATTATTCACGACAGCGTGCAGAGGTACTGGATCAGATTAGGGAGCATGAAGACCATCCTACTGCAGATGTAATATTTGCAGAACTACGCCAAAAGGATCCAAGCATCAGTTTGGCAACGGTGTATCGGAACTTGAAGTTACTTTCGGATTTAGGAGAAATCCGGAAACTTAGCTTTGTATCAGGAGCAGATCGTTTCGATCCTACCGTAAAACCCCATTATCACTTTGTATGTGAGAGATGCGGGAAGGTTTATGACATTCCTATGAAGGTTGCGGAAGCACTGGATTCGGAGGCGGAAATGTATATTCCGGGAGCCATTACAGGTCATGATTTGGTGTTCCGAGGAATATGTGATGAATGTGGAGCTTTGGAGGGCTTCAAGGATTCACAAAAATAAGTTGAGTTTGAGCATTTGCCTTAAAAAAGGCGGAAAAGGAGAAAAGTTATGAAGACTTGGGTTTGTTCAGTATGTGGTTATGTTTATGAGGGAGAGACTGCTCCTGAGAAGTGTCCGGTATGTAAGGCTAGCAGCGACAAGTTCGTTGAGCAGAGCGGAGAGCTTACATGGGCAGCAGAGCATGTAATCGGAGTAGCTAAGGATGTTTCCGAGGATATCAAGAAGGATTTAAGAGCTAACTTCGAGGGAGAGTGCTGTGAGGTTGGTATGTACCTTGCTATGAGTAGAGCAGCTTACAGAGAGGGTTACCCTGAGGTTGGTGATTACTACAGACAGGCTGCTTTCGAAGAGGCAGATCACGCATCTCGTTTCGCAGAGCTCTTAGGAGAGGTTGTATCTCCTTCCACAAAGGAGAACCTTATCGCTCGTGTAAAGGCTGAGAACGGTGCTACTGCAGGTAAGGTTGATCTTGCAAAGAGAGCTAAGGCTCAGGATTTGGATGCTATCCACGATACTGTTCATGAGATGGCTCGTGACGAGGCTAGACACGGTAAGGCATTCCAGGGTCTGTTAAAGAGATACTTCAGCTAATTGCAACAGTTAGCCAAAGTAGGGTGCTTGTCCCTTAAGCATTTGTGCAAAGGGAAAGCAGATTGTACGAGATAAGAACTTGATTTTTTTATAGCCGATATAAAAACTTTTATAACGGCGAAGTTGAGTCTGGAAACAGAGGAGGAGCGCACCTCTGTTTCCATTATTAAACGAGTATCCCTCGCGTAGTGTAAGATATCCGCTTCTTAAGGAGTATCGCCGGCAAAGCGCAGTATATCTCGTTTTAGTTTGGGACAGGTCGTTAGGGCTTGCCGGGAAAGGAGAGTAGTATGGCAAATTATAAGGGAACAGAAACAGAAAAAAACTTATGGACTGCCTTTGCAGGAGAGTCTGAGGCAAGAAACAAGTACACCTATTATGCTTCTCAGGCAAAGAAGGACGGTTATCAGCAGATTGCAGCAATCTTAGAGGAGACTGCGGCCAATGAGGAATACCACGGAAAGATGTGGTTTAAGGAGCTGGCCGGACTTGGCGGCGGAATCGGAAATACCCAAGAGAACTTAAAGGCAGCAGCTGCCGGTGAGCATTATGAGTGGACCGATATGTATAAGAGCTTTGCAGAAGTTGCAGCAAAGGAAGGTTTCCAGGAGCTTGCAGCAAAGTTCCGTCTTGTTGCTCAGGTGGAGAAGACTCACGAAGAGCGTTTCTTACAGCTTTTACAGGGAATCTTGGATGATACCACCTTTAAGGCTGAGCAGCCTACCCTGTGGCACTGCAGAAACTGCGGTTTCATCTATGAAGGAGAGGAAGCACCTGAGACTTGCCCATGCTGCAATCATCCTAAGGCTTACTTTGAGCGTAAGGCTGACAACTATTAAAAAGTACTTCAGCTGATAGAAAAAGGACAGAAATTCTATTCAGTAAAAGTAAGCATCTGTTTTATAAATCCACAGTCTTTTCCGGACAAAGAGGAAGAGACTTGTGGATTTTTTTATGTGCGAAATACTCCTTTCTTAACTGGACAGAAAGGAATTGTATGAAACTGGAAAAATTAATATTTTTTTCATTGCCGGAGGGCAGAATCCGTGAAAGCATGCATTGACGGAAGGAAAAGTTTAGGCTAGACTCTAAGCTTAGGGATGAATCCTTAAGACCGCTGTTTTCCAAGCAAAATGAAAGAAAAAGGAAGATGGCAAAGAGCATTTTGTATAGAGAAAAGTAGAGATAGAGAAAGAGGCGTTGCAATGAAAAAAAGTACAGTTTTGTTAATTCTGGACGGCTACGGAGATCGGAAGAGTAAAGAGGGAAATGCTATTGCTTTGGCGAATACGCCGGTGATGGATCATTTGAAAAAGGACTATCCCTATGTGGAAGGACAGGCTTCCGGTCTGGCTGTAGGACTTCCCGAGGGACAGATGGGAAATTCCGAGGTTGGACACATGAACATGGGAGCGGGCAGAATTGTTTATCAGGAATTGACCCGTATTTCCAAGGCTATTCAGGATGGAGATTTTTTTGAAAATGCTGCCTTAAAGGGCGCTGTGGAGCATTGCAAGAAAAAGGACTCCGCCTTACATTTTATGGGACTTTTGTCCGACGGAGGTGTGCATTCCCACATTGAACATATTTATGGACTTTTAGAGCTGGCAAAGCGTGCCGGTCTGAAAAAGGTTTATCTTCATGCCTTTTTGGATGGAAGAGATACTCCTCCCGATTCCGGAAAGCATTTCCTTATGCAGATTGAAAAGAAAATGCAGGAAATTGGTGTGGGAGAAGTAGCCAGCATTGCCGGAAGATACTATGCTATGGATAGAGACAAAAACTACGACAGAGTGGAAAAGGCTTATCTGGCGATGACCCAAGGAATCGGTGAGAAGGCGTCTTCCGTAGAGGAGGCTATCAGTGCGTCCTACGCCAAGGAAGTTTTTGATGAATTCGTATTACCTACGGTAATCGAGAAAAACGGAGAGGCTCACCTTATTTCTGACGGTGATGCTTGCATTTTCTTTAACTTCCGTCCGGATAGAGCCAGAGAGATCTGTCATTGCTTCTGTGATGATGACTTTAGCTTCTTTAACCGTGGAGCCAGAAAAGAGGTATATTTTGTCTGCTTTACCGACTATGACCCCACCATTCCCAATAAGGAAGTGGCTTTCCACAAGGAAGAAATTTCCAATACCTACGGAGAGTATCTGTCCTCCCTGGGAAAGACTCAGCTTCGTATTGCGGAAACGGAGAAATATGCTCATGTTACCTTCTTCTTTAATGGAGGAAAGGAAGAGCCCTTTAGCGGTGAAGATCGTATTCTGGTTCCCTCTCCCAAGGATGTGGCAACCTATGATTTAAAGCCGGAGATGAGCTGTTACACGGTAACGGAGAAGCTTACAGAGGCGATTCGTTCCGGAAAATATGATGCTATTGTGGCAAACTTTGCCAATCCGGATATGGTAGGACATACCGGTGTTCTTCCTGCGGCCATCAAGGCTATTGAAGTGGTGGATGAGTGCGTGGGAAAGGTTGTGGAGGCTGTGCAGGAAGTGGGAGGTAATCTCTTTATTCTGGCCGATCACGGAAATGCGGATATGATGGTGGACGAGAAGACGGGAGAGCCTTATACCGCCCATACCACCAATCCGGTACCCTTCATCCTTGTGGCAGCGGACAAGACTTTAAAGCTGAAGGAAGGGGGATGTCTTGCGGATGTAACCCCTACACTTTTGGATTTGATGGGTATTCCAAAGCCAAAGGAAATGACAGGAAAGAGCCTGCTGGAGAAGTAAAAAGTATAGCAAGAGTGGCAGCATGGCCAAGGATGGGACGTATAGAGAAGCTTAGAAGTAAGGACGCTAGAGTACCTGGAAGGAGTTATTCATGAAAATAGGAATCTGTACAGATTCCGGATCGGGAATACGGAAGGAAGAAAGTGAGAAATTCGGGATTACTGTAGTTCCCATGCCCTTTCGAATGGGAGATCAGGAGTACTTTGAAGGAATCAATATGAGTCGGGAGCTTTTTTTTGAAAAGCTGGCAGAGGGAGAGGAAGTTTCCACTTCTCAGCCCTCTATGGAAAGCCTGATGAAGGCCTGGGATGCCCTGCTTTTGGAAAATGATGAAATCGTTCATGTTCCGCTAAGCTCCGGACTGTCCGGTTCCACCCAGACTGCTCTGATGCTTTCCCAGGAAGAACCCTATTTGGACAGGGTGTTTGTTTCGGATAGCAGAGGCGTTTCCGTTACCCAGAGAATGCACTGCCTCTTCGCCAAGGAATTGGCGGAGAAGGGATATACGGGGAAGGCTATACAGCATCTTTTGAATTCCATTGCGGGAGATAACGGCATTTATATCGGCGTAAGTACCTTGAAGTATCTTAAGCGGGGTGGCAGAATTACACCGGTTGCCGCAGCCATCGGCAGTCTTTTGCAGATTAAACCGGTTCTATCCATCAATAAGGGAGGAAAGTTAGACTCCTTTAAGAAGGTAAGGACGGAAAGACAAGTTCGGGAAGCCATTATTGAAGGCTTGAAGGATAGTCTGGAACGAATGGGGGATCCGGAGGCTAGAAAGTCCTATATTGCTGTAGCTTATACGGACAATCTGGCCCAGGCGGAAGAGTTTCGCACACAGCTGGCAGAGACCTTTCCCAATCGTTATGAGGAAGAAATTGTGATTTCTCCTCTGTCCTTACTGATATCCTGTCATATTGGAGAGAATGGTCTTGGCGCTGCTGTGATTAAGCGTCCGGAGGCTTTGGAAAATACTTAAGCTTGGGGAGCAGTGATTTCAAACTGCTCTCCATTTGTTTTGATGAGAATTTCTCCCAGCTTGGCCGTTTCCAAAGGAAAGAGTCGATAATTCTGACAGTTTTCCACAGTGCTTTTGTGGGGATGTCCGTAGCGATTCTTCTTTCCATAGGAAAATAAGGCAAATTTTGCTTGGGTTTCCGACAGAAAACTTGGGCAGGAGGAGGTTTTGGAGCCGTGATGGGCGAGCTTCAAAATATCGACTACGGGAGATTCTTCTGTTTCCTTGCAATTTTCCAATAGTGCCTCCTCAGACTCCTGAGGCATATCTCCGGTGAAAAGCATACGAAAATGTCCGTACTCCAAAAGACAGCCTATGGAGTGAGCATTAGCTTCTTCCATATAGGAAGCATCATTGGGGTAAAAACAACGTATATGAAGCTGATGGCCCTTAGTATCGGGGCCTCTTTTTTTGCTTGTAGAGGGATTTTCTGCCCAGGCAGTTTTTTTCGCGGAAAGACAGATTCCCTGTTCGGAAAAGACCAGTTCATCTCCCTTTTGCCAATAAGAAACATCTGCTCCGTGATTGTAGGCCAAACGCTTTAACAAGTCATAACGATGATCCTGCAAGGCGGAGGCGGGAAGAATTAAATGGGATAAGCTCATTGAGGGATTCTTTTCCAAGAGAGCCTGTATACCACTGATATGATCCCGGTCACAGTGGGTGAGCAGAGCATAATCGATATGCTGAATTCTTTTAGCCTTACAATAGGGAAAGAAGATCTGTTCCGGAAATAAGTTCTTGCTGGTGGAACCGTTGTCGATGGTAAAGACCAGAGCTCCTTTTCGAAGGACAAAGCCGTCACCCTGCCCCACATCAAGGGCGGCAATTTCCAGTTCTTTAGGGGGCTTGGGCAGGTAGAGAGGAAGGGAAAGTAAAAAGCCCAGGGAGAGTAAAAGGGACAAGCTTTTTGCTTTGGGAAAGAAAAAGAGAAGGTAGAGAAAAAGAAAATAAAACAGCACAGAGAGTGCTTGCATTTTCCCAAGGAGAATCTGAGAAAAGGGGAGAGCAAGGCTTTTTTCCATGAAAAGGTGAAAAATTTGAAACAGAAGGTTTAGCAGAAATCGGGAGGAACAGCTAAGAAGACGAAGAAGTAGAAAATCCTGCTCCGGCAGATAGGAAAGAAAGATAGATACTGCCCCAAGGAGAAAGAAAAAGGGAAGGAGCGGGAGTAAAAGCAGGTTTAATAAAGGGGCATATAGGGGAAAAGAGAACTGGGTTAAGGAAAAAAGGGGGAGCAGAGCCAGATAAAATAGGAAGCTGCCTTGTAAACGATGGGGTAGAGTAGAAAGTAAGCAGGGAATAAGCTTGGAAAGATAAGTAGGAAATTTCAAAAGAAGAGAGGGGTGCTTGGAAAAGCCAAGCGCATGCTTTTTACAAATTTTGGAAAGGGCTTTTTCTTTCTTTTTTCGAACTGCTTTTCCGGGTCTTTCTTCTAAAAGAAAGAAAACAAAGAGGGTGAAAAAGGAGCACTGCATGCCGATGGAATAGAGGGAGAGAGGATTCAGCCAAAGTAAAAACAGTAAAGCGAAGGAAAGCTGAGAAAGCAGATCCTTTCCTTTGCCAAGCTGTATGGCGGCAAAACGGAGAAAAAGCATGAAAAGCGCCCGAAAGGCGGAGTGGGAAGAACCGGTAAAAAGAAAATAGGAGAAAAGAAAGAAGGAAGTGATAAGAGAGGAAAGTAGGGAGGATAGCTTTATTTTCCGAAGCAGCCGGTAGAAAAAGCCTCCCAGAAGAGAAAGATGCAGGCCGGATATGGCCAGAATGTGAGATATACCGGCACTTTGATATAGGCTTTTTTCAGATAAGGTGATTCCTGAACGTTCTCCTAAGAATAGACTTTTTAAAAAGGCTGCCGTCTCTTCCGAGAAAAGTGCATCTATTCTGTTTCCAAGGTCTTGCTTCAGGGTAAACAGCTCTTTGGCAAAGGGGGAGGACTCTCCCCGGACTAGCCCTATAGTCTTGGCTTGAAATACACCGGAAATTCCTTCCCCCTTATAATAGGAGGGGAGAGAAAACTCCCCTTCGTTGGTGGCAGGACTAAGTTCTAAAAAATGACCTTTTACAGAGCAGATTTGTCCCGGAAGCGGAAGGGGCATAGAGCCTTCCCCGGTGGATTCCTTCGGGAGATAAAGAATCAGCTTTTGAAAGTGCAGATTATTTCTTTTTTGATATTTTTCTTCATTCTTTAAAGAAGAATTCTTTTTTTCCAAGGCGGTATCTACGATACAGGCGCTGAGAAGGAGCTTCCATTTCTTTTCCTGCTCCTCGACATACATCACTTTACCCCTCAGTACAGCCTGTAAAGGAAGGATATAACCAATGCTTTCCCTTTCCGCCCGGTAACGATGATTTACGGAATAGAAGTTTAGCATAAACAGGGTCAGGCAAAGGAGGGAGCAAAAGAACAGTCGATTTTTCTTTTTCCGGAAGAGAAATAGGGAGAGAAACAACAGGAAAAAGAGAAATAAGAAACGGTAAGAAAAAGGAATTTCAGGAGTAAGAATCAATTCTCCCAAAAGGGCAAAGAGAGCCAAAAAGAATAGGGGACGGGAAAGAAACATATTGTGCTCCTTGGATGGGGAAGTTAGGGGAAATATCATAGATAGTGAATAACCTGTGAATGTAAAAAGAATGTAAAATGAATGCGATAAAGAAAAGTTAGCGGCATGGAAGCCGTAAAGAAAATGGTGAAAATAAAAAGATATTTTCCTTATCCTAGTCCCAAAGCCGAAAAAAAGCAATAAAAAAACTCCCCAAAATAGGGGAGCCTTTTTGTGCAGTTTACTGCATCTTGTTTACAGCTGTGTAAATCTGAGAAACCTTACGAGAAGCGTTGTTAGCCTTGTAGATGCCCTTGCTACGTGCCATTGCAATCTTCTTCTGTGCCTTAACCAGCATGGTCTCGGCAGTTGCTTTGTCACCGGCCTCTACAGCAGTGAAAACCTTCTTCATGTAAGTCTTTACTTCGGAACGGATTGCCTTGTTTCTTTCATTTCTCTGTGCCGCTACCTGAATTCTCTTTTTTGCAGATTTGATATTTGCCATGATTAAAACCCTTTCTTCCATAAGACTTTCCTGCCGCGGAAAACAAAATCCTATGGGAACAAAATAGAATGTATTCTTGTATTCTCTCTTGTTTTCAAATATCTGGACACGGACAGTTTGAAAACATACGCAACAATAATAGCGAAAACAGCTAGAACTGTCAAGGCGTGTATGCAGAAAAATAAAGGAAATACAGAGATAAAATGTAGTATAAATACAGGAGGAAAATACAGCAAAAGCATTTTGTGGAAAAATCTTCCTTCTTATGGTATAGTTCCGAATGATTCTATTGCATGAAAGATGAGTTTTATGGGGGATATGCCTGAGATTTAGGAAAGGCCCCCCTATTCATTCTTTATAGGAGACAGAATGGAAAAAATTAAGCAAGAGCGAATTCGCAATTTTTGTATTATCGCCCACATCGATCACGGAAAATCCACTTTGGCGGATCGTATCATTGAAATGACGGGCACCTTGACGGAAAGAGAGATGCAGTCTCAGGTTCTGGACAATATGGACATTGAACGGGAACGAGGAATCACCATCAAATCCCAGACCGTTCGTATTGTGTATAAGGCGGAGGATGGGGAAGAATACATCTTCAATCTTATCGATACTCCCGGACACGTGGACTTTAACTATGAGGTAAGCCGTGCATTGGCGGCCTGTGACGGTGCTATTTTGGTGGTGGATGCCACACAGGGAATTCAAGCCCAGACTTTGGCCAATACCTATTTGGCTTTAGATCATAATCTGGAAATTATTCCGGTCATCAATAAAGTAGACCTGCCCTCTGCGGATCCGGATCTGGTAGCCCATGAAATTGAGGACGTTATCGGGATTGAAGCCCTGGATGCTCCCCGAATTTCCGCGAAAACCGGTTTGAATGTGAAAGAGGTATTGGAAGCGGTGGTAAAGCGTCTTCCTCCTCCCGGCGGTTCCATTGAGAATCCCTTGCAGGCCCTGGTTTTTGACTCCTTATATGACAGCTATAAGGGGGTTATCATTTTCTGCAGAATTAAGGAAGGCAGTGTGAAAAAGGGCAGTAATATTCGTTTTATGGCCACCGGTGCGGAATTTACCGTAACAGAGGTGGGAACCTTTGCGCCGGGACAGTTTATCCCCGGGGAGGAGCTGACTCCGGGGATGGTGGGTTATCTTACTGCCTCTATTAAAAATATCCGGGATGCTAGAGTAGGTGATACGGTCACCACTGTGGATAAGCCTGCGAAGGTTGCCCTTCCCGGTTATAAGAAGGTGCAGTCCATGGTATACTGCGGAATCTATCCCTCCGACAGCCAGAAATATCCGGATCTTCGGGATGCTTTGGAAAAGCTGCAATTAAATGACGCGGCACTGAATTATGAGGCGGAAACCTCTGCGGCTTTGGGCTTCGGCTTTCGCTGCGGATTTTTAGGCTTACTGCATCTGGATGTGGTACAGGAAAGATTGGAAAGGGAGTACGACTTGGATCTGGTAACCACGGCGCCCTCCGTTATTTACCATGTGTATAAGACGGACGGCTCCATGATGGAGCTGACCAATCCTTCCAATCTGCCGGATCCTGCGGAGATTGCCCATATGGAAGAGCCCATTGTGGAGGCGGAAATTATGGTGACCTCGGAATTTGTGGGAGCCATTATGACTCTTTGTCAGGAGCGAAGAGGCATCTATAAGAGTACGGAATACATTGATCAGACCAGAGCGGTTTTGAAGTATGATTTACCCTTAAACGAGATTATCTATGACTTCTTTGATGCCCTAAAATCCAGGAGCCGGGGCTATGCAAGCTTCGACTATGAATTAAAGGGCTATCAGGAAGGTAAGATGGTGAAGCTGGATATTTTGGTGAACAAGCAGCAGATTGATGCCCTTTCCTTCATTGTCCACGCAGGCTCTGCCTACGAAAGAGGAAAGAAAATGTGTGAGAAGCTGAAGAATGAAATCCCCAGACAGCTTTTTGAAATTCCCATTCAGGCGGCAATCGGCGGTCATGTGGTGGCAAGAGAAACCGTGAAAGCCCTTCGTAAGGACGTTTTGGCTAAGTGCTACGGCGGAGATATTTCCCGAAAGAAGAAACTTTTGGAGAAGCAGAAGGAAGGAAAGAAGCGTATGCGACAGTTCGGTAACGTGGAAATTCCCCAAAGCGCATTCATGTCCGTGCTAAAGCTGGATGAGGACTAGACGGTATTTTTTCCATTCATTTTGAAACAATATTAATAATAGTAAGAAAAGTAGACGAGAATAATAGGAGGAGTAAGAAGATGGCAAAGAACTTGGATTACGCAAACATTGGATTCGCATATCATAAAACCGATAAGCGTTACATTTCCTATTGGAAGGAGGGGGCTTGGGATGCAGGCTGTCTTAGCGAAGACAGTAACGTGGTGCTCAATGAGTCCGCAGGAATTCTGCAGTATTGCCAGCAGGTGTTTGAAGGCTTAAAGGCCTATCGCTGGAAGGATGGCTCCATCGTCTGCTTCCGTCCGGATATGAATGCGGAAAGAATGTTTCATTCCGCTGAATTTCTGGAGATGCCGGGATTTCCCCGGGATCGTTTCTTAGAGGCCTTGGATGAAACCGTAAAAGCCAACGCGGACTGGGTTCCTCCCTTTGGATCCGGAGCGACTCTGTATATCCGTCCCTATGAATTTGCCTCCGGTATTGTCATCGGAGTAAAGCCTGCGGATGAATATACCTTCCGTATTTTTACCACCCCTGTTGGCCCTTATTTTAAGGGAGGAGCGGTACCTATTGCTCTCATGATTTCCGATTTTGACCGGGCGGCTCCCCATGGAACCGGAGCCATTAAGGCAGGATTAAACTATGCTATGAGTTTACATTCCCATGAAATTGCGGTGGAAAAGGGATTTACAGAAAATCTTTATCTGGATGCGGGAAAGCGGGAATTTGTGGAAGAAACCGGTGGTGCCAATGTGCTTTTCGTAGATGAAAAGGATCGCTTGGTGGTACCGAAGTCCGATTCTATTCTACCTTCCATTACCAGAAAATCTTTGATTTACGTAGCAGAGCATATTCTTCACATTCCGGTGGAGGAGAGAGCTGTCCGTTTGGAGGAACTGAAAAGCTTTAAGGAGTGCGGACTTTGCGGTACCGCAGCAGTGATTTCTCCGGTAGGTAAAATTCAGAATCATGAGGAAGAAATTTGCTTCCCCAGCGGTATGGAGAAGCCCGGAAAAATTATGGATGAGTTATATAGAACCCTTATTGCGATACAGGATGGAGAAATGGAAGCCCCGGAGGGTTGGATTCGCCATATTCAGTAAGTAAAAGCCCTGCACAGGGAAGTGCCGGGAAAAGGACATTGTCCGAAAAATTAGGGAAAGTACAGGAGCTTATTCTGCCCTTTCTACAGAGAAAAACTAAAGGAAGAAGATGAATAAAAAAGAAGAAGAAAAGGGAATAGGCTCAGTTGCGTTTTTAATTGTGATAGCTTCTATACAGGCTATTCTGTTTTTGTTTTTGCTTTTGGTCTATATCCGAACCTCCTACCGGAGGTCCATGGTGGGGATTACCTTGGATCAGAAAAAGGCCTATATTCAGCAAACGGTAGATAACTTGGTACAGGATTTGGATGACTTGCATAATAGTTTACCTAAAGAACAGGCGGAAAAACTTTTCCACCAAAGCATCGATCAGCACTATTATGGGGAAAACAGTTATATCTGGGTAAAAAAGGTATTGAACTATGAAGGGGGAGACAATTATGCAGTCACCCTGATGCATCCCAGAGACAAGAACATGGAGGGGAAATACCTTTCCACCACCGAGAAGCTTTCCGGAATTTTTCATAATAAGGAAGAATTAGACGGAATTCTGCGGGATGGACAGGTTTTTACCAAGGTCGTTTTCCGTAATGATGCAGGAGAAGAGGTAGATGAAAAAATTATCTACTCAAAGCTTTATAAGCCCTATGACTGGATTATTTCCATGGATTTGGATGTGGAGGATATTAAGAAGGATGTCCATTATATGGACAAAACGATACAAAAGATTAACTATCGAATTCTGTTCTTTTTAGGCGGTATTTTCACCTTTGTGATTGTGTCTTTGAATCTGGTGCTGTTTTACCGTTCCAGACGGAAGTATGTTTCCAGAATTCAGGAGCTTTCAGAGGAAAATGCCATGGATGAGCTTACCGGGGCAAAAAGCAGAAAAGCCGGAAAGCGTATCCTGGAGCATAGCTATAACCGTTATAAGACCATAGGGGTCAATGCCAAGATTTTGATGATGGATGTGGATCATTTCAAGAGCTACAATGACCGCTACGGCCATAGCTTTGGAGATCAATGTCTACAGCATTTGGTGAAGGTTATTCAGGAGACGGTGCGTTCCTCCGATGATGTGATTCGATGGGGCGGAGATGAGTTCCTTTGTGTACTGTATGATTTAAATGATCTTTATGCGGAAAAGGTTTGTAACAAAATCTGTGAAGCGGTGGCAAGCCACCCGATTAAGCATGGAGAGGAAGAGCTGAATATGACCGTTTCCATAGGCTATTCCGGCTTTCATGAAAACGATGAGGATACGGAAGAGGTAGTAAAACGGGCAGACCGGGCTCTGTATGACGCAAAGTATCATGGCAGAAATCAGGCTATGATGTATGATGAGGAAAATGATATCTACCGGGATCGTTAGATGTCATAATATCTCCGTAAGCTCTGCGACTTTTGCAGCCAGCCTGCGGAAAGTCTTTAAAGTAAAAATTCCGCAAGGAGTACATTGGAAAGATTCATGCCCACTTCGGTAAAACGATAGTGGGCATTGTCATGGAGCAGATAGCCTTCCTTACATTGCTTTTCCAGCACAGCACCGAAAATCTTATGCATATCAACGGAAAAGCGTTTCACAAAGTCGATTTCGGAAACGCCGGCGGTTCTTCGCAAGCCAAGGTAGAAGAACTCTTCCATTTCCTCTTCTTTTGTTAAGACTTGCACATCTTCACAAAGCTGTACCTCGATGGAGGGACGGCTTTTTTGCTTTTCCGAACTTAGAAAAATAGAAGAGGAAGAAGTCTCGTCAAGGCTTTTTTCAACAGGCCTTTGTCCCGACTTGACAGCGGAAGAATCTCCTTTTTCGAAAAAGGGTAAAGATAGGTATAGGGGGAGCTTATTTGTATTTTTCCACCGCTTATGCTGAAAATAAGAAGAGGAATGAATACCAAAGCCCAGATAGGGAACATTGGACCAGTAGCCGTAGTTGTGCACGGAAAAAAAGCCCTCCTTGGCATAATTACTGACCTCGTAGGGGGACATCCCCATTTTACCGGTCCATTCCTTCGTAAGGGCATCCATTTCCAAAAGCTCCTCCTCGGAGGGAAGGGGTAGCTTTCCTTCTTTGGCCAAGGCATAGAAGCGGGTTCCTTTTTCGATAATTAAGTTGTAAATGGAAAGGTGCTCCGGCTTTAAAAGACTGATATTTTTCAAGGTCTTTTTATAGCTTTCCGGAGTCTGCAAGGGAATCCCGTTCATTAAATCAATGCTGATATTTTTAAAGCCCAGCTTTCTGGCCTCCTGATAGGCGGTAAGGAAGGTGGAAAATTGATGCTCCCTTCCCAGAAAACGAAGCTCCTCCTCTTGGGTGCTTTGTAAGCCAAAGGACAGACGGTTAATGCCGGAGCGCTGATAAGCGTCCAAAGCCTCTTTACTTGCGGATTCCGGGTTGCACTCAATGCTGGCTTCCCAATCGGAATAGATAGGGTAGCAGTTTCGGATCACTTCCATGGTCTTTTCAATTTCTTCCGGGGGTACGGCACTGGGGGTGCCTCCGCCGATAAAGAGGGAGAGGACCTCATACGGCCCCTTTTGAAAATCCCTGCTTCGCCACTCCAATTCCTCTCGAAGCTTTGCCATGTAGGCGATTTTTTGCTCCTCCCCGGAAGGAAAGGAGAGAAAATCGCAGTAGGCACATTTTCTTGCACAGAAGGGGATATGTAGATATAATGCAAGAGGTTTTTTCCCTCGTTTTTCAAATGATTCCAGTAGAGTACGGTACTTTTCCATGGAGATTCCTTTCAACGTTTTCTCCACTTTAGCACAGAGCATTTTTTTCGGCAAGGAGGACAGTTTGGGATATAAAAAAGGAGAAAGAGAAGAGTTTCTGGATGCCCAGAAGAAGATTCAGGAACAGCTGAAAGAGAAGAGTTTTCTGCCTCTTTATCTCCTCTATGGGGAGGAGGATTATTTGCTGTCCTATTATAAGAAAGCCTTCTTCCAAGCCTTTTCGGAAAATGAAGGCATCAACTGCATGGTGGTGGAGGAGCTTCCCCCTACGGATGAACTGATTTCCGCGGTGGAAACTCTGCCCTTCTTCGCCCCCTACCGGCTTATGGTTTTTCAGGGGAAAAGTAGCGGTAGAAAAAAGCTTTCAGAAGATTTTATTCAGTATTTGAAAAACAGCCCCAAAGAAACAGTCCTGTTGTTTATTGAAGAAAAAGTAGACAAACGAAGCAGTCTCTATAAGGTGGTGAAGGAGAGAGGACTCTGTCTTGCCTGTATGGAGCAGGATCAAGCTTTTCTCCAGCGTTTTGCTTTGCAGCAGTTGAAAAAGGAAGGAAAGAAGATTCGGGAAAATGTCCTTGGAGTCCTCCTATCCAGAAGCGGCAGCAGTCTGTATCGCATTGTAAATGCCTGTAAGAACTGCGTGGATTATATTGGAGATGGAGAAGAAATCACCCAAGAGGCGGTGGAGGCCGTGGTGGAGAAGCTGCCGGAGGACAGAGTTTTTGATCTGATTGAAGCGTTAGGCCGGGGAGATCAGGAAAAGGTCTTTCAATATTACGGAGACCTTTTACGTTTAGAGGAAAAACCGGCGAAAATTCAGAATCTGATTCGGAAAAATGTGGAAAAGCTTCTTATTGTCAGAGAATATTTGACAGAGGGACTTCGGGAGAGAGAGATGGAAACTCGGCTTTCCATGGATTCCTGGAGAGTTCGAAAATATATCGGCCAGGCCAGAACCTATACTCAGTCCGGCTTGCAAAATCTCTTCCATAGTTTACTTCGTTTAGAAGAAGAGAACAGAAAGGGAAGAATCTCTGACAGCTTGGCTTTAGAGCTTCTATTGGCGAATCAGGCAGAGAATCTTTTGCCCTAAGAGCTTTCTTTTTGTTTTGTGCTTTAAAGCAATACGCCTTTATTGATTTTTTTGCCGGAGCGAGAAGTGTAGTTGTTTTAGAGAAAATCACTAAAAATTCATAAAAAATGGATTTTTTTGCGATTTTGTAAGATAAATGAAAGAAAAACAGCATTCCTCTGTGCTAGAATGCAAACAGCAAGGAGGATTTTTATGCTTAAACAAATCAAAAAAGGAATCGTTTTTTCCTTGAGTAGCCTGTTGTTGCTTTCTACCTTTTCCATTGTGGGAAGGGCGGAAGAAGTGGGAGCGCCCCCTGTAGCCAAAGAAGACGTTATTGAATTCTCAGATATCCCTGAAGGACTTGCCAATGAAATCACTCAGGGAACAGCAGAAAGTGCAAACTATACAAAGGGTGCATCCCTTGGACAGTTCCAGCTGGTAGGATACAGCGGAGACGGAATGACCTATTCCGGAGCAAAGACCAAGTCGAAGCATACCATTGCGGCAGACTTAACGGTACTGCCACTGGGAACCAAGATTTTTATCGGTGATACCGTATATACCGTGGAAGACATTGGTTCCGGTGTAAAGGGAAAGATGGTGGATATTTACTTTGACACCATGGCGGAAGCCAGAGCCCTTACCCAAAAGGGAAGAGTTTACGAGGAAGTTTTTGTGGCGGTTCCCAAGCAGTAAGATTTTAAGGAAAAGACAAGGCTTGCCTTGTCTTTTTTTTATGGAAATTTGTAAACAATCTACACCGTGATTATTCCGTATGGGTCTAAAATTGGGCACGCTCTCGCTAGCTTCGCCACGTATCGGATACTAAGCGAAAAACGGCAGTACCTTTGTTTTTCGCAAGTACCGACGGGCTCAGACTGCCCTCTTTTAGACCTATACGGATAATCACTATTTGTATTTGTTTGCATCTTACTTATAAAAAAAGCCAAACCAAGGCTTGACTTTTCGTAAGGGAGATTTGTCCGTTCTTCTAAAACTAGGACACTCGCTGCGATTTCAAGAGCTAAGGATTCGTATACTTAATCCACAGCGTTATCGAATCATAGAGAACCTTTAAGAAAGTAAATTAAGAATAGATTGAAGCCGCTTCTCCAATAGCCTATAATTCTTTTATATGAAAAAAAGGCAGTGCATTGGGAAAGGAGCAGGCAGGTATTCATGGAATTTACCCGGGAGCAAAGACAGGCAATAGAGACAGGAGCGGAGAAGGCCCTGGTAGTGGCGGGACCGGGCTCCGGGAAAACCACCGTGCTTACGGAGCGTCTTTGCACCCTTTTGGAAAGGGGAGTTCCGGCGGAAAAAATCCTGCTTCTCTCCTTTACCAGAGCTTCCAGTAAGGAGATGGAGGAACGTTTTTTCCGGAAAATGGGGATTAGGGCAGGAAGGCCGAGATTTTCCACCATTCATGCCCTTTGCTTTTCCTTACTTCGAGAAGACCTGGGCTACAAAAAAGAGGATCTTGTGAACCTTTATGAGAAAATGGATTGGCTTTCCCAATACTATTTGGAAAAGGGGATTCTTCGGGAGGAGGTACAGGAGCTGTTGCCCGGCCTGATTGCCCAGATTTCCTACTTTAAATCCATAGGGGAAAGGGAAAGAATTGCCTACCTGCAAAAGGAGAAGCAGGAGGATTTTCTTGCCCTCTATCATTTTTATGAGGAGAGCAGGAAGAAGAGGGGAAAGCTGGATTTTGAGGATCTGCTTTTAGAGGTACTCCGCATCCTGATGGAAAAGGGGGACTTGGCAAAGGCCTGGCAGAGGCGTTTTTCTCATATTCTGGTGGATGAATTTCAAGACCTTTCTCTGGTGCAGTATGAGATCATCAAGGCCTTGGCAAAATCTCCCAATGCTCTTTTTGTGGTGGGGGATGAGGATCAAAGCATTTACGGCTTTCGGGGAGCCAGTCCCGGCATTCTCCTCTCCTTCACCAAGGACTATCCGAATTGTGAAAGGATTTTCTTAAGTGATAATTTCCGTTCCTATAGAGAAATTGTGGAGTTAAGCAAGAGGCTCATCGGAAAGAATAAAGAACGTTTTCAAAAGAAGCTGCAGGGCAGACAGGGAAGCGGAGGGAAGGCCAAGTACTATGCCTTAGCCACCAGAAAGGAAGAGGCAAAACTTTTACTCCAGCATATCGAGGAAGCGAAGGAAGAGGGCTGTCCTTTGGAAGAGATGGCTATTCTTTGCCGAAGCAGAAAGCAAATCCCCGCCTTACTGCCCCTCTTTATGGAACGAGGAATTCCCTACAGCCTTACGGAAGAGGTGCAAAATGTCTTTCAGCACTTTGTGGGAAAGGATATTTTGGCCTATCTTCGCCTGAGCATGAATATTGAAAGCAGGGGAGAACTTCTGCAAATTCTGAATAAACCCTATCGAGGACTGCTTCGGGAGAAAATCCAAAGGGAGGAAAGCCCCTTTTCCGACTTGAAAAAGGCTTATCGAGGAAGAAAAGAGGAAAGGGCCCTGCTCCTTTTGGAAGCTCAGCTTCAGAAAATGCAGGAGCTTCCGGTACAGGAAAGAATCCTTTATATCCGAAAAGACATGGGTTATGAGCAGTATCTGGAAAGCTTTGCCAAGAAGAAAAACCGTGACTTTAAGGAATTGCAAAGTCTTTTGGAGGAGCTTACGGCTATGGCGGAACAGACGGAGGGAGTGGAAGCCTTTTTCCGTTTTGTGGAGAAATTCAATGCGGACTGCCTGCAAAGGCAGAAGGAAGAAAGCGGGGAAGGGGTTCGAATCATGACCTACCACGGGGCAAAGGGGCTGGAGTTTGATGAGGTCTTTTTGCCGGACTGCATTGAGGGGATTATTCCGGACGGAAGGGCGAAAACCCAAGAAGAATTGGAAGAAGAAAGACGAAGCTTTTATGTGGCATTGACCCGAGCCAGAAAGAAAATTCACATCTATGTCACAAAAGAACGATACAGTAAAAAGGTAAAACCCTCCCGCTTTATTCCGGAGCTTTTAGGAGGGTAGGAAGGGGCGAAATGGAAAAGATTAAGATTTTAGTGGTGGATGATGAAGAAAGAATGCAGAAATTGCTCAGTGATTTTCTGAAAATGAAGGACTACGAAGTGCTTTTGGCCGGAAACGGAGAGGAAGCCATTGATTTATTTTTCAAGGAGAAAAGCATTGCCCTGATTATCTTGGATGTGATGATGCCGAAGATGGACGGTTGGACAGCCTTGAAAACCATCCGAGAGCATTCTAAAGTTCCTGTGATTATGCTTACCGCCCGTTCCGAGGAAAATGACGAGTTAAAGGGCTTTGATTATGGAGCGGATGAATATATTTCCAAGCCCTTCTCTCCGAAGATTCTGGTGGCCAGAGTGGAGGCTTTGCTTCGCCGCTCCGGGGTGCAGAAGGAAGAGCTTTTGGAGGTGGGAGGCATCGTGATTGATGAGGCGGCCCACAGTGTTACGGTGGATGGAAAGCCTATAGAGCTTAGCTTTAAGGAATATGAGCTTTTACAGTATTTTGTGGAAAATAAAGGCATTGCTTTGTCCAGAGAGAAGATTCTTAACAATGTTTGGAACTATGATTATTTTGGAGATGCCAGAACCATTGACACCCATGTGAAAAAGCTTCGTGCCAAATTAATGGACAAGGGAGAGTATATCAAAACCGTTTGGGGCATGGGTTATAAGTTCGAAGTGGAATAGGAGGGCATCTTGGCCGAGAAATGTCGAAAAAGAAACAGTTTGCAAAGACGCTTTACCCTGCTTTTTGCCTTTGTGTTTTTCTTGCTTTTGATTCTTCTTCTTGTGGGAAACAGCTTTTTTCTGGAAAGTCTTTATGAGAAGCGAAAGGTTCATGTATTGGAAAAAGCTTATGTAGAGTTGGATCGGATTTTGCAGCAGGGAGAAGGCTTTTCCAAGGATTTTCCTACGGAAGCGGAACGTCAGGAGGGGAAAGAAACCGCCGCCAGTAAATATGTTCGCTTCTTAACAGAGAAGGAAAATATCTCCATTATCGTGATGGATGACAGTAGTGACGGAGTGTATACCTCCTCTGCCGATTCCCAGTCTTTGATTCGTAGGCTTTACTCTTATATTTTCGGAAAGGCGGATGGAGATACCCAAAAGATTCTGAATAAGGGAGATAATTTTTCCATTGTGAAAACCAAGGGGGAGAATAAGGAGACAGGCTACCTGGAGGCTTGGGGATATTTTTCCAACAACAGTACCTCCTTTATGATGTCCATGCCGTTAGCCAGCTTAAGGGAAGCGGTATCCTTCTTTAATTATCTTCTCTTATTTTTAGGGGGCAGTATTCTGCTTTTCGGTACCTTGGCGGTGTATTTTACCGGACGAAGAGTGACAAGACCTTTAAAGGAGCTGGCAAAACTTTCCCAAAAGATGAGCCAACTGGATTTCACCGCCCGTTTTCAGGGGAGCAATCTGGAGGAAATCGAGGTTTTGGGAGAGTCCATGAACAGCCTTTCTCAAAGGCTGGAGGATACCATAGGAGATTTAAAAAAAGCCAACAATGAACTGCAAAGCGATATAGAGAACAAAAATCTCATCGACCAGAAAAGACAGGAATTTGTGGCCAATGTTTCCCATGAGCTAAAGACCCCTATTGCCCTGATTATGGGCTATGCGGAGGGACTGGGAGAGGGACTTTGTGAAGATGAGGAAAGCAGAGCCTATTATTCCTCCGTGATTGTGGATGAGGCGAAGCGAATGAACCACATGGTAAAGGAATTGATGAGTCTTTCCGCCATGGAGCAGGGAAAGGATTTACCGGATTTCAGTCTTTTGGATATGGCCAAGCTTACCAAGGGGGTACTCAGCACCATGGAGATTCTTTTGAAACAGGAAGGGATTTCCGTGGAGGTGGATATTCCGGATGGGCTTTTCCTTTGGGGGGATGAGTTCAAGGTGGAAGAAGTCTTGATGAATTATCTGCAAAACGCCATTCACCATGTGGGAGAGCCGAAGCAAATTAGCGTTTATACGGAAAACCGAGGACAAAAGCAGGTGGAAATCCATGTGCGAAACACCGGAAATCCTATTCCGGAAGCAGATTTACCCAGAGTCTTTGAGAAATTCTACAAGGTGGATAAGGCCCATTCCCGTTCCTACGGCGGTTCCGGCCTGGGGCTTAGTATTGTAAAGGCCATTATGGATAGCCATCATCAGGAATGTGGCTGTAAGAATACTTTAACCGGAGTGGATTTTTGGTTTACCTTGGAAAAGGGAGAAATGACTAAAACTTAATTTACTTGAAATTTAGATGCAAAATAGTATTTCTATGCTATACTGTAGAGGATTCTGAAAGGAGGACTTCATGGAGAATATGAACAACATGAACAACATGAACAACATGAACAACATGAACAATTATGAAAACGATAATATGCAGAACTGGCAGCAGCAGGAAATTCCTTCCTACCAGCGTGAGATTTCCAGAAGGCAGTATAATGTACTGATTGGTGTGCATCTGCTCTACGGTCTGGCACTAACCGCCTTTATATGCATGAAGATGCCTTATATTTTACCGCAGATTTACGCTGTGAATCCTATTGTTATTACCTTTTTATCATTTGCAGTTAGCCTTTTAGGTGGGTTCCTTATTGGAAAGAAAGAAAATTATATACTTTCTTTCTTAGGGTACTCTGTGGTGGTGTTTGCTTTTGGAGTCCCGTTGGCTTACACCATTTTCTTTTTTCCCATCCACCTGATTTTTATTGCGGCGGTTTTAACCTTTGTGGTTGTACTAACCATGACGGTAGCGGCAGTCTTTATGCCAAATGCCTTCCTTTCCTTGGGAAAAGTGCTCTTTATTTCCCTGATTGGTTTGGTGATAGCTGAGCTTTTTTGCTTTGCCTTAGGAATTTTCACTCCGAATATTCTTCTGCTAATCGGTATTTTTATCTTCTCCTTGTATGTGGGATATGATTGGGCTAGAGGACAGCAGTATCCTTCCATGCCCAGCTATGCTTGCTATACCGCATTACAGCTGTATATGGATATTATCAACCTCTTTTACCGTATCCTTTGCTTGATGGGTAGAAGAAGATAATATTAAGAAACGAAAGAGCTGTAAGTAAGCGAACAGGATAAGGATATTTCGTATTCGTAATAAGTTCAGAATTTTTAAAGGAATTTAAGAAGGAAAAGGAAGACAGGGATGTTGGTCTTCCTTTTTTCTCGCAAAGAAAGTATTGTGTTGTAGGAAAATAAGCACAGTAAACGAAAAGAGAATAGAATGAAAGAAGAAGCGTTGCAAAGTGAAGACCTGCGAAGTACAGTCTATCGAAGGGAAGATTCGCAGATAGAGATAGAGAGTCTGCAAATAGAGGAGTTGCAAAGAAAACTTAGGATATTGATGCAGGAGATGCTGTTAAAGCATCAGGAATCGGATGCGGAAGTCTTTCGGGTTTGGTGGGAGGAAGAAGGACGAGAGGGACGTTATTTTTCCCTCCAAAGAAGAATTGAGGAACTGGAAGAAGCGGAGTGGAAGAAGAGAATTCTTCCCTATGCCTATGAAGAGGATGTGTTTCATGAACTGTAAGCATTGTCAAAGGGAAATTGAAGATTCGGCTACTGTATGCCCCTATTGTAAGACTCCCGTCATTCGTATTACGCCGAAAAAGGTCTGCGGGTATTGCTACACGGAGTTAAAGAAGGGGGATAAGGTTTGCAAAGGTTGTGGCAGGAAGATACCGGAGGAGCTTTTAAAGCTTTGGGCGGAAGAGGCAAAGTCTTCCCAAAATCCGGAAGGACAGCGGAACAAGACAGGAGCGGAAGAGTCTATGCAGCATGAGAAGAATCCTTCTGAAAAAAGAGAAATTCTTCTCTTTTCCAAAAAGGGAAAGGAGGCAAAGCCAAGTGCTCCGGATCAGGAATTTTTATGTTTGATGTTAAGTATTTGTCCGCCCCTTGCGGCGGTAATCTTTCGTCTTCTCTTTTCTTCCACAGGATTTCTGCCCTGGCAGATAACCATTCTTTTCGTCTACTGCCTTTCTTCCATGGCCTTGGCGTATTTTTTGGAAGGAAGCATTGCCAAGCGTTGGAAAGAGGAGAAGGGGAAGGCCCTGGGGGAAGGGTACAGGAGCTTGTTTTATCTTTGTCCCCCGGCTACCATTTACTTCCTTCTGAAGGAAAATGAGAAGAACCAATTTTCCTTCTTCCTGGTTCTACATTTTGCTTTATTATTACTCTGCTTTTTGCCCTTTTATTGATTTTCGGAAAATGAAGATGGATAGAAAGGAAGAAAAGTTTCTGAATAATTGAAGGAACAATAAAAGAAGAAAAGCTTCTGAATAATCGAAGGAATTATGAAAGAAGAAAAGTCTTTGCATAATTGAAGGAACTAAGAAAGGAGAACAACTTGATTTATTCCTTTTTTGCCCTGCTTTCCCGAATGAAATACATTGACCGCTGGGCTTTGATGCGAAATGCCAGGGAAGAGAATCTTTCCGAGCATTGCCTGGAGGTGGCAATTTTAAGCCATGCTTTGGCGACCATAGGAAATCTTCGCCTGGGAAAGAAGCTTTCTCCGGAAAAATTAGCCTTGAGAGCTTTGTATCATGATGCCTCCGAAATTCTCACCGGAGATATGCCGACCCCTGTAAAATATGGAAAGGAAACTCTTCGTGCCGCCTATAAAGAAGTGGAAAAGGAGGCGGAGGAGCAATTGCTTCTGGCTTTGCCTAAGGATATGCAGGGGGCGTACAGGGAACTGTTCTTCCCGGCTGAGGAGGAGAATGCCGCCTATGAAAATAGGCTCTTAAAGGCAGCGGATAAGCTTTCCGCCTTAATTAAGTGTAGGGAGGAAATCAGAGCCGGCAATCAGGAATTTTCCACAGCTTTACAATCCACAGAAAAGATCATAGAAAATCTGGCGAAGGAGCTTCCGGAGCTTCGTATTTTTATGGAGGAATTTTTACCGGCCTACGGAAAGACTTTGGATGAACTTACTGAATCCATTCTTCAAAAATAAAAGAGCGACAGCAAAAATAAAAGCTCAAGTTGATTTTTTCATTGACAATTATAGAACACTCCTATAGAATAATGATAATAATTATCATTTTAAAAACTTCTGTTGCCGAAAAAGCGGTAACAGCTTATAAACAAAGGAGGTACTATGTCATTATTAAACAAGGAAGTGGAAGATTTTTCCGTAAATGCTTACCACAAGGATAGCTTCTGCACTGTGGAGAAGAAGGATATTTTAGGAAAGTGGTCCGTATTCTTTTTCTATCCTGCGGATTTTAGCTTTGTTTGTCCGACAGAGTTGGAAGACTTGCAGAACTCCTATGCGGAATTTCAGAAGATTGGTTGTGAAATCTATGCGGTGTCTACCGATACCCATTTTGTTCATAAGGCTTGGCACGATGCATCTTCCAAGATTGGAAAGCTGACCTATCCCATGCTTTCTGATGCAAGTCACAGCCTTTCCAAGGCCTTTGAGGTGTTCCCGGAGAATGGAAGCCTTGCAGAAAGAGGAAGCTTCATTGTGAATCCGGAAGGAAAGATTGTGACTTATGAAGTATGTGCCGGAAATATCGGAAGAAATGCGGATGAGCTTCTTCGTAAGGTTCAGGCCTGCCAGTTCGTAGCTGAGCATGGCAATGAAGTTTGCCCTGCAAGATGGACACCGGGAGAGAAGACCTTAAAGCCCGGAATTGACTTAGTTGGAAAGATTTAATAAAGAATTGAATCAAGAGATTTTCCCATTCGCAATTCTGTGTTAGAATTCTGCGAATGGGATTTTTTATTCATAACGAGTATCCCTCGTGCAGAGTAGAATAGCTCGTTTGATATGGACTTCTGAATGTAGGGGAAGCTTATAAAATCTAGGGAGAGATTATAAATCTTTTGAAATAGATTGTAGAAATAGAGTGTTAAAATATAGGGGAATAAGGGGAAAGTATGGGATTTCTCTTTGAAGAGAAAGAAGATCGAAATGGAAAATATGCGGAAATCACCGGATACGAGGGACGTATCCGGCATTTGCTGATTCCGAAAATGGTGGAAAATGAAGCAGGACTCCTCCTTCCGGTGCGGGTGATTGGCAGCCATGCCTTTGACGGCAGGGAGGATTTATGCTCGGTGGAGCTTCCGGAGACAGTGCACACCTTAAGAAGTTTTTCCTTCTTCAACTGTGTTCACCTTTCCCATATTCGTCTCTTTGACAGCATTGAAGATTATTATGACGGTAGTTTCCGTCAGTGCAGAAGTCTTCAGGAAATTGATGTACAGTTGCTTAGAGAGGGACGTTTTCAGATTCTCCGAGATATCTTAGGAGACAGTGACAGGCAGATTCTTCTGCATTTGACTATGGAGAAGGGAGAGTGTGCCCTGCTTTTTCCCGGCTATGTGGATAAGGTGCGGGAAAATACCATGGCCAGGCAGATTCACGATACGATAGAGGGCTGCGGTTACAGCTACCGGCAAACCGTGGGACGTTCTCAAATAGATTTTCGTCTTTATGATAAGCATTTTCAAAGGGCCACCTATGATGCTAAAGAGGCAGCGGTTTTGATTGCTCTTTGCAGGCTTCGCTATCCTATGGAATTGCTGGACTGGGCCAAGGAGGAGTATCTGCATTTTTTGAAAGAAGAAGGAGAATTCTCCATTTCTTTTCTGCTGGAAGAGGGAGAAGAGGAGTGGATTCGTTATTATTTGTCATTGGAGATTTTGTCCAAGGAGGCCTGCGACAAGGCTCTTTCTCTCCTGTGGAAGCAGGAGCAGCCGGAGCTTACAGCCCTGTTTTTGGCTTATCAGGAAAAGCATTTTCCCAAGAAAAAGGAGGAGATGTTTTTCGATATTTCGGATTTGTAAGAGGAAAAGTTTAGGGAAGGATGATTTGGAAGAAATTGCGGGATAATGTTCACTAATCGACTGAAATTCTCGTGGATATAGTAATCTTGTGAAATTGTGTATGGAAAGGAAGGAAAATGAAGGGAAAAAGGGAAGAAAGACGTCCTACCGCCCAGGGAAGTTTAAATGACCTTGGCAGCAGGATTTTAAATCAATCTCGTTATGAACTAAGCCTTTCCATGCGGCATTTGGCAAGAGCTTTGGATAGGCTTCCCTATGAGATGGATTTTAATACCCAAAGGATGGGAACAGAAGGGGAGAGGATTCATTTTCATCCCGAGTTCATCTTCCAGCTTTTTATGGAAAGTCCCCAGAAGTTAAATCGTCTTTATATGCATAGTCTGCTCCATTGCCTTTTTCGGCATATGTTTAAAAATGAAGATAAGAAGGAAGAACTTTGGAACATGGCCTGTGATATCCACGTGGAATATGTGCTGGATTCTTTGGATGTGGATTTACTGAAAAGACCTGCGGGGGAATATCGGGAGAATACCTTCCAAAGATTGGAAGAGAAAATCAAAACCTTAAGTGCGGAGCGAATTTATCAGTATTTGGAAGAGGCGGATTTGGATTATGATGCCTGGGAACGCTTAGAACGGGAGTTTTACAAGGACGACCATGTATTTTGGAAGGTCATAGACAGAAAGGATGCTCCCGGACAGGAAGGAGAGGGGGATAGCGATGGGGCGTCCCTTCCTTTGCCGGAGGATTTTTCTCCCCATGACAACCCTTCCGGGGAAGAGAATGAGGGGGAGAAAAAGGACAGTGGTGATAATACTTCGGTTGAAAATTCCGAAGATAAGGATAAGTCTCCTCGAGAGGGCAAGGCATCAGAAGATGCTTCCCAGCAAAGTGGAACGCCCTCTAATGGAGAAGACAGCCAAGGGGAAGCCAAGCAAGAGGATAGTCAAAGTGGGAATTCTTCCGGAAAAAAGCAGGAAGAAAGAAAAAAAGCGGAAAACCGGAAGCCCACAGGACAGGAGAAAAGAGAAGAGCGGGAAGCAAAGAAAAAGAGGGATGATCTCTCTAAGGAATGGGAAGATATTAGCAAACGGACGGAGCAGGAAATCGAACATTCCTCCCAAGAGAAGAAAGAGGAGCAGGGAAGTTTGGCCTGGTTTTTGCGTTTGGAACAGAAGAAATATACGGATTTTCGGGATTTTCTCCGGAGGCTGTCCGTGGATAGGGAAGAGATGGAAGTAGACTTGGATTCCTTTGACTATGGCTATTATTACTATGGTTTAGAGCAGTACGGAAATATGCCCCTTATCGAGGAAAACGAGTATAGAGAAGGCAGAAAGCTGCAGGAGCTGGTCATTGCCATTGATACCTCCCATTCCACCAAGGGGGAGATGGTTAAGGGCTTTTTGGAGGAAACTGCCGGCATTTTAAAGCAAAAGGACGCCTTTTTCCAAAAGGTGAAGGTACATATTCTGGAATGTGATGATGAATTACGGAAAGACATTTGTCTGGAAAATGTAGAGGATTTAGAACAATACAGCAAAAATTTTGCGGTAAAGGGAGGCTACGGAACGGACTTCCGCCCGGTTTTTCGATATGTTTCGGATTTACAGAAACGGGGAGAACTGAAGAATTTGAAGGGGTTGATGTATTTTACCGATGGGAAGGGGCGTTATCCCAAGGAGGCACCGCCCTATGTTACCGCCTTTGTCTTCCCCAAGGGAGAGGATATCGATGATGACAATGTTCCCTTCTGGGCGATGAAGCTGTACCAGAGGGAGAAGGATTAGTAAAAAAGCGAAGAGACTATAAGGAGAACTTTATGAATATAGAAGAAGCAAAAGAAGAAATCAAAAGGACGGTGAAGGCCTACCACCAAAAGGATGCCTCCGGTTGCTATAGAATTCCGGTGGAACGGCAAAGACCTTTGTTCTTGATGGGACCTCCGGGAATCGGAAAAACCGCTATCGTGGAGCAGGTGGCAGAGGAGCTGGGAATCAATCTGATTTCCTATACCATTACCCACCATACCAGACAATCTGCCATCGGACTGCCTTATATTTCCAAGAAAATGTATGGAGACAGAGAGGTTTCCATTACGGAATATACCATGTCGGAGATTGTGGCCTCCGTTTATGAACAGATTGAGAAGACCGGCATTTCCGAAGGAATCCTCTTTCTGGATGAAATCAATGCGGTGTCGGAGACATTGGCGCCTACCATGCTGCAATTTCTTCAGTATAAGACCTTCGGTATGCATCAGGTTCCGGAGGGCTTTGTGCTGGTGACTGCAGGAAACCCTACGGAGTACAACAAATCCGTTCGGGACTTTGACATTGTAACCTTGGACAGACTGCGAAAAATCGAGATTCAGGAGGATTTTTCCAGCTTTAAAAACTATGCCTATAATGCAGGGCTTCATTCCGCCATCCTTTCCTACCTGGAAATCAAGAAGGAAAATTTCTACTTTGTAAAGCAGGATTTAGATGGAAAACGCTTTGTTACCGCCAGAGCCTGGGAGGATTTGTCCAAAATTATGCAGGTCTACGAGGAGCTTCATTATCCTTTGGAAGAAAAGCTGATGGCGGAATATCTTGCGGATGAAGAGGTGGCTAAGGACTTTGCCCTTTACTATGACCTGTATTGCAAATACAGAGAAATCTATCATGTACCGGATATTTTGGCAGGAAAAGAAATCAAGGATGTCAGTCTCTTTGTACAGGCTCCCTTTGACGAAAAAATCAGCTTGCTATCCCTTTTGGTGGAGGCTTTGCAGAATGGATTTTATCGTTACAAGCAGGAACAAAAAGAACAGGAGCATATCTTCGGTCTCTTAAAGAAGGCGAAGGAGAAAATGCAGGAGCTTCCCTTGGAGCAGGTACTGGGGCAGGAAGAAAGGACTTTGGAGCAACAGAGAAAACGGGCTAAGGAAGCAAAAATGCTTTCCAAAGATCAGGAAAAGCGCTATGCCCATCTGCTTACCACCCTGTCGGAGTACTTAAAGCTTTTACAGGAACAAGGCCAAGCTTCCGAAGAAGAAAAGTTTGGGCTTTTGAAGACCGCTTTTCAAGAGAAAGAGGAGGCAAGAAAAAAGGACGTGGAAGAAACCGGGAAGATGCTCAGCAACGCCCTTCACTTCTTAGGAGAAGTCTTTGGAGAAGGACAGGAGTTGCTGCTCTTCTTATCGGAACTTAGCAAGAGTAAGTATGCCTTGGCCTTCTTGTCCGAGGTGGGAAATGAAACCTATTCACAGTATAACCAGTACCTTTTATTGCAGGATCAGAAGAAGTCCTTGCAGGAAGAGCTTAGGGCGCAAATGGAGCTATAAGAAGAAAATATTTCCGGATTTTTTATCATTAGCTTTCATGGCCCCCGGAATTTAGGGATAGTATAAGAATATTTGATAAATAAACTGCATAAAATCATAAACATAATTTTTGCTTTTTTATATTTTATTAATATAATTTATAATAATATACAAAAGAAAGACCTAATCATCTTGGATAGATTTAGAAACTTCTCCAAGCCTTAGGTCTTTTTTATTTCTATATTTATTTTTTAAAGAGCGCTCTTAAAAAATAGCTTTAGAATTATCTTGACCTAATTCAAAAAAACAATTAACTTAGTGATTGCTAATACTATGTTAGTAAACACTAATAACATGGCTTTGATGATGTGAGAAGTCGATAGTAGAGTTAATGTCATTTATTTTTTGTAAAACGAAATTTTGTTGTGTGATTTACCTGATGTCATCAGCTCTTATCTTTACACTGAACGATCCAAGGCAGAACAAGGAGGAAAAATGGTAAGAAAGGGATGGAAAAACGCAGCGATTTTAACAGCGATGAGCTTGATGCTGCTTCCCACATTCCAGGCCTATGCGCTAACTGCTAGGCAGAATACAAACGGGAATTTTGTACAAGAGGAAGGAAATTGGAGATTTAAGACTCCGGAAGGATCCAAACTGGAGGGCTGGGTAGTAAGCAATAAGGAATGGTATTACTTAGATCCTTCTACAGGAAATCTTCGTTCCGGATGGTTAAGACTTTCTGACGGACAAACTTACTTTTTATATACAATCCATGACGGAAATTTCGGAAAGGCAGTAAACGGCTGGAATTGGATTGACGGCTATTGCTATTATTTTGAGACTGCGGATAACGGGCAGAACGGAATTTTAAAGACCAACGGCAGAACTGCGGACGGATACTTGGTAGATGCAGCAGGACGATGGGTAAATGAAAGCACCGGCGAGGCGGTTTACGAGGCCGGAAAGGGTCTTCCCTCTTCTGAATCCGAACAGCAGGTAGCAGGTGCAGATCGTCCTATCCCACAGGTGGCCGGAGTATCCAGAGGCTCCGGCACATCGGCTTCATCCGGTAATTCAGGAAGCGGACGCCGCGGAAGCTCTTCAGGAAGTGGAAGCATCGGAAGCCGTGGAGAATCCTCATCCGGTTCCGGAAATAGCGCAGGAAACAATGCAAACAACGGCAGTGCCAATAGCGAGAATTCTGCAAATAATTCTGATACCAATACGAATCAGGATTCCAATAAGCAGGAAGCTAAGACTGCCGTAAATGCGGAGAAGACCAAGGCTGTACACACAGAACTTGGAGACTTTGTGTCCGTGGTTTTCAACGAGGGAAGCATTTCCGACTATGATGTATTTGTTGACGGTGTGGATGTAACCGCTGTTTTGACCAATGTGGATGATGAAGGAAAGATTGTAAAGTGGATCAGTACCGTGGCTTCCCCCAAGACTTTGGAAGTAAAGAAGAAGGGAACGGAAGAACTTGTACAGAGCATTAGCTTAAACAAGGGGACAGCTACCGAGGCGGTAGAGGCCGGAAATCCTGAGGATGCACCGGACTATCTTCTTACCAGAGGAAGAGTCAGCATTTACGATTATTACCTTGGACCAAAGGACAAGGAAGGAAAGGAAAAGCTTTATCCAAGTACCACCACCTTTGATTTAACAGAAAGTCGCAAGGAAAATTCCAAGAATGTCAGCACCCGGTATTATGTAAAACCTGTAGCCATTGATGCACAGGGAAGAGGAATAGACGGACAGCAGCTTGTTGCTAAGTTTAGCCTGTCCGGAGAAGAGCAGACCAAGTGGTTTGAAGCCATTGATAAGATTTCTCTGCTTCGTTATGACGACAATACATTGATTAACGGAAAGCTTACTTATTCGGTTTCCACAGAGGCATCAAAGTACGGCACCAACGGTGTTATCACCATTCCCACTGCCCAGGGAAATATGAGAAACCACGGGCTTTACCTCTTAAACATCCATTCTTCCTATACAGAGGAAACCGTGACCATTCCGGTAGAGTTTGTAAAGGCTGCAAAGTTTAGCTTAAAGCTTCAGGCTCAGAGCAACAATGCGAAGCAGGGAGAAAGAGTTGGCTTTGATGTTGTTGGGGAAAATGGCGCGACCTTCGGAAACGAGCTTAAGGTCGATAATATGCAGGTTACCCTGATTAAGCCGGACGGCACATCTCACAACTTAACTTACATTAACGACTTCTTTAACTTCATCAACTACTTTATCGTTTATGGAACCGGCGGAGAAGACGGAAAGACGGTAAACACCGACCAGGTAGGAACCTATATCTTAAAGGTTCGCTATGCAGGCTATCAGGAGATGGAGACAAAGTTTGAAATCTTCCCCGGAAAGGCAGTAAACACTGAGGATTCCGATTCTGAGAAAGCGGCAAGATCCGCAGCCAGAAAGAAGAGCACAGGAAGTAGCTCCTCCAGTACCGGAAAGAAGGCAGACTCCGTTTCCACAGCAACCGCCGGAAGTATCGGTAAGAAGAAAAACAGTAAGAAGAAGGCTTCTGAAGTGGACAGCACTTCCTCTGCAACAGGAGGCGGAAGCACCCACTATGATGCCAGAGTCATTTTCAACTATGACTTACTGAGCAATGCTTTACTCTTAAATGAGCTGGGTATGTTAAACAGCGATGCGGCGGCTGTCGTAGAGCAGTATTATAACATGACCATCGATGACAGCTCCTACCTCTACAATGAGGGAGCAGAGGCTTTCTACAGCTACCGTGATTACTTAAATGCCAACGCGGAGAAGAGAAGAGCCGGCGGAAAGCTGCTGAGCTTTAAGGAATTTATCGCTACAGCACAGAAGAAGGACTATAACGGACCTTCTCAGGTCTTAAATGTATTGGAAGACGGACGCCTTAGTGCCCTTTCCGACTTTAAGCTGGTAAAGGGAGAGAAGACGCCAAGCTTTACAGGAACGACTACCGAGGTAGGAGGAGAATTTAGCTTAAAGACAGAGGATAAGGAGTATTTAAAGGCCATCACCGGAATCACAGTAGATGGACAAAGTGCAAACCTCTTGAATAGCTACAATAAGCTGGTAGAAATTAAGCCGGAAGAAGGAACTATTCTGGTACACCGCTCCGCATTTAACTTCTACAATGTTCCTGAGCTTTCTACCCATACCCTTCGTATCAGTGCAGGAAGCAAGTACAGAGATGTGGAATTGAAGCTGCAATTTAAAGAAAAGGCGGATAATCTTCAGTTCCATGTAGAGGGAGAGGCTGTTACTGAGAAGGATGTGGTACTTTCCTTAGGAACTTCCGAGGAAGCAAAGAAGGCTTTAGAGAACTTTGTAGGGATTCAGTTAAAGAAGCCAAACAGCTCTACATTGATGACTATTTATGATGCTATGGCAGGAGGAAAATCCGGAAACGATTACTATGTTCTGGATAAAGAAAAGGGAACCCTTACCCTTAAGGCAGGCCTTTTCAAAGAAGCGGGAGAATATCAGTTCTTTGTAAATGTTTCCAACAGAACAAAGAGCCTTTCCGGAAAGATTGATGTGAAGGAAAATGCAGACACGCCTACAAATCCGGACGAAAATGCCAATACAGAGGGACACCCTGAAACAGCAAGCTTTGAGGCCGTTAATGAGAAGGATAAGGATCAGAGCTACAGAACTCTTAGCTTTACCGGCTTAAAGAGAGATGAGCTTCATGCTTACCTTCAAAATATCGAAGCGATTAGAGTAAACGGAGAAGACTATACCGAAGCTTTCAGCGCCCTCCGTATTGGAGACAATGAGTATATTGCCGTATCTTCCAATGGTGATGGGTTTAAGAATACCCTTCGTTTGGACAAGACTTCCTTGGTAGAGGGTGAAAATAAGATCGTTATCGAGTTAAAGGATAAGACCAAGAAGATTTTCAAAGTAAACCTTGCTTCCGAAAAGAAGAATAGTAACGCTTCTACATTGCAGGCAAAAGAAGTGAATAAGATTAAAAGCTTCTACGGAAAAGTTGAAAGCTATGCGGTTCTTTTTAATGGAGATTCCAAAGAAGTACAGGCAAGCCTGGATCAGATTGAAAGTGTAAGTCTGAACGGCAATGCTTTGGATAAGGCCAGTGCTTTTGCAGGAGGCTTTGGAAGCTTCCCGGAAAATTCCTATGCAGTAAAGAATGTTGTGGGGGCATACGGTGCAACACCCAGTCTTCAGCTTTCTGCAAAGTCTGTACAGGAGGGTACCAACCGTTTGCTGGTGAAGTTTACAGACGGAAAGACTCTTAGCCTAAACTTTGATCAGGATGGCAATATTCTGGAGGACGAAGGAGAAGAGGCTACAAAGGATAATCACTTGGAAGTAGTGGAAAAAAGAGAATCCAGAAATGGAGTGAAGTACTTTGCTTTAAGCTTCCCGGAGATGAGTGAAGAAGAGGCAGCAGATTACCTTGCAAAGCTTTCCATGGTGACTGTAAATGAAACAGTTTATTCTTTAACTTCTACTCCCTACCGTTTATACGAAAAGCAGTATTTTGTGGATAAGAAGGACAAGAATTCTACCCTTAATGCAGCTCTTGCGTTAACCCAGGCCGGCGGTGTGAAGATTGGGGAAAATAAAGTGGTTCTGGAGACAAAGGACGGAGAAACAGAGAAGTATCTCTTTACGGTGGAAGCCTTGGATGCTCCCGCATTTAAGGAAGCAACTCAGGCGAAGACAGGGGCAGTGGAATTGTTCTTTACAGGAAAAGCGGCAGATATCAACGCTTACTTAAAGAGAGAGCAGATTACTGTCACTGTAAATGGAAAGAACTTGGATTTAGGAAGTTACTACACTGACATAAAGAAAAATCCGAGTCTGGGAATTATTGAACGAGGATTCTTTGGTAGAGCAAATCAGTTCTATATCGGAAAGGATGCTCTACAGGCCGGAGAGAACACCGTCACCATCAGTTCCCCGGACTACAAGGAGCAAAGCTTCAGCTTTACTTATGAGAAGTAAGTTTCGGAGATTCTGAATCCACCGGTAGCAGAAACGTAATTTTTATGAAAAGGTTAGGAAAGAAGCAGAGATTCTTTAGCTTCTTTTCCTAGCCTTTTTTCTTCCTTTACCTTAATATAAAGAAGATAAACCAAGCTGTTTAGATGCAGTTTGATATACATTTTTGTTGAGAAAGAGTGGGGAGGGCGCTATGGGAAAGAGACCAAGAATCAAATTAACGGTTACCGACAGAAGAGGCAAGATGGGCTGTCATAGAGGGCACCATATAGGTCAGACCTTTGATTTTGATACGGAGCGGGGAGAGATTTGCCCTATGGCCATGCACTGTGCCTTTCCTTATATTGATATATTACGTTACGGCGGAAAGATTCCCGGACAAGAAGAAGGAACAGCAGAATTTTGCTGTTCCGATGCGGATACCATTATGGTATTTAAGGCGGAGATTGTAGAGGACGAGGGGGTTTAGAAGACAAAGCCATATTTATGGAGAAGCTTCTTCGCCATTTCACAATCCTCTCCGGTATAGAAGGAGATTTGCAGGGCTCCTTCCCCTTTCTCTCGGTTATGATTAATACCGAGATTTCGGATGCTCACCATATTGGAAGCCAGAATGGTGGAGATAATGGAAATGGCTCCCGGATGATCCTGCACATGAAGAGAAATTGCATATTCGCTATGAATCAGTCCCTGGGCGGAGCTGTCCATGGAATTCCGGTATTCTCCGGATTCCCGAAAGAGCTCCGCAATACCCTGGGGCTCTTCTTTTTGTATAGACGTTTTTATTTCCTCCAATAAGCTCTGGTAATGCTCCAGCATTTGGATAATCGGCTGTTTATTGCTGAGACAGATTTGCTGCCACATAATCGGAGAAGAGGAGGCGATACGGCTAATGTCTTTAAAGCCGCCGGCGGCAAGCTTTTTCATCGTTCCCTTCTCATCTTCCTCTTTAAGAAGCTTTACAAGACCTGCGGCAATCAGGTGGGGAAGATGGCTTACACAGGCCACGGATTTATCATGCTCCTCCGGACTCATGACAAAGGGGATGCTGCCAATGGAGGAGAGGAAACTTTTCATTTTCTCGATAGACTCTGCGGGAAAGCCCTGTCCCGGAGTCAGGAGATAATAAGCATTTTCCAAAAGAAGAGAGTCGGAGGCTTTGTAGCCGGAAGACTCCGAGCCTGCCATAGGATGTCCACCGCAGAATCTTGAAGAAAGGCCTAAAGCTTCCGCTTCTTCCATAATAGAGCGTTTGGTGGAACCCACGTCTGTAAGCAGAGTATGAGAAGAAAGCTTAGGAGCCATCTCCCGTAAGAATTTTTGATTCCATTCTACCGGGGTGCATAAAAAGAGTAGCTCCGTATCCGCAGGAATTTCATCGATGCTTTGTAGCCCCTGCTCCACAATCCCCTCCGTAATCGCCATGTCTACGGAATGCTGATCCTTCTCCAGTACGGAAATCTTAGCCTGTGGATACTTTTTTTTGATGGCTTTGGCAATGGAGCCTCCGATAAGCCCCAAACCGATAAAAGTAAAATTTTGCCATTCCATAGTTTTCTCCCCCTTATATGAAACAATATATTTCCAAATTATACAGGAAAATGCGGGAGAAGGAAAGAAAGGGGAAACAGCACTGATTTTGTCTTTTAAAAGGGGAAGCTGTAGATAAAGCTACAAAATGGAAAATTAGCGATAAAAGAAATACTATGTTCCCGATTATGTAAAAAAATAGAGAGCTGGCCAAAGTTAGGTCTACTCACCAACAGCTACCAGACATCTCTATTTCTAATTTAAATCTAATACTGTTTTAAGGTGCTGTCAAGGGAATAAATTGTTTAGCAGAATGTGATCTTATAGAAAAGTATAAGGATGATAATCAAAATCATTTACCCGATATCAGAGTGATGGAACAATATAGAACATATATAATAAACAACAGAGGCGCTACCCCAGCTACTCGTAGCCTGGTCCTACCCGCAACCTCTGTCATGAACAGCAATCTAGCACTATTTATAAGGATTGTCAACAATATTCTAAGGGCTTTTGAGGAGAAAAATGGTATTTTCTTAGTGCAGATAGAAGCTATTAAGTGATATGATTATCTCAATGATGAGATTTGGAAAGGCGGTAAGTTATGAGATGCGGTTCATGTGGCGGCGCCATGTTAGAAGGACTTACTACAGATGTAACCGACTTGGGTGATATGGTTATCATTCTTCGGAATGTTCCATGCTTTAAATGTACTGAGTGTAATGATATTTTTTATACAGCTTCGGTACTAACGCGATTAGGAGAAATTATAGAGGAGGCAAAGCGCTATATACAAGAAATTGCAGTAATTGATTTCAGTAAGGAGGCATAAGTTTCTTTAGTAAAGACTAAAGAGGATGCAAGATAAAATAGAGATTTGAATACAGTATGGGTCTGAATGAGGGGCAATCTGAGCCCGCGGGTTCTTGGCTTTTGTCTTTTAAAAGCTTAGAACCCCTGGGTGGCAAAGTTAGCGAGAGCGTGCCCCAAATTCAGTCCCATGCTGTATGAAAAATCTACTAAATCTTCTTACATCCTCTTTTATCCCTTAATTCCCGATTGTGCCACCCCTTCGATAAACTGCTTTTGGAAGAGGAAGAAAATCAAAATGACGGGAATCACCGCCATCACCGCCCCGGCCATCTGCATAGGATACTGGGTAGTGTATTGGCCCTGTAAGGTGGAGAGGGCAGGTCCCAGAATCATGTTTTTGGGAGAGGTGTTTACAATGAGGGGCCACATAAAGTCATTCCAAGCAAATTTAAAGGTGAAGATGCTTAGGGTCACCAGCCCCGGTTTCACCAAGGGTAACATGATTTTCCCGAAAATCTGATAGCGGTTGCAACCGTCAATAATGGCCGCTTCTTCCAGTTCCTCCGGTAGGGAGAGGAAAAATTGCCGCATCAAGAAGGTGCCGAAGGCGCTGAAAAGGTTCGGAATAAAGAGGGCGGGAATGCTGTCCAAAAGCCCCATTTTCTGAATAATCAGATACTGGGGAATCAGGAAGATCTGTCCCGGTACCATAAGGACGGAAAGCAGCAGAATAAAGATGACATTCTTGAAGGGAAACTTTATTCTGGCAAAGGCATAGCCCGCCATGGCGCAGAAGAGAAGCTGTGCCACTACCGTAATCACTGTAGATAAAATCGTATTAAAGTAAATCCTTGCAAAGGGCAGGGAACTTACAATTTGGGTATAAGCCAAAGTAATAAATTTCTTTGGAAAAATGGTAGGTGGTATTTGCATGGCTTCACCGCTGGTCTTAAAGGAGGTCAGCACCATCCAAAGAAAGGGGAAGATGGTTACGCCGAGACCGGCGAATAAAACCAAATGAACAAGGAGCTTTTTCCAAGAAAATTTCTGATTCATCATGTTCCTCCTCGTATTATTAAGTTGTAGCTTTTCTTTACCTGTTCTTGGTAATCAGCTA
>CAUTXF010000013.1:0-43537 GCA_963542215.1 uncultured Oribacterium sp. | reverse complement strand
TCTATCATTCTTTCTTTTTGATCCATGCCTTTTCCGATAAGAATTGCATTGTAGCTTTCCATATTGGCAAGTACCAATAATTCATTTAAACTCGCATAGTCTCTCATATTTCCTTTTAGGTCCGGATTCTCTTCACGCCACTGTTTTGCTCTTTTGTTAAATAAGGCAACATTGAGCATATCCGCTTCACTTGCGTATTTATAAGATAACTGCTCGTTGGTAAGATCCTTTAAGAGATATTCTTTGATTGCATCTGTATGAATTTTATAGTTAATCTTAGAAATTTCTCGATTAAGATTCCAACCTAATGATAGCTTAGAATTTTCATCTGACTTAAGCCTTTTATAGTCTTGGATAATGTAAAGCTTAAATTCTGGTGAAATCCATGAAGCGAACTCCATCGCAAGATCATAATGTGCATATGTTCCACCATATTTTCCGGACTTTGAAATTATGCCAATAGCATTTGTAGAATCAATCCATTTTTGTGGTGTCATTGTAAATCTATTCAGTCCTGCCTCATTTCTAAACGTGTCGAATTGCACACGGTTAAAATTTTCATTGTTCAGAACTTCCCATAGTCCGATAAATTCTAACGTATTTCTGTTTCTCATCCAGTTCTGAATAACAAACCTCGGATCATCAGTATTTTTATACTTAGCAATATCCGTTAGACTTATATAGTCATTTTTAAAGTCTTCCGTATAAATTTGAATAGCAAAACCTTTTGCTTCGATTGTGTCTTTTTTTACCTTAGACATGTGAGTTCCTCCTTGCTAAAGATGGCTCCATCGTATCATATTGCCAAATATTATTCCATTATTCCGAGTCTGTCATTTCATAATATTTCTCTTTTTATCAAGCTTTTCTGCACTTGACCTAGTCCTCAATCTTATCCATCTTTCAGCCCTTGACCTACTCCCTAATCTTATCCATAATAATGCTGTTTCTACGACATATTCTTTGGCTTGAAATCCTTGGATTCATGCTTAGAATGTGGATTCTTTTAATTCCATGGGAGAAAATGATGAAAAAACAACTATCTTTATTACTCGGCGGCCTTCTTCTGGCTTCTTCTCTGGTAGCCTGCGGTGCAAAGGGAAGCACGGCTTCCACCACTGCGGCGGCAAGTGACAAGGAAACTGCGGCAGAAAGCACTACTGCAAAAGAGGGAGAAAGCAAGGCAGAAGGAGCTTCTTCCACGAAGGAGAGCTTTGTGAAAGGGGCGAAAAGGAAGCATTTTTTGCTCATCCTGAGCGGCCCGAAACCAAAGAATTTTTAGAGGGAAAATGGTAATACGTGAATCAGCTCCGATAGGTCGGATATGCTTCTCTCCGCTCCCTCCACCTGTCCAAAGCCATAGGAAGCATGGATAAAAGCAATTCCTGCCTCTGTTGCGGAGCTAAAGTCTAAAGCGGTGTCTCCAAGATACACGCAATCCTCCGGTTTTAAGTGGTTTCTCTCCATCAAAATCCGGATATTTTCCGCCTTCTTTTTCCCGTTGCTTCCGTAACATTCCATATCCAAAAAGTCCCCTGTCTTTCCCAGACTGAACTTCTCTCCATACAACACCGCATCAATATAGCCCAGCTGGCAATTGGAAACGATATAGCGGCCAATCTCCGCCGCTTTCAATGCCGCAATACACTCTTCAAGATGGGGATAGAATTGTACCTTATTCTCACTCAAATAAAAATTTTCAAATTGCATGCAGTATCCTAGAATCTCTTCTCCCCTCTTCCCTTCTACCTGAGGAATCAGGCTTTTTGCAAACTGATCCATGGTTTTTCCCATTAAAGGCAGAAGATCCTCTCGAGAAATCCTGATTCCCTTCGTCTCCGGAAAATCCTGTAATTTTATGCTAAAAGCCTTTGCCACCAGATCCACACTATCCCATAGTGTTCCATCCGCATCGAATATTACAGCCTTCTTGATCATTGCTTTTCTCCTTTAATTCCCCGGCATCTTCTGTTCCCAGTTTTGCTAAGCATTATTCTCCGCCATCTTCTGCCCCTACTTTTGCCAGGCTTTATTCTCCGCCATCTTCTGCTCCTACTTTTTCTAGGCTTTATTCTCCGCCATCAGGGTATCCCAATAGCTTCTGCCCTGATAAATCATTTCCTCATAGGCCTTCACCACCGCATTTCTAAGGGGTACCGCCCGCTCCTCAAGCCCCAAAGCTCTGGGGATGAAGACACAGACATCCCCGATTTCCTGGGCCAGCTTTTTGGCCAAGGTCTCATCCTTCATTCGCACGAGGCCGAAAACCGTGGAGGAATAGCTCTTGTCCTTGATACAGGTTTCCATCCAAAACTTGGCAAAGGCCTTCCATTCCAGTTTAAGCAACATCTGTTCCAAAGCCAGAGTCTCCGGACTTTTGGCAAAGGCCAGCATAGTGCTTTCCAGGCTTTGTCCCTCCGGTATCTCCGGAATATCCAGATTCTGCAGAGTAAGATTTACGATAGCCGCATCACTTAAGGGAATATCCTCTCTCTTCCGTTCTTCCCCGGTCTTCTTTTCGGACAAATGAAAGTTGTCCAACTGCTGAGACACCCATTTCTGCATTTTCTTTTTATTCCAAAAGGAAATACCGGTTCGTCCGGAAATTAAGATTTCCATCCATGCTGCCATAAAGTTGTCTTTAATCTGCAAAGGCTTTCCCCTTTGTGTTTCTACAAACTTGTCCAAATTTTCCTTTTGCAAAATAGGATAACGAAAGCGAAGGGTTTCCAGGCGTTTTCCTTCTACAAGCTTTTCCTCCATATCCTCTGTCCTTTTGATTTTTTCAATCACCAGGGCAAAGCGCTTGACCACATCCCTTTCCTCGTAAAAGCTTTTGGGCCAATCCGAAAAAGGGTTCCTTTCTTCCTTCACTTCACTTTGTAATAACATTTCTTCTCCTCATTCATGCTTCGTTCATATTTTGTTAGCACAATGTTTACAGCATAAACATAGTTTATTCACTCTTGACTTCTATACTGCATTACAGATAACGAAGTGCTCGTTATCCACTAAATAAGATTTTTTTCATAATACTCGGCCGGAGCTTCCGTAAGGACGCTCCGGCCTCCTCCCTTTTATAGGAGAAATAAGAGAAGTCCTTCTTATTTTTTCTGCTTCTTTAGCAGATTCTTTTTATTCTTCCGCTTCTTTAGCAGATTCTGTTTCTGTTTCCCTCTTTCCGTAAACTTTCTCTTCAAAGGGATCTCTCACTTCCACCTTCTTTTCATAAAGTTGGAAAATCTGTTTGAAAAAGGCGGAATTCATCCAGGCAATCAAAGGGTAGCCTAAAACAAAAAATACCGGCGTAAACATAGGCATAAATAAAATCAAAAAATAGCTTCCCACAACCAGCAATACATCCGCAACAATCATGCCAAGAGTATAGGGAAGATGGCGAATGGACATCAGTAAGGCATGAATCAAGGTCCTTTGCCAGGTATTATCAAAGCGGGAAAGCAGGGGCCAGACATAGAGAAAAACAAATAGCCACAATAAAAGCAACGCATCCGTAATCCCCCGGAAGAGAAAGCGTAACGCCGTATTATCAGCAAAAATCATGGAGAAGAAGCGATGATCCAAGAGAAGAATCACCAAAATCGGCAGTAAAATCATCCAGAGAATAATGCCCTCCTTTAAATTTTGTTTAAAGGAATGCATAAACATCCTGAAATTGCCCCGATCCTCCTCATGCACAATCTTAATGGTGCAGTAATATAAAGCCGTTGTAGACGCCCCTAGTGTCACAATGGGCAAAGAAAATAGAATCCATAAAAGATTCAAAACCATCATGTCCGCCAATCGACCTACAAATCGCCACACATCATTATCATAATTAAAAAAGCCTTGAAACATCTAACGCTATTCCTTCCTAACTCCTTTAAATTTCCCTCTTCTCCCTCTTGCCTTGCTCTTCCAATTCCGAAAGGTAAGCCTTTGCATCCTTTAAAAAGCTGAGACTAATCAGTAAAATCACCAATCCTATGGGAAAAGCCGCAATAATGGAGACAGACTGCAAGTTTACCATAGAACTTTCGGAAAAGACTAGTGCCAAAGGCAGTAAAATCAATAAAATCGCCCAAAAGCCCTGTACCTTTCTGGATGGCTCCTGCCCCTCCGGAAGGCTTTTATAGCTATACTGTGCCGCCACCAATGCGATAGAATCAAAGGATGTGGCATAAAAGGCAATCATGGTCAAAAGAAGCAGGATAAATACCAGTCCGGGAAGCGGCAGGGTTTCCAACATTTTCACCACCGTAAGATAGAGGGAACCGTTCTCCTGATAGAGCTGTAACACCGGCAATTTATGGAAAACCTCCAGTGACAAGGTAAAATTCCCTAAAACAATGAAGCTTACATAGGTACTGCCGATGCCGAAAATGTATCCTCCCATAATGGTTTGTCGTATGGTTCTTCCCCTGCTGATGCTTCCGATAAAGAAGGGGGAAGCCACGCACCACACCATCCAATAGGCCCAGTAGAAAATCGTCCAGTTTTCCGGAAAATGATTTTCCCCTAAAGGATCCGTATAAGTTGCCATGGAGAAAAAGTGCTCTATCATCTTGCCCAGAGCATTCATTCCATTTTTTACGATAAAGGAGCCTACACCACTTCCGAAGAAAATGTAGAGAAGCAGGGCATAAAACAGCCAGGTACAGAGTTTGGCCAAAAAGGAAACGCCGTCCATTCCCTTCAATACCGCAAAGGTATAAACCACACAGGTGGCAATCAATATAATTAAGGTTAGCTCTCTGGTGGACAGCCCGCTGGGGATAAGCTTCTTAATGATTTCCGACATCAGGGGAGTGGCCACCGAAAAAGTGGTGGCTGTTCCTGCAAGAAGGGCAAAAACCGCCAGTAAATCAATTCCCCTTCCCGCCAGACCGTCAGTATGTTTTCCCAAAATGGCTCTGCAGGCTTCCGAATATTTTTGCCGGCTTCTTTTCCGTACATGGAGCATAAAGCCGAAGGCTGCTGCCAGCACCAGATAAAATCCCCAGGGAATGGGCCCCCAGTGGAAAAGGGTGTAAATACTGCTCCAATCCGATAGCTTTCCCAAGGATTGGACATAGGGATCATAGGCATAAAGAATCCATTCTCCGAAGGAATAAAAGAGAATATCCGCTGCAAGTCCTGCGGTAAACATCATACTTCCCCAGGTAAAAAAAGAGTACTTCGGCTTTTCGTCGGGCTCTCCCAAAACAATATTTCCTAAGGGTGAAAAGGCGATATAAAAGGAGAGTAAGAAAATGAAAAGGCCTATTCCCAGGTAGTAAACGGAAAACTCCCGCCCCAAAAAGCCTCGAATAGAGGATAAAATCTGATTGGAATGCTCCGGAAACAGAAAAAATGCAAAGCACAAAAGAAGCAGAATACATAGGGGAATTCCGCTAATCCCGTAGTCTATGGAATTCTTCGTATTTTCTTTTCCAATTTCTTCCTTGATGACTTTCTCCATTTACTTCTTCTCCTTCTCCTCTAACAAGCGCTGGCTGTCTTCTCTGCGTACTTTTTGATAAGGCAAGCGAATAATCTTTTTATTTTCCTCCTCATCTTCCGGACCTTTTTTTCCGGTACCAAGACGATAGGCCAGCTGAAACAGGGCCTTGGCCTGACCCTGTTCATCATTATACACCGTTCCCATCAAATTTCCCTTTTTTACCGCCTCTAATCCCACGGTGGTGCCGTCTATTCCGTAAATAAAGGGTCTTTTATCCTTAGGCAAACCGATTTTGTCATAGGCATCCAAAACCCCTAAGGCCATATCATCATTGTTGGAAAGAATCAATTCAATCCGATCTTGAAACTCCGGATAAAATTGCATCATCTTACTCTGGGCTTCTGCCCGGCTCCAGTTGGCAATGGCGTAGGACAGCTTTTCCATGGGAATACCCTGCTGCATCAAGGTATTGACAGAATACTCTGTTCTGACAATGGCATCCTGATGGCCGGCCTCTCCTTCAAACATAAGATACTGAATCACGCCGTCACCGTTTTTATCCACTCTGGGGGACAGAATCAGCTGTTTCTTTTCCGCGCCTTCCTCTGGGGTGGTCCGGCTTTCTTCATTAGAAGCCTCCCGTTCCAGGATTTCTAAATCCTCCCGACTTTTTTGCAGAACAAAGTCTTGAATTTCCTCGGCATTTCCGGCCTTATCTTGACTCTTTTCGGAAGCTTCCTCCGAAACGGACGCTTGCTTTTCTTCCGAAACGGACGCTCTACTTTCCCCTAGTACTGCTTCTCCGCTTTCCTCCGTTACAGGCTCCCTGCTTTCTCCCAGCACAGCAGCTCCGGTAATCTGCTTTCGGCTTTCCGCCATTCTCCTTTCCTCTTCCTCCTCATCTTCCGGTGAAGCAAGAGGCACCTCCGGGGTGGGTTTTTCCGGTTCCTCGGAAAGAATATCCTCCGCCGCCATCTCCCCCTGCAAAACGCCGGATTGCTTGGCATCCGCCCCGACGTAGTACAACTGATTCCATTGGGCCAGATCCTCATCTACCAATTCTCTGTTGAAGAAAATGATGGGGACATTCTTCTTTTTTGCCATATCGATAATTTCTGAAGGAGCGGTTCTATCCACCAGATTTACACAAAGAACATCACAGTCCTTCTCCAGCATTTCCTCTACCTGTTCATTTTGCAGAGACTGGCTTCCCGCTGCATTGTAGCGAAACAGGCCTATTTCTACTCCTTCCGCTCTTTTTTTACTGATTTCCTTCTCAAAGGCCGTCATATACCCGGACAGAAAGGTATCGTAGCTGTCGTAAATCGTAACTCCGATTTGAAGCTTTTTCTTTTCCTTACTTTCTTCCTTCCTTTGACAGGCGGAAAGAAGGGGCAACAAACAAATGGACAGGGAAAGGCAGACTGCCATACCTTTCCTTAGCCCGGTTCCCTGTCTCTTACTTTGCCTCTTGCTTGCCCTCTGACTATACTGATCTTTTGGCCTGTTTCCTTGCCTGTTTTCTTTCCTGTTTTCTTGAAAAAATCCCAACAGTGTCAGGTTTTCTCCCGCTTTACCGATATAATCCTTTTTGTCCGCCAATTTCATGCTTTTCTTCTCCCCCTGACAGAGATTTTTCCTTCAGGGGCACTCCTTCTCCATTTTTATGCGTTACTGCTTTAACTATTTCTTTTAGTCCCCGGTGGGGAAGAGAATTCGTTCTATTTCCTCACTATACATATTTTCCCCGGTAACCATATAAAAATTCACCACTCTATCCTCTATTGTATTTCGCTTTTTAGAAAGCTTATACCACAGATCCTCCATGGCATAATAGGCCATGGTGTATTGATCAATCACGGCCAGGCAACGGATAACTCCCGTATCCAAGGCATAAACCACCTCTCTGGAATTTCCTACGCCGTAAAGCTCCACGTAACGTCTACCGGTATCCTTCAAATAGCGGGATGCCATCTCCAGACTGTCATTTTCCAAAGCCACAATCAAATCCACACTTCTCTTGTGATTGGCATTTACCATATCCTCCTGAATTTTTCCCCTATCCGGAAGCACCCAGGCAATTTCCTGTCCCCCTGCCTCCAAAACCGAGAGAAGACTATGTAGTCTTCTTTGCATATTGCCCTTATTCTGGTTTCCCGCCAGAATACCGATGCGTTTTTTCTCCTTGTGCAGGGTGGAGTGTAAAACCTGTTCCGCCAAAGCCTTCCCCAGTGCTTCCTCCTCCACATTGACAGAAGAAATATTTAAGCCCGGTTCCGTCGTTTCCTTCTGGGAATCCACCAACATAATCTCCGCATTTTTCCCCAAAGCATTTAAAAGGGGGCCGGTTCCCTCCGTAGCTCTAAGCTCCGCGATGATGCCGTCCGCTCCGCTTTGAATCTCCCTTTGCATACTGATATTTTCCTGCTGAATGGAAACCAGACGATCGGTGGAAACAAAGTTGTATTCCATGTTGTAAGCTCGTCCTGCTGCAGTAAGTCCCATTTTAAAACCGGACCATACATCGGAATTGCTATGGTCCACTACTACGGAAATCTTGAAACGTTCCGGATCATTATCCCCTAACAGCCTTCCCACGGACAAAAACAGGAGAAGCAGGGCTACCACAAAAAGGCCTGTGGTAAATATGCTGTTTTCTTTCATTCCTTCTCCCCCTCTTGTGAGCCGCTGTGAAAATGCTCTGTGCTATGATGCATATTTCCATGCTCCAAACTCTTTTGATTTTCTTCCGTAAAGGGAATAGCGGGCAACAGCACCTGCACATCCGTTCCCTCATCCGGGGCGCTAATCACTCTCAGACCGTAAATAGAACCGAAACGAAGCTGGATACGGCGATGCACATTAATTACACCTACGCCGGAGCCTCGCTTTTTCTGGCTGGAGAAGCTGGAATAGTCACTTTCCGTCTTTTCCAGCAGGGCTCTGGCCTTATCCTCCGTCATACCGAAGCCGTTGTCCTTCACGGAAAGCAGTACGGAACGTCTGCCGTCCTCTTCTTCCTGAATCCTTCCGCTGACCAAAATCTCTCCATCCTCATCCATTCCCTCCATGCCGTGGTAGATGGCATTTTCCAGGATGGGCTGTAAAATCAGTTTTACGGTAAGGCAGGACAGCACCTCTTCTTCCACATCAAAATCCACCGTAAATTTATTCTTAAAACGGATTTTTTGGATATTCATATAGTTTTTCGCATGCTGAATTTCCTGGGAGAGAGGGATAATGTTCTTTCCGGCAGAGAGGGAAATGCGGAAAAAGCTGGCCAGCTGGGTCACCATAAACACCGCGTCTTCTCGCTTTCCGCTTTCAATCATCCACACCACGGATTCCAAGGTATTATAAAGGAAGTGAGGGTTAATCTGGGATTGCAAGGCATCCATCTCACTCTGCCTTTTTTCCTCCTGCTGGCGGATTCTCTCTTCCGTCAGTTCGTCGATTCTTTGCAGGGACTGTAAGAGGCTTTCTCCCAGATGGACAATTTCCGTACTTCCATAGGAAGAAATTTCCTCCATGGTGGGACGTTTCACTCCCATATTGCCTAAATCTTCATTTAACTTACGGATGGGATAGGAAAGTCTCAGAGAAATCACCTGATTCATTACAAGGGCAATCAGGAGGGTCACGGAAATAACAATGAAAACGTAGTACAACATTCCTCCGGTAGCAAACACATCGCTTCCTTCTTCCAATACAGACACCAGCTTCCAACCGGTATAGCCGATGGTGTCCACCACTATGGTTTTTTCTTTTCCGTTACTTTTCAGACGATGGATGCCGTCTTCCTGCGCAACGGCAAGCTCTGTATCCTCCTTGGCGTGTCCTCGATAGATTTCTCGAATTTTGGGATGATAAATCAGTTTGCCCCTCTTATCACAGAGGTAAAAATACCGCTTTCCGTTAACCTGATTCAGCTTTTCCATCATTCGCTCAATCATGTTGTAATCCATGTCTACCAGAAGTACACCGCTGTCGCTTCTGCCTTCAAAGCTTAGTTCCACCACTCGGCTTAAAGAAATGACCCAACGAGTGCGGTAGGAAGGATCATCAAAAAGATTCTGCACATGAGGTAGAGAAAAATGCAGGTTTTCCACCTGCTGCACCGCTTCTCGATACCAATCCTGCTCCGTTACCTTTCGATTTTTCTTCTCTGCGGAAATTGGCACCGCTGCAATGTATTTTCCCTGGGCGGAAAAAAGGGCAACGGAAACCAGACTGTCCTTGTGGGCTTCATACAGCAGATTCATCTCCTGATTCAGCTTGCTATAATCCACATCCGTACCCTTAACAACATTGTAATAAAGAGCATCGGAAATTCTGCGCATACTAAGAAGGTATTCTTCCAATTGAATAGCTCCCTGCTTTAAAAGCTGCTCGGATTGGTTCTCCTTACTAATTCGAAGACGTATAGAAAACTGCGCATAAAGCACGCCGGACAGAAACAGAATCAGAAAAACGGAGAAAATCATAAAGCTCATTAAGAGCATATTATGAAAGGAACGAAGGGGTGAGGCAATAGAAAAGGGGACGGAGACTCCCTTTTGCAAAAAAACATCAGACAATAGATTTTTTTTGAGACGTTTTTTCTCCAAGGAAATCCACCTCCCCTATACTTAGAAGGATTCTACAGTCCTTCTTTTCCCTTACTGTTGGATTTATATTTTGACGGAGACATTCCGAATTTCTTCTTAAAGGCATAGCTGAAGTAATTCGGATCCGAGTATCCTACCGCCTCGGCAATAATATAGGTCTTCTCCTCCTCTTCCATCAAAAGGCGGAGAGCCTTTTCCATACGATAATCCGTAAGGTAGTTAATAAAACTTTTTCCGGTTTCCCGTTTAAAGACAGTGGAAAAATAAGCTGCCGATACATGGAGCTCTTGAGAAAGGGCCTCCACTGTCAAATCCTTATCCATGTAATGACTGTGCACATGCTCCACCGCCTTCTTGACAAAGGACTTGGTTTTATCACTTCGCATCTCCTGAATGATGATCTGCATTTTCTTGCAAATCTCCTTCATCCACTGAGAAAGCTCTGCCAGACTGAACTGTTGCACCTTCTGGTACACATCTTCTTCCTTTGGAAAAATCAGACCGGTATCCACCTGATTGGCCAAGAGGAACTTATGCATATTGGTCACCAGATCCATTAAGAAGAAATGGTATTCCTGCAAAGAAGGAGAGTCCAGACGGCTGTTCTCTATATAAAGATCAATACATTTCTCCAGCTCTTCTTCAGAGGACATCCGGATACTTCGATAAATATCCAAAAGCCTTTCCTCATCAATAATCTCTTTATTAACCGTATGCTCTTCTTTATCCTCTAAACCGATTTCGCTGATGGCAATAGCCTTTCCTCTACCGTAAAGTACTCGATAAGCCACCGCATCTCTGGCCCCTAAATAAGAAAGCGGTAAATCCATTAAATTGGATACGGTTTTGCCGATTCCTGCTGTTACCGTTGCCTTACAAATATGTCTAGCCATGCGGCAAAGAATCTCACAGTCATCCGTAAGCCTTAAACTGTCCTTCTCCTGATCCAATTGGGCAATAAATAGTGTATGTCCAAGATAAGTAAAGAAGCAGGGACGCCAGTTCTTTTGCAGCCGCTCTTCCGCCAGCTTCCGAATGGACATGGTAATCAAAAGAGGATTAATGCCCTCCGGAGACAGGCTCAAGCTGTTATGCAGAATCACCACCGCATAGTACTTTCCGGGAAGAGAAATCTGATAATCTAACAGTGTGCTTTCCAAATCCTGTTGGGGCAAAGTTCCTTCGATTAAAGAGGTATATAAGCTTTCCTGCAAAATCGGAAGACTTTCCAAATAGTAATTTTTCAGACGATGAATACTTTGCTTTTCATCAAATTCCTGATCCAAGGCCTCATGCACCTTCTGGAATACCCTGGACAGTTCTCCCGCGTCCACAGGCTTCAGCATGTATTCCTCAGCCTCCAAACGGATGGCTTCCTTGGCATACTCAAACTCGTCAAAGCCCGAAAAAATGATAATCTTAATAGAAGGATATAACTCCTTCAGACGATGGGAAAGAGTTAATCCGTCCATATAGGGCATCTTAATATCGGTAAGTACCACATCGATTTGCTTTTCTTCCGCTATTTCCAAAGCTTCCAAACCATTCTTGGCATAACCGGCCAGAGAATAGCCGAGGCGATCCCAATCAATCTTTTGGACTATAGCCTCCACTACATCCTCTTCATCATCTACTAATAACACGGAATATTTTTTCATTAGTGTTTGTCTCCAACATATTTCTCTTCTAACGTTCTAAATCGCACAGCCATCACCAGGGTGCCCAAAACAATCAGTCCGATGCCTAAAAGAGGATGAACAATCATTAATATGGAAGACAACAGAGAAATACCTGCAAAAATCAGAATCAAAATTCCCGCCTCTTTACTATAAGCTTCCCGATCCCGCACGGGAGGACGTCCCTTGGGACGAATACTCTCCACATCTTTAAAAACCAACAGCTTAACGGCGTAATACAATAAAATCGCAGTAAATAAAAGGGGCAAGCCCATTTCCTGTCCTATTCTTTCCAACATTCCCGCTTTTCTTCTCCTTTATTTGCTATTTCTTTTCCAACTCCGGCAGAAAAAAAGCGTAGAATTGGGCACTATATCTTCTTCTCTTATCCCCAATATAGCCTATACTCCTGTTTTTCACCAGTGCGGAGGACGCATCGTAAGAAAATCTTTCGCGAGGCAAGCTTGGAAATATTAGAATTATTCTGTAAAAACTTAAAAAATAGTTTTTTATCAAAAGTATTAAATAATTAACTTATTTAACAAAGTTCTTTTTTATTTTACAAAATCCATGCTTGTATTGCAATACATTGCTCCGGAGACTTTTAATTTTCTTGAAATTTTTCGCTATTCATGCCATAATTTCCCCGATTTTTATTAATGGAAAGGAGCTTTCATGAAAAATCAAAATTTTGTGCGAAACCTTGTTGGAACGGCTATTCTTGCTGCTTTGGTTTTGGCCCTACAGCTATTGCTGGGAAGTCTGAAACTGGGCCCCTTTAACATAACCTTAACTTTGATTCCCATTATTTTGGGAGCTGTGCTTTACGGACCGCTAAGTGCCGCCTTTCTGGGGGGACTCTTCGGCTTTTTGGTTTGCATTTCCGTGATTTCCGGAAATGACGCGGGAGGCTTTATGCTCTTCTCCCAAAAGCCCGTCATCACTTTGGCTCTTTGTATGATTAAAAGCACCGCAGCGGGCTACCTGTCCGGTCTGGTGGCAAGAAGCCTTGCCAAAAAGAATGCCACTCTGTCCCTATTTTTAGCCGCAGGAACTGCTCCTGTGGTGAACACCGGCATTTTTATTTTGGGACTTCTTCTGTTCTTCCAAGATACCTTGGTGCTTTGGGCCAATGGGCAAGATAAAGTAGTAGATTTCCTTCTTTTCAGTATTCTGGGAATCAATTTTACCACGGAATTCTTGGTGAATCTGGTGCTTGTTCCCATTTTAGCCCGTATCTTACGAAACCTTCGCTTTGTAAAGCAAGAGCTTGCTGCTTAAGGAGAAAACATGATTTTAGCCATCGATTGCGGGAATACCCATACTGTTTTTGGAACCATTACGAAAGAGGGAGAAATTCAGAAGATTTTTCGTATGGAAAGCAGCCGGAGAAAAACCAGCTATGAATATGCCGCAGATATTGCCCAAATCTGTCAGCTTTTAGAGATTGATTTGCAGGGTCTGGAAGGCTCCATCCTTTCCTCCGTGGTACCGGAACTCACCACCTCTTATCAAAAGGCTATGGAGCTTCTCTGCAAGGGAAAATGTGTGGTGGTCAACAGCAGTAGTCCCATGAATATGAGCTTTGCCATGGCGGATCCCAGCGGTGTGGCTCCGGATTTGATTATCTCCGCTGTGGGAGCGAAAAACAACTATCCTCTCCCTGCCATTATTATCGATATGGGTACCGCCACCACTATTACAGTAGTGAATAAAGAGGGAGTCTTTATGGGAGGCGTAATTCTTCCCGGAGTGGGCATCTCCATGAATGCCCTGGCCAAAGAAACCTCTTTGCTTCCCAGTATCGATGTGGCACCTGCCAAGACCTTGATTTCCACCGATACGGTAGATGCTATGCGGGCAGGTATTATTTACGGCACCGCCGGCTCCTTAGACGGTATCGTGGAGCATTTTCAGGAAGAACTGCAGGAGGAGGGTAGCGTAATTGCCACAGGAGGCTTAGCCCACCTGATTTGTCCTTATTGCAAACATAAGATGATCGTAGATGACAACCTGCTGCTTAAGGGGCTGTGGAAGATTTGGCAGCTGGAGCAGGATAGGGCTGAATCGGAATTAGGGTAACGCCTGAAGCAGGATAGGGCTGAAAGGGGGCACCCGAATTCAGACCTATGTTACTTAGAAAATTTTTTGATTTTTGTACCGACCCTTTTATAAGAGTAAGATACCTAATATTACAAGTACTCCTATCGGGAGGGGCTGTCCTTCCATTCCCATTTGATAGATCCCTATGGGAGAGAGGTAGGGAATAAAGCTTGGGATATTGCTTAAGGAGGAAAAGTCTATAAAGCTTCCGCCCAGGAAGCTGAATAGCAGGCCAAGGCTTAAGGACAGGCCTCCTGCCATTTCCGCTCCAAATACGGAGTAGGATAGTCTTCTGGCAAAACTGTAAAGGAAGAAGGAAAATCCCAGGGTACAAAGTAGCGGGAGGAGCAAATTCTTGTAGAGTACTACAAGGCGGAGGCCTCCTTCTTTTTCTATTCCCAAAATAGTTCTGCCTTCCAGCACAAGGAAGAATCCCAAGCTCAAAAGGCCGAAGAGCAGAATGCCGCTGAGATGGTATCGTATTCTTCCGGCGGGATAGGTTCTGCTTCTTTGGAAGACCCTTTTTTCTTCTTCTCTTCCCAATGCCGTTCCTAAGGAAAAAAGGAAGAAGTACAAGACAAAGCCTAATACGGCTTCCCTCTTGGGCTGGAACAGGCTTCTGCCCCTTTCTCCCTTCAGCTCTTGAATCTGATACAGAGGCTCTGTTCTCTTACTCTTGGCAATGGACTCTTCTATAGCTTCTTTTTCCGTTTCGTTAAGGCTTCTTCCTAAAAGACTTTCCCCATAGGCAAGAGCGCCCTTCTCCATACGAAGGGTACTGCTGAGAGCAGCTACAATTTCCCGAATTCCCATTTCTGCCAGAGAATCCGCACTGCTTTCGTAATGTAGGCTTCCTCTTCCCTCCGTATCTCCGGTAAATCCCTCTTTAATCCAAAGTACCCCCTCTACACTTCCCTCCAAAAGAGCCTTTTTCGCTTCCTGATTTTCCACGACTTCCACTTGAAGCCCCTTTTCCTGCTGCAACTCCTGAATTAATTCTTCACTCCAGGCTCCCTGATCTTCCCGTACCAGCATAAGCGAAAGCTTCTCTTTTCCCCCAACCCGGGAATAGGCAAAAAGAGAAAGAAGGAAAAGAACAAGCAAAAGGAAGCCCCTGCCGCCACCTAAGAGGAGAGAAAAGCGAAGGGAAAGTAAAGAGCAGGGAAAAGGCAGGGCAGACTTTTCGTATGATTTGTATTGTCCGCCGGGTCTATATTGTTCATCCGGTCTATATTGTCCGTGTTGTCCATCTTGACCGTGTTGTCCATCTTGACCGTGTTGTCCATCTTGTCTCTTGGATTCTCTCTGAAGCTTCCGGGAAAATGCTTTTTGCTTAAAAAATGTTTTAAGCTTAAAATATATTCCTGAAAGTATTCCTAAGGCAAGGGCCAAGGCATCCCATAAAAGCAGAGGAAGGGCAGTAGACAGTAAAGTAGAGAAGGAAAGCCCTCTCCGGACTCCCTCCAAGACCATTCGATTCACGGTAATAGGAGAAAGACGCTTCACAAGCTCCGGTGCATTGCTCTCTCCGAACAGCTTTCCGGTATAGAGAATTCCCAAAAAGAGTAGAGAAAAGGATAGTAATTTTGCCGTGCTTTCCTCTCCCATAATTCGAAACAATTGATAAAAGAAAAAGAAGAAGCTCAAGAGCTCAACACAAAGAATGAAAGCAATCGGCATCAGTGGTTCCGGAGGAAGGTCTAAAGACTTTTGCAACGCAAATAAGCAGAGGAGCAAAAGGGGCAGGGCGGAAAGAAATAAAAAGAAGAGCTTAGAAAGGAAAAAGCCTCTTCCTCCCAGCAGGGCAAATCGCTGGGGAATCCCCTTCTTTTCTTCTTCCGGCACCGAAAAAACGGAAGACAGGGCACAAAAGGCCAATAGGAAGAAAAAAATAAAGGAAAAGATGCGAAGGGAAAGTGCCTTCTCCACTTGGCTACTCTGCCCCTCCTCGTCAAAGACAAGCTGTCGCTTTAAAACAGCCGTAAGCAATCTTTCCGAAGCATGCTCATAAAGGCTTTCTTCCTCTTGTTTGGAAAGACTTTCTCCATATAAGGCATGAAAAACCCCTTTACTGATTTCCTGTTCCTTCTCCATAATTTCCATAATGGAGGTGAAAATGCTTTGAAACAGGAGACTTTCCGTAGGCCGATTGGCATTTAAGCTTAAGTCTACCGGCTCCCCCTCAAAGCGATAGGCGGTATAAAAGAAATCCTTGGGGATTCGTAAAATGCCTACTACTCCCTCTTGGAAGGCCTTTTCCCTACCTTCCTGTCCGATTTCTCCCTCTTCCTTGATAACGGTAGAAAACAGCTCCACCTTCTCCATTTCCCGAATCAGGGTTTTGGACATAATGGTTTGATCTTCATCAATCACCATCACCGGAAAGGCCTGCATTTGACCGCTTTGTCCTTGAAAGAAAAAGGCAAAAAGGGGAAACAGGAGCAGGGGAAAGAGCAAAATAAACAGTCCTCCTTTTCGGAGAAATAACCTTCCGTCCTTCCAAATGGCCGCAAAAAATCCCTTCATTCTCTTCTCCCCTTAGTCCTTTTCTATCTTCACCCCTTAGTCTTGGGATGACTTCAATCCGATGATATACACTTCTCTCTTAGCTTTCCCTGTTCCAAGGTCAAAATTCTATCCGCCAGATCCTCCAACTCTCCTCTTCCGTGGCTGATGAGCAACATTCCTGTGCCCTGCTGCTTCATTTTCAAAAGCAGGTCTCGAATCCTGTGATAGGATTCCTCATCACAGCCCACAGTGGGCTCATCCAAAAGCAAAATGCTTGGACGAAGCATGAGAGCCGATGCCAAATGCACCCGGCGCTTCATTCCCCCGGACAGGGCGGACAGCTTTTCCCGGCTTTTTTGAGAAAGTCCCAACTCCTCCAGAAGCCAGTTCCCTCTGGTTTTTAAAAGCCTCCCCGGTATTCCCTGAATTTTTCCATAAAAAATCAAATTTTCCAAAGCCGTCAGGCTGTCATAGAGGGACAGGTCCTGGGGCAAATAGGAAAGGCCCTTTCGAACCTCCTTAGGCATCCGGATTTCTCCCTCCTGATAGGGAAGCAGACCGGCAATTGCCTTTAAAAGGCTGCTTTTTCCGGCACCGTTTTCCCCACGAATTCCTATGATTTCTCCTTTGGATAGGGAAAGAGAGAGCCCCTGTAATATGGTGCTCTCTCCTCTATGATACCTAAGGCCTAAGTTGTTTATCTCACAAAGGCTCTCCTTCATCATCCTGCAAGTTCTCCCTGTAAAGTAGCTGCTACCTTCACTAAGCCATTTCCAATAGTCTCGCTCAACTTATCGAAATCCTCCTGGCTGTAGTTGGAAATATCCACTTCCTCTTCCTTCGGAAGGGTAGCTGTACCGGTCTTGGTGGTGTTCAGGTTAATCTTCGCACTGCTAAAGGGCATTTGGTATTTCTCTAAGCCTTCTACCACAATCTCGTGATTGCTGCTGTCCTTCTCTCCGTCAGAAACGGTAAGGGTCAGCTTTGCTCCCATTCCCATAGGATCAAGTACAATATAGGTTCCGTAAGGCATTAAAGCGGAATGCTTGGTGGTATCAATCTTATACTCCAAAGCCTTCACATCCAGAACACCGTTTCCGCCGGAAATACTTCCCTCCAGCATCTTATCCTTTACACTGTAGCTGTTCTTTAAGTACTTATTCTCGGAGCTGGAGCTTACAACATTGATCTGCTCGGTAACTTCTTTGCCCTTCTTGGCAATCTCCAGAGAAAAAGAATCATCCTTTGCGGAAAGCAGAACCTGTCTTAATTCTCCGTCAACAACCGCAATCTGCCACTGGAATTCATTGTCCGCTAGCTGCTTAGCGGTATCCGCAGCATTATCACGAATCTCCTTTGCCAGCTCACTAAGCTGATCCTTCGGCGTTTCTGCATCTCCCATGCCTAAAGCGCTGTCCCAGGTGCTGGTAGCATAAACATCCTCTAAAAGAGACTCTAAATCGCTGTCCTTTTCTACCGTATCTGCCAGCTTCTCGTAGAAATTCTTTAAATCTTCCTCTGTGGGCTTAAATACGTAAACCTCTCCGGTATACTTCTCCTTCAGATTCTCTAAGGTGAATTCCTTCTTTTCTACCGTTAAGTTATCCTTATTCATGCTGCCGACAAGAAGATCGCCGTACTTCTTGGAAATCTCTGCCAGACGCTTTCTGTTCTCTGCAGACTTCTTTAAATCCGGAGCCACAATATCCTGCTCGGTGAGATTCTTCATAATGGTCTTTAAATCTCCTCGATAGTAGTGCTCATCCGCTACAGGAATCGCAAAACCGATCTTTCCGTCACGATAATCCGCAAAGCCTTCCAGTAAATCTGTACCCATAATCTTGGCACTTAAATTCACGATAAAGGAATTCTTCTCCGCATCCATGTCATACTTTAACTGAATCTGAGAATCCTTCAGATACTTATTCATTTCGTCACTGCCTTCGATTTCTCCGGTAAGGGTCATATCGGAAGACTGCTTTAAATCCTCGTTAATAAAGCCTAAGGCCACCATGGCATCCATCTTATCCTGGAGATACTTCTCCTGATAATGAAGGAACTTCTGCTCTGTGCTTAAAGCCACGCCACCGGAAAATAACTTCTTTCCAAAGGCAAAAAAGCCTGCGCAAAGAAGAATAATTACGGCAACAACAGGGATTAAAAGCTTCATGCCCTTCTTTCCCGCAGGAGCCTCCTCTAAAGTCTGTGCATAGGTATAGCTTGCCTTTGGCTCTGCAGGAGCAGCTTCTGTAGCTGTTGCAGCACTTACTGCATGATCAGCATTCGCTCCAAGCTCACTACTTTCTGCTGCAGCGCTTGTTTCAGCACCGGTAGCACCTGCCTCAGCGCTTACAGTTTCTGCGCCTTCCAGCTTTTCTCCGCAGTGCTCACAAAACTTCTCCTCGTCTTGGACTTCCTGTCCACAATTCGGACATTTTTTCATTCTGTTTCCTCCCTTTGTCTTCAATTGTCGATTGAACAGACTTATTTTAACATATTTACAGAAATAAATCTTTTAAAATATATTAAATTTTTAAGGGAGTAATCTAAAAACTTGCATCTTAAAGCTTCGGAAACCAAAGCTTCGGAAACCAAAACCTCGAAAAGAAGCATGCAAAAGATAAAGTTCAAAAAAGCAAGGGCACAATCAAATCATAGCAAGAGCCTACTCAAATCATAATAAGGGTGCAATCAAATCATAGCAAGGGTCTACTCAAATCATAGTAAGGGTGCAATCAGTCTCAAAGCGCCCTGTTTCATTCTGGTGAAAAGGCTTCGATTATGTCCCTTATCCGGGCTGACTTCCGTGGAAGTCCGAAAAAGCTCATGGAAATCGTCCGCAATATCAAAGATACAGGGACTTTCATACAGCAAAACTCCATTTTCAAAATGATGGTAGAAGGAACGATAATCCAGATTAAAGGTTCCCACCGCCGCCATAACATGATCTACCAAAACCTGCTTGGAATGCATAAAGCCCGGGGTGTATTCATAAATTCTGACTCCTGCCCTAAGGAGCTGAGGATAATAAGAACGACTGATGGCATAAACAAAAGCCTTGTCCGGAATTCCCGGAAGAACAATCCGTACATCCACTCCGCGCTTTGCCGCAAGGCATAAAGCCCGACTCATCTCATCGGTAATAATCAAATAAGGCGTGGTAATGTAAATGCTTTCCATGGCGGACTGAATCATATTCAGATAGACATCCTCCCCCAGGGGAAGTCCGTCTGTAGGCGCATAGGCATAGGGGGCACAATAGCCCTGTCCGGTATAACGATCCCAGTGTCTTGGCAAATAATTGTACAGTCCCCGTACAGGGCTATCATCCATAGCATGCCACATCTCCAGGAAAAGCAGGGTTAAAGTGCCTACCGCCTCTCCCCGAAGTCGAATACCCGTATCCTTCCAATAGCCGTAAGGAGAATGAATATTAAAATATTCATCCGCCAGATTATAGCCTCCTGTAAAGCCTGTCTGCCCATCCACAACGGTAATCTTTCTATGGTCTCTGTTGTTCATGAAAAGGTTTACCATCGGGACAATCGGATTAAAGATACGACACTGAATTCCCCACTCTTCCATTTCCTGCACAAACTTCGGATCAATAAAGCCAATGGAACCCACATCATCATAGAAAAGGCGAACCTCAACCCCTTCCTCCGCCTTTTTGCGGAGAATCTCCTTGATTTCTCCAAAGGACTGTCGATCTTCTATGGCATGATATTCCATGAAAATAAACTTCTTTGCCTGGGAGAGAGCTTCCAGCTGTGCCTCCAAACCCAGAGAAGCTTCCTTATAAAACACAACTTCCGTGTTGCGATACACCGGAAACTTTCCGCCTCGCTCCAGATAAGCAAACTGATTTCCCACGGATTTGTTTTCTTTTTTCAGCTGATCCGAAATCAAATGAGACTGATCCAGATAGGGAAAGAGCATGGCATCCGCCGCTTCGATTCTCTTCCGCACGGTTTTGGTAAAGCCTGAGCCGTAAACCAAAAGATACAAGAGCATTCCCAGAATCGGAAAAGCCATAATCATAAAAATCCAGGTCATCTTAATAGAGGCATTGGTCCGCTTGGCAAAAACGCCCAAAACCATAACAATGGAAAAGACTCTGGCAAAAATAGACGCCCACAAATAACTTTCCGTCAAATAGTACAGAAAGATCCAAAACCATATAATTTGTATAATCACTGCCAGTATTACGAAAAGCAGGCGACCGACACTATTTTTCCTGTCCTCTTTGTGAAGGACCTTTCCCCGTTTGGGCATTTTTATTCTCCTTATTTCCAGAAAATCAATACTACTTCAAAAAAAACCTGAGTTTTTCGCCGTTCCTTCGTTTCTTCTCCTGAACTTTAAATTCTAATAAAAAAAAAGAGGAAAGTCCAGCTTTCTCTCTTTTCTTCTTCGAACTGCACAATTTTTTCATTTTTCGTGCCTTTTTTCTCTTCCTTTTCTCTGACAGCACTCTTCCGGTCATGCCGCTTTTTGGACATTTCCGTAACTTTGCTCCTTATCTTTTCCGCTATGCTCTGATTACAGAGCTGTAGCAACTCGAATAGCCTCTTCCTCTTCCGCCGTAAAGCAGGTGTTTTCCAGCGCCTGCACATTTTCCCAAAGCTGCTCCTTCTTACTTACCCCCACCAAAACAGAGGTGGTGGACTTATCCCGCAGCACCCAGGATAAAGCCATTTCGGAAAGGCTCTGTCCCCTTTCCTCGGCAAGTTTTAAAAGCTTTGCAAGCATCTGCCGTTTTTCCTCGGTGAAGTCCTCTCTATGCAAATATCTTCCGTCCTTCATCATACGGGAATCCTCGGGAATCCCCTCCACATAGCGGTTGGAAAGGAGCCCCTGCGCTAAAGGACTGAAACAAATAAGCCCCATGCCCTCCTCCATGGCAGCAGCCTTTAAACCATTTTGTTCCACGGTTCTGTCCAAAATGGAGTAGCGGTTTTGGTTAATCACCAAAGGTAGCCGGATTTCCTTCGCAATCTCCACAGCCTTCTTCATGGTTTTTCCGTCATAGTTGGAGATTCCTGCATAAATCGCCTTGCCGGACTGCACAATCTGAAGCAGGGCCAACATAGTCTCCATCAAAGGGGTATCCGGATCCATACGATGGTGATAAAAAATATCCACGTAATCCAACTGCATTCGTTTCAAGGAAGCGTCACAGCTTGTGAGCAAATACTTTCGGGAACCGCCGTTTCCATAGGGACCCTCCCACATATCATAGCCCGCCTTAGTGCTAATCAGAAGCTCTTCCCGATAAGGGCGAAAATCTCTTTGGTACAGAATACCGAAATTTCGCTCCGCCTCTCCATAGGGGGGACCGTAATTGTTGGCTAAATCAAAATGGGTAATGCCTAAGTCAAAGGCCTCTCTAAGAATATCCTGCATCTGCTCCTGAGAATTCCGTTCTCCAAAGTTATGCCAAAGCCCCAGAGAAATCGCCGGAAGATACAAACCGGATTCCCCCGCCTTTCGATATTCCATGCTATCATAACGATTTTTATTGGCTACATAAGCTTTTCTAATATCCATCTCATACCTCCCGAGGCAAGTTATTTTCCGGACTTCTCAAAAAAAGAAATATATTGAGGAAGGCCATCCACAAAATCACAGCTGTATTCCCCTAAAATCAAGGGGCGAAGATAGTCTAATGCCTCCTCTTCCAAACTGTGTCCGTCCTTTCTAATCCAAGAAAGGGGAATCTTCTTCTCCCTATTGGCCACCTCGGAAAGAGGAACCGCGGAATATTCTACAGCATACCCGCTTCCCGCTTTGCCGGATTTCCCGGCATTAGAATTCTTCGAATCCTTCTTTCCGGAAGACTTCTCAAAAGAGTTCTCTCCGGATGGCTCTACAAAAGAGTTCTCTCCGGATGGTTTTCTCCGAAGAGACGACATTTTCCCGTTTTCTCCCAATACTGCCAGTTCCACTGCCTGTGCTCCCAGTAAAAAGGACTCTTCCACATCGGTTTTGGAAAGCAAATGTCCTGCACAGCGCTGCAAGAGATTAAACTCGATGCTTCTGGTTTTCACCGACATTTTCTCTAAAATCATCTGCTCCAATACCGCTCCCGCTCCTCCGGCAATGCTGTGGCCAAAGGCATCTTTGTTCCCTTCCTCTCGACCGTAGGTATAAAGGAATTTCCCGTTACTGTCCTTAATGCCCTCCGAAACTGCTACCATCACCTGGTCGGACTGCTGAAGAGCTTTCTCCACGTCCTTTTGGAACTGCTCCTTGGAAAAGCTCTGCTCCTCCAGATAAATAAGGTAAGGAATACTTCCTTTTTCTGCGGAAAGAGCTGCGGCGGCAGTAAGCCAGCCTGCATTTCTTCCCATCATTTCCACAATCATCACATATTTGGTGTCATAAACCAGACACTCCCGCTCCAGCTCCAAAAGAGAGGCTGCAATATACTTTGCGGAGGAACCGAAGCCCGGGCAATGGTCGATTCCTTCCAAGTCATTATCTATGGTTTTGGGTACCCCCACCACCACGATGTCCTCCCCCTGTTCCTTGCAGTAGGCGGACAGCTTCCAAGCGGTATCCATGGAATCATTTCCCCCGATATAGAGAAAATAGCCTATATTCCACGCCTTAAAAACGGATAAGAGCTCCTGAAACTCTCTTGGATCTTCCTGTGGATTTTTCAGTTTTAAGCGGCAGGAGCCCAGTGCCGCCGCAGGAGTCTGAGCCAGTCTGGAAAAATACGCCGCCTCCTGCCTTGTGCTTCCCTTTTCCAACAGAAAGTCTCCAAAGGGAGAAAGGAGGATGCCCTCTTCCTCTTTTTTCGGAAAATGCTCTTCCATCTGCTTCTCGGCGCAGGCCTTCAGCTCCACAAATTCCTCTGAAAACACGCCGGCAATACCATGCTGTGCCCCATAGATTTTATCGATCTTTTCCTCCTGCATAGCCTTCCAGATTACCCCGGAAAGACTGGCATTGATTACCGCAGTAGGACCGCCGGACTGAGCCACTAAAAGATTCTTTTTCATAGTACTCCTATTCTACTCTTTGCTTGATTTTACTTCATCGCGCTTTATGGGATTTCGCTTTATCGCGCTTTGTATGATTTTGCTTTACTACACTTATCTTTACTACGCTATTCTTTATTCTGCTTCTCTTTACTTCATTGCTCTATGCTAATCTTTACCGGCATTTGCCCTACTTTCCCTGTTCCTCCAAATAATGAGACAGGAAAGACATGGGGAAGGGGGGAGAAGACAAGGGCTTCACCGCAAGCTGCATTAAAAGCAGGGGATTGTCATCCGCCAAAGCGCGATTCAACGAAAGCTTTCCGCAGGACTTGCAAAGATGTAGGATACTCCAATCTCCGTCTCCCTTGGAAATCACCCCGATGGGCTCCATTTGTCCATGACAAGTAGCTTTCCGGTCTCCCGGCTCCTCATCCACATGGAGGCTATACAGGCAGTGGGGACAATGATTTCTGTGCTGAGATCCTGCTCCCTCGGGATGAATTTCCTTTCCGCAGTGGGCACAGCGAAAGCTCTCCAGACAGGGGGTGAAGCGATAATCGATGGCTCTTGACTTCGCGCCCTTTCCCGCTCCGCTCTCTTTTTGCACTCCGCCATCTTTCCATTCTACGGCGTCCTTGCGCCCTCCGGTCTCTTTCCACTCTGCGGCATCCTTGCGCCCTCCGCCATCTTTTCGCTCTGCCACATTCTTCCTCTGCCCCTCACCCTGATTTCTCGGGGAAGCTCCCGGCTTCTTTTTCTTTTTTAAAGGCATATCTCCGTTTTGCATGACTCCTACTTTCTTTTCTCTTCAGCCTCAAGCTTTTCCACTTTGTGTTTTTGCCATAACATTTTACTCTTCCGACTTGTCAACAGAGTTTTCATGCCGGTCAACAGAACTTTTAGACTCTGTAGAGCTTTTGGGCTCCATAGCGCTTTCAAAAATGCTCCAGGGCTCACCCTCAGGATTTTTTATTTCATACTGTCTTTCCTCTCCCGTTTTCAAATCCAAAAAGGAGAGCTGATAGCAATGTAAGCCCACCGTCCCTTTCTGCCGGGAGCCGTACTTTCCGTCTCCGTAAAGGGGAAAGCCTCGGCCGGCAAACTGGGCGCGAATCTGGTGAAAACGGCCGGTTTCCAGCTCCACATCCAGAAGCATCCAAGCCTCTTGCTCCGCCAAAATCTTATAGCGCAGCACCGCTTCCTTTACGCCCCTTCGGAGACTTTTCACCGGAAAGCACTTCTGCTTTTTGCTGTCCTTATACAGGTAATCTTGAAAACGTCCCTCTTCCGGAAGAGCTTTGCCCGCTTCCCCCTTAGGTATCACGATATGATAGCGTTTTTTGATTTTTTTCTCTGTCAGCTGCTTGGACAGAGCCGCCGTAGCCTCCTTATTTTTCCCGTACAATAAAAGACCGGAAGCCACCTTATCCAGACGGTGAATAGGAAGGCAGCTTTTGGGAGCATCCTTCTCGCTATCCAGTCCCGCTTCCTTATAAAACACAAGATAGTCTTTGTTTTCTTCGATAATCAAGCTTCCTCCTCGGGAAATCCCCTATCCGGTCCGTATCGTTCCCTATTTTAACATAAATTTTCCCTCCGAAAAGGGCAGAGTCCGGATTCTTTTCTTTTTCCCGCATTTCTTGTCATTTTCCTAAAAGAATGCTAGGATAAATGCCAGTTTGTCGGGCTTTTAAGGAGGAAAAATGTTTCTAGCAAAGAATTGGGTGGATTATGCCGTTTTGGACAGCTCTTCCGGAGAAAAATTAGAGCGTTGGGGAAAGTATATTTTGCGTAGACCGGACCCCCAGGTCATTTGGCAAAATCCGAAGAAAAATCCTCTGTGGAAAAAATGTAACGGTCACTACCACCGTTCCAAAGCCGGCGGCGGAGACTGGGAATTTTTTGACCTGCCCAAGCAGTGGAAGATTTCCTATGCCTTAAACGGAAATCCGGAGCAGAGCCTTGCTTTCCATTTAAAGCCCTTTGCCTTTAAGCACACCGGACTTTTTCCGGAGCAGGCTGCCAACTGGGACTGGTTTTCCGAAAAGATTGCGGAAGAAAAAAAACGACGTCTGGAAAATGGCGATAAAACGCCTATCAAAATCTTAAATCTTTTTGCCTATACGGGAGGCGCCACCTTGGCCGGGGCAAAGGCCGGTGCAGAGCTGACCCATGTGGATGCTTCCAAGGGTATGGTACAGTGGGCCAAGGAAAATGCCGAGCTTTCCGGCCTTGCTTCCGCCCCCATCCGTTATCTGGTGGATGATTGTGTGAAATTTGTGGAGCGGGAAATTCGAAGAGGCAATCAGTACGACGGCATCATTATGGATCCTCCCTCCTACGGCAGAGGTCCCAAGGGAGAAATCTGGAAAATCGAAGACAGCATCTATCCCTTTTTACAGCTCAGCGAAAAAATTCTGAAAAAGGATGCCCTCTTTTTCCTCTTAAATTCCTACACCACCGGATTACAGCCGGGGGTTATGGCCTATATGCTGAAGGATTTGATTCAAAAAAGTCGTGGCGGCATCGTGGATTCTCAGGAAGTAGGTCTACCCATTGCGGAAAGCAATCAGGTGCTGCCCTGCGGTTGTTCCGCCAGATGGTTTCAAGGGGAAGAACGTTCTTAAACCGTAAGTTTTTTGTTTTTTTCGTCAGGAAAAATTCGTTGTTTTTCCCATGAGAAAAGGATAGTATTATAAAGAGAAGCTGAAATAATATATTTTTACCATCCTTTAAGGATTGTCTATAGAGATTTGGAGGACAAAATGAAGAAGAGATACCTACCCTTCCTGGTGCTTGCAGGAATCAGCCTTTTTTCCGGCACCGCTTTCGCAGCGGGTTGGAATGTAAACAGCAGAGGACAGCAGGTTTATCAAAATGATAACGGTTCCGTGGTACAAAACTCCTGGATTAAAATCAATCAGAACGGCCAGACCCTTTGGTACTATGCCACAGGAGACGGAAGCCTGAAGCAGGACGGCTGGCTGAAATTACAGGATGCCTTCTACTATTTTGACGGAAACGGCATTATGCAGACCGGTTGGGTAAATGATGATAATTATTACTGCGACCCCGGCACCGGAAAGATGATTACCGGCTGGAAACAGCTCCCCCTACCCTCCGGCGTTACCGCTGACGAAAAACGAAAGGGAAATAACGGAAACTACTGGTTCTATTTTAATCAAAGCACCGGAGAAAAGCTTCGTTCCAAGGACGGTCATGTTGCGGTAAAAACCTTGGACAATGCCTCCTACGGTTTCGATGAAAACGGCATCATGGTTACCGGTTGGGCAGAGGTAAATGATGCCAATCCGGAAATTGCAGGCTATGTATTTTTCGCAGAGAAAAACGATAATAAATTCAAGATGGGACAGCGTTTAAGCGGCACCTGGTACTCCACCGTAGGTCCTGAAGGAAACAGCAGTAAGCTTTCCTCCGGGGATGTGGAATGGTTCTATTTTAAGAATAATGGCCATCCCGCAGCCGGTAACGAAGGAGTGTACGAAGTCCAGAGAATCAACGATAAGCGTTATCTCTTCAATGAAAAAGGAAATCCGGTTTACGGTATCCAGAAGGGACGCACCGCTTCCAATGCACCGGAAGGCTACTACTATTGCGGAGCCAACAAGGCGGACTGTTCCGTGAAAACCGGAAGAATGAATCTTGTGGACGGAGACGGAGACAACATCACCTGTTTCTTCGACCAAAACGGTCGAGGGATCACCGGCATCAAGCAGGATTACCTGTATTTTAACGGACGTCTCCAAAAGGCGGACCAGGGCTCCCGTTATCAGAAGGTCACCCTTCCCGGACAAAACAGAAGCTACGTGGTGAACGAATCCGGCAGAGTCATGAAGAATAAGACCAAATACCGTGACGGAAACGGCAATAAGTGGTCTGTAAATGCCAGCGGTGTGATTACCCTGGATGAGGGACTGGACAGCGTAGAGCTTCAATCCCCGAAGGTTACCGATCTGGATTAAAAGAAAAAGGAACTGTAAAAATCAAAATAAAATAGATTTTCGGCAATATAGGTCTGAATAAGGGGTAGTCTGAGCTTGATACTTGCGAAAGACCGGCGAAGTGAAGGACTGCAAAAAATCAATAATTGAAGCGATTGATGCAGTGTGAACCTATAATAGGGGCAATCTGAGCCCGTCAGTACTTACTGAAAGCAAGCAAAGCGAAGCTTGAAGTTAGTACTGTTACGAAGGCGAGGTTAGCGAGAGCGTGCCCCGATTATAGGCACACACTGCATCAGAGCGTCTTCTAATAATGAGTGCAGTCCTTCACCGCGCAGGGTGAAGCTAGCGGGAGCGTGCCCCAATTTCAGACCTATATTGCTTAGAAATCTCTTTTGATTTTACAGTTCCTTTTATAAGTTTTAATTCAGACTCGTAAGCTATCGGGCATAAGCTCCTTCGGATAGCAGCTGTCCCTTCATCCGGTACAGTCCTTTGTGTACTGCCGGAACCAAAAGCACTCCGAGGGTAAGAACCATTTCCACGGAAATATAGCTGATGTTATAGCTAAAGGAATACCAAATGGGATTCATGCCTTCCGGGGCATAAGAAGCAAAGAACAGTACGCCGGATAAAAAGGCGAAGAAAAAGCGTCCCAGACAAGCCACTATATAGCCGATAAAAAGGCCGTGTTTCTTTTGAGAAAATAAACCGGATAAGCCTAAGGCGGTAAAGGCTAAAACATAATCCGTAATAAACTGGGCAGGACTATAAAAATAGGGCTTCAAAATGAAGCTCAGAGCCCCGTAGGCCAAACCGGACAGGAATCCATAAGTTCCGCCGAAGAAAAATCCCGGTAAAGTGGCAAAAAGCATGGAGCAGGCGGTAACCGATCCTCCCATCGGCAGGGAAAATAGATTAATCATTCCCAGTACCAAAGACATGGCTACACAAACTCCGGACAAAGCAATCTTTTTGGTGTTATTATGCATAAAAAAAATCCTCCTATGCTGTCCAAAGGACAATGGAGGGCTCACTATAGCTTCCCTACGCTGGCATTATCCAGGTCAGGTTAAAGGGTTGGTTTTCACCTCTCAGCATACAGCGCCCCTAGCAACAGTACCAGTTTAGTCCGATTAGGGCGCTTCGTCAAGATAAAGGATTTTTGCTTCTTCATAAAAATTTCTAAATTTTTCTTATACCTCTACCTCCATTTAAAAATCTCCATAAAGGATTCGCATACTTCTTAAGAAAATAAGCCGTAGCTTGGGATAAAAGCAGACAGTAAATTGGGCTCAAACTATAAAAGCAAAAGAGCAAGGCCTCTCCCGCTTCCGGAAAAAAATGCTTTTGCAACATAAACCAAAGTCGCAAAAAAAGATAATGCACCGCATAAAGATAAAAATTATGGTCTGCATACTTTTTTCCAAAGGCAAAAAAACCTCTTTGGCAAAGAAGAAGCAGGAAAAGCGCGGTACTGATCCGATACAAAACCGTTGTCAAAAGCAAAAGCCCGATAGTCTTTCCCAAGACCGTATAGCCATAGCAAAGAAGGGCTGAGAGCAGGAGGAGAAGCGGAGAAAATGCAGATTTCTTTTCCGTATTTTCATAAGGAAAACCCTTGTCCTCCCCGGAAATGCCAAAGCCGAGCAATGCCAAATAAGCACCAAAGCTATAATAAAAAGCCGCATCTTCATTGAGATAGGGAATATCCAGACGAAAATACACCAAACTAAGAAAGAATAGGGGAAAAAGACCAAAGAGCAGGTTACCCACCTTCGAAGAAAAGCATTTTCGTAGCAAAAAAAGGCCTAAAGCAAAGAATGGACAGGCATAGGTCAGCAGAATCAGCTGAAAAAAATACCAAAACACCGGCTGATAACGATAGAGAAAAATACCTGCAAAAATTCCGGGAATACTAAAGTCCGCCTTTTGGAACAAAAGATAAAGGATAGTCATTCCGGTATTCCAGAAAAGATAGGGGAGGACATAGGAAAAAAAGCGTTTTCCCAGCTTCTCTTTCCATTGGGAAAGGCTCTGTAAATTCCGGAAAAAAAGATAGCCGCTGACAAAGAAAAATCCGGGGACCGCGACCTGGCCTAAGAATTCCGAAAAGAAAAACTCCCATTTTTCCAAAAAAGAGCTCTCAAAAAAGGGTAGCCTTGCTACTCTCTGCAACTCTTCCACGGAAAAATGGGTGCTATGAACAAAAACCACCAAAAGGGATAATAAAAAACTATATTGGGGAAATATAGAAAGAAGGCTTGTTTCCAAGCCTCTCTTTTCTTTACATATCATCTTCCAACTCTAAGCTAAGCTGTTCTGTCTGGGAAGCTCTGGCTTCCTTGTACTCGGCAACTCTCTTCGTAATTCTGCCCACCGGATCCAAAATAGAGGAAATGGAAATGTCATGGTTCATATTGTCAATAAGAAGGGCAATGTACTTCGCCATGCTTACATTGATATACCATTCTCTCTTTAACAGCTCTTCCGGCTGATAAATCAGGTCTGTGGTCAAAACCCCTGCCAAAATTCCGGCTGCATAGGCTTCATCAAACTTGTTAAGGCCGTTGGTAAATAAACCGAAGGTACAACAAGCATAAACGCGCTTTGCTTTTCTGTCCTTTAACGCCTTGGCTGTATCGATTAAAGACTCTCCGGAGGAAATCATATCGTCAATGATGATAACGTCCTTTCCTTCCACATCCGTTCCCAAGAACTCATGAGCCACGATAGGATTACGTCCGTTTACTACCTGAGTATAGTCTCTTCTCTTATAGAACATACCCATGTCTAAGCCTAAGACATTGGCATAATAAATAGCACGATTCATTCCGCCCTCATCCGGGGAAATAATCATCATGTGATCCTTATCGATGTCCAAATCATTTACGTTCATCAGAAGTGCCTTAACGAACTGGTATGTGCAGGAAACATTGTCAAAGGAGTCTCTGGGAATAGCATTCATGACTCTGGGATCGTGAGCATCGAAGGTTAAGAAATTCTCCACGCCCATTTCATGAAGCTCCTGCAGCATCATAGCGCAGTCTAAGGACTCCCTGCCTGATCTCTTATGCTGTCTGGACTCATACATGAAGGGCATAATAACATTGATTCGCTTAGCCTTTCCTGTTGTTGCCGCAATCAGTCTCTTTAAATCCGCATAGTGATCATCCGGAGACATGTGGTTCACATGGCCGAAAATGGAATAGGTCATGGAGTAGTTCATCACATCCACCATCAAGTAAATGTCCACGCCTCGTACGGACTCCAGGATTTCTCCCTTTGCCTCTCCTGTTCCGAATCGGGAAATTCTTGTTGGAACAATGTAATCCGATTTCTGATACCCTGAAAAGGCAAGAGTTTCCTTATGCTCACTTTCTCTCTTGGTTCTCCAGGTAACCAAGTAATCGTTTACCTTCTTTCCCAAGGGCTCAATGGACTTTAGCGGCATCAAAGCCAAAGGTCCTACCGGAATACGCTCAATGAACTGTGAAGTTCTGGAATCAGCCATGACTATTCTCCTTCCAAACATATAGACACTTACGGATTAAAAATACAGGAAAGCAAAGAAAAAGTCTATGCTCTTTCTTGCTTTTAGAAAAAAACTTTTGTCGAAGAGATATTTCTTTCCTCTTATAATCTTTGGTCTTTCCCGTATAAAGGAATGATCTCGTAGTCGGACATGAAACGGGATACTACTCTGTCGGAGTACATCTCCCTAAGTTCCTTAAAATTCAAATTTGTAGATATTAACATGGTTTTTCGATCCAATATCCGTTGATTCAGCAGGGCGAAAAAGCGGGAGGTGGTGAAGCTGTTGGAAAACTCCGTCCCCAAGTCGTCAATCAGAATAACATCTACCTCTTCGATATAGTCTTCCGTATCTTCTTCTCGCATCCTTTTGGAAAAATACTCAAAGAGTCCTGTGGCGGTAAAGTACAATACACTTACGCCTCTATCCAACAGGGCCTTGGCTATGGAGTGAAGAAAATAGGTTTTTCCGGTTCCGGTACTTCCGGTAAATAAAATACTACGGTTATTTTTCGGATATTCTTCGCAGTAGTTTGTCAGATAGTCCCGAATCTCCTTCATATATTCCCGCAGGGTTTTGTTTCCGCACTGCCCCAGCTTCTCTATATTGTCGAAGCGCTCCAACTGGAACTTGGAGAAGTTTTCCCGTTCCAGCACCGCTCCCATACGGGACTGTCGGTACAGAAGCTCTCCCTGTAGCTTTAAAAAGCATTGGCATTTCTTCCCGTCCACATATCCGGTATCCTGACAAAGGGGACAAAAATGCTCTTCTTCCTCTAAATCCTGTATCTTATACCCCGCGCCTTCCAAAAGAGCTTTCTTTTCTTTATGCAGCTTTCCGATTTCTTCCTTCAGTCGAAGGAGTCCCTCACGATTTCCCTGCTGCATTTCTCCGGCAACGGATAAAGAGAAGGCTCTAACCTTCTCCTCCAGCTCTTCCAGTTCCGGAAGCTTACGAAATATCTCTTCCCTTTTCTCTAAATATCTTCTATGGGCTTCCAGCTGTCTTTCTGAAAGTATCCTCTGTATCTCCTGAACCTGTCCGTTACTCAGTGCCATGCTTTGCCTCTTCTCTACTTAGCGGTATGAAACTGTCCAAGTCGTTCTAAGGCCTTCTGCTTAGCCAAAGAATCATAGTCTACCTCTTCCTGACTGAAATTCAGGAAACGATTGCCCTTCTTCTCTCCGGAGGAGCTTGCCCCCTTCCCTTTCAAAGAAAATGCATTTCCGCCGGTCTTTCCCTCTCCGTTTCCTGCCTTCATGCCCTTCGCCATATCAAAATTCTTCACATGCTCTCTGGCTGCCCGAACATCTCGAATGCCCAACTCGTGCCAGTCCACCGCCACCTTCTGCATATAGCGGCAGTTGGTCTTTTGCAGGCTGCAACAGTAGTCTAAGAAAAATTCAATCAGCTCCGCATCCATTTCCAGAGATTGATACATATATTCAAAAAGCTGCACATGGGAAGGCGTTACCACAGGCATCAAATGCTTGGCTACAAACAAAATACCGCCAAATTCTTCCTCATCGATTTCCCGCTTTTTCCCGTCCATTTCCTGTTTTTGCTCATCAAAAAAAGAAGTCCTTTCCATACGGCTCAGCCTCTCTTTCTGAGACAGCTTTTCCTCGGAAAGAAGAGCCGCCTCTTCCGACTGCAATTCCCGCTCCAAAGCTCTGGCCGTTCCCTCTTTTAAGACCCCCTTTTTCTCCCAAAAAAGGATGGCTCTTTTCACGTCCTGGTCGGTTAAGCAAAGGGCCTCGCCAATTTCCTTGCCCTTTAGCTTTTCTTTTTGATGGCGAAGCAAATACAGATACACCTTCACATAGTCTCCATTGGCTTCGGCTACATATTCGTCTATAAATGCATTCGGAACACAAGTAATCTCCGCCTGGATTCCCTCTTGAAACTGTATCTCCATCTCTTCCCTTTCTCCCCTAAGTCGTCGGTGAGCAAATCATAACATAGGAGCTTTTTCAGTTCAAGAAGACTACTCCACAAGTTTATCCACAGGACTTATCCACAGCAATGTGGATAATGTGGGTTTCTTTTTTCATTTTCTTTAAAAGCTTGATTTTACTGGGTTTATCTATCCTTTTTTGAAGGATTTTCCCTCCGGTTATCCACAATTCTTAGGTGGATTTCCGGAAAATCAGGAAAGAAGAAAATAATTTTCTTTCCCCCGACTCCCTCGGCTTGAAGAAGATAAAAAAGAAGGTTCCCACCATTTGGGAAAAGAAAAAATTCCTTTTCTTCCACGATGAAAACCTTCTTCAAAAAATCCTATTCTTCTCTCTCCGCACCTTCCAAAGAAAGTAAATCCTCTCCCACGTCTACGATATTTCCCGCACCCATGGTGATTAAGAGGTCTCCCTCCTTCACATGCTCTAAAATAAACTTCTCAATGGAAGGAAAATCCGGAATATAGTATACGTTGGTGTTTTGAGAAAGCATCAGCTTCCTTAAATCATCCGAACTGATGCCTACGGTATTTTTCTCCCTAGCCGCGTAAATGTCCGCCAGAATAATCTCATCCGCCTGGGCCAAAGCTCCCGCAAAGTCCTCCATTAAGGCCTTCGTTCTGGAATAGGTATGGGGCTGGAAAACAATCCACAGCTTTCTATGAGGATACTTCTGTGCCGCCGCAATGGTTGCCGCAATCTCCTGCGGATGGTGGGCATAGTCATCAATAATGGTAAAGCCGTTAATCTTTCCCTTTCGCTGGAAACGACGATCCGTTCCGGAAAAACGATGCAGAGCCTCCTTGATATCCTCAAAGGAAATCCCCAAATATCTTGCCACCGCAATGGCAGACAGGGAATTGTAGATATTGTGCTCTCCGGTAACGGAAAGTGTCACCTTGCCTCTATCCTCTCCGTGCTCAAAGAGGGTAAAGCTGGGCCTTGCATAATGGTCATAAGAAATAAAATTCGCCGTATAATCCGCGTCCCCATGACCGAAGGTAATTATCTTCCGTCCGCCCAAATCCTCTAAGAAATACTCATAATGAGGAATATCCTTGTTGATGACCACCAGGCCATCCTCCGGCAATCTTTCGATAAAGGTCTTGAAGGAATCCCGAATCTCATTAATATCCTTGAAAAAGTCCAGATGGTCTGCTTCCACATTTAAAATCACCGCAATGCTGGGGAAGAAGGAGTGGAAGGAGTTGGTGTACTCGCAGGCCTCTGCCAGGAAAATGTCGGACTGTCCTACCCGAAGATTTCCCCCGATATCTTTCATCATCCCCCCCACCGTAATAGTAGGATCCTTTGCCGCCTCCATAAGAATCTCACCGATCATGGAGGTGGTGGTGGTTTTTCCGTGGGTACCGGCCACATTGATCGCCGTAGCATAATTTTGCATGATGCGTCCCAGAAGATCTGCACGAGTCATCATGGGAATGCCTCTGCGCTTTACCTCCTGAAACTCCTCGTTATCCTCGGAGATGGCGGCAGTATAAACACAAAGCTCTACTCCATCCTGAATATTTTGACGGCTTTGGGGAACAAAGACCTTGATTCCCAAGCTTTCCAGGTGCTCTGTCAGAGGAGAGGTTTTGGCATCCGATCCGGTCACGGTAAAATGACGATCCAGCAGAATTTCCGCCAGGCCGCTCATGGAGATACCCCCTATTCCGATAAAGTGCACCCAAAGTGGTTTGTCAAAATGAATATCGTACATATTTCCTCCTAAAGCAATTCCTTACTACTGCCTAGTTTTCCTCTACTTCCGTCCTATACCGTTACTTCTCTATCCTGCCAAGGAGAAGCTTTTCCTCCGACAAAATACCGGCTTTTCTATTAAACTCCTGCGCCGAAAAGCACTTCCTTCCGACCTTCTAAAGCCAAAAGCAATGCATTTCCCAAAACGCCTACCGCAATAACCTCTCCCAGTCCCACGGTAGCAAAGAGGAAGGGATAGCTGTCCGGTACCCCGTAAGCATACTGTAAAACGAAGGGCACAATGATGGCATTGGCCAGGATGGGCGGAACGCATACCAGGAACTTATTCTTGTTCCGAAGCTGATAGCTTAAGATTGCAGCAATCAGGGTAGCCAAGGTTCCGAAGATAACATCCGGCATGGCCGCTCCGGAAAAGAAGTTTCCTAAAAGACAGCCAACTGCCAAGCCCGGTACAGCCGCAAAGCTGAAAAAGGGCAGAATACAAAGGGCTTCCGCAATACGGAACTGAATCGCCCCGAAGCTGATGGGCTTAAATATCAGCACCAACGCCACATACACAGCAGCAATCAACGCCGCCTGGGTTATCATCTTGGTTTTTTGATCTTGAAAATGCATAAATTCTCCTTTAGTTTTTTTTAGCGTGTGGAAGGTCTCGAACACACGGGTGAATAGTTACAATCCGTGAGATTTTAGCACAGAATCGGCGTTCTTCATAGTTTTTATTTTCGTGATAGGAAAAAGTACAAAAATAGGAGCTGTAAAAAATCAAAATAGTTTTCTATTTCTTATTTTGTTTTTTTACAGCCCCTATTTAAATAGACTCTCTTAAAGAAAAGCTCTCTCCAATAGAATTCGGCTCAAATGAATTCTGCTGAAATAGAGTTCACTTTCCAAAGAATCTCACTTTATACAGAAGTCTTTTTCAAAAAATTTCTCCTATATAGAATCCGAAGAGTAGTTCGGTGCTTCTTTCGTGATATGAATATCGTGGGGATGAGATTCCTTTAAGGATGCGGGAGAAATCTTCACAAACTCGGAAGTTTCCTGCAAGGTGGGAATGTCCTTTGCTCCGCAGTAGCCCATGCCGGCACGAAGGCCGCCGATAAACTGGAAGATGGTATCTTCCACCTTACCTTTGTAAGCCACTCTTCCTTCCACACCCTCAGGCACCAGCTTCTTGGCCCCTGCCTGGAAGTAACGATCGGAGGAACCGTTCTTCTCCTTCATGGCACCGATAGAGCCCATGCCGCGATAAACCTTATATTTTCTTCCCTGATAAAGCTCAAACTCACTGGGAGCTTCATCACAGCCTGCAAATACGGAGCCCATCATTACGGTGGAGCCACCGGCAGCCAGTGCCTTCGCCACGTCTCCGGAATACTGAATTCCGCCGTCTGCAATAATCGGAATGCCGTATTCCCTGGCTACGGAATAGGCATCCATAATGGCGGAAATCTGGGGTACACCGATTCCGGCAACCACTCTTGTGGTACAGATGGAGCCGGGGCCGATACCAATCTTAACACAGTCCGCTCCCGCCTCAATCAGCGCTTTCGTAGCCTCTTTGGTGGCAACATTTCCGGCGATAAGGGGAAGGTCGGGATACTTGTCCTTCAGTAAACGAATACAGGAGATAACATTTTGAGAATGTCCATGGGCGGAATCCAAAACAACCACGTCAACATGAGCCTTGATAAGCTCTGCCGCCCGATCCAATACATCCGTGGTAATGCCCAGTGCCGCACCGCAAAGAAGTCTTCCCTGCTTATCCTTCGCCGCATTGGGATATTTAATCTGCTTCTCAATATCTTTGATGGTAATGAGACCCTTTAAATTCCCCACATCATCCACAATGGGGAGTTTTTCCACCTTGGCATGAGCCAAAATGGACTTGGCCTCCTCCAGGGTTGTCCCTTCCTTTGCGGTAACCAGATTCTCCGAGGTCATGCAGGCGGAAATCGGACGATTAAAGTCTTCTTCAAAAACAAGGTCACGGTTGGTAATGATACCGATAAGCTTCTTTCCTTCCGTAATCGGCACACCGGAAATCTTAAACTTCGCCATTAAATCATTGGCATCCTTCAGGCTGTGATCCTTGGTGAGGGAAAAGGGATCTGTAATAACGCCATTTTCCGAACGCTTCACCATGTCTACCTCTTCCGCCTGGGCGGAAATCGACATATTCTTATGGATAATGCCGATTCCTCCGCATCTTGCCATGCCGATGGCCATCTGATGCTCTGTTACGGTATCCATTCCCGCAGAAATAAAAGGAATGTTCAAACGAATCGTCTTCGTCAAATACGTGCTTAAATCCACCTCATTCGGCACAAGGTCTGAATAATGCGGAACCAGTAAAACATCATCAAACGTAATTCCTTCCCCTATGATTTTCGCCATATTTCCCTCTTTTCTTAAACCGGACAAATGTATCGAAAAATATTTTTTCAGTACTATAGCATAGGCGATTTTGAAAAACAATATTCTGCGACATCTTAGTACAGAAAAGGGACTGTAAAAATAACGGTTCTCTACAGTCCCTTCTATAGGGTTCTTCCTGATGCGGAATCTGTCTACCAGAGTCCGCTCTCCTTCAGAAGAATTTCAAAATCAGTCCCCTTTGTAAACTTCCGGGCGAGATTCCAGGCTATTTTTTCCTTCCAGGTAAGAGGCATCTTACTAAGCGGTTTCTTATCAATCGCATAATAGGCAGAGCGGAGAAGTTCCCGGATATCGTACTTGGAAGCCCACACCTCCGGAACGGCACGGTCTACATTCATCAGGGTATACACCGCTTCCATACCGGTACGGATAGAATATTCTGTTGTGAAAATGGTGTCCCGCGGAGTTTCCGCAAACTGTCCGATAAAGGCAAAGTTGACCGCATTCTTCGGCACAACTTTCGGTCTGTCCTTCTCTTTTCTCGGCTGGAAGAAGGCATTGATGTATGGCATAAAACAGGTGGTGGTATTGCAACGATTCTTTGCATAGTCCTCTATCTTGTTCTTATCCAGTCCAATATGATAGAGCCACTCTTCGCAGACCTCCGCACCGCTGCACTCCCGCATCGGCTTCTTCACGAAGTTTCCTTCCTTATCGGTGCTTAAAGCATACACCCAGACCAGAACTGTATCCTTATCCTGTGCTCTGAACTGAGGCTGTCTGTTAATCGTCCAGGACATATACCAGTTATTCACGCTATCCTTTACCGTAACGATTCCGCCGGTCGTAACCTTTCCCTTTCTCGGATCTCTCTTACAGATGTCCATAATCTTCTGGATGATTTCTTCGTCCTTCGTTTCTACCGTAGCACTCATCCAGTTCGTCTTTGCCGTATCCGAACAGAACTTATCCGGATTGCCGTATTCTCCGTGTGTCGCCTGTTTCGCAATATTCTTCCATAAGTCCCAGGACTCGCCGGAACCGTTTTCAATCTGCGATAAATCCGGCGCACTATCCTGTGTTCCGTAGCAGGAAGTATCCGTACAGCAACCGTTTGTAATGAAAACAAGATCATCCGGAATCAGGTCAATGCTGTCCCATTTTCCATCCTTCTTATAGACAATCTGCTTGGCGACCTTTTTTCCGTTTTCCTCCTGAATCACCACGTTCTTCACATCCATGCCGAACTCTACGGAAACACCGTGGCTTTCCAGATATTTTACCAGCGGTAAAATCATGCTTTCATACTGGTTATATCTCGTGAAACGAAGAGCGGTAAAGTCCGGAAGACCGTCGATATGATGGCAAAAACGACAGAGATAGCGCTTCATCTCCAGAGCGGAAGACCATTTCTGGAAAGCAAACATCGTCTGCCAGTAAAGCCAGAAGTTGGTATCCCAGAAGGAAGCCGGAAGAACGTCACTGATTTTCTTATCCTCCAGATCCTTCTCTTTGGTCATAAAAAGTTTAGCGAGAGCAAGCGCAGACTTCTTATCCAGCTTAAACTGTCCGTCCGTATGTGCATTTTTTCCGCAGTTCACTGTGGCACGGCAAAGCGAATAGTTCGGGTCATGCTTATTTAACCAATAATACTCGTCCAGTACGGTAACATTCGGCGTCTCAATGGAAGGCACATCCTTGTACATATCCCACATACACTCGAAGTGGTTATCCATCTCTCTTCCGCCGCGCATATAAAAGCCTTTTGTCACATCCTTTCGCCCGTCACAGCTGCCTCCGGCAAGTTCCAGCTTCTCCAGAAGATGAATGCGCTCTCCCTTTACCTGTCCGTCCCGCACGAGATAAAATGCTGCGGAAAGTCCCGCGAGGCCTGTTCCGATAATATACGCCGACTTCCTGTCCGCACCTTCCGGCTTCTCCGGTTTTGCAAATGCTTCATAATTTCCAGCTCCGTAATACATGGTTCTTCTCCTCTCTTTCCTTGTTGAACAATGCTTTCTCTACTCTTTTTCGATACTCTCCTGTGTGTTCCTCTGTTGCTCTGTTTTGCTGTGCTGTAGTCTTGCTTTTCTTCTGTAGTCTTTCTTCTCGTTTTCTATCTCTATACTATACTTCAATATATTGAAATAGCAAAAGAAATCTGTAAGTTTCTCTAAATTTTTAAGAAATTAAGCTCCGGCTTGCAGATGCTATTGTATTTCTCTCCTTCCAACATTTCTAGGGGTAAAATAAAAGGCCTGTCGTGTTCTACGACAAGCCGATTGAACTGTGCTATTTTGGGACAAAAGCGAAGAAATGTCTAAAATGCAATGCAGGTAAAAGCAGCACGAATGCAATTCTTCCCTCCACGCTAAAAAGTGCCGTTTTCTCTCCTACTTCCTCATCTCCCAATCTTGGCATTTCCGAGTGCTTTCTCAAAGGTTCCCTCTATTAAAGAGTTGAGCCTTGTCACGATTTTTTCCGGTTCCTCCTTCATCCCTGTATCAATCCATTCCAGAAGAAGCCCGACAAAACCGTATTTATAAAAGTCCGCAATAAATTTCTTATCTTCCTCCCGAATCAGCATTCCCTCCGCCTTTTCCTCCAAAACATCATAAAGCAGACGAAAAGTCACCTTATACAGATAGCGATACAGATACTCTCTTGGCATGTGCCGATAGAGATTCAGAATAAAAGAGCGATCCTTACGGATCATCAGAAAGATGCTCAGGTAACCTTCCTGCCAAGTCTCATAGGTCGGTTTTTCCTGTAGCGCCTTCTCCGCATCGCTCTCACAAATCCACTCACACAGTTCCAGTACATCGTGAAAATGATAATAAAAGGTCTTTCGGTTCATCTCACACTTTTCCGCAATCTCCTGCACCGTGATTTTATCCAGTGCTTTCTCCGAAAGCAGTTCTTTAAATGCAAAGGCAATCGCCATTTTGGTCGTTGTTTTGCTCATCGTCTCTCCTCTGAAGAAAAACACTACCCCTTTTCCTCAATCCATTGATTCAGCATCGCCGCAGTTCCCTGAAAGCGCCCCTGTACCATCTCTTCCTTGCCACCGCCGCTTAACTTTCCCGCTTGTTTCCTTCTTCCTTCTCTATACGCTCCAAAAAACGACGTACCGCTTTATTCCAACTCATCGTTCTTCGCTATTGTATCACAATAGATGCAACGATACTGTCTGTTTTTTCCCTCGAGATGGAGTAAACTTACTGTCAGTTAGCGAGCTTCAAAAATACGCCTTGATAAAGGTCCTCAACTTTTCAATTATCTTATTATCATTTTTATGTCGTGTCAAAATTTTATAATAAACGGAGGTGGTACAGGTAACCAAAACAACTATTGAAATTTTTTACAACAAAAACCGCATTGCCTCCCACCGTCGCCTGCGCGGCCGCAAAGGGCAGTACAACACCGTCACGGATCATATGCCGGAAGACCACCAGAAGTATCTGGAATCGAACGGCGATCGTTTCCGCAGCTGGGCTGCACAAATCGGTTATAATACAAACACGGTCATAAATGCACTCCTTACCTCCAAACGCGCGGAACAGCAGTCCTATCGAAGCTGTATGGGATTATTGAAACTGGCGGATAAATATTCCGTCGACAGGCTCGAAGCAGCATGTGAAAAGGCTCTCACCTATACAGCATCGCCCAGCTACAAGAGCATTAAAAACATCTTGGTCGTCGGGCAGGACAGGCGGTTTCCACTTTTCCGGAATAGCAGCTCCGCCGCACCGGAATATTCAATATCTCCAAGATTCAATAGACAGTCCATCAGGCTGGACTTTACATTGCCAACAAGTATTTGGCTAAATACATCGGCATTTCTTCCATTATTTATATTGGAATTATCCATCTGTACTTTTAAATGCTGATTTAAAAACCCCTTCTCAGTAAATTTTGTTTCCATCCTATCTCACCTCAGGCTTATTTTTCAGTAATTTCCGGTTTATTCTTGTTTTTTATAAAAATAGTTGTTTCAACCGCTATTACCGTGATGATTGAGCAGATTATGTTGACAAGAAACATGTTATGGTTAAATGCTGTTCCCTGTCCTTTCCCACTTTGCATAACTATCTCATATATTGGTAGGCCAAAGATATTCACGGTGTATTCATTAAAATTATCCTTATAGAAAGTCGAGTAGCCTAAAAAGATTAAAATGCAACATAAAATTACCGAGAATACCATTCCTGCAACTAATTCTAAGATGATACGTAGCCCTTGCTTATTTTTCATTGTTTTTCCCTCCACTGTAAATAAATCTTTTATTTTCTCTAATAATACAGATGCCCAAAACTATAGTGCTTATTACCAAGTACACTGCAGATATTAGTAAAAAATCCTTGTCCAAGAATTTCTCCATAGTCCAAATGTCAAAGAAGTCATTCATTGCATACTTTATTGGCAAATATGAAGATATATTTCGGAATAACTGTGGCATTTGATCAATAGATATGAACACGCCACAGAACATATATAAAACAAACATTACGACTAGTCCTAGAGTCATTAAAATCTGCGGATTTTTAAATACATAGGCAAATATGCCACCAATAATCATAGCTATAAAATATTGTATAATAAAAGAAAGAAAATGACCTATGGACGGAAATTTTAGTCTCCAAAACAAAAAGACAACTAAAATATTAATAGCCATGCTTATCATTGCCAGTATGAAATGAGCCAGTACATCACCTACGAACATTATACTTGTATTTACTCCCAAAAAAAATTCAAGCGTTCTATGCTTTTATTTTCAAAGGAATTGCCTATCCACATTGGGAAAGAAATTAAAGCGAGAGGAAGGATTCCCATTCCAATAGCGATTCCATAGCCCCTCCATAAACCCGTAACGTAAAGTTTCTTAATTATCTGTAATGCCATGACATGGCAATTGTTTTTTGAAATAGCCTCCAAAGCTTTTGCAACTCTGGAGACAGATGTGATGGAGTAAGCCTTTTACCAAAACCTCTAATAGTGATACAATATCCATGAGAGTAATCTCCTTTGCATAGTTTTTTAGTCGAAACCATTGTATCAAAGGATCATTGATTACTCTCTTTTTATTTCTTTATCAACTGACAAAATCTTTACTCTATTATGGCGGGGGGGTAAGGAATCTTTGCGAGGGATTAGGCTATGCACGAAAAAGACGGTCACGAGGCTTCCGTAGGGAGCTGCGCTCTAGCAACGAAGGCGGGCGCATGTTTGAGCCCGAAGGGCGAGTTTGCGCAGGAGCCTGAGTGAAAAAGCGAGTGCAGCGAGTAGGAAACGCAGTGTGTCTTTGAGGCAGAGCCTAAACCGAAGCAAGATATTCATAAGTCTATATGATGGAGTTGCCAACGATTACTTGACAGTAAGCTCCTGTCCCTATTCTACCGGAATCCCGATATCCTTTCGATAGCAGGCTCCTTCGAAATGGATTTCTCCGATATGGGCATAAATCTTCTCCCGGCAGGCGGAAAGGCTGTCTCCCATGGTGGTGACGGAGAGCACTCTTCCTCCGTCGGAATAGGCCACGCCTTCTTCCAGGACAGTATTGTTATGGTAAACAAAGATAGTCGGTTCGGTAATTTTTCCCGTAATCCGCTTATGCTTCTCGTAGGCGTGAGGATAGCCCTTCGAGGTCATGACCACCGTCATGCAAGCTTCCTCCGACCACTGAAAGTCTTCCTTGCGGAGACTACGGGAAATCGCCTTATCCATAAGAAGCAGTAAATCACTCTTAAGCCTTGGCAAGATTACCTCCGTCTCCGGATCGCCAAAACGGACGTTAAATTCCAGAATCTTCGGTTCTCCCCCCATAATCATAAATCCGATAAAAAGAATGCCGCTGTACTGAAGCCCTTCCTGCTCCAGCCCATAGGATATCTTCTCCAGAACCTTTCCAATCTTCTCCTTTAATTCCGCATTAAACAGCTCGTTGGGAGAATAACAGCCTACCCCGCCGGTATTGTCTCCCAGGTCCCCGTCATAGATTCGTTTATAGTCCCTCGCCGATTCCAAAGGAAATAGCCGGTTTCCGGAAACTACGCAAAGAAGGGAAGCCTCTTTTCCATCCAGAAATTCCTCAATGACCACCTTCTTCGCTTCTTCTCCGAAAATTTTCTTCACAAAAAGATCTTCTAAATACTGCTTTGCTTGCGCTAGCTCCTGAAAAATCCCGACACCCTTTCCGGCGCAAAGGCCGTCCGCCTTAATCACAAGGGGATAGGAAAAGTCCTGCAACGCCTCCACCCCTTCTTCATAAGAAAATACCGTTTTGTACCGGGCAGTGGGTAAGTCATATTTCTCCAGGAAGCGCTTCGTAAAGTCTTTGCTTCCCTCTAATTGAGCCGCCTTCTTTTTCGGGCCAAATGCTTTTACGCCTACCCCTTCCAGTTCATCCACAAGGCCTTCGCACAAGGGCTTTTCCGGGCCGACAACAACAAAGTCCACGTGCTCCTTTGCAAATCTTACGATTTCCTCGCTACTCCCTAGGGAAAGATTCTCTGCATAGCGGGCTGTCCCCCCATTTCCCGGACAGCAATACAGCTTTTCGCAGAGCGGACTTTCCTGCAACTTTTTACAGAGCGCATCCTCCCGACCGCCATTTCCCACAACCAATACACGCATAGTACAGCCCCCTTTC
>CAUTXF010000012.1:0-44908 GCA_963542215.1 uncultured Oribacterium sp. | reverse complement strand
CACAGAGAACTCGGGAACAGAGAATGGCGGAAACAATGCAGAGAAACCGGGTGAACCCGTAACACCGGGAAATTCCGAGAATACAACTCAGCCCGGTGGAACCACAGAGAATTCGGGAACAGAGACCGGTGGAAACAATGCAGAGAAACCGGGTGAACCCGTAACACCGGGAACTTCCGAGAATACAACTCAGCCCGGTGGAACCACAGAGAACTCGGGAACAGAGAATGGCGGAAACAATGCAGAGAAACCGGTTGAAACTGAAACTCCGGGAAAGTCTGAGAATACAACCCAGCCCGGTGAAACCACAGAGAAGCCGGGAACAGAGAATAGTGGAAACAATGCAGAGAAACCGGGTGAAACTGAAAATTCGGGAAATTCTGAGAATACAACCCAGCCCGGTGAAAACACAGAGAACTCGGGAACAGAGACTGGTGGAAAAACTGAGGAAAACTCCGGAGCAGAAACCGGCGGAAACACAGGGGAGAATACCGGCGCAGAGACAGAAGCTCCTACTCATCCGGAGACTGAGACTCCTGTAATCCAGCCTGAGAAGCCTGTAGAGGATTCTCATAAGGAGGAAGAAAGCTTAAAGGAATGGCCATTTGAGTATCGCTTTGAATATGATGCGGAAAAGAAGTCCTTCCTCTTATTCTTTGGGGAAAATGAAGATACGAAGCTTGTAAAAGAGTTTTTGAGTAGAAATGTAGAGGTTATGGTCAATGACAGTCACTATGAATTAGGGGACGTGTTCGATGATTTAACAGATGCAGAGAATAAATATATCTATGCATTAAAATGGGATATTAAAGAGAGGGGATACTTTAATGCCTTACGTCTCTGCCGCAGTGCCTTTCATGAGGGAGACAATACTGTAGAGTTTGCTCCGGATGGATATAAGCCTTTGGTATTTAACTTCAAAGTGAAGAGAGGAATGTTACAAGAACTTAAGAAACTGGAGAAGTTACAGTATAACTTTGCAGAAACAGTCCTTCCTGGAAGCTATGATGTGAAGATTGTAAAGTTCGAAAATCTTAGTGCAGAGCAAAAGGCATGTATTACCGGGCTAAAGACTTTGGAAGTGGATGGCGTAAGTTATACCAAGGTAAAGGATCAAAGATATGAGGAACTTTGCGCCGATGGTAGACATGCATTTATGATACTAAATGGAACATGGGATTTAGCTATCGGAAATCCTCCGAAAGAATATGCTACCCATAAGATTAGCTTACATCCGGAAGGCTATGAGGATATTGAAATTACTTATGAGAAGCTTGAGAAGGAGCCTGCCCCTTTACTCCGCAAGTTGGAGAAGAAGCAAGGATACTATGAGCTTTCCTTCCAAGGAAGTAGAGAAGACATCCAAGCATACTTAACGAATATTAAAAAGCTTACAGTGGCAGAGAGAGAATTCGGACAAATGGCTTCCTTCCATAGTGATCTACTGAGCATGGGAGAGAAGTATACTTTCGGAGATTCTGAGGGAAAAAAGAAGGTAGAAGACCTATTGTTATTCTCTGTTCCCACAGCAAATGCGGACAAGAAGCAGGAAATCCGGATTGAGTCAGAGGGATATGAACTGAATACCATTCCTCTTTCCTAAGGAAGATTTCAAGAGACAGTGAATAGTTTTTAGACTATCTAGGAGAAAGAAGCGGTGAAAGAAATCCGGTTTATGCCGGGGAAATTTCTTATCACCGCTTTTTTTATGGAGATTTTTTTAAACAATAGTTCTTTTCCTGCTTAGCCCTTCCATTTCTAATGGTAGTACGAATAAAGCCATACCGTGACCTTATTTATGAGAGGAACTGTGCATTTTTTAAAAAATTAAATTTATAGTTCATTTTGATTGTATAATATTTTCCTATAAGTATTATTCTTTTCTTCTTTTGGGACGAAAAACTTAGGAGTCAGCAGATGAACGGCTGTGTTTTAGCATTGAAGGAGAAGAAGAAATGAAAAAAGGAGCGGAACAAAAGAAAAAAGAGCCGAAACCGAAGAAGGGAGGCTTGTTCCAAAGCTTGCGTTTAAGCAGCAAAATGTCGATTTTAATCGGACTTTGCTCGGCGATTGCACTTATCGGAACAGGCTCTATTCTAATAAATATTAGTAAGAGCAGTATGGAAAAGACCGTTGACAGCAATATGGTAGATAAAACCCATATGGCTATCAATGATATTGAAAATATTCTCTATCAAAATCAGGTAGTTGCGGAAACCATTAGAGAAGGCATTATGTCGGCTTATGAAACTCAGGAAGAGGTGGGGGCTGTGCCCGCCAATATCTGGAATATTGTGGATGGGAATGGAAATGCCGTTGCCACCAAGGTGATGGGACCAACTACTTTCCAGTCTCGGGTAAGAAATGTTGCTATTCCTGCAAATCTTTATAATGCGGAGTCTGCTATGTTGGACTCTCTTTACGCGGCGGTCAACAGTGATGACAGTGTATTTGGTGTAGGAGTCTATTTTGACAAGGGGGCCTTTATTCCCGGCGTGGATGACTATTCCCTCTATCTTAGCAAGGAAAATGCCAAGACTCGTACCGTGCAGACCTATTCTGCAGGCTATCAGGAAGAAGAGGAGTTTAAGCATTTAAAAGAAACACAAAAGCTTAGCGTTAGCAACATTTATCAGGATGCTTATACCAAGGACTGGGTTTTTTCCATTATGGTTCCTATTGTTATTAAAGAGGAATTTAAGGGCTATGTTCTTGTGGATATGAAAATGGATGTTTTCGAACTTCTGCAGCAATCGGACGAACGTTTTCCATCTTTGGCAGTTGAGTTGACCGATCATGATGGCAATGTTGCTTATTCTATGGATGCGGACGCCGTTGCAAAACCCGTAAAGGATACATTACCGGAGGAGGCATACAATACTCTGGAAAGCATGAAGGCAGAGGGAAAATCATTTAATGTGGTTACTGAAAGCTTGGATAATGGTAAGGTAAAGCGCTTTCTTGCTCCGCTAGAAGTAGGAGATACAGACTGGTGGGTAAGTGTCAGCCTTTCTGAAGCAGAATATAATGCCACTCTGATGACTTTGGTAAAGACTGCTGTGTTGACCAATTTATTGGGAGTATTGATTTTAGTTTGCCTTACCCATTTCCTGATTCGTACCTCATTGGCTCCTTTAAAGAAAATTTCTTCTTCCGGAGTGGAAGTGGCCAAGGGAAATTTCGATGTAGATATTCAGTACAATAAGAAAGACGAGATTGGAGAGCTTGCAGAGAGCATGAGAGAAATCATGCAGAGAATCCGGACGATTATTTCCGATTTGCAAAATAAGCTCAGCGAGCTGTCCAAGGGAAATTATCGAGTGGATATGGAAGATCAGGAGTATTATGCCGGTGCCTATGCGCCCCTCCTACAGTCTCTTAGAGATATTCGGGGAGACCTGTCCAATACTATGAAGGAAATCAGAAATTCCGCAGAGCAGGTACAGGAAGGAGCGGATCAGGTAAGTAATGCCGCCCAGTCTCTTTCCGAAGGGGCTACGGAACAGGCTTCTTCCATCGAAGAACTCTCTGCTACCATGGATGATATTTCCCACAAGATTGACAGTACGGTAAAGATTACCGAGGAAGTGGTAAAATTAAGCAATGATGCGGAGAAGGCTGTAAATGTCAGCACCAATAAGATGGATGAGATGTCCAGAGCCATGCAGGATATTACGGAGAAATCTCAGGAAATCAATAAGATTATCAAGACCATTGACGATATTGCTTTCCAAACCAATATCCTCTCCTTAAATGCATCCATCGAAGCAGCCCGTGCCGGAGCGGCAGGAAAGGGCTTTGCGGTTGTGGCGGATGAGGTAGGAAACCTGGCTCAAAAGTCTGCCAAGGCGGCCCAGAATACCAGCAGCTTGATCGAAGAGGCTATTGATGCCATCGGAAAGGGAGCAAAGCTTTCCGAGGAAACTGCCCAGTCTTTAGTGGTGGTTTCTGAACAAAGTAAGAAGATTAACAGCATGATCAGCAACATTTCTCTGGCATCGGATGAGCAGGCCAAGGGCGTAAAGCAGGTGAGTGTGGGAATCGACCAGATTTCCTCCGTGGTACAAAACAACTCCGCTACAGCGGAAGAAAGTGCGGCAGCTTCCGAAGAGTTAACCGGACAGGCTCATACTTTAAATGAGCTTATGGAAAAATTTCAGCTGAAGGAAGATTAAGGGATAAGCTGATGAATAGAGAATTTGAAAAGATGCAAAGATAGCTTGACGAATAGCTTAAACAGTCCCTTAAAATAGATAATTTCATTTAAAGACAAAATGTATAAATATTTACAGAATATTGAAGAAAAAGCGTACAAGTGCTATAATTCCCCTTAAGAATTTATTTTTGCTTGCCTGCATTTTCCCCTAAAAATTCTTTCTTTCCCCGAAGAAAGAGTGGCATAAGGAGAAAAGGCAGGGATAAGGGTTTAACCTTAAGGAGAGGAGTGTTTATGGACAGCACAGTAAAAAGAAAGGGAGGGCTAGGGTTCTGGATTTGTAACTTTGCCTTCACCCTGGAGCGCTTTAGCTTTTACTCCGTAAAGTGGCTCATTGTAAATTTTTTAATCGCCAGTGTAGTCGACGGCGGTTTAGGAGTAGCGAAGGAAAATGGTGCTACTTACCAATCTTTCTTCGTAGCATTCACCTATTTAGCGCCTTTGTTCGGTTCCTATTTATCCGATTATTTTGTGGGTGCCAAGTATCTGGTTCCTATCGGTATGGCTTTGATCAGCGTAGGATACTTCTTCGGCTTTAGATCATCCAGTCTTACCGATGTTGCTATCATGATTGCTCTGGCTTCTATCGGAACCGGACTCTTTAAGCCCCAGACCAACTCCATCACCGGAAAGTTATTCTCCGATCCTAAGGATTTGGATATGGCCTTCTCCACTCAGTATTCCATGGTAAACTTAGGTTCCTTCATCGGAACCACCAGCGTGGGACTGATTGCAGGAGTAAGAGGCTATAGAATCTGTTTCCTGGTTTGCTCTATCGTTATGTTGGTAAATGCGGTAATGTTCTTCTTAGGTTGGGGACCCTTGGGAGAAGCAGGAGCAAAGCCCTTTAAGGATAGTGCAGAAGTAGCGGCATCCAAAGAGACCATTAAGACAGCTGAGCCAAGCAGACCTCTCACACAGATTGAGAAGCAAAGAGTACTGGCTATTATCGCCGTTTCCCTCTTCTCCTCCGTTTTCTGGATTTTCTGGTATTTGGCATATCTTCCTGTTTATGATCACTGGGGAGCAATGAACGATGCCAAGGAATTTATCAACATGAACTGGAAGCTTTTCGGATTCACGATTCCCACATCCTTCTTTGACTCCGAGAATGCACTTCTTTGTATTCTGTTAGGACCTGCTTTAGGACTCCTTTGGGCTAGAGACGCAAAGCGCCCCGGCGGTGGACTCAGTATCTTTAAGCATACTGCATTAGGTATGGGAATTTTAGGACTTGCTTTCGTAGTTTCCGCATTGGCAGAGATTACCAGAGCCGGAAGACCTGCAAGCTTACTTTGGGTTGTAGTATTCGGATTCTTCTTATCTCTTGGCGAGATGACCTTCTCTCCATTAGGAAATTCCTTTATTTCCAAGTTTGCTCCCGGAAAGCTCCTCTCCAAAATGATGGCGGTATGGACTTTTGCCATCTTTATTGCAGGACTTTCCTACGGAACCTTGTATAACATTATTTCCAAGATGCCATTTGCAACAGCAAGCTTCGGTATTGCAGCGCTTTTGATTATCCTTGCAGCTGTTCTTTGGATTATGGACAGAAAGCTGAACAGCTTGATTACCAATGATCAGACAGAAGCAGCATAGAAAAAAGAATTAATGGATAAAAAATATTTAAGAAAATATTTAAGAAGGGGAGGGCTTTAAGCCCTCCCCTTTCCTTCCTATATTGCTTAGAAAATTTTTTTGATTTTGTATTGACCCTTCTTTCAAGCTCTAGTCGTTTTGATTCAGCCACTCCATCAATACCTTCTTGTAAAGCTCCTCTTCATCTACAAAGCACATGTGCCGAGAATAACGGAAAAGCTCCCACTTGGCATTGGGGATAGCATCAAACATGGTCTTCGCAATATAGGGAGAGCAAAGGTCTTCACCACCACTACAAATCAGAGTGGGTTTGGAAAAATCTTTCATCTGCTCCAGATAATTATAATCCCGAAGTGAGCCGGTAGGAGTAAATTCATTTGGACCCCAGCCTGCCACATAGGCTTCGGTTCCAGCTTTTTTCTTTCTTGTCAGGCACTCTGCTGCATCCGGGCCAAAGGGACCGGCACAATATCTGGTCATAAACTCCGTAATGGCAACATCATAGTCCGGATCACTGTAGTTTCCGGTCTTCTCCGCCGTGGCGATAGCCTCCTGCATCTCCTTGGGAAGATAGCCTACTCTTCTTTTCTGTTCACTTTCCCAGATGGCATTGTAGGGAAGAGTACTGGAAAGAATATAGCTGGCAACTCCCTCGGGCCTACATTCACATTCATAAATGATCGCCAGCATACCGCCCCAGGACTGTCCTAAGATATGTACTTCATCCAATCCTAAATGCTTTCTCAGGGCGATTAATTCGTTTAGCCAGGTCTCCTTAGTCCAAAGATCCGGATGTCCGTCCAGGTAAGAGTTTCCACATCCCAGCTGGTCATACATAATCAGCTGACGTCCGTCCTTATCTGCAAGGTCATCCAAAACCTCGAAATAGTTATGGGTGGAACCGGGTCCCCCATGGAGCAGAAGAAGAGGCTTTTTATTGCCCTTATTCTCTCCAACAATACGATAATACGTTTCATAGCCTAAATAAGGCATGCGCCCTTCTTGAATCTGTGCCATAATGTCCTCCGTTTCTACCGGCTGAGCCGCTGGTTTTCTTAAATTATATTTCTTTTATCATACCATATTTTTCAAGAGATGTTAATTATTTAACGGGAAATGCTATGAAGCGGAAGTCGCTTAATACTAAAAATCCCCCAAGGGAGAATGACAATCCTTTGGGGGATTTTACAAATCTTCTAATGAGAAAACATCGAATTCGATAAGAGAAAAGCTCTTTTATTCTCCCTTAACGATACTTCCGTCTTCCTTTACAATCAGAAGATCCTTGGTGTAGTGGTTCAATACATGGCATCCGTCCTCGGTGATGATTACCAGGTCTTCTACACGTACGCCGATATTTTCCTCAGGAATATAGATACCGGGCTCTACAGAGAAGCACTGTCCAACCTCGATAATCTCTTCATTAACGGAGGAAACGTCTCCCACCTCGTGATCCTCGATACCTGCGGAATGTCCGGTTCTATGAGTGAAGTACTTACCATAGCCCTTCTCCTCGATATAGTTTCGGCAAGCCAGATCCACATCACACATTCTGTTGCCGGGCTTTGCCATAGCAATTCCCCGAAGGTTCGCATCTCGAACAATCTGATAAATCTCCTTATGTCTTTCACTGACTTCTCCAATGAAGACGGTTCTGGTCATGTCGGAGATATAGTCATTTAAGACACCGCCGATATCCAGGATAACGCAATCTCCCTTCTTTCCCTTAGTGTCGTCGGTAACGTGGTGAGGATCTGCGGCACCGTGTCCGTAAGCGGTAATGGGATCAAAGGAAACGCCGGAACAGCCGTGCTTCTTGTACAGGTCTCTGGTTACGGCATTTAACTCCTTCTCGGTTAATCCCTTGACTACGTAAGGAATCAATTCCTCCATAACCTTATCATTTACCAAGGAGGACTGAATCATCAGCTCCTGCTCATGCTTGTCCTTAATCTGACGTACCTTGTCTACGATTACGGAACCGTTGACGAAGGAGGAGCCTGCCTTCAGTTCCTGTAAGCGAAGAAGGAAACGTGCCGGCCAAGTCTTGTCGATACCCATGGGCTTATCCTTATCAATTACCCGGGAAAGAATCTCTACACCGTCTTCCGTATCATCAAAATAGGTAATCTCAACGCCAAGGTCTCTCTCCTGGGGAAGCATACGGTTTACGAACAGATGCTTGTCACCCTTTGTGTTGATATACAATGCCAACATTCTTTCGCCGGGATGAATCCACTTTCCGGTTAAATAGAAAATGGCGGGTGGGTCGGTAATAATCATCTGAGAAAGATTCCGCTCCTCCATCTTCTTTAAAATCCGCTCTAACTTGCCTTGATCCATTTGTTTCTCCTTTCTATAGAGGGAGAAGGGAGCTTCCTGCTTCCTTGCTCCAAAGAATAATGTGTTTGGCATAACTACCTAGATTATAGCAAAATTTCACTAAAATAGCACATCGAATGCAAAAAAATTGAAGAAATTGTAAAAAACCGATATAGACAAGATTTATAACTGAGCATTTAAAATAAAAATTTGCGGAGGAAAATCTTTTGTGCTATAGTACAGAAGTCCTAGTTATTCAGTAGGTTTATAGGAATATATGGCAGGGCAGAAATCATAAGTATAGAAAGTAGAAAGAAGCTTTTAGTGGTAAAAAGCTTTTATGGGAGAAGAAGGAGAAGAGAATTATGGGTAACGTAAAGAAGAAAAAAATAGCCTTGGGCTTACAATTATTGATAGCATTGTTTTTAGGAGGGGCAGCAGGATTTTTCCTTCCCCAATTTGCAAGCTTTTACCAGTTTCTGGGACAGGCTTTTATCCGGCTTATCAGTATGCTGATTATTCCTTTGGTGCTTCCCCTTGTAGTGGTGGCTGTGGCAGAGGTGTTGGGAAAGAATCATTTTCAGAAGCTCCTGGGAAAGACCTTCCTGTATTTCTTTGCCGTAACTACAGGAATTACCGCCCTTTTTGTCTTTGCTTCCTATTACTTAGGCTTTGGTCAGGGAGTAAATATCGGACAGGAAGGTGCAAGCTTGGAAGGAATCGCCACCGGGGTAAAGATTGATGAGTTTTTCTTAAACTTCATTCCTTCCAATCTTTTCAAGGCACTTACAGACGGCGCATTACTTCCGATTCTGATTTTTGCAATATTCTTAGGCTATGGCGTAGGCCAGCTGGAGCGGGAGAAGAAGGAAGCCTTCCTTTCCGGCACAAAGATTTGGATTGCCGCCATTTACAAGATTTTAGACGCAGTGATTTTACTCTCTCCTGTGGGCGTCTTCGGCTTTATTGCCAAGGACGTGGCAACGACTGGAGTGGATAAGCTTTTGGGACTTGGGCAGTTTGTTCTGGGAATGTACCTTGGCTATGGCGTTTTGGCACTTGTAATCTTCCCTGTTATTGCTATTCTATATAAGGTAAACTATGTAGAGCTTTTCAAGAGTATCGGAGATTTGGTGACCCTGGCCTTCGTGTCCGGCGGCTCCAGCGTGGTTTTACCCCCACTTTTGAAGCGTTTGAAGAAGGAAGGCTATGATGAGGCTGTAACGGATTTCGTGGTACCCCTCGGTTACTCCTTTAATCTGGAAGGGGCGGCAGTATATTTTGCCTTGGCAACTGTCTTTTTGGCAAATGCTTACGGTATTACTTTCACTCCTCAAGCCTTACTGTTTACGGTTCTCCTTTTAAGTTTAATCGGAAAGACCGCGGCAACAATCCCCTCCGGGGCCATTGTAGTTTTACTGGCAGCAGCTCCCCAGCTGGGACTTCCGGTGGAAGGTGTAGCCTTGATTCTCTCCGTGGACTTCTTTGCAAATGCAGGAAGAACCGCCTTGAATGTGGTAGGACAGGCTTTGGCAGTGGCTGTATTGGATAGTAAAAAAGCGAATGTGGAAAAAGTAGAAAAACCGGCAAAGGCGGAAAATGTGACAGGCAAGGAACTTGTTGCCAATGCAGGCTAAGGAAAGGAAATATTATGGCAGAGAAAAAGGTATATGTAATCCATGAAAATCTGGAATGGACTCAGCATTTGGTAAAGTGGCTGGAAGAAAAGAAGATTCCCTATGAGCTATGGGATTTATCCAAGGGCATCCTGAATTTACAGGAGGCTCCTCCTGAGGGCGTATTTTACAACCGTATGTCTGCCTCCTCCCACACCAGAGGACACCGCTATGCGCCGGAATACACCGAGCAGGTGCTTTCCTGGCTCACAAGACATGGTCGTAAGGTGGTAAACGGTTTAGGGGCCATTAATCTGGAAATCAGTAAGGTAAAGCAGTATCTGGCCTTAGAGGAAAATGGCATTCCCCATCCCAAAACCGTGGCGGTTTTAGGACAGGATCAGATTCTGGAAGGAGCAAGACAGCTAAACATTTACCCCTTGATTACCAAGCATAACCGTGCAGGAAAGGGCTTGGGAGTACAGCTTTTCCAAAATGAAGGGGAGCTGGAGGCCTATGTCAACAGCCCGGCCTTTGAGCCATCCGTAGACGGCATCACTCTCCTGCAGGAGTATATTAAGCCCGCAGACGGCAGAATCCGCCGTTCCGAGTTTATCGGACAGAAGTTCCTATACACCGTATCCATTGATTCCTCCGACGGTTTCCAGCTCTGCCCGGCAGACGGTTGCCAGATTGGAAAGAAGAAAGAAGAGCTGGAAAGCTCCGAAAAATTCCAAATCACAGAGCCCTTGGAGAAGGAAAGAGAGCAGGCCTACACAAAATTTTTACAGAACAGCGGCATTGACGTTGCGGCGATTGAGTGGGTACAGTCGGCAAGCGGAGAGATTTATGTTTATGACGTAAATACCAACACCAACTATAACCCTACAGCGGAGAAGAATGCCAATATCTACGCCCATGAGCATTTGGCAGAGTATTTGGGAAAGCTTTTAAAGGAGCAGGGGTAAAAAGATTTTCCGGAAATAAAGAATACGGACTGAAAGTTTTAGTAAAGAGACTGTCAGAAACTTTATAAAGTGAAGGAGGGGGATGTTCATTCTCCTTCCTTTTTGCTATAAATAAAGGCATAAGATAGAAAGCCATTCAATTTCTGAATTTTGAAGGGAGTGAGCAGTTGTGACGGAAATCAGTGCAAGACAAAGGGATTTTTTTGATCGTCAGGTGATTTCTTTAATAAAAATGAAGTACGGAATGGAGGACATGAAAGCCATTCGTTCCTTTTTGTTCTCAGAAACCTACCAGATGCTACTGGATCCATTGACAGAGGTATATACCTTTAGTCCGCAAATTGTATTTGAAATGTGGGAAAGTGAAATGATTACCGGGAATCCTCGTAACTCGCAATATATAAGAGGTGAAGAAAATGAGTAAAGAAGGGGAGTTTTTTATTTATCTTTTGGAAAGATATGCGGATTTCAAGAAGCAAAAAGCAAGTGATATCTTAAAGTTATGGGATGAAGTGGACTTAACCAAGCTGATTTATGATTTATACGAAATCTATCACGTGGAGCGTCTGGAGAATGCCTTTGAAGATATAGATACCTTATTAAAAGAAAGAACAGGGGCAGAGTTAAGTAGATATGCAGGGACTAAAAAGTAGTCTTAAGTATAAAAATTATTTTCTGAGAAAACAGGGAAGGGGATGTTCATTCCCCTTCCTTTTTGCTATAAATAAAGGCATAGGATAGAAGGATTATTTTTCGAATATGATCTAAAAGAAAGGAAAAACCATGAATACATTTATTTGCTATGACCGTTGCAGTACCTGCAAAAAAGCGGAGGATTTTTTAAAGGCTCACAATGTCTCTTTTGAAAAGCGCCCGATTAAGGAACAAAACCCAAGCGCAAAGGAAATCCATGATATGAAGGAGCGATTCGGCCTTCCTTTAAAGCGTTTCTTTAACACCAGCGGACAGCTGTATAAGTCTATGGAATTAAAGGACAAGCTACCCAATATGTCCGAGGAAGAGCAGGAGGCATTACTGGCTACAGACGGCATGCTGGTAAAGAGACCTATATTCCTTTATGGAGATAAGGTTTTGGTGGGATTTAAAGAAAAGGAATGGTTAGAGGCTTTAGGAATATAAGATAAATACTTCGTCGGTGATATTTGTTGTAAATAAAAGGGGGCTTACAGCCCCCTAATTATCTCACAGCACTTCTTCACGTCCTTTTCTCTTGTAGACCAGCTTGTACAAAAACGAATTACACTGGAGTTTTCATCGTATCGTTCCATGTAGGCGTACTGGGCCTGCTTTTTTAATTGTTCCATTTTTTCATGGGAAATGACAAAGAAGACCTGATTGGTGGGATAGTCTCCGAAGAGAGGGAGCCCCGCATCCTTTAAGGCTGCCTTGATTTCCCGGGCGTAGGCATTTGCCTTTTCGCCGATATGGAGGTAGAGCTCATCCTTAAAGAGCTCATCAAACTGTAGGCCCAGAAGCCAACCCTTGGCAATGAGGGCACCATGCTGTTTGATGGAGGTGAAGAAATGGGGAAGTCGGGTGGAATCCGGAATCACCACCGCCTCTCCGAACATAGCACCGCATTTGGTGCCTCCGATATAGAAGACATCGCATAGCTTAGCCAGATCCGGAAGCTTAATGTCATTTTCCAGGGCGGCCAGGGCATAAGCCAGTCGGGCGCCGTCTACAAAAAGCAGCAGTTGATGCTTTTTACAAAGCTCGGAAATGGCAGTAAGCTCCGCCTTGCTGTACAGACTGCCGTATTCCGTGGGCTGAGAAAGGTAAACCATGCCGGGCTGAACGGTGTGGGCTTTATTTTCGTCCAAGGCAAAGTCGGAAAGAAAGGCTTCCAGCGCTTTCGGAGAGAGCTTTCCGTCTTTTCCCTTTAGGGGGAGCACCTTGTGTCTGGTCAGCTCAATGGCTCCCGCTTCGTGCACCGCAATATGTCCGCTGTCCGCACAGAGTATACCTTGGTAGGAAGGGAGGAAGGAATCAATCACCGTGGCATTGGTCTGGGTGCCGCCCACCAGAAATTCCACCTGAGCGCCGGGGCAGTGACAGGCCTTTCGGATTTTTTCTTTAGCAGCTTCGCAAATGTTGTCGCTTCCATAGCCGGGATAGGGCTTTCTGTATTCTTCCGTCAAACGTTTTAAGATGTTTTCGTGACAAGCCTCCAGATAATCGGACTGTAATTGCAGAATATCGGTATTCATTTTGCCTCCTTTTCTTCGAAAAATCTTTTTTTCGATTTTTTTATTTTAAATAGGGATGAAGAAAAATGCAAATCGGAAACATCGGATAAAGGAAAAGAGATAAAAAATTAAATCAAACGCTTATCTTGTCAAAAACCTTGCCGATTATAATAAAGACGGATTCTTCCAGGGATTTCGGATTTAGAGACGAAGGAGAGTCTTCCGTCGAGGAATGTTACGCATTTTCCGGCTTTGCGGTTTAAGACAAAGCATTTTCCTCTTGTAAAGACAAGAGCTTTGCGAAACATTGGCCTCGACCTTTTTAGAAGTATAGAGTATTTAAGGGAGTAGTTAAAAAACGCTTACGTTGGCTAAAGGCTTTGCAGCATATTGCAGGGCCCGGATTACCCCTTAGGGATAGAGAAAAGTCGGTCAGGGAGGTCCTTCTTTTTTCCGGAATGGAGGCAAAATGAAGAAACAAGGAATAGACAGAGTACTGTTCCCCTTGGCTACTGCCATTCTGCTTGGTTTGTTCAGCGGACAGGCTTTCGCGGAGGGACAGGGTACTGCGGCTTCTGAAGGAAGATGGCAACAGGATGGAAACAACTGGAAGTACGTGGACGGAAACGGTCAGGAGAAGACCGGCTGGGTAGAAAGCAAGGGACAGTGGTACTTTGTGGATCCCCAGAGCAAGAATTTAAAAAGCGGATGGATGGAGAAGGACGGAAAATGGTTCTTCCTGGACACCAAGGCGGATTCTTTAGGAAAGATGGCAACCGGATGGCAGTGGGTTGACGGCTACTGCTATTACTTTGCCGGAGATTCCGGAAGAATGTATCAGAATGAAAAGACACCGGACGGCTTCTTTGTACAGGAGGGCGGAAAGTGTGCCAATGAGAAGGGCGAGCCATTATTCGACCTTTCCAAGGGTGTGCAAAGCACGAAAGAGAAGGAAGCGGTAGCGGAGCAGGCAAGAAAAGAAGGCAAGAGCCTGGAGGAAATCGTAAGTCTTGTGGCACAGGTAAAGTCTGAGCCTACAGGGGCTTCCCAGTCCCAGGCTGCAGAAGCCAATGCAGGAGCAGTGAAGTTTTCCGGCGTGGTAAAGAGCGCGGGAGGCTCCGGTGGCGGAGGTGGCGGATCCAGCTCCGGTGGTGGAGGCGGAAGCTTTTCCGGCGGCGGTTCAAGTTCCGGCGGTGGCGGAAGCTTTTCCGGTGGGGGAAGTTCCTCCGGTTCCAGCAGCAGTGCTTGGCAGACCAGCTATAACCCATCAACTAAGAATCCCTTTGCAACAAAGGAAGAGCTGTATAGCTTCCATGAGCAAAACGAGTTGCTTAGGAAAATAGGACTGGAGGAGCGTTATAGACAGGAACAGTTAAGAAGAGAAGAAAAAGAACGCTTGGATCGGCAGATAGCAGAGCAAAGAAAACAGGCTGCTAGAGAAGAAAAAGAGCGGAGAGACCGTGAAAATGCTGAACGTTTAAGACAGCAGCAGGCTAAGAGAGAGGCTGCTTTTCAGGAGACCGAAAAAAGATTTCAAAACGGTTTAACAGAGTCCGATCGTCTTCAAGTGATTCATCAAAAGGGAGAAAAGAGACTCGCCTTGTTTGCAAAGGGTATCGATTTAAATGCAGGAAGCTTCAGAAAAGATGAGAATCTGGTGATTACAAAGAATACTTACTCCTTTGAAAGCATTCCTCAAAGGACCTCTGACGGCTTTTACGATACTGCGAATACGGCAGAAAGAGTATACGGTGCAGGGGAAGAAAACTATATCTCCAGATTAAGCTACTATGCGGCAGAGCGGGATGCTTTACGGCATGCCCTTTTACAAAGAAGTAGCGCTGTAGAACGCCTCCAGGGAACAAGCCCTCAAAGCGGAAGCTTTAAGGCAAAAATCTTTGGAAAACTCCATAGCCTGGATGAACTTTATACCGAGGCCGTTACTCCTACAGGAGCCAGCGCTTATGCCCTGTATTCAAAGACCCAGGAAGCCGGTCAAAGCCAAAGAGCCAGTGCGTCTACCTTATCTCGTTCAGAAGCAACAGCCTCCGCTTCCAACTTGGGAAGAGAGGATGTACAGAATAGCACCCTTCCCCAGAACTTAGGAAATGAAGCCCTCTTTAATGATAAGGAAGTCAATGCTTCCGACTTTTCCAATACAGTATTGGAATATTTGCAAAAGGGAGAGGTTCTTCTTCTGGAGCACAACGGCTTTAATAAGAACGGAAATCAGATTGCCGTAGTTTACGGTGGAGAGTGGGATATTTATGGACAATTAACCGCACTCTATCTTACCGAGCCGGATGATAGTCTGCAGGCAATGAAACGTTATCCGGTAAAAAAGCTGAGCGATAGTAACGAAGAAAAACTGGTATTCATGCCGGAGAAGAATGACAAAGTACAGTCTAAGCTGAAGAATTTCTATACGGTAAAGCTCTATGAAGAAGAGCCGGAGAATTTATTCTTTGACGTAACAGGCTAAAAGGCTTTGGAGCAATCATTTTTTAAAACAAGAGAAAGAAGACATATAAAAAAGAAACGCTGAAGTAGCGCTCAGAAGACTAGAGCACTTTTGCTTTTCGAAATATAGCCTGTAATAAGGGGCAATCTGAGCCCGCGGGTTCTTGGCTTTTGTACTATAAAAGCTTAGAACCCCTGCGAGGCGAAGTTAGCGGGAGCGTGCCCCTGTTACAGGCTATATTGTTGAAAAGCGATAAATCACTACTTCAGCGTTTCTTTTATGTAAATTATTTCTCTTCTTCTACAGACTCGGTAAGCTTTGCCACTTCCATGTTCTGAGGTAAAATCGCACTTAAAATCAAAGCGACAACAAAAACTACCGCTACGACATTTTCCCCGAATACGGTCTGTACGATGGAGGGGAAGATGTGCCAGATGCTACTCTCCGTGCTGGAGGTAAATCCGATACCTACTGCCAAGGAAAGAGAAGCGATGACGATATTTCTCTGGCTGAAGCCGCAGGAAGCAATCATTTGCATTCCGGATACTACGATGCTGCCGAACATCATAATGGTACATCCGCCCAAAACGCTTTGGGGAAGGGAAGCGAAGAAATGTCCTACAGGAGGCAGAAGTCCTGCCAGCAGCATTGCTACTGCACCGGTGGCAATGGTGAAACGGTTTACTACCTTGGTCATGGCGATAAGGCCTACGTTCTGGGAGAAGGAAGTTACGGGAGCACAGCCGAAAAGTCCGGAAATGCTGGATCCGAATCCGTCACAAGCCAGAGAGCCGGAAATTTCCTTTTCGGTAATTTCTCTGTTTAGTCCGGAGGCTACCATGGCTGTGGTATCTCCGATGGTCTCTGCTGCGGAAACCAGGAAGATAATACAAACGGAAAGAATGGCTCCGATATTAAACTGTGGGGTAAAGGGGAAGAGTCTTGGTAAAGACACAAAGCCGTCAGAGAAAATCAGGCTTAAATCCACCTTGCCCATAAATATGGAAAGAATATATCCAACAATCAAGCCGGCCAATACGGAAAGCTGCTTCATATAGCCCTTTACGAAGATGCTCCAGCCGATGCAGGTAAGTAAAGTTACGGTGGCAATGATTAAGTTTTCTTTGGAACCAAAGTCATCTCCGTAGCCTCCGCCGAAGGAACGAGCACCTACGGTGAAAAGGGAGAAGCCGATGGCAGTTACTACGGTTGCGGCAACGATGGGCGTAATGATTCTCTTCCAATACTTTGCCAAAAGTCCTAAAACACCTTCAAAGCAACCGCCTACGATTACGGCACCGATGACGGTGGGGTAACCGAAGTTTGCGGCAATGGTGGATAGGATGGTCACGAAGGTAAAGCTTACACCCATTACGATAGGAAGCTTAGCGCCAATCTTCCAGACCGGATACAGCTGGATAAAGGTGGCGATACCTGCGGCAAACATCGCGTTTTGTAAGAGCATGGCGATTTCCTGCTGGGTAAGGGCGGGCTGTGCAGCTCCTGCGATAATAGTAATAGGGGCTAGGTTGGATACAAACATGGCTAAGACATGCTGTAAGCCGAAGGGGATGGCCTTTCCAATGGGCACTCTTCCGTCCAGCTTGTAAATGTTCTCCATGCGTGCTACTGACTTTTCTTGACTCATTTTTCCTCCTTCATTTGTTTGAAAAAGAAAAAAGATTCCTGAAATATCACCGGGGAATAGATATTTTCAATGGTTTGTGCCTAAGGAGCTTCCTGATTTGCTCCCAAGCAGCATTTTCCGATGTCGGACTGTAAAGCTTTCTTCCTTGAAAATGTAGCTATTCCTTTTTGTGATTTTTCATAGAAATCTTTCCTATTTTTTCAAAAAGATAAAAAATCCTATAACAAGAATCTGGACTGTATTGTAACACCCTGTAAAGTGCTTGTCTATATTTTGACAATACACCAAAAATTAGACAAGTTCACGGAAATTTCTAAAAATAAAGGAAAAACCTTGGAAATATTAAAATGGCATTTTGGCAAAAAATCCAGTAATATCAAGCTTGTAGGAAGATGCAAGGATAAGCGGTAATGGAAGAGATTTTTGCCAGTCAGTACAAAATTTTAGATTATCTAAAAATTTTTTTTGTTAAATCTATGACAGAAGCACCAAAAAAGCTTGGCAAAAACTGTGAATAGACTCCAGAAATGGGTGATTTTATACTTAGACAAAGCCATTCCGGAGGAAGAAGGCCTTGTATTTTCGTAACCAATGGATGCATTTGCAAACAGTCAGGAGGGTTTCCATGCGTGCAGTAGGGAAAGATAAGATTCGTGTTGATGCCTATGGAAAAGTCACAGGCGAAGCAAAGTATACTGCGGACTTAGAGCCGAAGAATATTTTGCACGGTAAGGTTTACCATTCCACCATCGGAAATGGTTTGGTAAAGAGCATTGATACCAGGGAGGCGGAGAAGGTACCGGGAGTCGTAAAGATTCTTACCTGCTTTGATGTGCCGGATATTCAATTCCCCACAGCAGGACACCCCTGGTCTGTAGAGAAAGCCCACCAGGATATCTGTGACAGAAAGCTTCTGAATCAGAGAGTCCGGATTTACGGAGATGATATTGCCTGCGTCATTGCGGAAAATGAAGTGGCCTGTGACCAGGCTCTTCGCCTTTTAAAGGTGGAATACGAGGAGTACCCTGTTATGACCACCGTGGAAGAGGCATTGGCGGAGGGAGCACAGGCGCTTCACCCGGATCTTCGTAAGGACAATGTTATCGTTCATAGCCACATGACTATGGGAGAGAAGGACTATACTTTTGAGGAAGGGCTGAAGAAGGCCAAGGAAGAGTATGGCGAGGAAAATATCTTCACCTACGAGCAGGTGTATGATACCCCGAAGATTTCTCACTGTCATATCGAGCTTCCGGTGTCCTTTGCCTATGTGGATGTTAACGATAAGATTACCATTGTCTGCTCCACCCAGATTCCCCATATCGTTCGTCTATATACAGCCATGGCGCTTGGGGTTCCTGCAGGAAGAGTTCGTATCATTAAGCCCTATATCGGCGGCGGATTCGGTAACAAACAGGACGTATTGTATGAGCCGTTAAATGCCTACATGTCCATGCAGGTGGGCGGAAGACCGGTGCGTTTGGAGATTTCCCGTGAGGAGACCATTTACGGCACCAGAACCAGACATCAGATTACCGGACATACCAAGGCTGTGGTAACAAAGGATGGACAGATTCTTAGCAGAAAGATGGAAGCCTTTGCCAATAACGGAGGATATGCTTCCCATGGCCACGCCATCTGTGCAAACTGCGGAAATGTTTTCAAAGAATTATATATTGATAAGATTGGTACAGAGGTAGACTGCTGGACTGTTTATACCAACGCTCCTACTGCGGGAGCTATGAGAGGATACGGTATTCCCCAGTCTGTATGGATTACCGAGTGCTTAACCGATGATCTGGCAAGGAAAATCGGTATGGACCCCTTGGAGATACGTTTAAAGAACTGTATTCCTTCAGGCTTTAAGGATCCGCACAATGGCATTACCTTCCATTCCTATGGATTAAAGGATTCCATGATAAAGGGTGCGGAACTTGCCAACTGGAAGGAGAAGAGAGCAGAGTACGATAAGCCTCAAAGCGGAGACAAGAGAAGAGGTATCGGTATGGCGATTTTCTGCTATAAGACCGGTGTTCATCCTATCGCTTTAGAGACTGCTGCAGCTCGTATGGTATTGAACCAGGACGGTTCCTGCCAGCTCTTTATGGGGGCTACGGAGATCGGACAGGGTGCGGATACCGTATTTACCCAGATGGCAGCAGAGGCCTCCGGTATTCGTTATGAAGATGTCTATGTATGTTCTACACAGGACACCGATACTGCTCCCTTCGATACAGGAGCTTACGCTTCCCGCCAGACCTATGTTTCCGGTATGGCTTGTAAGAAGGTGGCAGAGGAGTTTAAGGATCGTATCTTAGACTATGCGGAATATATGTTAAACAATGCGGTACAGGATTTCTCCAAAACCGTATATGCCGAAGAGGTTACCGCTGCGGCAAAGAAGATTCGAGAGCTTCTTTCCCTTTCCGAAGAGACAGAGATTTCCAAGGATTCCTTAGATCTGGTGGATTCTCAGATTGTGGAAAAGAAGAGCGGAAACCCACTACTTCCCCTTGCTATTTTGGCAGACACCGCCTTCTATTCTTTGGATAAGTCCGTGCATATTGCGGCGGAATGTACCAACCACTGTAAGAGCAATACCTTCTCCTCCGGTGTGTGCTATGCCGAGGTAGAGGTGGATATTCCCTTAGGTTTGGTGGAGATTTTACGAATCGTGGAAGTGCATGATTCCGGAAAAATCATTAACCACGACACGGCAAGGGGACAGGTTCACGGCGGAATGGTACAGAGCCTTGGCTTCGGTTTATCCGAGGATTTACTGGTAGATCCGAAGACCGGAAAGGTATTAAATGCCAACCTCTTAGACTTTAAGATTCCTACCGCTATGGACGTTCCGGATTTGGAAGTGGAATTCGTAGAGCTGGAGGATCCTACCGGCCCCTACGGTAATAAGTCCTTAGGAGAGCCTCCTGTTATTGCAGCGGCTCCTGCAGTGCGAAACGCTATCTTACAGGCTACCGGCGTTGCCATGAATGTGGCTCCCATGACCAGCCAGAGACTCACAGATGCCTTCCGCGAGGCAGGATTAATTAAGACAATCTCTGTAGACTAAGGAAGAAAAGCGATAGGGAGGGCTTCCTTCCTATGCCGGTTTCTTCTCAAGATTGTATAGAACATAGAGGACAGGAGCTCCTGTTTTAGCCGGGGCTTCCGTCCGTAAAACACAAAAGTGATATTTATCTTATGGTAAAGGAGAGGATAAAGACATGTTTGATTTACAGGGATTTCATGAAGCAAAGGATGTAGCGGATGCGGTGCAGGCCTTAACAGCCAATCCCAATGCGGAAGTCATTTCCGGCGGAACCGATGTGTTGATTCGTGTTCGTGAGGGAAAGGATGCGGGAAAGGCGCTGGTATCCATTAAAAATATTGAAGAAATTAAGGGCGTAAAACTTTTGGACAACGGAGACCTTTTCATTGGAGCAGGAACAAGCTTTACCCACTTGACCAATGACCCTCTGGTACAGAAGTATATCCCCATGCTGGGAGAGGCGGTGGATACCGTTGGAGGCCCCCAGATTAGAAACATGGGAACCATCGGCGGAAATATCTGTAACGGGGCAACCTCCGCAGACTCCGCAGCAAGTATGCAGGTCTTAAATGCGGTTGTTTTTCTGACAGGTCCCAAGGGAGAGCGTCAGGTTCCGATTTCCGAGTTTTATACCGGCCCCGGTAAGACGGTTCGGGAGCAAAATGAGGTTTGTACCGGCTTCTTAATCAAGAAAGAAGATTACGAAGGCTTCAGCGGAAAGTACATTAAGTACGGAAAGAGAAAGGCAATGGAGATTGCCACTCTGGGCTGTGCGGTAATGGTAAAGCTGGACAAAGAGAAGAAGCATTTTGAAGAGGTGAGACTGGGCTACGGTGTAGCGGCTCCTACTCCCATTCGTTGTCCGAAGGCGGAGGAAAGCCTGAAGGGTGCGGCTTGCACCGATACGGAAAGAATGGAGAACTATGTAAACATCGCCTTAACAGAGGTTCGTCCCAGAAGCTCTTGGAGAGCTTCCAAGGAGTTCCGTTTACAGGTGATTTCAGAGTTGGCAAAGCGTGCTTTAAAGGAAGCCATTGTTTTACAAGGAGGACAGATCAATGCTTAAAATTATTCATTTTAAGGTGAATGGAAGAGATGTGGAACTGGCTGTAGATGAGAGAGAGTCTCTCCTGGATGCCTTGAGAGTGCGTCTTGACTTAACTTCTGTAAAGAAGGGCTGTGAGGTAGGAGAGTGCGGAGCTTGTACCGTTTTGGTAAACGGAGAGGCAGTGGACAGCTGTATCTACCTGGCTATGTGGGCAGACGGAAAGTCCGTTCTTACCGTAGAAGGTCTAAAGGGACCAAACGGAGAGTTGAATCCGGTTCAGACAGCCTTCATTGAAGAAGCTGCTGTGCAGTGCGGATTCTGTACTCCCGGACTGATTCTTACCGCTGTGGAGATTGTGGGAACAGGAAAGGACTATACCAGAGACGAGTTAAGAAAGCTGATTTCCGGACATCTTTGCCGTTGCACCGGTTATGAAAATATTTTAAATGCCGTAGAAAGAGTAGTGAAGGAAAATCTTCAGAAAGCAAACTAAAAAATATTTTGGTTTTTGCCTAAAAAATTGTTAGGCAAATCGCACAAAAGTTTTTACTCTCTTTTGGAAAAAAGGGAAGTCTTTGCGGTGAGGGTGGCAACTCTCACCGCTTTCGTTTATAATCATATTGTTAATTTGTAAACGACATAATTATTTTTTAGATTATAAGGAGCGAACTAAAAAATAATGAGATATCCTGCAGGAATACGGATTGCGATAAGCAGCCGAAAGCTTTTCAAAACAGTGAGAATGCTTAGTCGATAAAGGGGAGGAGCAATTTCTTTTTCTTCATCGGCTTAGGAGAAAGAGTAAAAGGGAAGAGGATACCTTCGTCGCTATATTGAGTTTAGGAATTAGGAGATGCTTATGGAAGAGATGGATGTATTTCGTTTTATTGTAAACGGAAAAGAGGTGGAAACAAAGGAAGATAAGCCTTTGCTTCGTTTTCTTCGTGACGATTTAAAGTGTAAGTCCGTAAAAGACGGTTGTAGTGAAGGTGCCTGCGGTACCTGTACCATTTTGATTGATGGGAAGGCCGTTCGTTCCTGTATTTTGTCCACCAAAAAGGCAGTGGGAAAGAACATTGTTACCGTTGAAGGACTGAGCCTTCAGGAGAAGGAGGCCTATGTCTATGCTTTTGGACGTGCCGGTTCCGTACAGTGTGGATTCTGTATTCCCGGTATGGTGATGAGTGCCAAGGCTTTAATCGATGTGAATCCGAATCCAACAGAAGAGGATATTAAGAAAGCCATCCGCTCCAACATTTGCAGATGTACAGGCTATAAGAAGATTATCGAAGGAATTGCGCTTGCTGCCAAGGTGCTTCGGGGAGAGGAAAAGATTCAGTCCGAGCTGGAATCCGGAGAAGACTACGAGGTTGGACAGTCCGCTTTCCGTGTGGATGTTCGAGAGAAGGTTCTGGGAACCGGAGAATATCCTGATGACGTAGAGATGGAAAATATGGTTTACGGTGGGGCTGTTCGTACAGAGTATCCGAGAGCCAAGATTTTAAAGATTAATACAGAGGCGGCGGAGAGCCTTCCCGGTGTTCTTGCTATCTTAAAGGCTACAGATGTTCCCAACAACAAGGTGGGACATATTCAGCAGGACTGGGATGTTATGATTGCTGAAGGCGACACTACCCGTTGCATCGGAGACGCCCTTTGCTTAATCGTTGCAGAGACTCCTTCTATTTTAGAGGCTGCTAAGAAGCTGGTGAAGGTGGAGTACGAAGTGCTGGAGCCGGTAAGAAGCATTGCAGAGGCTAAGGCGGAAAATGCTCCTAAGCTTCATCCGAACGGAAATCTTTGCCAGCAAAGACACGTAACCCGTGGAGATGCCAAGGCGGCCATTGCGGGAGCAAAGTATGTAGTAACCGACAGCTTTAAGACCCCCTTTACCGAGCATGCCTTCATGGAGCCGGAGTGCGCCATTGCCTTCCCTTATAAGGATGGCGTGAAGGTTTATACCAGTGATCAGGGTGTATATGACACCAGAAAAGAAATTTCCATCATGATGGGCTGGGATCCCTCCAGAATCGTGGTAGAGAACAAGCTTGTAGGCGGTGGATTCGGCGGTAAGGAAGACGTTTCCGTACAGCATATTGCCGTGCTGATGGCTTTAAAGGTGGGAAGACCGGTAAAGGTAAAGTTTACCCGTCAGGAATCCATTAACTTCCACCCCAAGCGTCATGCCATGGAAGGAACCTTTACTCTGGCTTGTGATGAAAATGGTATTTTCCAGGGCTTGGATTGTGAAATCTACTTCGATACCGGAGCTTATGCATCCCTTTGCGGACCGGTACTGGAGAGAGCTTGTACGCACTCTGTAGGTCCTTACACCTATCAGAATACCAATATCTATGGATACGGCTATTACACCAATAACCCGCCTGCAGGAGCATTCCGCGGATTCGGTGTGTGCCAAAGTGAGTATGCATTGGAAATGTTGATTGATAAGCTGGCTGAGAAGGTAGGCATCAGCCCATGGGAAATTCGTTTCCGTAACGCCATCGAGCCCGGAAAGGTTCTTCCCAACGGACAGATTGCGGATTCCTCTACAGCCCTTAAGGAAACCTTATTGGCGGTAAAGGACATTTACGAAGCCAACAAGGGCAGAGCAGGTCTTGCCTGTGCCATGAAGAATGCCGGTGTAGGTGTAGGTCTTCCGGATAAGGGAAGAGCCAGAGCGGTAATAAAGAACGGTGTGGTAGAGCTGTACACCGCAGCTTCCGATATCGGACAGGGCTGCCGTACCGTATTTATGCAGATGATGCATGAGGGTACCGGCCTTCCGGTGGAGAAGATTGATCTTTCCAAGGGCTCCACAGAGGATTCTCCGGACTCCGGAACCACTTCCGGATCTCGTCAGACCTTGATTACCGGTGAGGCGGTAAAGGGCTTAGCGGTAGAGCTTAAGGGAGATTTGGATAAGGTGGGCGGAGATCTTTCCGCATTGGAAGGAAAAGAATATTTCTTCGAGTTCTTTGATCCGACAGATAAGCTGGGAGCAGACCTTCCCAACCCCAAGTCCCACGTGGCTTACGCTTATGCCACCAACCTGGTACTTCTGGATGAGCAGGGACAGGTAACGGATGTATATGCTGCCCATGACTCCGGAAAGGTTGTAAACCCGGTAGCCATTCAGGGACAGATTGAAGGTGGAGTATTGATGGGAATGGGCTATGCCCTAACCGAGGACTTCCCCTTAAAGGATTGTGTACCTACTGCTAAGCTCGGTACTTTGGGACTGCTTCGTGCGAACCAGATTCCAAACATCCATGCAATCTATGTAGAGAGAGATACACCTATCCCATTTGCTTATGGTGCGAAGGGTATCGGAGAGATTGCCAGCATTCCTATTGCTCCTGCCATTGCCAACGCATACTATGCCTTTGACCATGAGTTCAGAACCAAGCTTCCTATGGACAATACATTCTATAGAAAGAAGAAGGCATAACCCGGTTTGGAAGAGTGATGTAATACAGAAGGGACTATAAAATCTATTTTTTATTTTGATTTTATAGTCCCTTCTTATAATTAAGGAAAACCCGGAGTTAAAGGAAAAACCCGAGGTTAGGAAAAAACCTGGATTATGGGGAAAAAGCTTCCGCAGAACGGTAGAAATAAAATTAATTTTTTGTTAAAATAGGTACATTATGAATCTTACCGCAATGCCAAAGGAGTAAAAATGGATAAGGAAGCATTGAAGAAAAGAATATTTGCAGAAGGAGAGAAGGCTAAGGGCGGTGTAAACCGCTTTCTGGAGGAAGAAAAGCAGGAGCTGTCGCATGAACCGGAACAAAAGGTAGAACAGCCACAAGCTATCCTTCAGAATTCGGGAAAATCCGGTCTTTCCTTTAAAGCGCGAAAAGCCAGAAGGTGCAGATTTTTTAAGACAGCAAAGGAAAAAACAGAGGCATTTATCGAAAAAGCCGCTGCTCATGTAGAGGAAAGAGGCGGAAGAGGGCTTCCGGAAAGAAAGTTTATTGCGTTAAAGAAGAGAAAGAAGGTGTTGCATGCCTTTGTCATTCCCTGCTATGGAGAATCCTCTTATCTGGAAGCATGCATTCAGTCTCTTTTAAAGCAAAAAAACCCATCTCCTATTTACCTTTGTACCGCAACCCCCAATGCATTTTTAAAGAGGATTTCCAGAGAATATCGTTTGCCCTTGTTTGTTCGAAACGGAGAGCCCTCTTTGGCAAGGGATTGGAATTTTGCTTTGGAGGTAGGCAGAAAGAGAGCAAAGCTGGTGACCATTGCCCATCAGGACGATTTGTATCATGAAGATTACACTAAGGCTGTGGAACATGCTTATTCCCTCTATCCGGATGCCAGCTTAATTTTTACTGCGGTGCAGGACATTGACGGTATGGGACAGAAGCTGCCGAATGTTGCCGAGAAAGTGAAAAGAATCCTACGACTTCCCTATCATTTTACCCATCATACGGAAAAGAGCCTCTGGAAAAAGCTTCCCCTGTTTTTTGGCAACAGCATCTCCTGCCCCAGCTGTACCTATGTGACAGCACATTGCAGAAGATTATTGTTTAAAAATGACTATCGTTTTATTACGGATTGGGATGCCTTCCTGCATTTGGCGGAAAAAGAGGGGCGTTTCCTCTATATAAAGAAGGCTTTGCTTTCCTATCGAAGACACGAAGAGGCGGAAACCAGAAAGCAAATGAAGAACAAAAACCGCCTAAAGGAAGAAAAGGAACAATTCAGGAAGCTTCACGGCAAGTTTTTGGGAGGTCTTTTGGCGAAGGTTTACAGCCTGTCCGGAAAATGGGCGTAGTTTCCTTGGCATAAAAGAAAAAGAATATAAAACAGAATAATTATAGTATGCAAAACAGCATAGGTCTAAAATTCGGGCACGCTCCCGCTAACTTCGCCTTCGCATCGGTACTAAGTTCAAGCTTCACTTCATTCGCTTTCACTAAGTACCGGCGGGCTCAGATTGCCTTCATTTTAGACCTATGCTGTTTTTGCATGGCGGTGATTATACTATTTTCATACCTCTTTTTTTAGGCCAAGGAAAGGCTTCGTTTCATAGCTTCTCTTTGTAAGAGGAGGGATACCAGCAGACAGGACAGTAATTTATCCACCAAGTTTCCACTAACAGCCCCTAGATAAACGGAGGTAAAGAGCTCTTGACCGGATTGCTTTAAGGCCATAATCACTAAGTCTGTTCCGGATCCTGTCAGTCCTCCGAAGAGGAAGATACGAATGGGAGCTCCAACCATTGGGCATAAAATGGCTAAAAGCAGTCCTGCAAGGATTGCCTTGGGAAGGCTGAAGCCCTTCTTTCCGGCTTTACTGACCAGGGCTACCACTACCGCAACCACCACATTGACCAAAGCAAAGGGGATTGCGCTGGGACTGGCTGTAAAGCCCATCAAAAGGTTGGTCGCCACACCGGTAAGAACGCCATAGCCCATGCCGTAAGTTGCCGCAATAAAGATAGTACCTATAGTATCCATAAAAAGAAGAGGAATCTTTAGCATACTGACAAAGTCTCCAAAGACCACATTTACCACCACTGCAAGTGCACAAATCAACAAAATCTTCGTGTTTTTATTTAGCTTATTCATTTTTCTCTCCTTTATTTTTTCCTTCTATTCTGCTTTTTTATCTGATCGCTATTCCTTATTTCTGCTTTTCCTCTAAAAAGGCAACAAAACAGGCTCTAAGTTCTTCCATTTTACCGTCCTTCTCTTCTTCATCGTAAAAGACAGGTACTTCGAAACACGCCTTAGTCCAATTTCTTCTTTCCATTTCTTCCATGTATTTTTCCATAAGAATTCCTGGGGGAGAGGAAAGAGAACAACTGGGGCTTTCCTGAATCCCTAAAACCCCGAGATAACTATAGCCATTTTGTTGATACTCCTCCAACTGCCAAAAAACCGACTCTAAAATCTTCCGACAATGTTCCGCATAACCCTCTGTCTTTTCATACGCTTCCTTACTCATAGAAGGACGATTGCATCCCAAATACAAAAGCTCCGGACAGGGGAGCTGAATGATGCCTATCCCTCTCTTTAGAATTTCTTCTACCAAGGGAAAGGCGCCTTTTGCACGCTCCAAGCCATGCACTACAGCATTTTGATTCAAAACACAGTGACTGACTACAATGATTTTCTTTGATGGATAAATATCTTTGCCCTCCTTCATACCAACTCTATTCTTATTTCTCTTTTCTTATATCCCTTTTTACTTACATCGTCCAATGCAGGATCCTGTTTCGAATTTTCTCGAAGCACTGCATCACGATAACCAGAACGATAATCATGAAAATGAAGCCGGCCCAGGTTTTGTCATAGAGCCCAAGTGCAGCATTTTGCCGTACATAATAGCCCATTCCGTATTCCGCGCCGTACATCTCCGCATAAACCAGCATAACGAAGGTGCCGGAGAGGGAGTTAATGAAGCCGGAAATAATGGAAGGACTGGCGGCCGGGAGAATTACATAAAGATAACGCTTTAAGCCCTTAAGCTTCAACACATCCGCCTTGTCCAGATAACGCTTATCAATGGTCATAATTCCGGTGATGGTTCCGAAAACCGTGGACCAGATGCTTTCGTAGACAATCAGAAAGAGGGAAGCCATACGAAAGCTTGGCGCCAGTAAAAGAGCAAAGGGAGAAAGCAGGATGGAGGGCACCACACTGATGGTATAAAGCACCGGATGGAGTGCCTCCCGGAGCCCCTTGTTGCTTCCCATGATAATGCCGATAATCAGAGCCAAGATTAAGGAAATCAGGATGGCCGGGGTCAAAATGGAAAGGGAAGCAATCAGGTTTAAACGCATAACATTCAAATCCCCAAGAAAGGCCTTGCAAATGGCGGTTGTGGTGGGGAAGAGAAAGGCATTAATCAAGCGGTTGTTCGCCACGAAGGCATACAAAGCAATAATGCCGATATACACCAAAATGGTAATGCTATATTTTCGAAAAAAAGCCTGTATGCCTTGCATCATTTGTTCTCCTTTATTTCCTTCTTTGTCTGTACTTAGCTTTGTTCTCTTTAAAGCTTAAAGCCAAGACTGCTTGCTTTAGTGATCATATGCAATATAAAACGCTAAGCGTTATGTTCCTGATAGAATTTTTCCATCTTCTCATAGAACTCCGGATTCTCATTGCCGTAAGCTTCCTTGGCTTCTTCTAAGGCTTCATAATAAAGGTCGTTTTGAATATGATCATCTACCTTGATCTTATCCCAGCCTTCACTTAAGAAGCCGGTTTTACCCAGAATATTCCAAGCCCTCTCCACCTCGTGCTTCAGAGGATCTACAGAGATGCGGAAATGCTCATTGTCCATATAGGAATCCAGGTAATCCTCCGTTACATTCATTCTCTTGGCAACAATCTTCTTTACCTCTGCCTTGTTTTCCGGACTCTTCTCATAGTAAGCCTGGGCACGAAGGAGCACTTTGATAATCTTCTTTACTACATCTTTATGTTCTTCAAAATACTTGCTGGTTACCACCATACGGCAGCAGGAGTACCAGGGCATCAGATCAGACTTATAGCTTACCACCTTCAGCTTGGGCTGCTGTTGAACCTCGTAATTGCGGCTGGTTCCCACAACGGCATAGTCTACCTCACCCTTGATGACTGCGGCGGTCATATCGGAGTAGTTGGGATAATGTACCCACTTCACATCGGTTTTCGGATCATAGCCTTTTTCCAGAAGCGCGCCGCCAATGGTATAATCGGAAGCATCCGCGGCAACGGTTTTTCCGACCAGACTTTCCACACCGGTCCAGTCGTTGTTGTCGGTTCTGGTGATAATGGGCATACATCCGGTTGCCATGTAGCCTCCTACAATCTGCAGATCTTCTCCGGCAGCCAGAGTCTGTAAGGGACCGTTGGTACCGTAGTTGGAGAAAATGTCGATATTTCCGGAAAGAAGAGCCGTGGTAGCATCATTGCTGGCATCAAAGGGCTTCTGGGTGATTTCGATACCCTCGTCTTTGAACCATCCTTTTTCCATGGCTAATTCCTGGAAGGCATTACCGCTATTGTCTCTTGCCCAGTTAATTTTGATAACTTCTTTCTTATCCTTGCCTTCAGCCTTTTCCTTGCTGCCCTCGGCCTTAGAGCCATCCTCTGCCCTAGCGCTTTCCTCCTTGGCTGCATCTGTACCGGAGCTCTTGCTTTCTCCTTGCCCCTGACAAGCAAATAAAGCGAGAGATAAAGGAAGTACCGCTGCCAACATTTTGATTCTTTTCATAAATCTCCTTTCATGCCTACATAGCTGTATATCAGCCTGCCTTTTCTTATCCCAAGAGGGATTCTTCTTCTCCCTTTTCAATGTCTTCATTTAGATAGGAAAGCAGGGTGTTTCTTTGGGTAATAAAAAACTCATTTTCAAAAAGTAAATCCGAGCGATTTCGCAAGTCCTTAGGAATCTCCACGGAGTGAATAATATGGCTGGGAGCCTGGCCTAAAACGAAAATACGGTCTGCAAGGAGGAGAGCCTCATCAATGTCATGGGTGACAAATAGTACGGTTTTTTGTTCTTTTCTTTCCTTGCAAAGGGAGATTAACAGTCTTTGCAGTTTTCTTCTGGTGATGGCGTCCAGTGCGCCAAAGGGTTCATCCATCAAGAGGATGGGCGCGTCCATGCCGAAGGCCTGGGCAATGGCTGTACGCTGCTTCATTCCGCCGGAAAGGCTCTTGGGAAGCTTATGATAAAGCTCGGGTTTTAAGCCCACCATTTGCAAAAGTTCCTCTACCTTTTTCTGTAATACTTTTTTATCTTCTTCAGGAAAACATTGCTGCAGGGCAATCAGAATGTTTTTTCCGATGCTTAACCAGGGGAAAAGACCATAATCCTGAAATACCACGGCCCTTTGTAAAGAGGTTCCTTGTATTTTTTCCTCGCCAATCAGAATTTCTCCGGCACTAGCAGACTCCAAGCCGGCAAAGAGGCGAAGCAGGGTGCTTTTTCCGCAACCGGACTGTCCAAGAATGCAGACGAATTCTCCCTGAGAAAATTGGGCGGTGATATTTTCCAAAATGGTTCTCTGATCATCCGCATAGTGAAAGGATAAATTCTTGATGCAAATTTCTGCCATTCTGTTCCTCCTGATTGTTTCTATAAAGCATAAGTATTTTTGAACGTATAAATTAATTTCATAAAAAATACTATCAAGATTAAAAATATTTGTCCAATTTTAAAACATAATAGAACAGCTTGATTATTCAAAAGAACTATAATTATAAAGAAACTATAAAATTCTTAAAAAGCAAAGGGAGAGGGCAGCTTCCGGCGAAAGAGAAAAAACAAAATATTATTAAAAAGCTTATATAAAATTGCAAAGTGCGCCGATAATATAATTACTTATCAGAATATTGTGAAGATAAGGGTTAAAAGAACTGCCGGGGAAGGCAGGTCGTAGAGAGAGTCAGAAGGACTAAGCTTAGCGATAAAGAAGAAAGTTATTTAGGAAGCAAGTCGCTTAGAAAGCAAGTCGCTTAGAAAGCAAGTCGCTTAGAAAGAAAGTCACTAATGCAGTAAGTCAGTAAAGTAGGAGGAAAGGAAAGAGGAAAGAAAGCATGAAGGGAAAAAAGAGAATACAATTTATCGGTTTTTTTCTCTGCCTTTTGTTGGGGAATTCGTTGTTTGTTCCGAAGAGCTATGCCGCCGTTGCTCCGGTAAAGGTGGAGATTCCGGTGAGCTTGTATGCCGCAGGAGATTCATTCCCGGAGGAAGAATTTACGGTGGAGCTGGAGCCGGTGATTTCCGGTTCTAATTTGGTGCCGAGTGAGAAAGAAATTCATCTCCGTTTAGGAGGGGGAAAAACCAAGGATGAAAAGCGTTTTGCCCCTATTTCCTTTTCTGAGGAGGGAATCTATCAGTACGATATTCGTCAAAAGCAGGGTGATACGGAATATATGACCTATGATGATAGAGAGTATCTGGTCTCTGTAAAGGTGGAATTGCAAGATAAGGATAGTGCAGGAAACGCAAGACCCCCCTATCTAACTGCGGTGATTATTGTAACAGATCGAAATGATCCTCTGAAGCAAGATATTAAAAGGGGGGAAATTGCCTTTCATAATCGTTACGACAAGCCGAAGCCGCCGGAGCCGGAAACTCCCCCGGAGACAGTACCGCCGGAGCCAACTCCTCCGAATCCGAACACGCCTCCCGGACCGGGTACACCTCCGGGAGAAAGCGGAAAGCCCCCTGCTCCCATAGTGAACCATGATCCCGGAGTTTTAGGGGTGAAGAAGTTGGAAATATTCAATCCTATTGAAGAGATTCCGAAGATTTGTACTAAGATTTATCGTACAGCCAGAAATGTTGCCACCGGAGATGAAAGCGGAATGTTTTTCTTCGGCGTGTCCTTTAGCCTTTCCCTCTTTGGCATCAGCCTATATTTTTATAAGAGAAGAGGAAAGGACTTATCTTCCGAATAAGCCTTGGAAAGAGGCGGAAGAAAGTCTAAATCGAAAGAATTTCTAAAGACCTTGACACCCTCTTAGGAGGGTGTTATTCTTTGAAAAGATTTAGCACTCGAAAATGATGATTGCTAACAAATGAGAAAAAACGTAAAGGAATGAGGAAGAAGAGAAGAAGCTTTTTTCTTGTTTCAGAAGGGATATGTATATGAGTATGCAAGATATTTTGGAACAAATCCGTTCCCTTTTAAAAAAGAAGAAAAGGGGGCGGATTTCTGCCATTTCTCGGGATATTCCTCAGGATATGCTAAAAAAGCAATGTTCTAAACAGGGAAATGAAATACAAACCTCCCCGGGTCAAAGCGCTGAAGTACAAAGCTTTTCAGGCCAAAAATCCGGCGAGCAAAATATGGAAGGCCGGGAAGCTGCATTAGGAAGCTCTTCGGAGAAAGCTGCCGAAGGACAGGAGGGACAAAAGCTCCATGGACAAGAGGCGGATGCAGGAATGACAGCTCAAAATGCTGCCGGAGTGAATACAGTAACGGTTCAAGCTCTAGCGGAAGATTCGACAGCGGAAAAAAACACGGCCGGGCAGAGTACAGAGGGGCAAAATAGTATAGAGCGGACGAAAAATAATATGACAGAGTATAGAGGAGGAAAAATGATGCGGGTAATTCCAGTTTATAATATGATGGTTCTTCCCCATTCCTACATTTATTTTCAGGTACAAAGCTTTAAAAATATTGCAGGACAGGAAATCAGACAGGACGACCATGTATTACTGGCTGTTTTAAAGGAAGACAGCTTTAATACCAAGGATTTAAGGAAGGAAGAGTTCCACTCCGTTGCGGTAGAGGGAAGTGTTACGGAAATCAGCGGAGACGGTTATGTGGTGGTTCGTACAGGACAGAGAGTGAAAATCTTGGAGCTAGCTCAAAAAGAAGGGGAACCGCTATTGTTGGAAACAGCTCCATTAAGGGATATTGAGGACTTAGATCGGGAGGATTCCGAGCGGAAGTTAAAAGAAATCAAGGCGGAATTAAAGACTCTGGTGGATCGTTTTAGAGCCGGAAGCATTATGCAGACCATGATTGACCAGTATGGATCCATCCAAGAGGTGGCTTGCATTCTTTCTCCATGGCTCAGTTTGAAAAATGAAGAACGCTACCAGGTACTTAAGGAGGACAGACTTTCCGTTCGTACCAAGATGTTGGAGCAGATTCTTTATGAATATGTAGAGGTCACCAAGGTCACCTCCGATGCCAGAAACCAGCAGCAGGAGGACTACCAGAAGCTCTATAAGGAGCAGGCTTTACAAAAGCAAATCGACTATTTGCAAAAAGAGCTGGATGAGATGCACCCGGAGAAGGTTTCCGATTTAAGAAAGCTGGAGCTTAAGATTGAAGAATCCGGCATGAATGAGATTGCCAAGAAGGAAGCCTCTAAGATTTTAAATCGTTTGAAAAATGAAGGTACCAACGGTCAAGAGGCAGGTATGCTTTATGACTACATGGACTTTGTGACAGGACTTTCCTGGAAGAAGGAAGAACAGAAGAGCATTGACCTGGACGAGGCGGAGAAGATTCTCTCCGAAGACCACTTCGGCTTAAAGAAGGTTAAGGAAAGAATGATTCAGCAGATTGCTGTCATGAACTTAAAGAAACAGCAGTCCGGTTCCATCCTTCTCTTTGTAGGTGCTCCCGGAACAGGAAAGACCAGTATCGGAAAGAGCATTGCCAAGGCTCTTGGCAGAAAATATGTCCGGGTAAGCTTGGGTGGCGTGCGAGATGAGGCGGATATTCGAGGACACAGAAGAACCTATCTGGGAGCTATGCCCGGAAGAATCATGGACGGTATCCATAAGGCGGGAGTTTCCAACCCGGTTATGGTATTGGATGAGGTAGATAAGCTTTCCTCCTCCTATAACGGAGATCCGGCAGCAGCCTTGCTGGAGGTACTGGATCCGGAGCAGAACAATACCTTTACGGATCACTATATGAATGTGCCTTATGATCTTTCCGATGTACTCTTCATTTGCACCGCAAACACCACGGACAGCATTCCCGCACCTCTCCTAAACCGTATGGAGGTGATTCAGTATCAAGGCTATACGCCAAGTGAGAAGTTCGAAATCGGCAAACGGCACCTGATGAAGAAGGCTTTAAAGAATGTAGGGCTTCAGCCGGAAAATGTGGAGCTTAGTGATGAAGCTTTGGAAAGCATTATCTCCGACTACACCAGAGAAGGTGGCGTGAGAGGCCTGAAAAAGCGTTTGGATACCCTTTGCAGAATTGCTGCTGTCCATTTGGTAAGAGGAAAGGGCGAGAAGATTACGGTAGGAAAAGAGGATTTACAGGAATACTTGGATATGAATCCTCTCCATCATAGAGCGGTGGAAGAAAAGGGAAGAGCCGGCGTGGTCACAGGTCTTGCTTGGACCGCAGTGGGAGGAGAAATCCTCTTTATCGAGACTCTTGCTACCAAGGGAGAGGGCAAGCTTACCATCACCGGACAGCTGGGGAATGTGATGAAGGAATCTGCCCAGATTGCTATCAGTCTGGTGAAGTCCATGTTCCCGGAGAAGGCAAGCTTCTTTAAGGAAAATGACTTGCACATCCATGTTCCTGACGGAGCCACTCCGAAGGATGGCCCCTCAGCAGGTGTAACCCTCACCGTAGCTTTATCCTCCTTGGTGACAGGACAGGCGGTTTGCCCGCAGATTGCCATGACAGGAGAGGTGTCCCTGGAAGGAAAGGTTAATCCTATCGGCGGCCTTCCAGAGAAGCTGATGGCTGCAGAGCGTGCAGGAGTAAAGACTGTCTTGATTCCCAAGGCCAATGTGGATGACCTCCGAGATGTACCGGAAGAGGTAAAGGAAAAGCTGGAGATTCGCCCCGTGGAAAATGTAGATGAAGCTTTGGCCATCTGTGGCATCGAAAAGGGGAAGGACGCTCCTATCGAAGAAAAGTCCGAAGAATAAAGACAAAATAGATAATAAAATATCATTTTAAAATAAAAAATTATACATATTTACAAATCTGCTGTTTGGAGATATAGTCCTTAATGTTAGAAAAAACCAATTTATTCCTTGAAAGGAGCTGCACATGTCTACAACATCAGTACAGAAGCGTACAAAATCCGGTTTTACTACATTGGGAATCGCCATCACGGCGGTCTTGATTGCGCTATCTACTTTGCTTACGATGTTTACCAAGATTCCCGTGCCCGGTATTCGGGGGTACTTTAATGTAGGAGATGCGGTCATTATGCTGGCGGCTCTTCTACTGGGACGAAAAGAAGGAACGCTGGTAGGTGCCATCGGTCCCGCCTTGGCGGATTTGCTTTTGGGCTATGCGGTATTTGTTCCTATTACCTTTTTGGTCAAAGGAATAGAAGGCTTTTTGGTAGCCACCGTTTATGGCAAAAAGAAAAGCTTTTCCTCCGCTCTTTTAGCAACGCTTATCGGTGGAGCGATTATCGTTATAGGATACTTTGTAGCGGAAAGCTTCGTTTTTGATTTTGGCGTAGCCTCTGCAGGAATCCTGACCAATACCATTCAGGCGGTGATGAGTGTGTTGATTTCCATGCTTCTTTATACCGCGCTTCGGAAGATTCCTTTTATTGCCAATTTTTCCAAGTAGGTGCAAGAGTAAAGAAATTTCTTGAATTTTTCAAGTTTCTTAGTATAATAAGCAAGGAAACTATTTTTTACTGTTTTCTGCCGAGATTTAAGAAATCCACTTGAATTCTTTGGCAAAGAAGCTTTGCACGTAAGTGCCCTGACCTTAGGAAAAGAGCTCAGGGCGACCGGAAAAAAGGAGGAATTGCATATGGTTTTAGTACCCATTATCCTTATCGTAATTGTTCTTGTTTGGTTTATCGGACAGAGCAATATGCTGAATCGTTACATGGTTATTATTGAAGAATCCAAGAAGACCGTGGATATTACCTTGGTGAAGCGGTTTGACACCATTTCGGAAATGTTAAAGGTGGCTAAGGCCTATGCCAAGCATGAGGAGAAGGTATTTACCGAGCTGGTAGCTTTGCGTCAGGGAGGAAGTATTCAGGATACGAACCGTGCGATTGCCAACCAAAATGATGTATTGGCACAGATTCGTATGGTAGGAGAGAATTATCCGGAGCTTTTGTCTTCCAAGCAATTTTTAAACCTGCAGTCCGAGATTGTCAGTGAAAATGAAGATTTGGCAGCAGCAAAGCGGATTGTAAACAGTAATGTACGTGTATTCAATCAGGCTGTTGTAAGCTTCCCCACAAGTCTAGTGGCAGGAATCAAGGGACTTGGTAAGGTGGATTTTCTGCATGAGGATTTAGAGGGGAAGAGAAGTTTAGAGGATTTGGATTACAATATTGATTAATAGAATAAAAAACATTTGCTCAGAACGGGCAAATAGCTTAAAGCCCTGATAAGTGTGTATGGCAGGCGGAAAAGTCGAGATATAGGGATTTTTCTGCCTGCTTTTCTAATAGAAAGGACATCTATGTTAGGAACTTTGGAAGAGGATTTACAGAAAATTGAGGACATGGAGGACAGTGCGGAGTTTCAAATCAAACTCCAAGCACTTCGTAAGAAAATGTTGGAAATTAAAAGGTGGTCTAGAGTAAAATACCTTGTTCCGTTTTTTCTGATTCTTATGCCTCGTCTTGTCGGTCCGGACAGTATGATCTTTTGGTTTATTTTGATTGGTAGCGGTCTTTTGTTTTATTATCTAAAATACCATAAGATGCCGGGAATGTTTTTCGGCAAGATGGAAAGCCTTCAGGATGTTTATGCCAAGGAGGTGCTGGAGCCGCTGTTACAGAACTTCTATCCCGACCTAACGGTGGAAAAGAAGGGAATTGCTCTGGAGGATGTAGTGAGGTTCACCCCAAAGTCTCAAAAATATCTGCAAGATACCTTTTTGTTCTTTCATGATGACAGAGGACTTCTTATAGGAAATCTGGAGTCCTATCATACAACAGGCGGAAAGCATTCCACCACGGTGTATGATTTTACAGGACAGCTGTATTGTATGAAGAGTCCGGTGACAGTGCAGGGAGAAGTTCGAATCGTCCCTACGGACAGGGGTTTTCTTTTAAAAAATGAAGTGCAGTACAGGTACCCTGCCTGCGGAAAAGGGGAAATGAAGCTGGATACGGAGGATATTCAGCATAATGAGCATTTTGATATTTATACTACAGATGAGTTTGGCACAAGACGATTCCTGACTCCGGAAATGCTCCGAAGATTTTCCGAGAAATTTGCAGGACAGGAGCTTTCGATCTATATCAAAGGAGATTTGCTCTATATCGCCATTTACAGCGGCCACCAAATGTTTAGAGCCCCCTACACCGAAGCGGAAATCAACAGCCTCTCCTTCACGGAGGAATATAAGAAGCTTCGGGGCTCCTTAGAGTATATCGAAGACATTTGCAAGGCCTTTGAAGAAAAATAATAGAGGGATGGAAAATAATAGAGGGATGGAATAAAGGTAATACATTTCATGCCGTAACGGTCTAAAATTCGGGCACGCTCCCGCTAACTTCGCCTTCGTAGCAGTACTAAGTTCAAGCTTCACTTTGTTCGCTTTCACTAAGTACTGACGGGCTCAGATTACCCTCTTTTTAGACCGTTACGCATGAAATAAAATCACATTACCTTGAATAATTCCATCCCTCTATTTTTATCGAAAAGAGGCTTTAGACCTGTACTGTATGAGATGCGTTTGCTACAATTTCCATCCCTCTATTTTTATCAAAAGCTATTTTTATCGTAAGAGACCTTACAAATGTCTTTTACTCCTCCAGACGCTCCGGAGCGTAATATAACACCTGTGTGCCGTCATTTTCAAAGGAGAAGGGCACATGAATCAAGTTTTTCATGGCTTCTAAAACCTTTCCCTGCTTTTCCTTCTCCACATAGAAGAGGAGGAAGCCGCCACCGCCGGCACCCAGTAGCTTTCCGCCTAAAGCTCCCGCCTTGCGACCCTGTTCGTAAAGGGCATCAATGCTGTCGGTACTGATGGTTTTTGCGGTCTTTCGCTTTAATTCCCAGGTCTTATGGAGAAGACGACCGAAGTCGTTTAAATCCTTGTGTTTATCCTGTAAAACATCCTCTGCCTCCACCAGTAAAGCCTTCATCTCGGACAAAAGACTTAGTTTGTCCTCAGGGGAGGACTTTTTATTTTCCTTCTGCACTTCGGAGGAAAACCGGGTAAAGCCGGTGAAGAAGAGCATCAGATTCTCTTCCAAGGCCTTCTTTCTATCCGGGAAAATCAGAATGGGGCTTACGGTATAGCCATTTTGAGAAAATTCGATATGGTTTAGTCCCCCAAAGGCCGCAGCAATCTGGTCCTGCCAGCCGCCGGATTCATTACAGAGTACCCTTTCCAGATAAATGGCTTCATCTGCCAGAGTTTTCTTTCCCACATACTTTCCCTTTAAGGCATGGAAGGCATGGAGCATGCCCACCGCAAAGGAGGAGCTGGTGCCAAGGCCGGAACGGGCGGGAAGATCCGCTTCATAATTCAAACGAATCTTCTGCATATCCAACATTTTCATCGCCTCCCGGATAGCAGGGTGCTGGATTTCCTCAAGAGAAGAGACCCTTTCCGTCTTGGAGTAGGAAAGCTCGGTGCTATAGTCAAAAAAAGGAGGCAAATGCCGGACATTTACATAACAGTATTTGTCAAAGGTGGTGGAAAGCACTGCTCCGCCATGCTCCTTGAAATATTCCTCCATATCGGTACCGCCACCGAAAAAGGACATTCTAAAGGGGGTTTTGGTAATAATCATGTTTGCTCCTTATGGAAAATTGATGTAGCTGTCAGAATGAGGGGGATCGCCCTCTTATGCACCCGCCGGGTGGCTTACAAGCTCCTACACATCTTAGCCTGTAATTTTGCCTTTACAGTATAGCATTTAATCGGAAATATCCAAATCTCGGGTAATCAGAAACTGATAGCCGGGGAATTTCTCTTCCAGCTCTTTTTGGATGCCGGCAATAAGGCCATCTCTGTCCTTTTCTTCGAAATCCACCACTATATCCATGTGAATCCGTTTCGTCTCTTCTTCTACATAAAAGCCATGCATCTGTAAAACATGCTCCTTGGATAAAACCAGATCATGAATTTCCTGCTGGAGCTTCAGGAGGGCTTTATTTTCCGTGTTGCGGGAGTAAATGCTGATTCCCGCCATAATCACATGGAAGTTTTTGTAGATTTTCCTTTCAATCTTCCGCATTAAGGCATCCAGCTCTGCGGCGTGCATGGTATCCGCCACCTCGATATGGGCGGAGGCCAGATAGGTGTCCGGCCCATAGTTATGGAGGAAGAGATCATAGGTTCCGAAAACTCCGGGAATGGCATTGATGGTTTCTTTAATCTCCTTAGTCAAGTTGCTGTCCGCTCTTGCACCAAGAATCTGGGAAAGGGTTTCCTGTAAAAGCTCCCAGCCGGCTTTTAAAATAAAGAAGGAAATCACAACCCCCACATAGGCCTCTAAGGAGATACCGGTAAAACGGAAAAAGAGGGCGGATAAAAATACGGATAAGGACAGGATGGCATCATTTCCCGCATCCTCCCCGCTGGCAATGAGGTTCTGGGAATTTACCTTTTCTCCTCTTCTTTTTACAAAACGGCTCAAGAAAAATTTCACCAAAACCGCTACAAAAATGATTACTAAGGAAATCACACTGTAGCTGGGCTCCTCCGGATGAAGGATTTTCTTTCCCGATTCGATTAAAGATGTGAAACCGGCATAGAGCACCAAAAGACTGATGACGCTGGCGGTGAGATATTCAATTCGTCCGTGCCCCAGAGGATGCTCCCGGTCCGGTGCCCTGTTGGCCAGGCGGGTTCCTACAATGGTTATGACTGAGGACAGGGCATCCGTTAGATTATTTACTGCATCCAGAGTAATGGAAATGGAGTTGGAAAGAATTCCAACGCCTGCTTTAAAACCGGCCAAAAACAGATTGGCCAGAATACCGATGATACTGGTTTGTACAATGACTTTTTCTCTATTGTTATTCATAAAGCTACTCTATTCTATGTTTTGCAGAATTCCTTTCGCTTTCTCTCAACTGTTTTCTGCAGAAATCTCCCTTCTCTTTGCTATCTTATTTCCAAAAGATATTTTTCGGAAGCTTTACCTCCGGCTTGTCAAAAAGCTTGTCTTTAATGGCAAGCTTCTTCGCCTCTTCATCGTAAATGGCCATAGGCTTCTGTCTGTCCTTGATGGCAAGGATAATGGGCACAAGGAAAATGGCCACCACACCTCCGGCAAAGCCGTTGTTATAAAGATTTGTCCCATTATAAAGAATTCCAACATTTAAGGCAACGGAAGAATGAAGAAAACCGGCTGCAATTCCCCAGAAAATGCCGAATTCTCCTGCAATGGGAGCCAAGGTAGTCACAAGAATCAGGGTAAGGGTGGAGCTGGGATCCTGCACGGACCAAACCTTCAAGAATCCTGCAAGAATTACACCGAAGATTACCGGTAAAATATTTCGCAGATGCTTTCCGGTGGCGCTAAAGCCCACCAGACAGAAGATGGAACCGATGGTGGGGCCATTAAAGTCTCCGCCTAAAATGTAGAGAATTAAAGTCATGGCAAGACCGTTTACCCCCATGTTGAAAATGGTGGGATAGTCTCCGTATTTCTTTAAATAGTCCGGATTTCCCTGTCCGCTTTCCTTCAGGATATCCCGATAGCCAAGAATCGTTTCCTTTCGTCCAAAGAAAAGGGAAAGGAGCATCAAGACGAGAAAGAGCGCAAGCAGACTGTAGAAGCCAAAGAGTCTGTGGGTGGTATCCCAAACCAGTCGGGACTCGATTTTTACCCCGAAGGATTTCATCAGGGAAATGATAATGGTAGCGATGATGCCGCAGGCAAATCCGGCATTGTAGAGGGAATAGCCCATGTGAGCGTGCTTGGTATGCAAAGATATGGGAATCAAGACATAACCGATGACGAGTCCCACAGTAAGTGCAAGCAGAAGCTGTAAAATATTCGGAAGGTTGGGAATCAGCAGAATCTGGGTGATAATCGGAGAAAGGGTGGTACCGCAAAGGCCGATATGAAGATATTTTCGGAAGGGAACCCGGTGAATTTTGGCATAAAGGGCATAGCCCAGAATGATCGCCCAGATATTTAAAAGATTCTTTCCGAAAAGAGAAAAACCGAACATCAGGCAGGAGGCCATGATACAGCTTCCGTCAAAATTGGATTTGGCGATACAGAGTAAGCCCAGGGAAATAATGGTAAGGCATCCCGCATTGAAAAAGGCTGCTCCCACGCCGCCTACCACAAAATAGTCCGTAATCAAAATATCCGGTTGTACAATGATTTCCCGTACACCTTCAAAAATGCTCATAGGGTTTTGCTGGGTAAGACTGATGAGCATAAAATAAATAGGCACGATGGACATTAAAAGATAACGCTCCCAGTTCGGGAGAAAATGATGTAAAAGCAACTTGCTGTTTTCTGTGTTTTTCATGAAAAAATTCTGCTCCTTAACTGCCGGGGGAGGGGGATTTTCCTAGCCGATTCTCCAATATGAAACTATTAAAATAGTACAAGAAAAAGAAAAAATAAGCAATTATAAGATTCTAAGCAATTCCATTACTAATAATAAATTTTATAGAGGCATTCTATCGGGACATTGTGAACAATAATCCATCGGGACCTTTGGAAATAATCCATCGGAACCTTTGGGAATAAAGACTTGCCTTTCTTTAGACTTTGTGCTATCTTTGTACGGCTAAGGGGTATACCCCGACAAAGTGCTATTATTTTAGATAGCACATGCATTATGAAAACCAAGGAATCCCCCAAGAGGGATAGACGAACCGCATGGTTGGCAATCATGCAGAAAGAGGGAGAAAATGAGAGAAGGTATTCATCCAACTTATCACCAGGCAACCGTGACTTGTAACTGTGGAAACACATTTGTAACAGGATCCACAAAGCCGGAAATTCACGTGGAAATCTGTTCCAAGTGTCATCCGTTCTACACAGGAAACCAGAAGCTGGCATCCGCTAAGGGTAGAATCGATAAGTTCAATAAGAAGTTTGGAATGCAGCAGCAGTAAAAAGCAGGGCCTCGGCCCTGTTTTTTTGTTCATCTTTATGAAAAAAGCGTGATACTTTCTTGGGAAAGATTGTTCAAAGGCCGGTACTTTAGTATAATTCTTCCTATTCCGGAAAGATAATTGGTTTATTTCCCGTTGAAACTTCTGCGTGTTTTGAAAATGCTTGGAGTTTGGAAATCATCTTCAAAATAGAAAAGAAAGAATAGAAATCTTTTTGTATAGCCGGATAGTAAGAGCTTTGGAAAGGAAGAATTTTGGAAAAACAGGTATATAGCGGTATCGGCGGTCAGGCAGTGATCGAAGGCATTATGATGAAGAATAAGGAGGACTATTCCGTTGCGGTACGAAAGCCGGACGGCAGTATTGATGTGATACAGGGAGAGTATCTGTCTTTAACGGACAAATACCCTTTCTTCCGCCTTCCTTTTTTACGGGGAATTTTATCCTTTTACGATTCTATGGCACTGGGGATGAAGTGCCTTAGCCATAGTGCCAGCTTTTATGAGGATGATGAGGGAAGCGAGCCGGGAAAGCTGGAGCAGTTTTTGGACAAGCTTTTCGGAGAAAAGGTGGAGCAGGTGCTTTCCGCCTTAGTGATGGTCTTTTCCTTTGCTATGGCTCTGTTTATTTTTGTGGCTTTGCCCACCATTTTGCTAAGCTTTGTGAAGAAATTTCTTCCTATTGAATCGGCTCTGGCCTTCTTGGAGGGCTTACTTCGTATTTTGATTTTTGTTTTGTATATCAAGCTGATTTCCCGGGCTAAGGATATTCGCAGGACCTTTGAATACCATGGGGCGGAGCACAAATGTATTAACTGTGTGGAGCATGGACTGGACTTAACCGTGGACAATGTGATGGCTTCCTCCAAGGAGCATAAGCGTTGCGGTACCAGCTTTATCGTCTATGTCATGATGATTTCTATTTTTTTATTTATGTTTTTGCGCTTTGACAGCCTCTATTTAAAGATACTATCTCGTCTTCTTTTGATTCCGGTGATTGCGGGCATCAGCTATGAGGTGCTTCGTCTGGTGGGAATGGTGGACAATCCCATTACCCGACTGCTCTTTATTCCCGGTATGTGGATGCAGGGCTTAACCACCAAGGAGCCGGAGCGGGACGAGGTGGAAGTGGCCATTGCAGCGGTGGAGCGGGTCTTTGACTGGAGAGCCTTTCAGAAGAAGGCCTTTCCGGAGAAGGTAGTTTCGGAGCAGACGTCTTCGGGGAATGCGGTTTCGGAACAGTCGGTTTCGGAACAGTCGGTTTCGGAAAATGTGGTTTCCGAGCAGGCGGTTTCGGAAAGTTCGATTTCCGAGCAGGCGGTTTCTAAGGAAGGGGAAGCGTGATGGAAGATTGGATGGCTTCCCGGGAAGGTCCGGGCTTTCCGAAGCTTAAGGAAGCAAGCTTGCAAAAAATCGAAACAACGGGGAAGAAGCTCCTTGTGGAAGCAGGGGTGGAAGAAGAGGAGGCGGCATTGGAAGTCCGCCTCCTTTTACAGGAGAGCTTTTCTCTGAATACCGCAAGCTATCTTCTTAGAAAGCAGGAGCCCTTATGCAAGGCAGGTATTGAACAAACGGAAATTTGGGGAAAGCTTCATTCCTTTTTTGAAAACTTTGAAAAGCGGAGAAGACGGATTCCCTTGGCGCAAATTCTGGGAAGGCAAAGCTTCTACGGACTGGATTTTTTTGTCAATGAAGATGTACTGATTCCTCGGGCAGATACAGAGTGTTTGGTGGACTTGGTCTTGGAAGACTATGCAGACTTGGTGAAGCAGGCCGGACCTTCTTCCTTAAAGATTTTGGATCTATGCACAGGCAGCGGTTGCATCGGGATTTCTGTGGCAAAGCATTTGCCCTATCAGGAACTGTTTTTGGTGGATCTTTCGGAAAAGGCTTTAGCGGTGGCCAAGAAAAATGCGGAAAAGCATTTAGGGGAAAATGTTACGTTCTTGCAAAGTGACTTATTGACGGAGGTGCGGGGAAAGGAATTTTCCCTATTGCTCTCCAATCCTCCCTATATCGCAAGCCGGGTGATTCCCGGCTTGGATCGGGAGGTTTCGGAGTATGAGCCCAAGATGGCATTGGACGGGGGGGAGGACGGACTGGTCTTTTATCGCCGTATTGCCAAGGAGGCAAAGGCGGTTTTGCTTCCGGGAGCAAGGCTTTACCTGGAAATCGGCTACGATCAAGGAGAGAGCGTAAAAGACATTTTCCAAAAAGAAGGATATGAAGCGGTGGAAGTTTTTCCGGATTTTGCCGGAAATCCCAGAGTGCTTCGAGGGATTTTCTCCGGAAAATAGTTCGTTTTTTCTACGGAAGAAAGAGTGATTTTTTATTTTTAAAAACTTAGGCTTCTTAGGGGGGCATTATCGGGAGAAACAGTAGTTCTTTCTTGACACGATATGCCCAATCTATTAGTATAAGGATTGCGATTTAATCTATGGATTCTTAAAGGAATCTTAAAATTGGTTTCTGGCAAAGCCATAGGCTTGCAAGAGAAAGAGAGGGTAAGATGAGCTACTTAGAGATTGAGAAGGTCATTGGAAGAGAGATTATTGACTCCAGAGGAAATCCAACCGTTGAGGCAGAGGTTATGCTGTCTGACGGAACTATCGGAAGAGGAACTGCTCCTTCCGGTGCATCCACAGGAGAATTTGAAGCATTAGAGTTAAGAGACGGCGATAAGTCTCGTTTCGGCGGAAAGGGTGTTGCTAAGGCTGTTGAGAACATCAACACCATCATCAACGACGTTTTACTGGGAATGGATCCTATGGACATTTATGCTGTAGATCAGGCTATGATCGAGGCTGACGGAACCAAGGATAAGTCCAAGCTGGGTGCTAACGCTATCCTTGCTGTTTCTATCGCAACCTGCAAGGCAGCGGCAAACGCCTTAGACATTCCTCTTTACCGTTTCTTAGGTGGAGCAAACGGAAACCGTCTTCCTGTTCCTATGATGAACATCTTAAACGGTGGAGCACACGCTACCAACTCCGTAGATACACAGGAGTTCATGATTATGCCTGCAGGCGCTCCTTCCTTCCGTGAGGGACTTCGTTGGTGTACCGAGGTATTCCATGCTTTACAGAAGATCTTAAAAGATGAGGGAAATACTACTGCAGTAGGAGATGAGGGCGGTTTTGCACCAAACTTGGCTTCCGATGAAGATACCATTGAGCACATCTTAAAGGCTATCAAGGCAGCAGGCTATGAGCCCGGTAAGGATTTCGTTCTGGCTATGGATGCAGCTTCCTCCGAGTGGAAGAGCGAAAAGGGTAAGG
>CAUTXF010000011.1:0-45828 GCA_963542215.1 uncultured Oribacterium sp. | reverse complement strand
GTTAGGCACGCCGCCAGCGTTCATCCTGAGCCAGGATCGAACTCTCATAAAAAGTGCTCTTTTTACAAAAAGCATTATCCGCTCTTCCGAGCGGTTTAAGTTCAGTCCAAGTCAAAACGCGCTTAGCTTGTTTTTCCTTTTTACTGTTAAAGTTTGTTTTCGCTGCACATTTCTGTGCTTCTGAATTTTCTCTGCCGGAACTCCGGCTTTTCGTTCTTCTTAGAAGAACTTCTTTTCAAGAATCTTCAGGGTCTGTGTATTATTCGATCTTTGATTTTCAAGGTTCAGTTTTTCTGTCGAGTCAATAAAACCTTAATCGTTTCCTCTTAATTTTTTTATTTTCTCTTCAGACTTTACTGTTCTCTTTCGAGACAGCCATGCTATTATAACAAAGTGATTAACTTTGTCAAGCACTTTCCGAAAAAATATTCGGAAAACGGAGTAAGAGGGATTTGAACCCTCGCGCCGGTTGCCCGACCTACACCCTTAGCAGGGGCGCCTCTTCGGCCTCTTGAGTATTACTCCTCGTTTATCCCTGCCAAAAGGGATTCACCTATACTTTTGAATTTCTTCTTTCGTACCGAACATTTGGTTCTTAGGTGCCTAATTAGAGTAGCAAATTCCCCATTTACTGTCAAGAAAAATTTATAATTTTTTTAGCCCTACCGGACGTATTTTAAAAAATCCACTCCTGTGATTTTTTTCCGGAATGGATTTTTTTAGCTAATGAATAATCTTTAGGAATCAGCTTTTTTATTCCTTATTTTCTTCATTTCGCTCTTTTTACTTCTATTTTTTTTATTCTATTTTTCTTGATTCTGTTTTTTTATTCTATTCTTCTTGATTCTCTTTGGCATCCTCTCCCTTTATTTCTGCGATTTCTGTATCCGTATCTTCTCCCGGATCCGCTTCTGAATCTTCTTCCTCATCGCCTTCACTTTCTCTTACCTTGGCAACGGAAGCAATGGTGGTATCTCCATCCTTATCGATATTCATCAGTTTTACCCCGGAGGCATTTCTTCCGATGATACTGATATTTTCCAGACTCATCCGAATCATAATACCCTCTGTGGTAATCAGAAGAATTTCTCTATCCTGGTCGCAAAGCTTAAAGCCTACCAGATCTCCGGTTTTCTCCGTAATCTTGTAGCAACGCATACCCTTTCCGCCACGGTTTTGTGCCTTAAAGGCGGATTTCTCCGTAAGCTTGCCGTAACCCTTTTCAGAAACTACCAGCATGTTTTCTCCCTGGGAAGATTCCTGCATACCGATTACTTCATCTCCATCATTCAGTCGGATACCGATTACACCCATGGAGGAACGTCCGGTTCTACGCACATCCTTCTCATTGAACTGAATAGCCATTCCCTTCTTGGTCACTAGAATAATATTTTCATTCTTGGAAAGAAGCTTAGCTTCTATTAACTGGTCGTCTTCCTTCAAACTAATGGCAATTAAGCCGTTTCTTCGTACATTGGCATATTCGGAAAGGGCGGTCTTTTTCACCATTCCGGACTTAGTGGTGAGAATTAAGTCCTGCTCATCCTTCGGATCTCTCAGGCAGAGGCTGGCATTGACCTTTTCTCCCTCCTGCAAGGGAAGAAGATTCACTAAAGCCGTACCTCTTGCGGTTCTGCCGGCTTCCGGAATCTCATAGCCCTTAATACGGAAAACTCTTCCCATATTGGTAAAGAACATAATGTAATGATGGTTTGTGGTCATAAAGAGGTCTTCAATATAGTCCTTCTCTATGGTCTGCATTCCCTTAATGCCCTTTCCGCCGCGGTTTTGCTGACGGAAATTTTCCGGAGACATTCTCTTGATGTATCCGAGGCTAGTGGAAGTAATCACCACATCATCATCGGCAATCAAATCCTCCGCATCCAGGATATCATCATAGCTAAAGGTCGTTTTTCTATCCTCTCCGTACTTATCTGCAATAAGATCCAGCTCTTCCTTGATTACCGCAAGAAGCTTTCTTTCATCTCCAAGAATTTCCTTATAGTAAGCAATCTTTGCCAGCAAATCCTGGTATTCGTTTTCCAGACGTTCTCTTTCCAAACCGGTGAGAGCGCGCAAGCGCATATCCACAATAGCCTGAGCCTGCACCTCGGTGAAGGCAAAGCGGGCAATCAAGTTCTGCTTGGCTTCTTCTACATTTTTCGCTGCACGGATAATGGCAACAATCTCATCAATATGGTCAAGAGCCTTTAAAAGTCCCTCTAAGATATGGGCTCTGTCCTCACACTTTTGTAAATCGTACTGTGTTCTTCTGGTGACCACCTGAATCTGATGTGCCAAAAATTCTTCCAGAATTTCCAGAAGATTTAAAATCTTCGGTTCCCCTCGAACGATACAAAGCATAATCACACCGAAGGTTTCCTGTAACTGGGTATGTTTATATAACTGGTTCAGAATCACATGGGGATTCACGTCTTTTCTGCACTCAATGGCAATCTTTGCTTTGGAATTTTTTCCTGCTGCATCGTGGATATAGGTGATACCGTCTATTCTTTTATCTTTTACAAGCTCTGCAATCTTTTCAATGACCCGGGAACGGTATACAAGATAGGGAAGTTCCTTCACCAAAATGCGATTTTTACCGTTGTGCATGGGCTCGATCTCGCAAATCGCCCGCATCTTAATCTTTCCTCTACCGCTTCTGTAAGCTTCTTCGATTCCTCTTTTTCCTAAAATGGTAGCCCCTGTAGGAAAATCCGGTCCCTGAATAATGGGAAGCAGTTCCTCTATTTCCGTCTTTCTTCCCGCAATTTTATTATCGATAATACAATCCACACCCTTAATCACCTCTCTCAGGTTATGGGGAGGGATATTGGTGGACATTCCTACTGCAATACCTGTGGCACCGTTTACCAAAAGATTGGGAAAACGGGAAGGAAGAACCACCGGCTCCTCATATTCGTTGGAGAAGTTCGGCATGAAATCCACGGTGTTCTTATTGATTCCTGCCAGCATTTCTCCGGCTAATCTGGACATCTTCGCCTCGGTATAACGCATTGCTGCAGGGCTGTCTCCATCCTCGGAACCGAAGTTTCCCTGCTTATCAATCAGGACGTGCCGCATAGACCAGGGCTGTCCCATATAAACCAAAGAACCGTAAATGGAGGAGTCACCGTGGGGGTGGTATTTACCCATGGTTTCTCCAACAATTGTGGCACACTTTTTGGTCTTTTTATCCGGAGTAACGCCCAGACTTTGCAAAGCATAAAGCACTCTTCTTTGTACAGGCTTAAGGCCATCCCGAACATCGGGAATCGCTCTGGACACAATTACACTCATGGCGTAGTCGATATACGCATTTTCCATGGTCTTTTTTAAGTCCACATCCTGCACTTTATCAAAAATATTTGGCTCCAAAATTGGCCTCCTTCAACTTGCAAAACAATTTGGAAAAGTCTTTAAATATCCAAATTTGTAACATATCGGGCATTTTGCTCAATAAACTCTCTTCTGGGCTCTACCTGATCTCCCATTAAGGTAGTAAAGGTAATATCCAGTTCCGCCTTATCCTCGTCACTCATATTTACCCGAAGCAGAGTTCTGGTTTCCGGATCCAGGGTAGTTTCCTGCAGCTCCTCCGTATTCATTTCTCCCAGACCCTTGAATCGGGATACGTCTGCCCCATCCGATCCGATTTCCTTTAAAATTCTCTGATATTCCTCATCGGAGTAGGCATAATAATGCTTTTTATTCTTCTGAATGGTAAAAAGTGGCGGCTGAGCCAGATAAACATGTCCTTTTCGGATAAGCTCCGGCATAAAGTTATAAATAAAGGTCAACATCAAAGTGGAAATGTGGGCACCGTCCACATCCGCATCCGTCATAATGATGATTTTATGGTACCGTAATTTGCTTAAATCAAAATCTTCATGAATACCGGTTCCAAAGGCGGTAATCATTCCCTTGATTTCTTCATTGGCATAAATTCTGTCCAGTCTGGCCTTTTGTACATTTAAAACCTTTCCTCTAAGAGGCAGTACGGCCTGGGTTTCCGGATTTCTTCCTTCCTTGGCAGGTCCCAATGCGGAATCTCCCTCTACGATAAAGATTTCACATCTTTCCGGGTCCTTGCTGCTGCAATCCGCAAGCTTTCCGGGAAGTCCCACACCGTCCAAAGCGGACTTTCTTCTGGTTAGGTCTCTTGCCTTTCTGGCTGCGGCTCTAGCTCTTTGCGCCAAAATAGACTTCTCGCAAATCACTTTGGCAACCGCTGGATTTTGTTCCAGAAAATAGGTCAACTGCTCGGAAACAATACCCTGCACTGCAACCTGCGCCTCGGAAGTTCCCAGCTTCTGCTTGGTCTGTCCCTCAAATTGAGGATCCTCAATCTTTACAGAAATAATGCAGGTTAATCCCTCACGGATATCCTCTCCGGAAAGATTGGCTTCACTGTCCTTTAAAAGCTTATTCTGTCTTGCATAGTCATTGAAAGTTTTGGTCAAGGCATTTTTAAAACCGGTCAGGTGGGTTCCCCCCTCCGGGGTATTAATGTTATTTACGAAGGTATAGATATTTTCCGTGTAGGAGTCGTTATGCTGCATAGCCACTTCCACCAGGATCTTTTCTTTCTCTCCCTCGCAGTAAATTACATCCGGATAAAGGGCTTCCTTGCCCTTATTTAAGAAGCTGACAAACTCCTGAATTCCTCCCTCATAGTGGAATTCCTTTTCCTGCTCCTGACCTTCCCGCTCATCCAAAAGACGAATCTTCAGATTCTTGGTTAAGAAGGCGGTTTCCCGAAGACGAATCTTCAGGGTTTCAAACTCATAAACGCTTTCTTCAAAAATGCTGGCATCCGGAAGGAAGTGTACCTCGGTTCCCTGCTCCTCTTCGCTGCAAGTTCCGATACACTCTATAGGCTTTGTTACCTTTCCCTTGGCAAAGGACATGGTATAAATCTTACCTTCTTTATAGACCTTAACATCCAGCCACTCGGAAAGGGCATTTACCACGCTGGCTCCTACACCGTGAAGACCGCCGGAAACCTTATACCCGGCTCCTCCGAACTTTCCTCCTGCATGGAGGACGGTGAAAACGACTTCCAAGGCGGACTTTCCCGCCTTTTTCTGTATATCTACAGGGATTCCTCGTCCATTATCCCGTACGGTAATGGAGTTATCCTGATGAATTTTAACAGTAATGGTATTACAAAATCCGGCCAGAGCCTCGTCTACGGAGTTATCCACGATTTCATAAACCAAGTGGTGCAAACCGCGAACGGAAGTACTTCCGATATACATTCCCGGTCTTTTCCGAACCGCTTCCAATCCCTCTAAAATCTGAATCTGATCTGCACCGTATTCCTTAGAACCATGAAGAAATTCTGCTTCATTTCCTCCAAATTCTTCCCTCTCTATCGACATAGTTTCTCCTCTTTACTGACACTGCACCTGTCCATTTTCCACATAAAACACATGGTCTATGGGGAATCGATGCTTTACCAATTCATCCAAGCCTGTACAAGTAATCAGGCTTTGTAAATTTCCTAATTGTTCTAATAAAAAATTCTGTCTTTTTTGATCCAGTTCCGAAAATACATCATCCAACAAAAGAATGGGATTATCCTGAATCCTTTCTCTCACCAAATCAATTTCCGCTAATTTCAGGGATAAGGCGGCGGTCCTTTGCTGTCCCTGGGAACCGAAATGCCGAATATCCTGACCGTTTATCTGAAAGGAAAGGTCATCCCGGTGGGGACCGGAGAGGGTCGTTTGTTGCTTTTTCTCCGCCTCCCTATTTTTTTCCAGCTGCAAGGGAAAGTCCTTCTCGGAAACATTTTCCTCATAGCTGAGAAGAAGCTCTTCCCGCTTTCCGCTGATTTCTCCATGGATTTTTTCCACTTTATTCCGCAAATTTCCCACAAAATCTCTGCGGAGGGAAATGACCATCTTCCCATGCTTTACCAATTCCTCATCCCAGGCAAAGAGGGTTTCCTCCAGCTTTGGTCGAAAATACAGTTCCTTTAAAAGCTTATTTCTTTGCTGCAACACTTTATTATACATGGATAAATGGTAGAGATAAATCTTATCCAGCTGACAAAGCTCCAAATCAATAAATCTTCTTCTTTCCTTTGGTCCGTTTTTAATCAAAGACAGGTCCTCCGGAGAGAAAATAATGATATTTCCCAGGCCGAAAAGGTCGGAGCTTTTCTTCACCGGAAATCCGTCTATAGCCACTCCCTTACTTTTGTTTTTCTTTAGGTGAATGTCTATCCGGTGGGAAATTCCTTTTTTCTTCAGGATCATTTTCAAATGGGCTTCCTCCGCCCCGAAATGAATCAATTCTTTGTCCTTACAAAAGCGAAAGGACTTTCCGGTGCTGCCAAAGAAGATGGCCTCCAAAAGATTGGTCTTTCCCTGGGCATTATCTCCATAAAGGATGTTGTTCTTCTCTCCCAGAGGAAGCTTCAATTTTTCTATATTTCTATAATTTTGTAACTCTATGGACTCGATAATCATCCTATGGCTTCCGCATTAAAGTTTACCGGTAATATCATATAGTTGTAGCTTTCCTCCTGATCCCGAATAAAGACAGGAGAGCGGGAAATGGTAAAGTACAAATCCACCTCTTCCTCTTCAATATTTTGAAGAGCATCCATCAGGTAAGTAGGATTAAAGCCGATGAGAAGATCCTTTCCTTCCTGCTGTACCGGCATTTCCGCATCCATTCTTCCGATGTCGGAAACAATTTTCAAAGAAAGACTCTGGTCTTCAATTTTTAAAATCAAAGGCTGCTTATCATTGTCTCTGGCCAGAATTCTGGCTCTATCGATATTTTCCAAAAACTGCTTACGGTTTAAGCGAATCTTGGTTTCATAATCGGTGGAAAGCATCTGGCGAACATGGAAGTATTCTCCCTCCACAAGCTGGGTTACCACAATGGTATCTTCAAAGGAAAATTGCAGATACTGCTTGGAAAAACAAATTTCCACCTTATCCTCCAGGCCTCCGCTGATAATCTTGGAAAGCTCGGACAGAACTTCCTTGGGAACGATAGCGGAGCAATTGTCATAGGACTCGGAAAGCTCGGTCTTTCGAATGGCAATTCTATGTCCATCCAGGGCGGTAATGGAGAACTGATTGCCTTGAATTTCAAAATATTCTCCCGTCATCTTCTTATTGTTCTCTCCCGAGGCGGTGGAAAAAATCGTCTGATTAATCATGTTTCTAAGACTCAACTGAGAAATCTCCACAATCTCCTGCTTCTCCACGGAAGGAAGAGAGGTAAATTCCTCAGGGTTTCGGCCCATGATTTTAAAGACGGACTTTTCGCACTGAATCGTACAATTTCCGTTTTCCTCAGTACTAAGAAGAATATTCTTTCCCTCCATCTGAGGCAAACGCTTGATAATCTCCTGAAAAAGTCTTGCCTCTAAGGCAATCTTTCCCGGCTCCAGAATATCTCCCGGACAAATGCTTTCTATTCCAAAATCATTTTTGTTTCCTGTTAAACGAATCTGCCCCTCGGTGGCATCCACCAGAACACACTCCATAATGCTTAAGGTGGTTTTGGAAGCAACAGCCTTCCCTACCACTTGCAGGGTAGAAAGCAAATCATTTTTTTGAAAAGATAATTTCATAGGAGTCCTTTCTTTTTATTCTGTAGAAGCTTTTTGCAAAGCTGCCAGATTTTATTTTTAAAATTTCGCTTTGCAATCGTGAAATATTTTATTTTTGTTCTTTCTTTTTTTTTAGTAGTACTATTAGGAGCTGTGGAAATGTGTAATTGCTAAAATCCCTTGATTTTTCAGTACTTTATCCCTTCTTTTTTTCTGTGGAAAGGGGAAGGAAAAAATGGGGATTAGGGAGAGATTTTTTTCCGTAAAACTTCTATTGTGGATTGTAATTGTTCATTTGTGGACAATTCTTTGGATATCTTGTCGCAGCCGTGAATAATGGTGGAATGATCTCTACCTCCCAGCAGTTCTCCCACAGTGTTTAAGGGGATACTGGTCATTTCTCGGCAAAGGTACATGGCAATCTGCCGGGGAATGACGATTTCCTTATTCTTTCGTTTGGAAACAAGGTCGGAAAGGCTCAGACCGTGATGTTCCGCCACCACCTCAATAATCCACTTCGGGGTAAGCTCCTTTTTCTCAGCCGGAGTGATATTGTCCTTTAAAAGCTCCTCTGCAAGACTTAGGGTAACGGGCTGTTTAATGAGGCGGGACTTTGCCACCACCTTGGTTAAGGCTCCTTCCAACTCCCGGACATTGGACTTAATATTGTCAGCAATGTATTTGATCACTTCGTTGTCAATGTTGTAGCCTTCCAGCTCTTCCTTTTTCCGAAGAATCGCCATCCTGGTTTCCACATCCGGAAGTTGGATATCTACGGTGAGTCCCACCTCAAAGCGGGAGAGGAGTCGCTCTTCAATATTGTCAATTTTCTTCGGCGGCTTATCGGAAGCGATGATAATCTGTTTTCTGTTATCATAGAGAGCATTGAAGGTATGGAAGAATTCTTCCTGGGTTCCTTCCTTACCGATAAGGAACTGAATATCGTCGATGAGCAGAACATCCAGTTCTCTATATTTTCTTCTGAATTCCGCCGGGGAAATGTTATTTTTATTACGGATACTGTCGACAAATTCGTTAATAAAGGTTTCGGAGGTAACGTAGCGAATCTTGGCATTTTTGTTTTGCTGTAAAATGTAATGGGCTACAGATTGCATCAAGTGGGTTTTTCCTAAACCTGCTCCTCCGTAGATATAGAGAGGGTTATACTGTTCTCCCGGCATCTCCGCTGCCGCCACACAGGCTGCATGGGCTAAAGCGTTGGAAGAACCTACTACAAAGCTGTCAAAGGTATAGCGGGAGTTTAGGTTGGCATTCTTCAGAGCCTCCTCCAGTCCCGGCTGTTCTTCCTGACTTTTCTTGGGATAGAGTTCTTTCAAACCATCCTCGTCGGTGATGAGAAGCTCTGTATAGATACCGGTGATTTCCATAATGGAAATTTTCAAGGTGTCGGTATAGCGCTTCCGAATCATACTGAGAAATTCTTTCATTTTTACCAGTACAATCAACTGATCCCCGATAGAATCGTATAATTCTAAAGGAGAAATCCAAAGATTATAGGTTACATCCGGCATTTCATTTATTTCTCTGGTATGTAGGAGAATTTCTTCCCATTTTTCTTTTATGAGGTTAAAGTCTTTTGCCATTCCCAGACTCCTTAAAATCAACGACAAGGGGCTTCTCGCTATTTTTCAAAAAAAAAACTAGCTTTTTTCTGAAAAGACAGTTCTTTTTATTTTACAGCAAGATAGCCTCTTTCGCAAGTTCACATCCCTTGAGAAAAAGGAATAATTCAAGGAGTACTTCAAGGAGTAATTCAAGGGGGAAAGAGCATAAATAGAGTATAAAAATAAGAGATATCCACAGAAAAAAGCTAAAATAAGCCTTTTCCTATGAGAAAAAAGGAAAATTATACACTTATCCACAGTTTATAAACAGTTTGTGGATAAGGTGAACAGATGTTTTTGTGGATAGAATTTGTGGATAAGTGCATAATTTTGTGGATAAGCTCTGCTTTTATAGGTTTTTCCGGGGTTTTTCAGGAGATAAAGAGGATAAGATATACACATTCCTTCCGAAAAATAAGTTTTTTTCAAAGGGTATTGACGATTTCTGGCCCTTTCTATATAATAATCTGCGATGTTTACCCAGAATTAGGAGTTTATTCGGGACCTTTCGTATAAGGACGAATAATTCCCGGAGAAACGATCGGTGGCTTTGCGCCATACACTAAAAAAAGGGAGGTGTCCGTATGCATAAGGGAAAAATGACTTATCAGCCAAAGACAAGACAGAGAGCTAAAGTGCATGGATTTAGAAAGAGAATGTCCACAGCCAACGGTAGAAAGGTTTTGTCTGCTAGAAGAGCTAAAGGTAGAGCAAGATTATCTGCATAATGCAGAAACATAAAGGAAGCTTTCTTGAAAAGCTTTATGGGTAAGAACTACCCTGTAGAATACAGAAATGAGGCCGCTGGAAAGCGGTCTTTCTTCAACCTTGGAGATATTTTATGAAGCGTTTTCCTTCCATGAAGTCAAATGAAGAGTTTCAGCATTGCTATAAAAAAGGAAAATCCTATGCCAATGCTTATTTTGTAATGTTGGTAGCGGAAAATGGCTTAGAGTATTCCCGGCTGGGAATATCCTGTTCCAAGAAGGTGGGGAATTCTGTGGTTCGCCATGGCATCAGCAGAAAGCTTCGAGAGATATTTCGATTACACAAAGAAATCAAAGAGGGGTTAGACATCGTTTTAGTCGTAAGACAGAAGGTAGCTTTTGCAAGCTATTCGGAATTGGAGATTGCTTATCTCGATTTATGTAGCAGGCATCATATACTTAGTAATGGAGAGAAGTTCTGAAATTCTGATTTTTTCCAAAGGGAAATAAAATCCCTATTATAATAGGAAGAAACTCGGACAAAAAATACGTTTTATCAGGAAAAATGCTTGGGAAATTCCGAAGCATCTTATTCCGAAGGAGAGCTTTGATGAAAAAACTGATGTTAAAGATGATTCGTTTTTATCAAAAATTTTTATCTCCTATGAAGGGACATTCTCATTGTAAATACACACCCACATGTTCTCAATACGCCTATGAGGCCATACAAAAGCACGGGTGTGTGAAAGGACTATTGTTGGCAATTTGGCGATTACTGCGTTGTAATCCCTTTGCTAAAGGCGGATATGATCCTGTTCCCTAGAGATGAAGGGAGAAAAACTTGATTCAAAATCTGATTATTTTAACCAAAAACACATCCAATATGCCTTTATTCGGACCAATCTGGAACCTGATTGTAAGTGCTTTGGGCTGGATTATGAACTGGATTTACCTTTTCTTAGACGGAATCGGTATTCCAAACATTGGATTGGCCATCATTCTGTTTACCTTGGTGACCCGTATTTTGCTGTTCCCGACTTCTTTAAAACAGCAAAAATCCTCCAGAATGATGCAGATTATGCAACCGGAAATTCGTGCTGTACAGGAAAAGTATAAGAACAAAACGGACAATGCTTCCATGATGGCGCAGCAAACCGAGATGAAAGCCATCTATGAAAAGTACGGCACTTCTATGACTGCAGGGTGCTTGCCTTTGTTTTTACAAATGCCGATTATTTTCGCCCTGTATCGTATTATTATGAACATTCCTGCCTATGTTCCTTCCGTAAAGGCGGTTTACGAAAGTGTTTCCACCGCTATCGGAGGTTCTTCTGCGGCACAAAGTCTTCTGGACTTTGGAAAAGCCAACGGCATGGAATCTATTTTAAAGACCTTACACAACTTAGGTCTGGATGATCCAAGCAAGTATGACTCTGCTGCGGTTCATAACTTCGTAATTGACTTTTTGTATAAGTTAAATCCTGCGCAGTGGGCAAAGCTTCCGGAGATTTTCCCTTCTGCAACCCAAGTAATTCAGCAGGCTGCGGCAAAGTCTACAGAGATTAACAGCTTTTTAGGATTAAACCTTTCCACTGCTCCTTCTGCTTATGGCTTTACCCCAAATATTTACTGGTTAATTCCTATTTTGGCAGGCTTAAGCCAGTGGGCTTCCACCCTGCTGATGCAGAAGCAGAGCATGCCTGTGGCAACAGAGGAGGGAGATCAGTCCCAGCAGATGATGAAGAGCATGAACGTGATGATGCCTCTGATGTCTGTGTGGTTCTGCTTCAGCTTTGCATCCGGAATCGGTTTGTACTGGATTGCTTCTTCCGTATTTATGCTTTTACAGCAGTTGATTTTAAACTGGTACTTCGGAAAGAAGAGCAATGAAGAGCTCTTACAGGATGCTATGGCTAAGGCCAATGAAAAAAGAGCAAAAAAAGGCTTACCTCCCATTGATGAAAAGACCGTGGAAAACAGATTAAAGCTTATGCAGGCTAAGGAAGATTCTGAAGAAAAGAATCGTATGGAAAAGATTGCAAAGCAAAATCTGAAGACAAAAGAATCTACAGACTATTACAATCAAAATGCGAAAGAGGGATCCTTAGCCAGCAAGGCAAACATGGTACAGCTTTACAATGAAAAGCATGAGAAGAAAGAGAAAAAGTAAAAAGCTTAGGGAGAAAAGCTATGGACAAGTTTAGAGTTTCTGCAAAGACAGTAGAAGAAGCGATTACGAAGGCAACCATCTCTTTAGGTTGTACCTCAGACAGAATTTCCTACAATGTAATCGTACAGGGAAGCAACGGCTTATTCGGTATCGGGGCAAAGCCCTGGATTATTGAAGCCTGGGAAAAGGATGAAGCGGAAATCGCAAAAGAAAAGGCCGAAGTGGAAAAGCCGGCGGCAGTAGAGAAAGCGGCATTTGAAAAGAAGGAAGCGGAAGGAAAGAGGGAAAGCTCTTCTGTAGAGGAAAAAATGCAGTCTTCCGAGAAAAAAGAAGAAAAAGCTTCCGAGGAAAATAAAACATTTTCCCATCATTCTTCTCAGGAAAAGAAGGACGAAAAGAAAGAGAAGAAGTTTGAAAAGAAGGAAGGCTTTAAGGGCTTTAGCAGAGGAGGCTACGATCCCATCCCTGCACCCTTGTCTTCCACTCCCGTAAAGAGAGAGGAAAAGTCCTTTGAAGGAAGAAGTCCTGAAAAGAGAGAATTTACGCCCCTTTCCGAAGAGGAGATTACAGTGGTAACTAAGGCTGCTTTAGATTTCTTAAGCTCTGTATTTCAGGGTATGGAAATGGAAGTGGAGCTTCAGACAGAATTTAGAAACAACAGCAATGAGCTTTACATCAACCTGGTAGGACCGGATATGGGCATCCTCATCGGAAAAAGAGGACAAACCTTGGATTCCTTACAGTATCTTTGTTCTTTAGTGGTAAATAAAAACCACGGAGAGGAGTATCTTCGGGTAAAGCTGGATACGGAGGATTATCGTAAGAGAAGAGAGCAGACCTTAAGAAGTCTGGCTAAGAATATCGCCTATAAGGTTAAGAAGAATCGGAAATCTGTTCATTTGGAGCCAATGAATCCTTACGAGAGAAGAATTATCCATGCCGCACTGCAAAGTGACAGTCAGGTTTCCACAAAATCCGAGGGAGAAGATCCCTTCCGTCATGTGGTGATTTTCTGTAAAAATGGTGGAAAGTTCCAAAAGGATTTCCGCCATAAGGGAAACAGGATGAGAAGAGAGGATAAGAGAGAAGACAGGAGAGAAGAGAAGGGCGAGGAATAAGCTTTTCCAAAATAGACTCTTGTAAAAACCAAAGGATTTGTAAATAAATCAAAAGAATAAAAAAAGCTATGCAATATAGGTCTGAAAATGGTGGATTTGATTCCGGCTCCATTTCAGGCCTATATTGTTTTATACAGCCTTTTCATTATTCGGAAATCCCTCCCTTCTATTCCTTTTCATTGCAATGTAGGGCAAATCTTAGTAAAATACAGAATTGCTGAGGAGGTGAGGATTTGGAAAATACCATTAGCGGAATTGCCACCGCATTAGTAGAAAGCGGAATCGGCATTATCCGGATTAGCGGAAATCAGGCTGTGGAAATTGCCGGAAAAATTTTAAGAACTAAGGGAGGAAGACCCTTAGATATCAGCGAAAGCCACCGGATTCGTTATGGCTTTGTTTTTGATGGTGAAAAGGAGATTGATGAGGTACTGGTCTCCACCTTTTTGGCTCCCAAATCCTTTACCGGAGAAGATACGGTGGAAATCAACTGTCACGGTGGAATACTTTTGATGCAAAAAGTTTTTCAGGCCACTCTTAAGGCCGGAGCAAGGCCGGCGGAGCCGGGAGAGTTCAGTAAACGTGCCTTTTTAAATGGACGAATCGACCTTTCTCAGGCAGAGGCCGTGGCGGATTTAATTGCTGCCAAAAGTGAGGACAGTATTCGCTCCTCTCTTTCTCTCCTACAGGGTTCGCTTAAGGAAAAAATTAAGGGAATGCGGAGCAGAATTTTAGAGGATACCGCCTTTATTGAAGCAGCTTTGGATGATCCGGAGCATATATCTTTGGAGGGATTTTCCGTTCGGTGTCAAGCTCATGTGGAAGAGATTCTTTCCAAAATTTCAGAGCTCTTGGAACATCAAAGAGAAGGAAGACTCTTAAAGGAGGGTATTCAAACCGTTATTGTGGGAAAGCCCAATGCGGGAAAGTCTTCTCTTTTAAATTGTTTGGTAAAGGCGGATAAGGCTATCGTCAGCAATATTCCGGGAACCACCAGAGATACGGTGGAGGAGGATATTCGCATCGGTTCCCTTTCCCTTCATTTGATGGATACCGCAGGAATCCGGGAAACGGAAGACATTGTGGAAGAAATCGGTGTGAATCGGGCGAAGGAAGGAATTGAAAAGGCGGACTGCGTTCTCTTGGTTTTGGATGGAAGCCTTCCCTTAGAGGAGGAAGACCGTAAGATTTTAGCTCTTTTAGAGGGAAAAAAGGCTATTGTGCTTCTCAATAAAATGGACAAGGAATGCATTTTACAAAAAGAAGAGCTGGAAAAGACTACCGGTTTTCCCGTGCTTCCCATTTCTGCCAAGGAGGGAAGGGGCATTGAGGAGCTTGGTCAAAAGCTGGAAGAGCTTTTTTATACCGGAAGTCTTTCCTTTTCCACAGAAACTTATATCCATAGTGAACGGCAGATTGCAGCATTGGAAGAAGCAAAGTCTGCTTTGGAATTGGTTTTGGAGGGAATCCGTCTTAAATTGTCCGAGGATTTCTTAAGTATAGATTTAATGGGGGCATACAGTGCCTTAGGAAGAATTCTGGGAGAGGATGTTTCCGAGGATTTAATCAATGAGATTTTTGCAAAGTTTTGCATGGGAAAATAGTAAAGAGGGAATATGGCATTTTTAGAAGAACAGGTGGATATTGTAGTGGTGGGAGCAGGGCATGCGGGAGTGGAAGCAGCCCTGGTTTCTGCTAAGCGGGGGCATAAAACCCTTCTTTTTACCCTGAGCCCGGACAGCATTTCCATGATGGCCTGTAACCCCAATATCGGCGGAAGCTCCAAGGGGCATCTGGTTAGGGAATTGGATGCCCTTGGGGGAATGATGGGAAAGGTTTGCGACCAATCCTTTCTCCAGTCCAGAATGCTAAATCAATCCAAGGGTCCTGCTGTACATTCCCTAAGAGCACAGGCGGATAAGCAGGTCTATTCTCAAAATATGCGGCATATTGTGGAAAATCAAGAGAATCTTCATATCCGTCAGGGAGAAATTGTGTCCTTACTCACCAATGAGGAAAAGACGGAAATCCGTGGAGTTGTGAGCAGTACAGGAGCCAGATACTATGCCAAGGCAGTGCTGATTTGCACCGGTGTGTACTTGAATGCCCGCTGCATTTACGGAGAGGTATCCGAAGAAACCGGGCCAAACGGTCTTCGTAGAGCCACAAAGCTGAGTCAGGCCCTTTTGGATTTAGGCTTTCGTTTGCAGCGTTTTAAAACCGGAACCCCTGCCAGAGTGGATAAAAGGTCCCTGGACTTTAGCAAGATGGAAGTCCAGAAGGGAGATGTGCCGGTGGTGCCCTTCTCTTTTTCCACGGATCCTGCTTCCGTACAGATTCTCCAGGAAGATTGCTATCTGACCTATACCTGTGAAGAGGGTCATGAGATTATTCGGGAAAATATTGACCGCTCCCCCATGTATAACGGGGTGATTCAGGGAACGGGCCCCAGATACTGTCCTTCTATTGAAGATAAGGTGATGAAGTTTCCGGAGAAAAATCGGCACCAGATTTTTGTGGAGCCGGAGGGAAGATACACCAATGAAATGTACCTTTCCGGTCTTTCCTCTTCTCTTCCGGAAGATGTGCAGATGAGAATTCTTCGTACTATGGCAGGCTTTGAAAAGGCGGAAATGGTCCGCTGCGGCTATGCCATTGAATACGACTGCTTAAATTCTTTGGAACTGGAAAATACCTTGGAAACAAAGAAGATTTCCGGCCTGTATTTTGCAGGACAAATGAACGGTTCCTCCGGCTATGAGGAGGCGGCGGTACAGGGATTTATGGCAGGCATCAATGCGGTACAAAAAATTGAAGGAAAAGAGCCCTTTATCTTAGATCGTTCCGAGGCCTATATTGGGGTTTTAATTGATGACCTGGTGACAAAGGAAAATAAAGAGCCCTATAGAATGATGACCAGCAGGGCGGAGTATCGTCTTCTGCTTCGACAGGACAATGCAGACCTTCGTCTTCGGGAAAAGGGCTATGCTCTGGGAATGGTTTCCGAGGAAGAAATCAAGGCTGCCAGAGAAAAGCAGGAAGCCATTCAAAAAGAACTTCGTCGTATGGAAAATACCTATATCGGAGCCAATGGGGAAAATAACAGAATTTTGGAAAGCATTCCCTCTTCTCCTATACAGTCCGGCATTTCTCTGAGAGAACTTTGTAAGAGACCGGAATGTAATTATCAAAATATTGCTCCTTTGGATCCGGAAAGACCTTCCCTTTCTCCCTTTATACAGGAAGAAGTGGAAATTGAAATTAAATATGAGGGCTATATTAAGAGACAGATTCAGCAGGTGGAAGCTTTTAAAAAGATGGAGCGGAAAAAGCTGCCAAAGGATATCTGCTATCATGATATTCACAACCTCCGCTTGGAAGCCAGACAGAAGCTGGATAGGATTCGTCCGGAAAATATGGGTATGGCTTCCCGTATCAGCGGTGTGAGTCCTGCGGATTTGTCGGTACTTTTGATTTATCTGGAGAAGGAAAAGGAAAGAAGAAAGGAAGAGAAATGACCGATTTTTTTCGAGAGAAGCTTTCTCATTTAACAGAGAGCTTAGGACTTTCTTTAACAGAACAACAGCTTTTACAGTTCTATCAATATTATCAGATTTTGGTGGAGAAAAATAAGGTGATGAATCTTACCGCCATTACGGAAGAGGAAGAGGTGATTGTTAAGCATTTTGTGGACTGTCTGGCAATCTGTCAAATGAATGTTTCACGTGAAACATTTTCAGAGTGGATAGAAGGAAAGTCGGTGATGGATGTGGGAACAGGGGCGGGCTTTCCCGGACTTGTTCTAAAAATTGCCTTTCCAAGTATTCAGCTCTCTTTAAGCGATTCCTTGCAAAAGCGAATTCGATTTTTGAAAGAATTGGTGGAAAGTCTTGGCTTAAAAGGGGTAAAATTTTACCATGGCAGGGCTGAGGACTTGGGACACGATAAGAATTTGCGGGAACAGTATGATCTGGTGGTTTCCCGGGCAGTGGCAAATCTTGCCACTTTAAGCGAGTATGACCTTCCCTTTGTGAAGGTAGGAGGGTATTTTCTGGCCTTAAAGGGCAGGGAAGTGGAAGAAGAATTGAAGCAGGGAAAGAAGGCTATTTTCCTTTTAGGAGGAAAATGTGTGGAGAAGAAAATCTATACCCTGCCGGAAACCGATATGGGAAGGGCTATGCTTTTGATGCAAAAGCTGGAGCCCTGCGGAAAAAAATATCCTAGAAAGGCGGGAACTCCGGCTAAGTCACCTCTTAGCTAGGAAGTGTTCAAGAATGGAAGAATTAAAAGAAATAAAGAGTGAAAGCATTTTCCCAAAAGAACAGGAAAAGCTTTTGGTAGAAAAAAAACATCCCTATAGGGAGAGAAATAAGGGTATCTTTACTCTTTTGATTACAACGATTATTTGGAGCTTAGCGTTTATTGCCCAGAGTACCGCAATGGATCGGATTGGTCCTTTTGCCTTTGTGTTTTACCGCCACCTTTTATCCGGTCTATGCTTACTCCCCTTTGCTTTTTTAAAGCCTTGTTCTAAAGAAGAAAAATGGGCCGGGATCAGAGGGGGATTTATTACCGGTATCGTCATGGGATCAGCCAGTGTCATCCAGCAAGTTGGTGTAAAAGAAACTACCGTAGGAAAGGCAGCCTTTTTAACGGTACTCTATATCATTCTAATTCCTATATTTGGCTTAGTTATTGGTAAAAAGCCGGAAAAGAAAATCTGGTTTTGTGCGATTCTGGCTTTAGTCGGGGTTTATTTTATTGCCATTAAGGCAGGGACAAAATTCACTATTGGTACAGGAGATGCTTATATTATTCTGTGTTCAGTGCTCTATGCCATTCAGATTATGCAGGTGGGACACTATGTAAAGAAGGTCAATATCGGCTGGTATATGTCCATACAGTTTTTAGCTGGCTCTCTGGTGGGGTTATTGGGCTTTATCTTTTTTGAAAGCTTTTCTTATGTGAATTTAAAGGCAGCTCTCCTTCCTATTGCTTATGCCGGAATCATGTCCGGGGCAGTGGCTTTTACTATGCAAAGCTATGCTCAAAAAAGACTGGAAGATACGCTGGCCTCTCTTCTGATGTCTACCACTGCCATTTATGCAGCGATTTGGGGATGGCTGTTTTTGGGAGAGTCCTTGGGAATTCGGGAAATATTCGGCTGTTTTCTGATGGCGATTGCGGTGGTCTATGCTCAGCTTCCGGAAAAGAAGAGGAATATAAACTAGAGTAGAACACGTAATTTTAGAAATAGGGAAGAAATGGAATAGATACTTAAAGAAGCAAATAGCTTAGATACTTGAGTGAACAAATAGATTTTAAATATAAATGAATAACATGGAATAAATTTAAAATATCTTTCTTTGCAGGTAAAAAAGACATGAAAAAGAAAAAAATATCTATAAAAAAAGACATAGATTAGAAACGAAATAGATCAAAAAAGTAGTAGGAAGATAAATTGACAGTAGTATAGAGCTGGGCTAAAATGTTTCACGTGAAACAAAAGCGGAAATACAATTCATAGCAAGTATGGGTATAAGTATCATATGTAAATAGCATATATAAATTGCATATATAAAAATTATATGTAAAAACCACATGTAAATATCATATATAACTATCGTATACAATTATGAAATAAAGCAAGGCAAAAGAAAGGCTAAGGGGACTTATGGCGAAGATTATTACAATTGCAAACCAAAAGGGGGGCGTGGGGAAAACCACCACCGCTGTCAATTTGGCAGCTTCCTTAGCGGAGGCAAAACAGAGGGTTTTGCTTTTGGACTTTGATCCCCAGGGAAATGCGGGAAGTGGAATCGGCATTCGAGAGGAAGAAATCAGCATTTACCGGATTCTTAGCGGAGAATTTCCTATAGAAAAGGGAATTGTTCGGGAGGCTCTGGAAAATCTGGATTTTATCGCTGCAGATCGGAATCTTTCCGCCATGGATGCGGAGCTTGCAGAGGAAGAGAATAAAAATTTCTTATTAAAGGAAGTCCTGGAGGATATTCAAAAGGACTATGACTATATCTTTATCGATTGTCCTCCCAGTCTGGGAACTCTTACGGTAAATGCTTTAACGGCTTCTCACTCCGTGCTGATTCCCATTCAGTGTGAATACTATGCACTGGAGGGACTTAGCCAAATGACGGAAACCATTTCCATGGTTAAGGATGCCCTGAATCCGGATTTAACAATCGAGGGAATTTTATTTACTATGTATGACAGTAGAAATCTCCTGTCGCAGGAGGTGGTTAAGGCAGTGCAGGAACATTTTTCAGATCCTATTTTCCGAACCATTATTCCCAGAAATGTTCGTTTAGCAGAGGCACCCAGCCACGGACTTCCCATCTCTCTTTATGACAACAGTTCTACAGGGGCGGAAGCTTACAGAAAGCTTGCTGCAGAAATTCTGGAAAAAGACATAGCTTACTAAAAGTTTGCAGAGAAAGGAAGGGAAGGACATGGCAAAGCACGGATTGGGAAGAGGGGTGGATACCCTTTTTGCCGGAAAGAAGGATGGCCGGGAGAAGAAAGAGGAGCAGGCAATGGTGAAGCTTTCTCTAATTCAGGCCAATCCAAAGCAGCCCAGAAAACAATTTTCCCAAGAAGAGTTAGAGGAACTTTCTCAGAGCATTAAGCAATTCGGCGTGTTACAGCCCTTACTGGTAAAAAAGGAAGGCCCCTTTTATGAGATTATCGCCGGAGAAAGAAGATTTCGGGCGGCAAAGATGGCCGGTCTTACGGAAATTCCCGTATTGGTTCGGGACTATGATGAAAAGCTCAGTAAGGAAGTGGCCATTATTGAGAATATCCAAAGAGAAGATTTAAATGCGGTGGAGGAAGCCATGGCTTACCAAAGCCTGCTGACAGAATATCATTTAAGTCAGGAGGAGCTGGCGGAAAGGGTGGCGAAGAAGCGTTCCACCATTGCCAACAGCCTTCGTCTTTTAAAGCTGGAGGAAGAGATTTTAGAATATCTCCGTCAGAATCTTTTGTCCGAGGGACATGCCAGAGCCCTGCTTTCTGTGGAAAATAAAGAGAAGAGAATTTCTCTTGCCAAGGAATGTGTTGAAAAAAAGTGGAGTGTCCGGGAAATGGAAAGACGGGCCAAGGAAGAAAAGGCCGATTCTAAAAAGTCGGATAAGCCGAAGAAACTAAGCTCTCAGTGGGAAAGCATTGTTCACGGCTTGGAAGAAAAAATGAAGGAACATTTGGGGACAAAAGTAAAAATTACCGCTAAGAACGAGGATAAGGGTAAGGTGGAAATTGAATATTACTCGAAGGAAGATTTGGATAGAATCACCCGGATTTTAGAGGGAAGGGGAGAAGAATAAATGGAAGTATTGCTACAACAAGGTAAGTTGGTCTTCGTTCTGGTTTCCACATTGATTTCTCTTGTTTCTCTCTTTTTTGCCCTGAAGGCGGAGGCCAAGTATAAAAAGCTTTATCGCCAGTATGATTATTTCATGCGGGGGAAGGATGCGGAAACTCTGGAAGATTATTTTATCGAGCTGCAGAGGCATGTGGAAAAGCTGGAAGACTTGGAAGAAGAACAGCGGGAAATGCTTAAGATTTTACATAAGAATCTCAGACGTTCCTTCCAAAAATGGGGTATCGTTCGCTATAATGCTTATGGCGGAATGGGAGGAAATCTCTCCTTTGCCTTAGCGATTTTGAATTATGATAACAGTGGCTTTATCTTAAACTCTGTCCATGCCAAGGAAGGCGGTTTCCTCTATATTAAAGAGGTAGAGGAAGGAAGTACTTCCATAGAGCTGGGAGCGGAGGAAAAGCTTGCCTTGGAAGAGGCCTTAGGCTATAGGAAGAAGTCCCAGACTTAGGAAAAGAGCTAAATCAGGAAGAAGGGTTAAACTTTGTTAAAACGACTAGGCGAGAGTAAGCAGAAGTTTTGGAATAAAAGAAGAAGCAGAGCTTTGGTTTTGAGCGGCATTTTTTTTGTCGCTCTGCTTTTTTATTTCTACCATTCTTATCGTTCTATGGACCAGAACAATAGAATTTATGCCAATATGGGAAAAAGCAAATTACCGGTGCTTCATGTACTTTCCTCCGGAAAGGAAATCAATCCTCTCTACGGTTATTTGCAGGAAATGGATGATGCTTTTGTGCGGGACAGTGTGACTTTGCTTCCGGAAAACAGGCAGTGTGAGTTGATTTTGGAGGAGGGAAAGTCCGCTCCCAAGTCTGTACATTATGATATTCGTTCTCTGGATGGGGCAGAGCTTTTGGAAAAGAATCAGGAGGGAAGCTTACAGGAGGAAGGGGGAAGGGTTCACATTATCCTTCCTATCCAAAACCTGATGAAGGAAGGAAAGGAATATCTGCTTCGCTTGCAACTGGATCTGGGAGAAAGCAGTGTCTATTACTATACTCGAGTGTTACTGGGGAAGGAAGAGATGGGGCAGGAAGTCCTAAGCCTTGCGGAGGATTTTACCAGAAAGAGCTTTTCCAAGTCGGAGGCAAAGAGCCTTAGCACCTATCTGGAAAGTGACGATACCATGGATAACAGTTCCCTTGCCCATGTGAATCTGCATTCCTCCTTTCAGCAGATTACCTGGGGGGATAGCGGTATGGAAATGGACGGGGAGCCGGAAATCCGCTTGAAGGAGTTGGACGGTACCATGGCTTTGGTACAGATTCAGTATGCTTCCAGAGCAACGGATCAGGATGGGAATGTGCACCGTTTCTTTAATGAAGACAACTATGTGATGCGTTATGATCCCCAAAGAATTTTCCTCATGGACTTTGACCGGAGAACGAAGGAGCTTTTTGACGGGCAGAATTACCGTTATAAGGATAAAAAGATTTTACTGGGAGTGGGGGAAAAGAGCGATATTGAGGCTTTGCAATCCGCTACAAAAAATTTCTATGCTTTTACCGATAAGAATACCCTTTACCGAGCCGATGGGGAGGGAAAGGGGAATATGAACCGGATTTTCTCCTACACCGAAGGGGAGAAGTCTTTAGAGAGGGAAAGCTTTACCCATGGCATTCATATTCTGAGTGTGGACACCAATGGGGATGTGGATTTCCTGGTATATGGTTATATTCGGAGAGGCCGGCACGAGGGCTATACCGGCATCGTTTTTTATACCTATGACAATTCGGAAAATACGGTGGTGGAGAATTTCTTTCTGCCCCTAAAGGCCAGTAAGGAAAAGCTGGAGGAAAATATTCAAAATCTTTCCTACTATGCGGACAATCGGATGTTCTACATTTTCTTTGCAGGCAGTATTTATGGGGTGGATACCAACAGCTTTGAGGTTATTACGCTGGCTACCGGTCTTTCAGAAAATGATTTTGCCTCCAGCAGCAGTAAGCAATTTATTGCTTATGGAGAAAAGAACAATGACGGAGAACTTCATAGAGAGCTTGCCTTTAGAAATCTTCACGGGGATAAGAATTTGAACATTTCCGAAGACGGAAAACGACTAAAGGTAATCGGATTTTTAGGGGAAGACTTCCTCTACGGTTTACAGGACAGCGATAAGGATCAGATTTGGAATCCCCAGGGAGAAGTACCGGTATCGGAGATTCGCATTGTGGGGGAAGACATGAAGACCAAGCTTTCCTACAAAAAAGATGGCTTGTATTTTGCGAATTTCAGTTTGGAGGGAAATCAGCTTCGTTTTGATGAATACCAATTTCAAGACGGAGAATATCAGTATGTGGGAAAGGACAGTTTGCTTTCCAATAAGGAGATTAAGGACGAAAGAAAGATTGCCCTGGAATCCAAAGTTTTGGGGAATCTCGGAAAACTGCAATACCTTCCCATGGTAGGTAAGGCTGTCAGTCAATTTAATCTGCATTATCCTGAAAAGTTTTCAATTGAAAAGGCGGGTTCTATCGAGCTTCCCGGAAGCTCCAAGGAAGAGGATGTGCTTTTCTCTGCCTATAGTCTTGGTCATTATCAGGGAGAGTTCTCCTCCATGGAGGCGGCCTATAAGAAGATTTATGACCAGTTCGGCTATGTGGTGGATCAGAAGGAGCGAATTGTTTGGAACAGAACAGACCGTCCCAATACCGCTAACTTAAAAATTCAGGAAGAGGATATCAGCAATTTCGTCTCCCAGATTCCGGAACTTCGAAGGGCGATGGACTATAATGACGGAGTGCTTCTGAATCTTTACGGTATGGACCTGCATGCGGCTCTCTACTATGTGGGAAAGGGTTATCCTCTGATGATTCGCATGGAGGATCAATGGGAGCTAATCAGCGGCTATAACAACAGCTTTATTACCGTATATACCCTTGGGGGAAGCAGCGTACCCAGAAACATCAGTAGAGAAGAAGCCGTAGCCAGATATGAAAAGGTGCATAATGCCTTTTACGGGTATTTGAAGAAGTAGATATAAAAGGAGATATGAAATAATCAAGTTTTTGTATATGCAGTAATAGGTCTAAAACCAGGGTACGCTCTCGCTAACTTCGCCTTCGCAGGGGTACTAAGCGAAAAACCGCATTACATTTGTTTTTCGCAAGTACCCGCGGGCTCAGATTACCCTGGTTTCCGACCTATTATGCATATACGTTGTTCTTCTATTTTACAAACCCTTTTATATCTCTTAGTGCAAAGCTATCTCGAATGGGTAGGATGAAAAAAGGCGCTGTAAAATCAAAAAAATTTTTACAGCGCCTTTTTGCTTATTCGCAAAATCGGCAAAATACGGACTTTTGCTGTTCTCTCCACTCCAGATCCAGATTATCACTGATTTCCGCAAACTCATCTAAGCTAAGGGTCTCTCCCCGCACATTTTCCGGATAGGAAAGGGCGGAAAGTACGCTTTTAATCACTTCCTTATCTATGCCTAAACCGGCGGCCAAAGCATTTACCAAGGTCTTCCGTCTCTGCATAAAGGAGGCTTTAATGGTCTTAAAGAGATATTCCGGATTCTCACATTCCACGGGGGATTCCTTATAAACAGAGAGGTGAATTACCATGGAGCTTACCTTGGGACGGGGGATAAAACAGTGGGGGGGAACCTCCTGCACAATCTCCGGCTTACTGTAGTACTGCACCGCAAGAGAGAGGGCACCGTAATCCTTGCTTCCGGGACCGGCTTGCATTCTTTCCGCCACTTCCTTTTGCACCATAACGGTGATGGAGCTTAACGGCAGCTTCTGTTCCAGTAAGGACATTAAAATGGGGGTGGTAATATAGTAGGGAAGATTTGCGACCACCTTGACGGAACGAAAGTCGGGATATTCCTTTAAAAGCTCGGTAAAATTCACCTTTAAAACATCCTGATGCAGGAGGCGGAAATTCTCTTTATCGGCAAGGTTCTCCTCTAAAATGGGAATCAGCTTATCATCAATTTCAATGGCAATCACCTGCCCTGCATGCTCACAAAGGGCTTCGGTTAAGGTTCCGATTCCCGGACCGATCTCAATCACCAGATCCTCTTTCTGAATCTTGGCGTGAGAAATGATATGATCCAAGACGGATGAATCAATTAAAAAATTTTGACCAAATTGCTTCTTGAATTGGAAGTTGGTCTTCTGTAATACTGCAATGGTTTCTTTGGAATCCACAAGCTTTGCCATCTTAATCTCCCCTCAAATTTTCTTTGTAAAATCTTGCCATAATTTCCCTGAGAAAGCAAGAAGAGAGACCATTATTCTGAAAAACACGGGGTATTAAAGGCTACAATAAAGTATCGTGTTAATCGACAGTATATTTATCGCTGGAGTAACCGATATAATGGATCTATTGGTTCATAATGAAATCAAACTTATTATACGTTATCTACATTTTGCATAGTAGAACTTTAGCAAAAGGCATTAATATCATATAGTTTTACTATGCCTTTATAAATAAGAGACAAGGTAGAAAACTACCCTGTCTCTATATGAGATTATATATAGCTCTTTTGAAAATGAAAAGTAATTATTTGATAGATATTTTCTCTTTTATTTCACTGATAATATAAATGGATTGGGGACTAATACCCAAGTCATAACCTATGATATATAAATATTCATTATTTTTCATTGGGTATTCATATACATAGCCTCCACTTCCAATATCTTTGTATGTGAATTTTGTAAAATCATTCCAACTTATATTCTCTTTTCCTTTTAAAAGTATTAACCTATCAATATATTCTCTAGTTAAAATTGAATTGTCTATTTCTATCCTCTCTTTACAATGTAAAAGCCACAGAAAACTGAATAGTTTAAAGATCCATAATTTCGGTTGCAAGTTTTAGGGTTTGTAATCCTTTTCCCACTAGCATCTACATTTGTAACTTTTGAATGTCCTCTTTTGTGTGACCAATACCCATTAGTGTTAAGCACATACCAATGGTAATCCTCATGTGGTGCAATGACTAAAGCAACTTTATACTCTCCTGAACCTGGACGTTCACTTGAGCTTGACCTTCTAATATAGCGTCCTCCACCTAAACGAGAACCATCACGCACAACAGCACTAAAGATACTTGATTCAGATAATGACTCATAAATTCGTCCTGACAGTTGACCAGGCTGTAATTTTCCTACAAAATTTTGAATTAAGTCCATTGAATAGGCATAACAATTAGCTTTCTTTATACGATTGCTATTATTCCACCAACTTGGATTATATACTGGTGCTCCTAATCTAAAAGGCACTATATCATCTATGTCTAATTCATCTAGTTCTGGTTCGGATACCGTAATATCTTCAGGATTGACAATCATCTTTTGTAGGTCTAGTGGCTCATAATTAATGCAATCTTGTTCATCCGGAGATAAAGAATTATACCAACCTAACCACTCTAATGTGTCTTCTGATAGTTCTTTTTGTTCAATAGCAACACCCTGATAATACAACGTATCATTCTCTAAGGCATAAGTATTAAATCCAACATTCAATGATAATAAACATATACTTAAGACCAGAGACATTATTTTAAAATATTTTTTCATCTTGCATTCCTCCTTGCTTAATAAAAATCTTCAAGTATATATTTTTCTATTCTTTTATATTGTATATTGCCAGTATAAAATAGCGAAAAATACTTGATTATAGCAACATTCCAATACTAAACAAAATAATAATAATCTCCATTCTTGTACCTCATAGGATTTATCTTTTTCATAAAAATTGTATTCCTTTCCTTTCTTTAGATTTTTTATCGCTACAGGTACATAAGCAAAAAACTAAAATCAAATTAATATTTTTTGCTTATGTACCTATAGTAAATTATCCATTCACTATTTATAAATAAATTGATTTAGTCAGCTCTTGCAATCACCTAATGTTACAAGATTACATCTGCTACATAAGTTTCCATGATTTTAAATATATATATATGCTTCCTGTTATATGAATGTTTTTATTTCAAGCCCATCTATAAAAAGTCTATATTCTCCGGAAGTATTGACCGTAAATGTATGTCTAGCCTCTCCACTTTTTGAATTTACAAAAACCTTTTTATTTTACTGTCCAATAATCCGACTCCGAACTTATTGTCGGAATTGTCAGCATATAATGTAAAAGTTACTTTTGAACCTTTTCTCATATATACTGTGTTTGTAATAACCCTGATTTTAACATCCACATTTATGTCTATGTCAACGCTTCCGCTCATAGGCACTGCTTCCTCTAACATAACTGCTGTAATATCCGCATTATCCATTTCCTGCTGTTCTATAAGTTCAGTATCAGCAGTTTCTTCTAAATATCCAGCATGTCAATTACATAAGTCTGCATATCTATAGAGCTGTTGGTTGCCGCACAAGATATTACAGGGCATATCCCAAGTATCAATGTTGATAAAGCAATATAGGGTATCCTTTACATCATTTTTTTACTATTCATAATGTTAATTATCCTCTTTTGGAGACTTATCGTTGTTTTTCCTGTTTATATCAGGCATACTGCACGCCATATCACGCAGAAGCTTTGCATAAATTAATTTTTCTCTATCTGAATAATTTTTTTAATGTGGCTTCATCACACGCCATTTCATTTATTTTAATGAATTTATTCAGAAAAATATGTACGGTAGTATTAAACCAATACATCATACAAAGCATAAATATAAGCCTGCGATAAAATTAATCCTTGGCTTTTAAGTGCGTCATTTCATGTCTTAATATAATCTCCGTTTCCAAATCTGAGAGGCTATTTTCTGATAAAAATATCTTCGGCTTAACAAACCCTATTATAAACGGGGAAGGTATTACGGAGTTCATAAACACCCTGAAATCCTTTTTTATGCCCATTTCTTCAATAATTCTATCTTTTGTTTCAATACTTGTACCATCAGTTGTAATCGTTGTCAACTCCATCATTCAAAGAGACCATTCCTTTTTTCCGGAGAGAAATTGACGAAGAATAGTATATATAATACAATGTATTACAAATGAAAGGAGGGATAGCATGACAATTTCTTTAAGACTAAATGAGGCAGACTCCATACTGTTTAAAAAATATGCGGAATTGCATGGGATTAGTGTATCGGAATTGCTTAGACGCTCTGTGATTGAACATATTGAAGAGGAATATGATTTACAGGCTTATGAGGAAGCCATAGCGGAATATCATGAAAATCCCATCACCTACTCCCTTGATGAGGTGGAGAAAGAGCTGGGCTTAAGATGAGTTTCAGAGTAGTATTTTCCGAAAAGGCATTAAAGCAGATAAAAAAGCTGGACAAGTATACAGCTTCTCTTATCCTTGCCTGGCTAAGAAAAAATCTGGAAGGCTGTGAAGACCCCAGGAAGCATGGAAAGGGATTAACGGCCAATAGAAGCGGACAATGGAGATATAGGGTAGGAGATTATAGAATTATTGCGGAAATACAAGAGGATAAAGTGATTGTTTTAGTTTTGGGAATAGGGCATAGGAGGGATATTTATCAAAATGATGTCTAAGGAGGCTAAGATGCACTTAGAGTTGAAGGATAGGGAATTTCCCTTTAGCTATACCGACCATGACAGAGAAATTGTCCGGGGCAATGTCTTTGATGAAGAGAAGAATTTTTATTTTGTGAGAATCTATAGGGATGATTCTTTCGGAAAGGCCACTCTGATTGAAACTTCCGGGGGCGGTGTAGAAAAGGGAGAAGACTTAGAAACAGCAATGCAAAGGAAGCTAAAGGAAGAACTGGGGGCGGAGGTGGAAATCCTCCGAGAAATAGGGATAGTTAGTGACTATTACAACCTTATTCATAGGCATAATATCAACCATTATTTTTTGTGTAAGGCCCTATTCTTTGGGGAAAAGAATCTGATGCCCTATGAAATTCGGGATTTTCGCATGGAAAGCTTGAAGCTAAGCTATGAAGAGGCCATAAAGGAATACACGAAATGCAGCGATACGAAGCTGGGGAGGCTGATTGCCCAAAGGGAAGTTCCGGTTTTGGAAGTGGTCAAGAAGATGCTTTTAATCAATTAGACTTTTTAAAATTGTAAAACATTTGCCAAATAGAAAATAAGTAATATAATAGAAAGTAGGGATTTCCCTACTTTCTATTATATTGAAAGAAGAAGTATAAAAAAGCATATTTAGATTTAGAACTATATTTATGAATTAATGGGGGTGCTTTGGATGATGAATCAAACATTTATTGATAATGCAAAGGTTATGGCAAAAGGACAAGTAACAATTCCAAAGGATATTAGAGAAATTTTAGGGGTTTCTTGCGGTGATAGAATTACATTTGTTGTGGAAAATGGAAGTGTAAGACTTATTAATTCTGCAGTTTATGCTATGCAGATACTCCAGGCTCAAATGGAAGGAGAAGCTGAACAGAATGATTTATCTACAGATGAAGCTATTATGAATCTTGTAAAAGAAGTTCGTGCAGAAAGTGTAGAATAATGAAAATTCTTATTGATACAAATATATTAATATCTGCTGCATTAAGTAGCAAGGGCGTTCCCTATCAAGCATTTGTAAAAGCAGTTAGTTATCCAAATCATGGATTACTCTGTGAACAAAACATTGACGAAATGCGTCGTATTTTTAATAGGAAATTTCCTCATAAAATTCAGGCGTTAGAGGGTTTTCTATCTCTAGCATTATTAACATTGGAGGTGGTATCCATTCCTATTGAGGAAAGTGAGATGGAAGCCAAAATCCGGGATGTAAATGACCGACCAATACTTAGAGCGGCTATTCATGCCGGAGTAGATATACTATTGACAGGTGATAAAGACTTTTTGGAGTCCGGGATTTTAAATCCTAAGATTATAACGGCGGCAGAATTTGTGAAAGAATTTTAGTGTATAGAGAAGAAATGGGAAAAAGTATAGCTTTGTTTGCCCAATAAAAAGAAAAATAGTGGGATAGAAACTTCAAAAATATTAAAAAAATATCTCCCTTAGACTACTTTCCCTTTCTTTTTCCATCCGTTATACTATAAAAGATATATTATGACTATTTATGGAGGAATTTATGTTTTCCTTGATTTCAAATGATATCGGAATTGACCTGGGAACGTCCAGTATTCTGATTTATATAAAGGGGAGAGGGGTTGTACTGAAAGAGCCCTCTGTCATTGCGGTAAATAAAGAAAATGATGAAGTGGTAGCCTTTGGGGAGGATGCCCGTCTTATGCTGGGAAGAACTCCGGACAATATTTCCGCTGTCCGCCCTCTTCGCCAAGGCGTGATTTCCAATTACACCAGAACCGAGCAGATGCTGAAGTACTTTATCAATAAGGCGGTAGGAAGAAGAACCCTAAGAAAGCCCAGAATCTGCGTTTGCATTCCCAGCGGAGCAACGGAAGTGGAGAAAAAGGCGGTACAGGATGCAGCCAGTCATGCGGGAGCCAGAGAGGTAAGTATTATCGAGGAGCCTGTGGCAGCAGCAATCGGTGCAGGTATCGACATTTACAAGCCCCAGGGAAATATGATTATTGATATCGGCGGTGGAACCTCCGACATTGCAGTAATTGCCTTAGGAGGTCCGGTGGTTTCCGAATCCATCAAGGTGGCGGGAGATGATTTTGATGAGGCCATTCTTCGCTACATGAGAAAGAAGCATAATCTTCTAATCGGAGAAAGAACTGCCGAGGAAATGAAGATCAATATCGGTTGCGCCAGCAAGAGACCGGAAAATGTGACCATGGAGGTTCGTGGACGAAATCTGGTTACAGCTCTGCCAAAGACCGTAGTGGTAAGTTCTGATGAACTTTTGGATGCTCTCCTGGAGCCGGCCAGTATGATTGTCAATGCGGTACATCATGTATTGGAAAGAACTCCGCCGGAGCTTGCGGCGGATATCTATGAGCGTGGAATCGTAATGACCGGAGGAGGATCCCTTCTTTACGGTTTGGATAAGCTGATGCAGGAAAAGACCGGAATCACCACCATGCTGGCAGAGGACCCTCTTACAGCGGTGGCGATTGGAACAGGAAAGTCCATTGATTTAAGCAACGATGATGATGACTTCTAGTCCGGAAGAAATTGAAGGAAATGTATCCCATATCGTTTTTCGTAGCGAGGAAACGGGATACACCGTGTGCAGTATTACGGATAAGGGAGAAGAGTTCACTTTGGTGGGAAGCTTCTCCCATATTTCTGTGTCCGAAAAGATTAAGGCCAAGGGACGCTGGAAGGAACATCCGGTATACGGAAAGCAGTTTAGCGTAGAGGAATATCAGCTGGAGATTCCGGACAGTCTTTTTGGCATTGAACAATATTTGGCTTCGGGGGCCATTAAGGGAATCGGAAAGGCTATTGCAGCAAGAATTGTTAAAAAATTTAAAGAAGATAGCCTGCGGATTATGGAGGAGGAGCCGGAGCGTCTTGCGGAAATTCACGGCATTTCCATGCAAAAGGCCATGGATATTGCGACGAACCTTTCCGGACAGCGGGAGCAGCAGGACATTTTCCTCCTCCTACAGGGCTACGGCATCAGCCTGAATCTTTCCTATAAGATTTACCAACATTTTCAGGGAGAGACCCTACGGGTTTTACAGGAAAATCCCTACCGCATTGCGGAGGAACTGGAGGGAGTAGGCTTTAAAAAATGTGATGAACTGGCGAAAAAGGTGGGGGTGGAAAAGGAATCTCCCTTCCGTATGCGGGCCGGCATCAACTATACCCTCTTACAGGGAGAGTGGCATGGGCATTGCTACCTTCCTTTTTCGATTTTAAAAAGAGAGGCGGAGCGGATTTTAGAGATGCCTCTGGAGGACTTGGAAGAGCAGCTTCTGGAGCTGCAATTACAGGGGAAGGTGAAGGTAAAGGGGGAAAATGTCTATCGGGCCGGTACCTATTATCGGGAAATGCGGGTGGCTTCCCGTCTTTTACAGTTAAATGTGGAGGAGGAAGAGGCCCATGTGGATTCCTGGGAAAAGGCCATTGATAGGCTTTTGGACAGGGAAAAAATCACCCTGGACCCTCTCCAAAGAAAGGCAGTAAGCCTGGCCGCCTCCTCCGGTGTTTTGGTCATTACCGGAGGGCCGGGAACGGGAAAGACCACCACGATTAAAACGATTTTGCAGCTCTTTACCGGACAGGGAAAGAGTATTGCTTTGGCTGCCCCCACCGGAAGAGCGGCGAAACGAATGGGAGAAGCCACGGACTACCCGGCAAAAACCCTGCACCGGCTTTTGGAATACATGGGCCGGGAGGATCAGGAGCAGGAGGACAGGGACTTTTCCTTGTTCCAAAGAAACGAAGAAAATCCTCTGGAATACGATGTGCTGATTGTGGATGAAATGAGTATGGTGGATCTGTATTTAATGGATGCCCTGCTTCGTGCTGTTCCCGTGGGCTGTCGTTTGATTTTGGTGGGGGACAGTGAACAGCTTCCCTCTGTGGGAGCGGGAAATGTGCTGAAGGATATTATTGCTTCTCAGTGCATGAAAACCATTTCCCTGAAGAAAATTTTCCGGCAGGCCATGGAGTCGGATATTGTGGTCAATGCCCATAAAATAAACCAGGGCATTGAACCGGATCTGGGAAAGAAATCCGGGGACTTTTTCTTTATTCGGGGGCAGGAGCCGAAGCAGATTCTGGAAAATATCGCCATTTTGATGAAGGAAAAGCTGCCCAAATATCTTTCCACCGACCCTCTTTCCATTCAGGTAATGTCCCCTCAGAAGAAGGGACTTTTGGGGGTGGAAAATCTGAACCGCTTTTTGCAGGAACGCTTGAACCCTCCCGGAAAGAACAAGCCGGAATATGAGGGAAGTGGCAACATTTTCCGGCTGGGGGACAAGGTTATGCAAATCAAAAATGACTACCAGCTGGCCTGGGAAATTCCCGGAAACTTTAACCTGCCCATAGAAAGCGGAGAAGGGGTTTTTAACGGGGATATCGGAAAGATAACGGAAATCAATGCCTACCAAAAGACCTTGACGGTTTTCTTTGAGGAAAAAAAGGTGGTTTATAGCTTTCAGGATTTGGAAAATCTGGAGCTGGCCTATGCCATTACCATTCATAAGTCACAGGGATCGGAGTATCCGGCGGTGCTGCTTCCCATGTATCCCGGTCCGAAAATGCTGATGAGCAGAAATATTCTCTATACCGCCATTACCCGAGCCAAGTCCTGTGTCTGCCTTTTGGGGCAGCCCAAGGTCTTTCTGGAAATGCTTCACAACGAGCAGGAGCTAAAACGCTACTCCGGTTTGGCGAAACAATTACAGGATATCGGAGAAAGCTTTTCCGCCGCTTTTTCTATGGAGGGAGGAAATCCATTTTCAGAGGAATAGGAGGAAATTCTACTTTTGAGAGCTGTGATTTCTCTTACCTATGGGATACTATCACATCATAGGAAAGGGGGACTGTATGGATCTTGTTAAAATCGGAAAGTATATTGCGGGAAAAAGAAAGAATTTGGGGCTGACCCAAAAGCAGCTTGCCGAGAAAATAGGCATGAGCGATAAGTCTGTTTCCAAGTGGGAGCGAGGCATTTGCCTTCCGGATGTATCGCTTTATTTTGACCTTTGTTCCATTTTAGGCATTAGTATTAACGAGTTTTTAGCCGGCGAAGATATTGTCCATGAGAATATCGAAAAGAAGTCGGAAGAAAATATCATCAGTGTTGTTACAGACAGTAAGCGCAAACAAAAAAGCTTGAAGTACATCGTTTGTGCATTGCTGATTCTTTCCATACTTACAACTGCGGTAATTGCTACTTCCCTATATCGTGCCTACAGGCCGATGAACTTTATTACACCGATGGACGAGAATAGTGTAGAAATGCAGACGGTGAATCTGATTGCCGGGCCGGATGGAGCAAATGCTTATCAATTTACGACCACTGATAAGTTTGCTCGACTCAAGATTTATTATTCAGAATATCATCAGGGAAAACTGCTAAACAAAGAACCGATAGAGATTGGCTTTGAGGATATGGATTCCCCGAAAAATGGAGGCATTATCATTGTTCCGGATTATGACCATGCAGTAATAAAGCTTGTGGTTTGGACAGATGCGGAAGCTAAGGCTTCTATAAACTTGCCTCTTATGGAAGGGGTAGAGGGAAGAGAATACTATATCAGATCACAAGTTCGAATTGAGGGAAAACCAGAAATAATATATGACTTTGAAGAAGTATTGCTAGGATGGGCTTATACTAAGGATGAGGTCAATGTTTCCAACCTTCATGATTTGCTCTCAGGAAAAACCGATGCCTTCTCTGAGAATGAGTATATCTATCTTTTCTCTTATGAGTTTTGCAAAAAATAAGCAATTTGAATGTATGGAAGCCGGAAGTATTCATTTGCTCGGAACTTAGAAGAATAGGAGAAAGTATTCATTTGTCAGGAACTTAGAAAAATAGGAGAAAATATTCATTTGTCAGGAACTTCGAAGAAAGAAGGATATATGGGAAAAAAAGAAGACTGGAAAGAAGCCATCATCAATGCCCTCTTTCCTCCTCGCTGCATCCTTTGTGATGAGCTTACGGAGAGCGGAAAAGAAGAAATCTGTCCTGCCTGCAAAGCTTACGAAAAAATCATGGAAGAGCCGGTCTGTAAAAAATGCGGACGAGGGATTCTTTTGGATACGGAGGAGTACTGCGGAAACTGTAAAAGACACCGTTTTTCCTTTTCTACCGGTATGATGCTGTATGAATTAACAGAGGAAGTAGAGGATGCTTTAGTGCTTCTGAAGTATAAAGGCAGAAAAGATAAAGGTGTCTTTTTCGGAAAGAAAGCCGGAGAAGTTTTTCGGGAAAAGATAGAAGAACTGGGGATTCAGGCCATTATTCCTGTGCCGGTGCACCCTAAGAGAAGGCGGGAAAGGGGCTATAATCAGGCAGAGGTGATTGGAGAAAGTCTGGCCAAGGTCTGCGGCATCCCCTTGGTTTCTGAGTATCTACAGAGAGTCAAGAAAACCAAAGCCCTAAAGGACTGTAGCCCGGAGGAACGCCTGCAAAATCTTTTAGAAGCTATCCATTGTGAGGAACTTCCGGTGGATGTAAAGCGTGTGCTTTTGGTGGATGACATCTTTACTACCGGAGCTACCATGGAGGCTTGCAGCAGGAAACTTCTGGAAGCCGGAGCGGAGGAAGTGCACATTCTTTCCATAGCCGGAAGGGTAGAGCGATAATAAAAGGAGCTGTAAAAAATAAAAAGATTTTCTTAGCAATTTAGGTCTGAAACGGGACACGCTCTTGTGTAGACTCGTCCCTGCAGAGGGAAGGGCTGCATTCATTGGTAAGATACGCTCCGATGCAGTATAGGTATGAAATCGAGCACGCTCCCGCTAACCTCGCCCTGCAGCGGTACTAAGCGAAAAACTACAGTACCTTTGTTTTTCGCAAGTACCGGCGGGCTCAGATTGCTCTCTTTCATACCTATACTGCATCTATCGCTTCAGCTTATTGACTTCTACAGTCCTTCACTTCGCAGGTTTTCGCAAGTACCGGCGAACTCAGACTACCCCGAATTCAGACCTATATTGTCGAAAATTACTTTTTATTTTGATTTTTTTCAGCTCCTTTTAAAATAGCTCTTCCTCAGAGAAGGAAGACCAATATTCCTCAGCTAATGCAATTAATTCCACCAATGCCTTAGTTAAAGGCTTATCCTTCCGATACACTGCCACCGCATTCATTTTCGGATGTGTCTTACAGGGAATCAGGCGGATGCTGTCCGGTACATGGGCACGGTTGTTACTGCTGATAAAGGAGCAGTAGTCCGAAGATTCCACCAGAGCCATCTGATAATGAATTCCCTCCACATCCATAGGCACATAGGGGTCAATGCCTGCGTCTTCAAAGGCCATTTCCGCAACGGATCGTTCTGTAGAATCCTTGGGGGCCAGAACAAAGGGAAGCTCGGAAAGCTTAGCCAAATCAATTTCTGTAATTTCTCCCTCTTCTTCCAAAACAGCCAGAAGGGGATGATTTTTGGCAATGGCTAAAAGCAGTTCGACTTTTCCCAGTAGCTTATATTCCATACGATAGCTTTGCTTATCTCCCATTAAGACAATGCCCAAATCGATGGTGCCGTTTTTCACCAATTCCTGTGCCTTTAGCCCTTTCATGGAAGTAAATTGTAATTTGACATTGGGATGGCTTTCGTGGAATTTCTGGAAAATGTAGCACATCATATAGTCTCCCTGAAGTCCTGAGGCTCCGATGGCAATTTCTTCGTTATGAAGCTGGCTAAGCTCTGCAATCTTGGCATAGCAGTCCTTCTTCATATTCATCATTTTCCGGGCTGTTTCCACATAGATTCTGCCGGCCTCTGTTACGCTACATTCATTTCCTTTGCGGGCAAAGAGCTTTGTGCCCAGCTCCCGCTCCAGATTTAAAAGCTGTAAATTCAAAGCAGGCTGGGAGATAAAAAGTCGTTCTGCCGCCCTGCTGATATTTTTTTCCTCTGCAATTCTTAGGATATGTTCTAATTTCTTTAAGTCCATGCTGTCTCTAATACTCCTTTATCTCAGAAGGATTTTTCTTAAAATTTATGTCCTCAAAATTTCTTTGAGAAACTTGTTCCAATTTACAGTTTTTGAAAATCCCCATGCGGTCTTGTAAAGGTATATCGGCAAAAAAGAAAAGCCTATCAATCTCATTTTATTTGACAGATTCCTTAGTTCCATGTAAAGTGAAAAAAATTTAAATGCAATTTTATTTTGTTACAGTGCAAACTAAAGGAGGAAAGGAATTCAGTTCCTTAGATATATATTGTCCATAGCTGCCGAAATAAAATAGAGCATTTATTACTGCAAAGCATTAATTCCTTTGAAAGGAGAAAAATACATGAAAAAAAGAGAAGCAGGGGTATTACTTCCTTTATTTTCCCTACCGGGAGAAGAGGGAATCGGAACGATGGGAAAGGAAGCCAGAGCGTTTATAGACTTTTTGGCGGAGACGGGAAACCGGGTTTGGCAGATTCTTCCCATGGGGCCAACAGGTTACGGAGATTCTCCCTACCAGTCCTTTTCCGCCTTTGCGGGAAATCCGTACTTTATTGATCTGGAAACGCTGAAAGAGGAAGGTCTTTTGGAAGAGGCGGATTTGGAAAAGGAACGCTTTAAGGAATCCAAAGAGAAGATTTCCTACGGACTTTTGTATGAGCTAAAACACAAAATCCTCCGAAAGGCCTATGAAAACTGGCTTTCCAAGGGGGGGAATCTTTCTGAACTTCTGGAGGGAAGAAGCAAGGAAAATTTTGACTACTGCCTTTTTATGGCTTTAAAGGACTTTTTTAACGGGATTCCCTGGCTTTCCTTTGAAAAGCCTTATCGGGATAAGGATCAGGGGACTATAGAGAAGTTTTTGGAAGAGCATAAGCAGGAGGTGGGCTATTATGCCTTTTTGCAGATGCAGTATGACAAGCAGTGGCAGGCGCTTTTAGCCTATGCCCATGAGAAAGGTATCCTGATTTTTGGGGATATTCCTATTTACTGTGCTATGGATAGTGCGGATGCTTGGGGAAACCGAGGGCTGTTCCAGTTTGATGAAACAGGCTACCCCTCTTCTGTTGCAGGAGTACCGCCTGATGCCTTTTCCGAAACCGGACAACTTTGGGGAAATCCCTTGTATGACTGGGAAAAGCATAAGGCGGAAGATTACGCTTGGTGGTGTAAGCGGATGGAATATTGTTTGAACCAATTTGACCTGCTGCGAGTAGACCATTTCCGTGGCTTTGAGTCCTATTATGCGGTGGAGTATGGCGCGGAAACCGCTATGGTGGGAGAGTGGAGAGAGGGACCGGGATTCGGCCTTTTTCAGGCGATTCAGAAACATTTTCAGAAGGAAGAGTTGCCGATTATTGCAGAAGACCTTGGGGTAATTACCAAGGAAGTGGAAGAATTGATTGCGAAAACCGGCTTCCCCGGCATGAAGATTTTGCAGTTCGCATTTTCTGACTTTGAAAATGTCTACCTGCCCCATATGTTAAAGGATACTAATTCCGTATATTACACCGGAACCCATGATAATGATACCTTGAGAAACTGGTTTGAAACCCTGGCGGATTGGGAGAGAGGCAATGTGTACCACTATCTTTCCCGCTCCCAAAATGACTGGAATGCGATGGCGGAGCTTTTGATTAAGACAGCCCTTTCCAGCATTTCCTCCCTATGCATTATTCCGGCAGGAGACTACCTGGAATGCGGAGCAGAGGGAAGAATTAATGCGCCGGGAACTGCGGAAGGAAACTGGCAGTGGCGCCTTCCGGAAGGGGCCTTTGGTGAAGAGAAGAAGGCTTTGATTTCCGACCTACTTAGGACTTATGGACGTTTCCATAGTCCCGCTCCCCAAAAATAAAGGAGCCGATACGAACCATGGTAGCCCCTTCTTCAATGGCTACTTCATAATCTCCGCTCATCCCCATGGAAAGCTCCTTTAGGGGAAGGGCGGGGAATTTTTTTTGCAATTCCGTTAAGAGACTTTTTAATGCTCGAAAATGCACCCGGTTCTCCTCCGGATTCTCCGTAAAGGGAGCAACGGTCATGAAACCGCAGAGCTTGACATGGGGGAGGTCTTTACATTCCTCCAAAGCCTGTTCCACCTCTTCTAAGAAGAAGCCGGACTTGCTTTCCTCCTTGGCTACATTGACTTCCAATAAGACATAGGCAATTTCTTCTTTTTTCGCATATTCCTTTTCTACCTCTAAGGCTAAGGGAAGGGAGTCGATGGAATGAATCATCTTTACTCTGCCGGGAAGATATTTTACCTTGTTCTTTTGGAGGGAACCAATCATATGGAAAGAGGGGGCATCCTTTTGCAAGAGCACATCCTCTTGTAAAAGAGCAAACTTGTCTCGAATTTCCTGTACTTTATTCTCGCCGAAGTTCCGAATGCCGTAGCGGTAGGCTTCCTGCACAGCAGTGTAGGGCTTTGTTTTCGAAACGCCTATGAGCAGTACTTCCTCCGGATTTCTTCCGGCTCTTTCACAGGCTAAGCGAATATTTTCTTGTACAATCTTGATCTCTTTTTCCATAGGAGCGTCCTTTCCGAAAATGCTTTTAGAACAAGCGGTATGTTCCCACTACGAAATATTCCTCCGGAACCTTCCACTCCGGCTTCATTTCTACGGTTCCTACGGTCCAGCTATCCGGCTTATGGAAGTGGGCGGTAAGAACGGTATGAAAGTAGAACATTACGATGCCGTCATTTAAATGACGGTCTTCCTTGGTAATATGCTTAACTTCTCGATCCAGAAGATAGAGCATATTGTCTTCTATTAAGAATCGATAGGTCTGGCGATTCAATGCTGCCGGTGCAAGACTTGCGGCATAAAAGGCCTTTTCCCAGTTCGGATCCATGGCATCCTCGGAAAAATCACAGCTCTGCCCGAAAACAGACTGAGAAACTAACTCGTCCGTAGCAATCTTGGGAGCAATATGTCCTTTGATTTTCTCCATGCGTACATCAGATCTGGACTTAATATCGATACGATTACTGTCCTTCTCCGGATTACCGTGTCCAAAGCTGATGCAGGTGGTAATCGTAAGGGGAGAACTAATATTTAAAGCGGTTTTTACCGCCTTTGCTTCGTCAATCGATAAAAAGCAGGTATTTAATTTCAGTTCTGTAAGCTTTAACTCTAACTGTGCAGCCAGATAACCTGCATGGATGTAACCTTCTTCGCTGTCCTCTCCCAAAAGCAGAATATAGTTGGGAGCAAAAAAAGCGTTGCCCATATAACCTACAATTCCTTCCAAACGAGGACCTGCTTCCTTTCCCAGTAGAAGAATCTCTGTCTTCTGCTTCGGAATGAGTGGGGACAGCTCCTTCATATACTGCCGTACCTGCTCCAGCAACTTTTCATCGACCTTCTTATCCTTATAGCTACGGATGGAACTCCGTTCTTTAATGAGCTCTCTCCACTTCATAATGTGTCCTCTCTTTCTCCTGAATCAGTGATTTTTTCCAGACTCTTCCTATAAAAATAGGAGAGTTTTTCTAAATAGACTAAAGCTATTCTATCATAAGTTCGGGAAAAGCTCTAAGAGAACTTTATATTTCTACATTTTTCCCTGTAGAAAGTCCTGATGGATATTTGTAGAAAACGGAGAGCCGAAGAGAAGAATGATATTCTCTTTGTGGAAAGCGGTGCAAAGAGAGAAAGTCATTTATGATATTTTGCAGAGAAGGGAGTAAGAAGAGAAGTCTTATGCATCTCCGCTTCCGCGCCGAAATATGGGGTGTAGATTTCCTACTCTTTTTTTAAAATTCTCGAAAGAGTATTGCAGTAGCATAGGGGAAAGAGTATAGTAATAACGTTTCTTAATTTTAAATAGATAGAAAGGAAACAGATGGAGTTAAAGAAAGAACAGCTTGAATTTATTCAGCAGTTTAAAGAAATTACGGAAAATAAGGAATATTGTAAGTTGAAGGCGGTGCCTCGGCATGGAAGTACCAATACCTTCGACCATAGTGTTCGAGTAGCTTATATGGCGTATCATTTGGCAAAAAGCTGGGGCATGGATGCGGACAGTGCTGCCAGAATCGGTTTCCTTCACGATTTTTGTATGATTGACTATCATAAGGATGACGGTACTACTCATAACGGACGTTGGTACTGCTTTTATCATCCGGAGGATGCGGTGGAGAACTCGGAAGCACAGAATTTTGCTTTAACGGAGACAGAGAAGAGAGCGATTTTAACCCATATGTTCCCTCTTTCTACCCGTATTCCCAACAGCAAGATAGCCTATTTATTAACCTTATCCGACAAGACCGTAGCCCTGCAGGAGTCTTGGCAAAATGCGGTGGATGCCTTTGCCAGATTCAGAGAGATCTTGCATCTTTCTCCCAAGAAGGCACCGGTTTATGTACGGAACAGAGAAGATGAAGAATAAAATTTTTCGGAGATTTTTCTCCTACTATAAAAATGGAGCGACTTTCGGTTTTCGAGGTCGTTCTATTTTTTTTATTTTTACTAATGGATCCATATTTTCGACTTTTTTATAGCTCCATATTCAAATTTTCCAGATGACTCTCTTTTTGATTCGCGGCTTTATGCTATACCCTTGTGCTAAAGAGGGAAAAGTTGTATTTTTATTTCTGGACAAAAGCTTTTATACGCATAGAGGAATATTGTCGGATAACAATTCTATCGTCAAAAGAATACTATACAGCAAGAAGATTATTTGCTTCCTGCGTGAGAAGGTGAATATTTCATGGAACAAAATAAGGACAACAAAAAATCAATAGGGAAAATGCTCCTTCCCTATCTTTTATTTTTTCTGCTGGGATTATGCTGCCTGTTTCGCTTGTCCTATCTTTTTTTGGTCAGCAACTGGGAAGAGCTTACGGTAGATGAGATTCTCTTTCATATTTTCGCTCCTATGGGTGGAGCCAACGGACATCTGGTACAGCTTTTTATTACCACAGCCTTGGCCCCTGCCATTCTTTTATGGCTATCCCTCTCTGTATTTTATTATTTTTTCTATCAAAAGCAAAAGACGCCTACAGAAAAGGGGGAAACTATTGTGCCATCTAAGGAGGAAACTATTGTTTCTTCTGAAAAAGAACTTGCTTTAACTAAGCTTCAAAGGATTATTGTTTCCAAAGTGCGAATTTTCCTTCCCATAATCAAGAAGGCCTTCCTGCCTCTATGCGGTTTTTTCAGCATTTTCCTTGTGGCAGTGACCATTGCAGACGCTTGGGACGGAATATCTCTTGGTTCCTTTTTAAGCTCCCAGTTTCAATCCTCCAAGTTTATTGAAGAGCATTATGTGGATCCGAAGAATGTGGACTTGAAATTTCCGGAGAAGAAAAGAAATCTTATCTATATATATATGGAGTCCACAGAGCTTACCTTTATGGACAAGGAACACGGCGGAGATTTTCCGGAGAATCTTCTGCCCGAGCTGATGGCCTTAGGAGAAGAAGGAGAGGACTTTGCGGGAGAGGGAGAGAAGAGAAATGGAGGAATAGCTCTTCCCGGAGCCACCTGGACCATGGGAGCGATTTTTGGAGAGAGCACCGGTCTTCCTTTGAAAATCTCCATTGAGCAAAATTCTATGGATAGCCAGAAGCATTTTTTCCCTTCTGTTACCGCCCTGGGAGATATTTTGGAGGAGGAAGGTTATAATCAAAAATTCCTCTTAGGCTCCGTAGGCTATTTTGGCGGAAGAGAGCTTTTCATGGAGGATCACGGAAATGTAGCCGTGGAGGATTTTTCCTATTGGAAAAGAAAGGGAAAATTTCCCAGAAACTATTGGGTAAACTGGGGCTTTGAGGACGAGAAGCTTTTTCTGTACGCGAAGGAAGAATTGGAAAATCTGGGTAAGGCGGAACAACCCTTTAATTTAACTCTGCTTACAGTGGATACGCATTTTCCGGATGGTTATGTGTGCAGACTTTGTGAAAGAAAACACCCGAAAAATCAGTATGCGGATGTGTATCAATGTACCTCCCGACAGGTATCCGACTTTGTTCATTGGATACAGCAGCAGCCTTTTTATGAAAATACGACCATAGTAATTTCCGGGGATCACCCCACCATGGACCACGATTTTTGTAATGATGTGGAAAAAAGCTATCAAAGAAAGGTTTTCACCACCTATTTAAATGCCGTTCCCGGGGTGGAAGAAAAAAAATATCGGGAATACAGTACTTTTGATGATTTTCCCACCACTTTGGCAGCCATGGGCGTAGAAATTCCGGGGGATAGGCTGGGACTTGGCAGTAATTTATTTTCCAAAACCCCAACGCTTATAGAAGAGTATGGTCTGAAGCACGTGAAAAAAGAACTGGAAAAACGTTCCGACTTTATGAACTCTCTGGGACAGATTGACAAAGAATCCGCCTTTATTCAGAAAGAAGAAAAGAAGAAAGAAAAAGAGGAGAAGAAAAAGAAGGAGGTGGAGGAGCAAAGCAAAAAAATAAAAGAAACGCAGAGGAAGTGATGAAAAGACAGACTCTCGCTTTCGCGCAGTATAGCTTGTAGCAGGGGCACGCTCCCGCTAACCTCGCCTCGCAGGGGTTCTAAGCTTTTAAAAACAAAAGCCAAGAACCCGCGGGCTCAGATTGCCCCTTAATACAAGCTATACTGCGCGAAAGCTGATGGATACTCGCCTTGCAAAGATCACTTCTTCTGCGTTTCTTTTTAAATTCATGCTTAGTGTGCAGGGGGGCTAAGAGCGTGCCTCTACACGCTATTTTGTTAGAAAGCAATGACTTTACTTCAAATCATTTCTTCTGCGTTTCATTATATTTTAGGATGTAGTCCACCGCCTGGGGCAGACCGCCCTCTAGGATTGGGGCGGTGATGTAGTTTGCTACAGTCTTACATTCTTCTTTGGCGTTGCCCATGGCGATACCCATTCCCGCATGGGAGAGCATTTCCACATCATTCCAGCCGTCTCCGATGGCGGCACATTCTTCTCTTTGCATGCCTAAAGCCTTACAAATGGCTTCTATGCCGGAAACCTTGGAAATATTTCTTTTGGTCACGTCAAAGGATAGACCGTCGGACCAGCGAACCAAATGGCAGTCCGGAATTCTTCTTTCCAGCTCTTTCACTTGTGTTTCATTGAGCACCGGAATCAGCATAAAAAGAGGATTCTTCCTGGCTTCCGACAAAGGAAGGATGGGAGGAATTCCGGATTTGATTTCCGAAAGACAATGTAGCAAGGCGTCATTTACAAAGTTGGCGTAGAGTCTTCGCTCTTCCAAAAACAGAATAGGGAAGCTTTCTTCCTCCGCCATAGCAAGGACATTTTCCACCATTACTCCGGGGATGGCTTCTTGTAAAAGTACCTCTCCGTTTTTGGGGTCAAAGTAAGGCAGGGGAAGCCCTGCCTCATCAATCAGAAAGTGGTAGTCCTTCGGCTTTTTGGCTCCCTGCTTTTGGAAAACAGGTCTTGCCTTTTCCGGATGCAGGATGTAGTCATAGCCTCCGTCTAAAGTGACAAAGGCATCAAAATACATATCCTCCACCAAGCCTTCATTATAGATTTCCACCCAGTGCCTTCCGGTGGCAATGGCACAAAGCACTCCTGCCTCCTGCGCTCTTCTGACGGCAGCCTTGCTATCCTCCGGAATGATTCCGGTTTCAAAGGGACGAAGAGTGCCGTCGATATCAAAGAAGATGATTTTTATCATGCTTCCTCATTTCCATTTACCTCTTTAGGAGCATTAGAGGTAGAGCTACTTTCAGCTGCCGGAGTAGAGCTGTTCCCCGAATCGGAGTCGGTCACCGGAGCGGAGGGAGAAACGAGGGTTTCCTTCAAACTGCTTAACAATCCTGCCATATTTTGGATATCGGAAGGAATGATGATCTTTGTAGCCTTTCCTTCCGATACCTTGGCAAAGGTCTCTAAGCTGCGAATGCGAAGTACCGCATCATCCGCGCCGGCTTCCTTCAGAAGACGAATACCCTCAGCTTCCGCTCTTTGCACATTCAAAATCGCCTGGGCACGACCCTCAGCCTCTTGAATTTCTTTTTCCTTCTGGGCTTCTGCAGCAAGGATGACCTTCTTCTTGTCCGCTTCTGCATTCAGAATTGCGGCCTCCTTGTTACCCTGTGCAGTACGAATTGCGGCCTCCTTGTTACCCTCTGCAAGAGTAATAGCCTCTCTCTTTTCACGCTCCGCCTTCATCTGCTTTTCCATGGCCTCACGGATAGCATCAGGAGGAAGAATGTTCTTTAACTCTACACGGTTCACCTTGATTCCCCAAGGATCGGTAGCCACATCCAAAAGAGAACGCATCTGGGTATTGATTTCATCACGGGAAGTTAAAGTGGTATCCAAGTCCATGGAACCGATGATGTTACGAAGGGTAGTTGCGGTTAAGTTTTCAATCGCTGCGATGGGATTTTCCACACCGTAAGCATAAAGCTTTGAATCGGTAATCACAAAGAAAACAACGGAGTCAATGCGCATGGTAACATTATCCTTGGTAATAACCGGCTGGGGCGGGAAATCCGCTACCTGCTCCTTTAAGTTAATTCTCTTGGCGATACGGTCGGCAAAGGGAATCAGGAAGTGAATACCCGGGCGCCATACGCTATGAAAACGTCCAAGACGCTCCACAACCATGGCACAGGCTTCCGGTACGATACGAATCGTGGTGCTGATCAGAAAAATTACAATGACTAAAAAAACAATAAATGGCATATTCTTTATCCTTTCTTTTTATTATAGGAAAACGTTGGTTTTGGCGGAATTGTTTTCTTCATAACCGTATCCACCATTTGAGACTGACTGGGATTATGTGCTTGCTTTAGGGGATTTACTTTTGGGGAAATCACCGAGGAGCCTTTGTGATCCACTTTGTTCAATAAGGTAGTCTTTCGTCCCTTTCCATGATACTCGCAGAAATCATCCGGAAGAGAATGAGAGCGATTAATAAATACCCGGTCATCCAAAACCCAGGGATTCTTCACAATCTTTTTGCAAACCGGGCAAAGGCGATTCACTAATGTAGAATCACATATCGGACAAATCAGCATAAACCCTCCTTTCATTAGTCTTAAAAAATTTAACAAATGCAACCTTTTAAATATATCATAAAGGAAGAAAAAAGAATAGGGAGAAGAGGAAAAGGAAGAAATGGGCTGTTATAAAATAGAAAAGGATAAAAAAGTTTTGGCAGTATAGGTCTAATTGGGGCACGCTCTCGCTAACTTCGCCTCTTAGCAGTACTAACTTCAAGCATCGCTCTGCTCGCTTTCAGTAAGTACTGAGGGGCTCAGATTACCCCTTTTTTAGACCTATACTGCCAAAACTTGTACCAAAATCCGATTATATAACAGCCCCTTTATTCCTTAGAAAGAGGAGTGATTCAAGTATCAGAGTATATTTACTTTTTGATGATAAAAAAAGTATCTTGTTCTGCCACAAAGTTCATTTAAATACATATAAACTTATATTGTTTTTTTCTGCTTTAATAGCTTTCTCAAGTTATTAATTGACTCTTGAGCACCCTCTTTATCTCTTAATGTGACGGATAAAGCGGTTCCTCCGGTAGTTGTCAGCTTAAAGTATTCATATTCTGTTTCCTTAGTTTCCTCAGGATATTTAACAGTATCTGATGCGGTGGAAACTGAGACAATATCTTTATAAAAATAAACATCTGTAGTTTCTGTCTTTTTTTCTTCAGTGGTACTATAAGAATATGTATAACAGTGAACTTCGTTTGCGGAAAAAAATAAAGTAGTTGATTGATATTTATTAGTTCTCCATTTCCCGTCCTCGCCTTTTTTAGCATAGTCATATCCTTTAACTACATATCCGTCAAAAG
>CAUTXF010000010.1:0-50974 GCA_963542215.1 uncultured Oribacterium sp. | reverse complement strand
TAGTAATATCCTCCTGATTTCGGCATGCCAGAACCTCCCTGTCCTATGCAAATCTTCTTTTCCGGCGCCAGAAAAGAAGAATTTTCTTTGCCTTTTCTTGTCTTTCGACTGATTTTTGCCTTTCGGCTGTTAGGGTCCGAAGACCAATGTTCTCTTCCTAAGGAAGAGATATTTTGTAGCAAGTTTTTTTGTTTTATTCTTGCTACAGTATATATATCGGAGATAAAAATTAAATAATAAGTATTTTCCCAAAATTTTTTTCCAGTTTTTTTAAAGTCCTTTTCCGCAAGAAAAAATGCGAAAAAAGAAAGCTCTTATCGCCTATCTTTTTTCGCATTCCAAGTATTAACGAATATCTCTCGCATAGCATGTGCTATCTTCGTTTATTTCTCATCCTTAGGAAAGGACCAGGATTTCACACTGACTTCCTTGCCATCCACTTCGGCTGTTTCTATTTTTTCTCCGCTTTGGGGCTTCTCAGCTTCCGCCGGCTCGGTATCCAAGCTTTGCTCTACCCTGCCCGGATTATCCGTCTTATGAACTGCATTTAAAACCATGCCGAAACCCGGAAGAGTCTCTCCTTTTTCAGAAGGTGTTTCCGCATTTTGCATTTTTCCTTCCCCATAGGACTTTTCTTCCGTCTCCGAGAGCTTCTCCTCTAAAGAAGAGGCTTCTTCCTCCGGAAGCATGGCGGAAAGCATGGCCAGTGCCAGTCTTTCCTGCTCTTCCGATAAACCGACAGCAGTTTTATTGCTCTCTGCATCCTCCGAATTAGCCTTCTCTTCTTTTTGGATAGCCTCCATTTTTGCAAAGGCCTCCTGCAGTAAGGCCTCCGTTTCAGGACTTAATATAGGCTCTGCCTTATTCCCTGTTCCGACTTCGGGGCGCTTTTCTTCCTTTGCAAGACGGGGAGGAACTTTAAAGTCCCATAGACTTCCTTCTGTCTCCTGATTCTCATCCTTCTCTAAGGGAAGATCTTCTTCCTCCACCTCTTCCTGTAAAAAGGCAGTGTCCTTGTATAAGGGAAGCTCCTCTTCCTGCTCTTCCACAGCCTCACCCAAAGTATTTGTTGTGGACAAAGCATCAGACTCATTATTTCTTCTTCCTTTATAGAAGACTTTCTTTCTGCCGTTCTTTCGGAAGGGATCATCCTGATAGCTCATGGCCTCAATGGAGCCTACTCCGCCGGTGCTCTGTCCCTTGGTCTCCGAAGACTTCTCACCGCCGTTCTCTCCCTGCTTTTCCTCAATCTTATCCGGCAGCATCATAATACGAATCAGCTTGAAATCTCTCCTGAGCCAGTAAAGAGGCAGCAAGAATGGCGCATTCTCCAGACCGGGATAGAGACTCTTCATATAGGAGCTTTCCGGGAAAATCCAACGAAGCTGCTTCTTTATGCCATCAAAGCGATTCTTCCATTTTTCCTTCCACTTCCTCCACTTAGCAGCCCGCTCTTCTTTATTTTCCGCATCCTTAATGGCTTTACGAAGCTTGGCCGCCTCCGGAATACTGTCTGCTCCTACCATACCGTTGGAAAGGATACGGCTTTCCATGTCATCAAAGAGACTGATGCTGTCCTTCGGATAGGGGAACAAAGAGTCCTTACGACTGCTGAACCACATATCCGCCATATGCAACAAGGATTGGGACAATAAAGAAATATCCAACTCCTTGATTCTGGCATCCAGGAATTTCTTATTCATGTCCTTATGGAAAAGCTTATAGAACAGATAAAGATCCAAAAGTTCACGAATCTTTAAGTTATCTGTGCAGAAATGATAGCAAGCCTCCGCCATGCGGAACATATAACTGCTTTCCAAAGACAGAACCTTCAGTACCGGGTACTTCTTATCCGGATAAGCTCTGTCTAGAAGAGACTTCATGTGTTTTTTGTAATTCTTGGTCAGGAAGGGCAAATGATGATAGATTTCCACCTGAAATCCTCCCGCCCTCTTCATGTGCTCTCCAAAGCCGGTATAGAACTGATCTGTCTCATAGCCCAAGTCAAAAAGATAGCCTCTAGCCATATAATACCGTTCTTCCGGAATATAAAGGCGAAGAGGAGAATTGGCCGCTGTCTCCGGCAAATGATAAAGTCGCCGTACTGCTGCACTTTCCAAAACCACAGCCGGAACCTTTACCGCCTGAAAAGCTGCCAGAATTTCCAACTCGGAAGACTCATAAATCTCACCGTAGCGAACTGCCTCCTGATACCGATGGAAAAATTTTTCACCGAACAAAGAGGGCACTCTGGCACCTGCGGAAAGCATCCCCAAGTAAATTCCCGAAGCAAGCTCATGGTAATCAGCAATACGGTAAAGTCTGCCCCAGTTCATTCTTCGCATCACAGGGAAGGAATCATCCTGTCGTAAAGTACTCCCCAATAAATTAATTAAAAACTTACCCTCATATACACTACGATTCATCGCCGTCCTTGCAATCCTTTCTCATCCTTGAACAACCTGCTGATATTTCAATTTTTCTTATCTTTTATTTCCTTCGTTAGAAAATAAAGCTACACCACTTCTTCCTTTAGCTCCGCGGGAATCTGCTCCCACAAGAACTTCCGGGTTTGTAAGGCCTGGGCTGTAATTCTGGCATCTCTTTCTTTAATGAATTCTACCGATTCGTCAATTTTCCCTCTCAATTCCAGAATTCTTCTTTCCAAAAAAGGATAGCCGGCACTATGTTTTGGATCTTCCTGTAGAAGTCCTTGAAAAGTTCTTCTTAACTCTTCTTCCTCTTCCACCAAAAGATTCATTTCCACCCAGTTGTTTTCTAACTTATTTAAAGCCTCCTGTCGCAAATCCAATAATAAGTCCACACTTACATTATCCTGTCTTTGCATGGCTTCAGAAAGCTCGTCAGTCTCTTTTTTTAATTCGCTGACGATATTATATCTTCTCTGAAATAGGCTAGCAAGCTTTTCCAGCTGCGGATTCTCTTTTCTCTCCATAATTCTTCCTTTCCGTGACACAGAAGAAAGGAGCTGCATAGGCAGCCCCTTTCTTATCCCACAACCTTCGCTTCTTTCGGGATATGCGTATCTCTGGCAATTTTACTTGCCCCCAGGAAGCCATCTCTAAGATCGGATAAAATGTCAACCAGCTTGGGGAGCTCCTCTTGTCTTCTCTCTCTTCCGGCCTGTACCAGTCCCAAATCAAAGGTAACAAAATCATATAACCTTGCCAAATCCCTACTAATCGGTTGCTCCATGTCTAAGGTATTGTGCAAATAACGAATAATTTTCGTGGTTTTTTTCAAGGCTTCTTCGAATTTATCATAATTTTTGTCTTCCAAAGCTAGGTTAGCCTTCTTAAGACTCTTAATCGCTTCATCAAAGGTCAAAATCAACAGCTCGCCCTGACTCATCTGCATAATACTCTGCTCTAAATACTTCTTTTGATAATCGTTCATACAATCTCCATTTCCAAAGGTTTTTGTCCTACGGAACACATATTTTCAACTCCGAAGATTTCTTCTTATTGTCTTATAATATGTCGTCCGGTCTGTGGAAATGTATAAAGGAATTTTACAAAAAATAAAGGAATCAGATGAATTTCCTACGTAGGATGCATAGGCTTAAGACCTTGCTGCAAGCTTTGCCTGCTTTTTTGCTTCCAGATTAGAAACCACAATGGTACAAGCCGCGTCTCCCGTAATATTTACAGTGGTTCTTCCCATATCAAAAATACGGTCTACCCCGGCCACTAAGGCAATACCGTCCACCGGAAGACCTACAGAGGTAAGCACCATAGCCAACATAATCATACCGGCTCCGGGAACACCTGCGGTTCCGATAGAAGCAAGGGTTGCCGTTAAAATAATGGTAAGCATCTGTCCAAGAGTCAGATGAATACCGTAACAGGAAGCAATAAAGATTGCGCAAATTCCCTGATAAATCGCAGTTCCGTCCATATTAATGGTGGCTCCCAAAGGAAGTACAAAGGCTGCAATCTCCTTTTTTGCCCCCAACTTCTCCGTACACTCCATATTAATAGGAAGAGTTCCCACAGAGGAAGCGGAAGAAAAGGCAAACATAATAGCCGGAAGCATTCCTTTAAAGAACTTTATCGGAGAAAGACCTCCCATAAGCTTTACTGTAAGAGAGTACACTACTACGGCATGAGCAACATAGGCAATATAAGCCGCCAAAAGTACCATGGCCAAGGAACCGATAATCTTCGGTCCGTTTACCGCAATGACCGGGCAAAGCAGACAGAACACACCAATCGGAGAGAGGCTTAATACCATTTCCATACACTTCATAAAAATAGCGTCAAAATCGTTGAAGGCACTGACCACTCTATGGGTTTTCTCTCCTACCAAAATAATAGCGAAGCCCAAAATCAGCGCCATCACAATAACCTGTAGCATATTGGCTTCCACCATGGGCTGGACGAAGTTGGAGGGGAAGATATTGACAATGGTGTCCATTAAAGACAGACTCCCCTTTACTTCATAGCTTAAATCCGTAGTGGCAACTACCGGAAACAGATTGTGGAAAATGCTTCCGAAGAATAATCCGATACTTACCGCAAAAGCAGTGGTACATAAGTAAAATACCACCGTTTTCAAGCCCACAGAGCCCACCTGCTTAATATCACTCATGGAAATAATACCGCACATAATGGAAAACAGTACCACCGGCACTACGATGAACTTTACCAAATTCAAGAAAATCGTTCCAAAGGGCTTAATATAATTCTCAGCAATGGTGCTGTGTCCCTGTAATAACAAACCAACAATAATCGCCAAAACCAAAGCAATAAAAATCTGCATCGCTAAAGATAATTTTTTCTTTTCTTTCATTTTTTCTCCTTTCTACAACTCTATTTTTCACAAAGCTAAGATTGTACTGGATTACCCCGTATTTTGTAAAGGTGAACTTTGCACAAAAAACAGAGTTGCAAAAAATCAAAAAAAATTTCTAAGCAATATAGGTCTTAAACGGGGCACGCTCTCGCTAGCTTCGCCACGTAGCGGATACTAAGCGAAAAACTGCGTTTCTCTTGTTTTTCGCAAGTACCGACGGGCTCAGACTACCCCGAATTCAGACCTATATTGCCGAAAATTTTTTATTTTTATGATTTTTTACAACTCTGTTTTTTGATTTTTGTTTACGCTTTACAAGCTGCTTAGGTAAGAGGACTGAGTATTCATCTTACTGATTAACTTCTCCAGCTGAGAGAACTGCTTGATGTAACGATCCTGCTGATTGCTAAGCATAGTCTTAAACTTTTCAATGGCTTCGGAATTTTCCTTTAGTTTTCCGTAAATCACAGAAGAGGTGTTGGAAAGGGTAACCTTGTTGGATCCGGCTTCTTTAATCAACTCTCCGTAAGATCCGCCGTTTCTGGAAGCATAACGGGTAGCATAACGGGAAACCGTAGTTTCTACAATCTTTGCCAGACCTTTTGAACCGTTATGGCCTGTCATCACCTTAGCAACCTTCTCCGGTTCTGTTTCCATAGCTTTTTTGAACTTTGTTTCATCAAAGCTAAGCTTTCCGCCGTCAAAGGAATCCGTAGTCATGGAAAGTCCCATCTTCTCCATATCCTGATAGTCCAGCCCTGCAACCTTTAAGTCGGACATCATCTGAGTCATTACTGTTTGCAAAGAGTCGCTGAAGTTTCTGATGGAGCTTTCTCCGTAAAGAATTCCTTCCTTCGCCTTCTTTTCCCAGTTTTCAATGGATTTTTCGCTCATTTGGTTCTTCTGAGCTTCCGTCAAAGGATCATATCCGCTGGAACGTCTGGTCTTTGCATGGGTATTTACAGAGCTTACCAGGTCGTTGAACTTCTCCACAAACTTCTTCATGGTTGCAGCGGCCTTATCCACATCTGCCTTGGAAGTAAAACTAACCTCCTTGGAGCTATCAAACTTATAAGAACCATCCGGCTTGGTTACCGCATTTCCGGAAGCATCCAGTTCTACACCGAACTTTCCGCTGGCAGTAATCTTCACACCGTCAATATTAAAGGTGTTGCTGGAAGAAGTAACGGTTTCATTGATTCCGTTTCCGTAGTCAAAAACCATTTCCGCATCGGTACCGTGATTAACCTGTCCGCCACCGCTTGCCGTTGCACCAAAGAGCTTATCCTCAATGTCATTGGCATTGTTTGCATCTCCCAAAGTAATGCTTCTTCCGGAACCGGTTTCGCTGTGAATCAACACAAAACGTCCGGAACCTTCCATATAACTGGCTTTTACTCCCGCGTCGGAATCATTGATTTTCTTCAACATATCCTGTACGGTGCTGTCTGCAGTAATTCCCTTGATTTCCTTACCGTTAATCTTGAACTTGGAAAGCGCTTCCTCTAAGCCTGCTTTATTTCCTACATACTCGGAAAGTCCCAGCTTGTCCAGATTATCCATGATAGAGCTGCTGGTGGTAACCTTGTTGGATGCATTCTTGCTGATTTGCAGGTTTGCTCTTACCTGTGCATCGGAGGAGCTTACAGATACGGTATCTTTTCCGTTGGCACTATTAAAGGTGATGCTTCCTGTGGAAGAATCCACCACAATCTTACCTGTACCGAAGGCATTGTTAAGATTTTGCTGAATAGCGTCCTTTACCGCATCCAAACGATTCTGATTATCGCTGGCACTTGTACCGGTGTGAGCCGCCTCAATGCTTTGCTTCTGAGCTTCCGTCAAAAGAGAAATCTCTTGGCTGGCACCGCCATAACTTACAGTGAGCTTTTTCTCCTGTAAATAGTCCAGCATACTACTCTCTTTTACTGCAGAAGCTGTGAACTTCCCTTCCGCCTGAGTACTGCTGTTAAAAGCCGCAATCTTAACACCATAAGCATCAGATCCGGTTCCGGCGGGAGTACTACCTGCAGGAGGAGCCTTATAGCCTAAAGCATCTAATGCGGAAGATCCGGACTTAATAACATACTGGGAAGTACCGGCGTTAATCTGAATGTAGTCTTCTCCCGGATTTGAGCCCTGCTGATAACTGAAGCTCAAAAACTCATTTTCTCCAAGCTTTACATTTCCCTGCTTTGCCGCCTTGTTTAAATCGTCTACCAGCTTCTGCTTATCACCGGTATAGTCGATTTCTACGGTTTTGCCATTATCATCCTTATAGCTTGCCGGAAAAGTAAAGCTGGCTTTTTCTTGGAAGACACCCTTTGTGGTATAGTTACCAAGCTGTAAGCTTTTTCCTACCAAAGTACTGGTTTTTGCATTACCGACAGCTGCCAATGCGTCAGCGGTAATTCCGGTTTTAATGGCGGAAGCACTGCCCTTCACATCGGAAACAATGGACTCGGAGGTTGCCAACTTGGTAACCGCCTTTACTTTTAAATTCTTTGTCAAATCCGAATGGCCGGAAGCGGTAATAAACTTGGTTGCCGCAGCATCCCCTTGTGGATTTACCACACTGGATTCATATAATTCCGGGCTCTTGATAGAGTCACTGGAAGCAAAGGACAAAAAGTCATCCTGCAATGCTATAGTCTTATCGGATAACTCACGAAATGCCTCTTGCCTCCATTCCAATCTTGTGGTCTCCTGCTTCGCTTTGGTAAGTTTAAGCTGAGTACCCTTTGTTGCCTGTTCAATTAATGCGTCACGGTCAATTCCTGAGGACATTCCACCAAATCCACGGAGGGAGGTGTTCCCCAAACTGGATGTACCGGACGTTGAATTTGTTGATAAACCTGACATGATTCATCCTCTCTCTCTTTAGTTTATCGAGTTAGCAGGTCTTTTTGGAGAAAGTCCACGCCTTTAGAGAAAATGAAACTTTCCCTAAGAATCTTTCTCTCTCTGAAAAGCCATGGGAACGTCGGACTCCCTTCCACACCGTTCTTTCTGCTAACTTATCAATACCAATATCGGCGGTTTTCCGAGAGTTTATAAGGAATTAGAAAGAGGGATGCAAATCATAAATAAGTATTATCTTTCCTCCGGCATAGGTCTGAAGTCAGGGCACGCTCCCGCTAACTTCGCCCACACAGCGGATACTAAGCTTCAAGCTGCGCTTTGCTTGCTTTCAGCAAGTACCGGTGGGGCTCAGATTGCCCTTCTTTCAGACCTATGCCGGAGGAAAGTAAACGTTATCTCATCAATTTACATCCCTCTTCTCTATTTTATTGTTTGGAAATTTGTTTGGAATTTCGTATTTTACTTCTTCGGATAGAAGCCGGAGGGCTCTTCCTTCAGGTTAATCAAAATATTCTTCATCTGGGTGTAGTGTTCCAGGATAACCTTATGGGTTTCTCTTCCTACACCGGAGGTTTTGTAACCGCCGAAGGGGGCTCCTGCCGGAATGGCGTTGTAGGTATTGACCCACATTCTTCCGGTTTCAATGGCTCTGGATACGCGGATAGCCCGGTTAATGTCTCTGGTCCATACCGCACCGCCCAAACCGAAGTCGGAGTCATTGGCCATGGCAATCACTTCTTCCTCTGTCTTGAACTTAATGACAACCGCCACCGGTCCAAAGATTTCTTCTCTTGCCGCCTTCATGCTGTTATCAACATTTACCAAAAGGGTAGGTCTATAGAAGGCGCCCTTGGAAAGCTCTCCCTCCTCAAAAACTCTTCCGCCGCAGGCAATCTTAGCGCCATCCTGTACCGCAATGTCCACGCAAGACTGAATCTTTTCTACCTGCTTGTCGTTCACCTGAGATCCCATCTGGGTATCCGGATCCAATGGATTTCCCACCTTTACCTTATTGAACTGCTCTACCGCAGCCTCTACGAAGCGGTCGTAAATGTCCTCATGAACAAAAACACGGGATCCTGCACACCAAACCTGTCCCTGAGTAAAGAGCATTCCCAGCTGTAAGCCGTCGATAGCCATATCGAAATCGCAGTCCGGGAAGAAAATATTGGCAGACTTTCCGCCCAGCTCCAAGGTCGCCGGAATCAACTTTTCTGCCGCAGCCTTGGCCACGCTGTAGCCCACCTCTGTAGAACCGGTGAAAGCCAGCTTTCTAAAGCCCTTATGCTCCAGCATATACTGTCCGGACTTGGAGCCTGCACCGGAGATAATGTTGATGACGCCCTTCGGTACAATATCCTTAATCAGCTTCATCAACTCCAATACACTAAGAGGGGTAGCGGAGCTGGTTTTTAAAACGGTACAGCATCCGGAAGCAAGAACCGGTGCCAGCTTCCAAGCCGCCATCAGGAAGGGGAAGTTCCAGGGTACAATCTGTCCCACTACGCCGATGGGCTCCCGAATAATTAAAGAAAGGGTATTCTCATCAAGGAAGCTGGCGGAATCCTCCTCCGTTCGAATCGCTCCTGCAAAATAACGGAAGTGATCTGCCGCAAAGGGAACGTCAACATTCATGGTTTCCCGGATGGGCTTTCCGTTATCCAAGCTCTCCACCTTCGCCAAATGCTCCTTATTTTGATCAATCACATCCGCAATATCCAAAAGAATCTTGGAGCGCTGAATCTTGTCCAGCTTCTTCCAGCCGTCAAATGCCTTCCATGCTGCATTCACTGCTCTATCCACATCTTCTCTTGTAGCCTCTGCCACCTTAGCCAAAGCCTCTCCTGTAGCAGGAGAATAAGTGGTAAAGGTCGCCTTATCCGAACTCTCGCAAAACTCTCCGTCAATAAATAATCCATATTGTTCCTGTAATCCGTATGCCATAAAAAATTCCTTTCTTTACTAAAGGTGTCAGGGGAAAAATGACATTTCCGCCTTTATATCCCATCTATTTGTTAGGATTTATTGTATCATTATAAATACAAATAAAACAAGAGCTTTCCTTTCGGAAAGCCCTTAAAAAAATATAAATTGTTTATATAATTTTTTGAATCAATTTCGGGATTTTGTAGTAAGTAAGAAATACCGGAAAATGCGATAATTCCGTTTATTCCGTATATATCTAAACCGCTACAGAGAAAGGACATCCTTATGCTATCCCCTGACTGTTCTTCAGATTCTTTCTCTCCTCCGCATCAAACTTGGTAGTGTCTCTACCTCTGTTCGGATCGTGGTGAGGATGCATCTTAACTTCCAGAACAGCCTTCAACATAGCCACAAAAATGTCGGACTGGTACTTGCTCTGATAGAAACCGATCATGGGAGAAGTCTTATCCTTATCCAGCACCACATACTTCGCAGGAAGCTGGGTGAGAGAAAGGGCGGTCACATCGGCGATGCACTTATCACAGGTACAGCCTCCGTGCTTCTGAATCAGCCCCCTTACATCCTTGGTCTTCAGGATGTCCAGCATCACATTGACAATGTGGAACTCAGGTTCCGGCTCGTCATATTCCGCCAGAAGCTTCTTCTCCAGATTCAACTGAATTTCATTGGTGATTTTATCGTTTTCGGAAGATTCATCAATAACGGTAATCTTACTCTTCTTGTAGGAAGGAAGGGAAGCCGGCTCCTCTTTCTCCTGATTCTCCGCCTTGCTTTCCTCTTCTAAAGCTCTTTGCAGATCTTCTTTCTGCTTTTCCTCTTTCTGCTTTTCTGCCTTCTCGGCTTCTTTCTTATGTTCTTCCTTCATCTGCTCTTCCTTCACATCGAAGTTTTCCACAGCAGATTGGAAGTTGCTTACCGCACCGTCAAAGTGCTCTGCAGCCTCTTTGGTCTTCTTTGCCGCCTCATGGAAGTCGGAAAGCATATTGGGATCAAGCGTTACTCCTGCCCCGCCGGAAGCATTCCCTCCGGCATTTGCCTGAGCACTTCCCCCTGCCTGCTCTACCCCTTCTTCCGCTGCAGGAGCGGAGGTTAATAAATTCAACACATGGGATGTTTTGTTGGATTTCGTTGTCTTCTTTGTAGCCATTATCCGATCACCTCTCTTAAATGGATATCCTCTGCGATTTCCTCAATAAATCTTGCGTAATCGGTTACCGCAGGAGAACGTTTGTTGTAGGAAAAGATATCTTCCCCATGGGCCGGCGCTTCCGCAATGGCCACTCCGGGACGAATCTTCGTTTCGAAAACCTTGGTGGAAATCTGTTCCGCTAGGCCTCCTGCCATTTCCTCCACGTCTCTTGCCAAAGTGGTTCTCTTGTCAAACTTGTTCAAAAGAATCCCTAAGACCTTTAAATCCTTATTAAGCCCCTGTTTTACCGTATCAATGGTTTCCCTTAGCTGTGACAATCCTACCAAAGACAGGATATCCGAGGACATGGGAATAATTAAGAAATTCGATACGGCATAGGCATTGATGGTTAATAAATTCAATGCCGGGGGAGTATCAATCACCACATAATCATAGTAATCCATCAGGGGTTGCAGCATTTCCTTCAAAGCCACTTCCCGCTTTCCGGGCGCCAGCTTTTCCAGTCCTGTGGTGGAAAGAGAAATGTCGGAGGGTAAAATATCGCATTTCTTCAGCCGACGAATCGCCTGCTGCACCCGAACCTTGCCCTGTAAGGCATCCAATATGGTGGTGGGGTTGCTTCCCTCTAAGCCCATACAAAAGCCTAAGTTTCCCTGTGGGTCTAAATCAATGCCCAAAACCTTCGCTCCCCGGTCTGCCAGTCCTGCGCAGATGGCTGCCGAGGTGGTGGTTTTTCCTACGCCTCCCTTTTGATTGGATACTGTGATAATGATTGACAAAATGAACCTCCCTGCATCAAAAAATCCTGACTAAGCAAACGAAACAGCATGCTTAGGGAAAAGATTTTTCTTATGCATCTTCCTGTGATGAATAGAAAGAAAGTTCTTCCTTTGTAAAGTTCTTTAAGCCCTCGGTGATACCTGCCTCATCCAGATTAAAACGCTTTCCCGGATAGCTTTCCCCGTATTGGTTCTTCAAGGTCAGCAGCTCACTTTGGTACAAGGATTGGGAGATACTGTCGGAAAATGAACGATACTCCGGGTCTCCGTAGGCATTTGCCCCGGTGGACAGGGAGAAAATCTGCTCCAATCCCGCATTCTTTGTGACACGGAAAATGGAATCACTGTTTCCGTTATGCCGATAAACTACCGGCTCTCCCGTTAAGTTGTTCTTTCTCAGTTCTACCTGATAAGCGCCGTTGGCTTCCTCTTCTAAAAGGGCCGCAAGGCTTCTCTCCTTGTTCTGTGCTACGGAACTTCCCTTCTGCTCTGGTAACTTCTCTTGATAGAGGATAACGGATAATACGGATTTCGGTTCTTCTTTTCCCTCTTCCACGGCTTCTTTATAGAGGACAAGGTCCTTATAGCCGTCCTGATCCATATCGATTAAGGCAAAGGATTTTGGAAAAACTTCCTCTCCGGTGAGAGTCTTTTCAGAGCTTTCCGGATCTGCCACATCCACCGCCCGCTTCTTTCCGAAGTCCTTGGTCTTGTCCTTTTCCAGCTCTTCTCTAAGCATCTGACGATACTTGTTGAAGTTTACAAGCTCTTTTCCTTCCTTCCCGATATAGGTCTTACCGTCCTTGGAAAACTCTTCTTCTAAAAGTCTTCCGTCCTGATCGAAGAAGTACTCTGTCTTGTCTTCCGGATCCACATACTTTCCTGTGGTCATCAGGCCGCCGCTTCCGATATGGTAGGACTGTCCGTTATAGTTAATCCACTCATTTTCCAAAGGAGTATTCGGTCCCAGCATAAAATACCAAGATTCTCCCTGCTGCACCCATTCTCCGTCCGAAGCACTGACCTCTGCAAAGGCCGGCACTGCGGATAAACACAATGCGGAAAGACCGAACAGGAAAGCCGCACCCTTTTTGGAAAAGCGACAACGGGACAAAGCGTCCTTTCCGTTTCGGGAAAGAGTCTTTGTCTCCTTCTGCATAAATCCTTTAATCTTCATCCCTTATCTCCTCCATTATACCCAATTCAAAATCCAATGTATAGTATATTGAACAAAAAGGACGAAAGAACTTCTTTCTTCCTGAAAGTGCTCCTCCGTCCTTGGTCCATCTCAATTCTTATTATATCTTTTCACTTCTGTCCAGTGAAATTTTTCTAACATTCTCTACTGTTCAGTATAAGCCATTCGACATACTCTGTCGTTTCGTAAAACTTTCCAAACTACTCTACTGTTCAGTGAAATTGTTCCTGATTACTCTTCATTTCTGAAGCCTGCATGCTCAGACTCCAAGAAGCGCTTGATTAAAACGTCCAAAACCTCTACCAGGTGGCCGATTTCCGGCTTGGTCAGCTGCTCGTCCGCTCCTACTTCTTTTCCCTTAACCCGCATCTGATCGTTGATTAAGGAAGAGAAGATTACAACAGGAATTCTCTTCAGACGCATATCTTGTTTTACCAGCTTGGTAAGACGATGTCCATCCATGATAGGCATCTCAATATCGGTGATTAAGACATTTGCCTTTCTGTAAAGATCCGGATCGTTCTTGAGAGAGGAAAGATAGTCCCAACACTCCTGTCCGTTGTTAAAGATTTTAACATCCTTAAAGCCTGCCTTCTGTAAAGAAGTACCGATCATCTTCTGAAGAAGTACAGAGTCCTCCGCAATGATTACCGGTGCTGTGGTAATGTCTCTTTCACCCATCTGCTCGATTTCTTCAATCTGGATGCTGGTTTCCGGAGAAATTTCCGCAACGATCTTCTCGAAGTCCAAGATGGTAACCAGCTGGTTATCGCACTGGGCAATACCGGTAGCTACGGATTCCGCACCATTTGCCAAGGTACGATCCGGCTTCTGGATGCTCTGCCAGGAAATACGGCTGATACCCTCAATAGAATCCACACGGAAAGCTACCATCATTTTATTAAAATGAGTGATGATGAACAGATCTCTTGCTCCCTGCTCCGGTGTAGCGCCGGTCAGGTAGTTCGCCAGGTTGATTACGGTAATCAGCTGCTCTCTCGGCTTGAAAAATCCCTCTACGGAAGGATGAGAATGGGGCATAGGCTTAATCTTCTCAGTCATCATGATTTCTTTTACCTTAGCCACATTGATTCCGTAAAACTCTCCCAGAACACGAAACTTCATAATCTCAATTTCGTTGGTTCCGGACTCTAATAAAATGCCTTCCTTTTCGTTTTTCTTCTTCATTTCTATAATCCTCTCCCTTTTCGTTCTTCCCTGAACCCGGGACTAGCCTCTTGCCCGCATTACAGTTTGTTATCTATCCTTAAATCCGAACATCATCCCGTCCGTAGGTCCGTATCAATACTTCCCCCGTTCCGGTGTCCAGACTCATGGTCCTTGCATAATTTGCGCCGGTGTCTTCCGCCACCAGCTGTATTCCCTCTTCCCGAAGAATTTTTTTAACACTTTCAATATTTCGCTGTCCAATGTTTCCGAAGCCCGCATTCCCGCTGATTTCGAACATCTTGGCTCCTCCTGCGATTTTCACCGTGGTACGGCTTTTCACCATACCGAAGGCTGCCATTTTCCGGAGGGTTTCCCTAATCCCGGTATCCGCATATTTGAATACGTTGGGATCCGATAAATTGACCTGTTCCGGCAACATGATATGAAGTAGTGCCCCCAGCTTGATATAAGAATCATAAAAGGCCAGTCCTATACAGGAGCCTAAAGCGTAGGTAATGATCACTCCCTCTCCTCGGGTCAGCTTCATGTCGCCAATCCCTACCTTGAGTTGTTTCTCCAAAAGCATGGTTTACACTCCCAGCTTTTCCAGAATCGTATTCAAGGAGCTTATATCAGGTAACATCAAAAGCCACGAGGGAAGACTTTTGCCATCCATGACAAATTCCGCATTACAGTACATCAGCTTATCCGTTTCATAGCCAAACTCCACCATGGGAACGGTAAGAATTCCTCCCAGCATATTCACTGTACTGCTGGGCACCGACAGATTTAAGTCCACATGCACCAAATCCGAGAAGGCGTTGATGTAGGAGCAAATGACGATATTTCCCACCTCCGCCAGTGCGGAAAAGGCCATGGAATCCATCTCGGCAAATTTGTCGTAGTTCTTATCCAACAGTTTTTCCAAAACCGTATTGGCAAAGTTTCGGTCATAGAGGAAAAGCATCAAGCCGTTTAAATCTCCGGACATCTGTACCAGAGTTGCTCCGACAATTTCTTCCTCATCTCCGATTCGTTTTACCGCCCCGTTATAGCCCAAAATCTGCACCTGGGGAATGGTAATCCGCACTTCTTTTTGGAGTAATTGGGAAAGGGCCGTTGCTGCATGTCCCGTTCCTATACTTCCAATCTCCTTCATCACATCCAGTTCCTGAAGGTTCATGTCTTCATAACGATTAATCTTCATTCTTTACTCCACTCCTTTGGATTCTCTTTCCTTCCATTCCTTGGTTCCTCTGCTTTGAAAGAATGAGTAAGTCTTTAGCTATTATCCTCTAAGCTGGTTGATGGTACCTTCCACTTCATCGGAGGTCTGAACCATCTTTAAGGCATAGGTAAAGGCTCTCTGGCTTTCAATCAGTCTGGTCATCTCCTTTGCCATATCGGTTCCGGAGCTTTCCAGTGTTCCGGACTCCAAAATAGGATTCTGTATTACAGAATCTTTGTTGTTTTGGTCTCCCGGACGAATCGCCAACTCATTATCGCCCTTATTTACTAATCGGCTCGGATAGTTGATTGTATAAACACCAATTTTCTGCTTTACTTCCTCAGTGGCATTGTTGGCATTTGCCGTATTTCCACCGGTCTGTCCTGCCGCTTCAATCGCCTTTAAAGCAGTGTCATCCGCCAGCATCTTCTTTCCATTTTCATCCAAAACATGCTTTCCGGACTCTGTAAAAAGGTAGAACTTTCCGTCCGGCATTTCTCCTGCATGAAAATGTCCGTTTCTGGTATAGGTAATCTCCCCGGAGGAAGGATCCTGCAACTTGAAGAAAGCATTGGCATTTCCGATGGCATAGTCGTTAGGCTGTCCTGTGGTATGAAAAGCCGCCGGACTGTAATCCGTATTAGTACGAACCACTGTAGTTCCCGCCCCTGCCTGTAAATCGGTCTTTGCTTCCGGAGAATCGTTTAAGTTATAGTTAATCAGCTCGGAAAAAATAGCATTTTTCGGCTTAAAAGCGGTGTTATTGATATTCGCAAGGTTGTTGGAAATAACTCCCATCTTCTTTTGGCTGGCGTCTGCTCCCAGAGCCCCCACATAGAAGGACATATTCATCTTAGTTTCTCCTTATATTAAATTCTTCCCACATCCGTGCTGGCTTTGGACATCACCGTGTCATACATCCTCAGCATCTGTGCCGCACTTTGCAGTGCTCTTTGGGAACTCATCATGGTAGTCATTTCATCCACCATGTTTACATTGGATTTTTCCAGCATTTTCCAGTTGATACTGCTGTCAGCCGGCTTTTTAAGCTCCGTCTGGTTCGTGGAAAAGAGGTTGTTATCCTCCTTATGTAAAGCGTTATAATCCGCAAAATCCACCACCTTCAGGGTGCCGTAAACGGTTCTGGTGTTTCCCGTACTGTTGGGGTCAAAGATGGAGCCGTCCGGATCGATGGCAAAGTTATCATTGGGAAGCACGATGTCGTGACCTTCCTCACTTTGTACCTTTCCGATTCCCGCCAGCTCTAACACGCCGTTTTCATCCACGGAGAAGGCTCCTCCTCTGGTATAACGGGTTCCCTGGGTGGTGCTGACCGCAAAAAATCCTTTTCCGGAAATGGCGGTATCGTATATTCCGTCCGTAAGCTCATAGGAACCCTGCTCATAATCCGTATAGGTCTTGGAGGCGGACTTGATTCTGGAAGTCATCGCCAAATCCTCAGGTCCCTTCTTATTGTATTTTCCGGTCCGAATCATCATTTCTTCTTTAAAGGTGCTGCTCACCATGGTGTCTTTCTTATATCCGGAGGTCTGGATATTCACCATGTTGTTACTGATATTGTTTAGATTTCTCCTTTGGGTAATCATCCCGGAGGCTAAGTCATAGAATCCTTGATACATTCCTTTTCCTTTCTGTAGACAAGAATCTTTAATCTTCACTCTTATATCGACAGGCTTTGGGAAAATATTAAGGGGGATTTGGAGGGAAATGGAGAAAATGAAGTGTGGCTTGGGACGTCTGAGGCTCGGGACGCCTGAAGGGGAGGGGAAGCGGAGAAAGACACGGAACTGGGCACCTGAAGGAGAGGGGAGACGGTGAAAGACACGGAACTGGGCGCCTGAAGGAGAGGGGAGACGGTGAAAGACGGGCTCACATTGTCTTTCTCTGTCCCCCCTCTCCTTCAGGCTATTGGATTGCCTACTTTCCCTTTCTCTCTACTTTCCCCAAGTTTCGATGGGCTCACATTGTCTTTCTCCCTCCCCCCTCTCCTTCAGGCTGATTTCCCGACTTATCTTTTCCTACTCTTCATTATCTCTGTTCTTCCCCCAAGTACGTCAGGTCTACATTGGCTTTCTTTCCCCCCTTGCCTTCAGGCTGTTAGCTTCCTACTCTTTATTTCACTTTCTTAATCAATACCGTTTATTAGTTTTGAATCATAAATACATTTATTTGAAATTAATTATTGCACTTCTACTTCATTTTATTGCTTTTTGAATGGAATTCCCTTATTATCGATTAATACTAAAAAGCATTGGAGGAGGATATTTATGAAAACCATCAGTATTCGGTTAGAAGATCATGTCTATGATGAGTTGGATGAAATGCTTGGTGAAATGGGACAAAGTAAGCAAAGCTTCTATGAGACCTATACTAAAACTGCGCTTCGAGAGAGAAGTATCCCTTTTGTAGTCTGCGCCCCCAGAAAAGACGAAGCTTTGCCAAAAAAAGAAAAAATGGAAGCCTTTCAACGTCTTGAAAGATTAAGATTATCTGCAGAAGGAGTCTTGGATTATGAAAAAGAACGAGCAAATGCTACAGAAGAAAAATATAAAGATTTTTCTTGATACCAATATCCTTTTAAACTACATCACCAATCGAGAGGACGATGAATTAGAAGCTTCTATAGAGATTATTAAATCTTGTGCCTCCGGCCAATATGAGGGGTATATTTCCTTACAATGTTTACCAACCATATGGTTCGTTCTTCGAAAATATGACAATGAGACAAAAAGATCTGCTTTAAGAGAGTTATGTTCTATCTTTACCATAGTTAACATCTCTCAAATGGAAGTTCTTGATGCTATTAATCGTACTGTATTTCCGGATTTTGAGGATTGTTTACAATCTAAATGTGCCAAAGAAGCCGACGCAGACTTTATTATCACCTGCAATGGTAAGGATTTCTTGCACTCCGAAGTAAAAGCTCTAAGTCCTAATCAATTTTTGAATTTATTTGCCTATTAACAATAGACTAAACAAAAGAACTACAATATCATCATAGTCACCAAAAACTATTTAATGCAAACTTTACTATACTCAGAAAATGTAAAGACATTAGAGCATACCAACAGCCTGAAGGATAGGAGGAGCAGAGAAAGATAATGTGAGCCTGCCGGTACTTCAGGAAAGTCGAGATAAGGAGGAACGGAAAAACAAAAGAAGAGAATGCCATCAGCCTGAAGGGTAGGGGGACAGAGAAAGACAATGTGAGCCCGTCGGTACTTGGAGGAAGCGAGTGAAACGAAGCTTACTCCTTAGTACCGCTACGAGGCGAGGTTTAGTGAGAGCGTGTCTTTCTCTGTTTCCCCCCTACCCTTCAGGCGTCCCGTACTTCATCCTCTTTTCCCCCCCTACCCTTCAGGCGTCCCGTACTTCATCCTCTTTTCCCCCTACCCTTCAGGCGTCCCACCCATGCTTCATTCTCTTCCCCTAAGCTTCAGCTGTCCAGTGTCTTTCATTTCTCCTCCACTCATCAAAAAAGGACTAAGCATCGCTTAGTCCTCTCCATGTTCTCCCATATACTTCCGCAGCTTACGGATAGCAATGCTATGCAGCTGGGATACGCGGGGCTGAGATACTTCCATAACCTCCGCAATCTGGTTCATATTCAATTCTTCCACATAATATAAAGAAATCACCAGCTTTTCCTTTTCCTGCAAGGATTCAATGGCCTCTGTCAGCGCACGGACATTTTCCTTTTGCATAAAGCTGAATTCCGGTTGGGTGCTGTGATCCTCGGAAGGAATCTGCAGGAGGGTTTCATTTCCCTCATCGTAGGTCATATCCAAAGAAAGCACATTGACCATGTTGCTCATTCTCTGAATCTTCTGCAGCTTCTTCACGTTCATATTCAAATAGTCTGCCAGCTCCTCATCCGTAGGGGCTCTTCCCAGACGATTATTCAGCTCTACCGTGGCGGTTTCAATGGAACGGCTATCCTTATGGAAATTTCGGGGTAGCCAGTCATTTTTCCGCATCATATCAATAACCATGCCCCGGATACGTCGGGAAATAAAGGTCTCGAACTTATTGTCCTTACTCTCATCATAGCGTTCGATAGCCCGCATGATTTCGATTACCCCTTCGTTTACGATATCATCGGTCTGCATAAAGTCATGGTACATTTCCCGCATTTGATAAGCGATAGAGCGCACGATGTAAACGTAGCGCATGGTAAGCTCCTGTTTGACCTCCTGAGAGCCGGTCTCCTTATAGAGGGCAAACAACTCCTCATTTGATTTTTCTTCCAGTTGGGAATAATTCAACACGTTCAATCTCAACCCCTCTTTCCCTTCGTACTCTAATCTTTGTCTTACTCTTTCAAGCAATTCTTTTCCGATAGAGTCTCAAGTAAGATTTTAAAAAATTTTTTTAATATAGTCAGTTCCTTTTTATGGCTGTCTTTTTCGGTAATTTCCTTTTTTAGCTAGCCCTTTTTAGCAACACCCTTTTTTAAGAAACTTACTTTGCATTTTGTCTTTTAAGCGGTTCCCTTTTCCTCCAGATCATCCTCCAAACGAAGACTTCCGATGGCTTGAATCTGCACGTTGCTGGCCACCTCATTAAAGGAAAGCACTCGCACATTGGGATAGAACTGTTCTATCAGATGATAGAAATGAATTCGCATCACCTGGGAGGTGAGGATCAAAGGAGGACTGGATAAGTTATTAAACTTTCTGCTTTCCTCCGCCACCTGACGAATCAGACTCTGCAACAGCTCCGGACTTAATGCGAGATAAAGACCGTTTTCTCCTCTGGCCAGAGAATTTACCATGGTTCTCTCCAGGCCTGCATCCAGGGTAATCACCTTCATGTTGCCATCTTCACAATACATTCTGGTAATGGTTCTCTTTAAAGAAGCACGAACCTTTTCCACAATCTGGTCCGTATCCTTCACCGGTAAGCCGGTTTCGCTGATACATTCAAACATGGTCTCCACGATAGTTTCCAAGTCCTTGATGGAAACGCCCTCTCGCAAAAGGCTAGTCAGTACCTTTTGCAAAAGATTGTAGCTGATAACTCCCGGAAAAGCTTCTTCGCAAAGCTCCCGTGCCGTTTTCTTTAAGTTTTCCACCAGACGAACCACTTCCTGTCTGGTCATTAACTCATAGGCATGTCGTTTAATGGTTTCCGATAAGTGGGAAAGCGTGACGGACAAAGGATCGAGTACCGTGTACCCGTAAAGCTCCGCTCTCTCCCGGTTTTCCGGTCGAATCCACTTGGAGGGGATTCCGTAGGCCGGCTCAATGGTTTCAATTCCGTCGATGGCATCTTCCACATCATCCGGTTCCAGAGCCAATACATAATCTGTCAGGATTTCGCCCTTGGCGATTTCCTCCCCCTTAATCTTAATGCTGTATTCATTGGTTCCCAAGCTGGAGGAATCTCTAAGCCGGATAGAAGGTACTACAAAACCGATATCCTGGGCATACTGTCTTCGGAAAATGACGATTCTCTGAATCAGTCTTCCTCCTACAGACTCGTCAGCCAGAGGAATCAGGCTGTAGCCAAAATCCATTTCAATGGGTTCCACCTGCAGGAGGTTGTAGACGTTATTAACATCCTTGAAGTAATCCTCCTCGGATTCCGCCGGGGCCTGGGTTGCTTCCCCCTGGGCTTCCTGAGGCTGGGGAGCTGCTTCCATACTGGGCAACAAACCTTCCCCTTCCGTCCTTGCTCGTTCCGGCTCCTCCTTGATTCTCTTTTCCAGGAAATATCCTGCCGCAATAAATCCTCCGGCAACGGGAAGAATCTGTAAAATCGGCATTCCCGGAATCAGCATCAGTACGCCCATAGCAATTCCCGTAATCATCATGGAACGGGGCTGCTGGGTAAACTGCTTGGAAACGTCTTCGTTTAAAGAGCCTTCTGATACTGCACGGGTTACAATCATACCGGTGGAAACGGAAATCAGCAAAGACGGAATCTGTCCTACCAGACCGTCTCCCACGGTAGCAATAGAATAGGTAGAAAGCACGGTAGCCACCGGTTGTCCGGACTGGACGATACCGATAATACTTCCTCCCACCAGGTTGATTGCTGTGGTGATAAGAGACATGACACCGTCTCCCTTTACGATTTTGGTAGCACCGTCCATGGAACCGTAGAAATCGGATTCTCTCTGAATCTTCTCTCTTCGCTCTCTGGCCTGCTGCTCCGTAATCATACCGGAGGAAAGATCCGCATCAATCGCCATCTGCTTACCGGGCATCGCGTCCAATTTGAATCGGGCTGCTACTTCGGATACACGCTCCGCACCCTTGGTAATAACGATAAACTGCATCAATACGATAATCAGGTAAATAATCAAACCGACTACCACGTTTCCTCGTACCACGAAGTCTCCGAAGGCCTTGATAATCGCTCCGGAAGAACCGCCGTTGGTTAAGATATTTCTGGTTGTGGAAACGTTGATTCCCAAACGAAAAAGGGTGGTAATTAAAAGTAAGGACGGGAAAATAGACAATTCCAGCGGTTCCCGAATCGTCATGGTAATCACTAGAATCATCATGGAAATGGCCATATTCACCACAATCGCCACGTCAACCATCATGGCGGGGAGGGGAATAATGAGGAGCAATATGAGAACCAGTACAAAAAGTACTACTCCATTTTGCAAAATGTTTTTAACCATCCCTGTTATCTTCCTTCGCTCTTTCTAAAATATCCTGTCTGTTTTCTTTCTGATAGATATACACTAAGATTTCCGCTACAGCCCCGTAAAAATCCCCGGGGATTTCTTTGCCCACATGACAAAGAGGATACATTGCCCGGGCAAGAGGCTTGTTTTCAATGGCCGTTACCCCATTGGCCTCTCCTACGGCCACAATTCGAAGGGCCAATTCATCCTGTCCCTTCGCCAAAACCACCGGAGCGGTGTTTTTGTCCGGATCATACTTTATGGCAATGGCCAAGTGCTCCGGGTTTCGAATAATAACATCCGCGTCCGGAACCTGCTGCATCATTCGCTGGTTGGCTCTGGCACGCATTTGCTGCTTCATTCTTCCCTTGATTTCCGGATTACCTTCCAGCATCTTGTACTCATCTTTTACTTCCTGCTTGGTCATCTTTAAGTTATTTTCATATTCCCACTTCTGATACATAAAGTCGAAAAGGGCAATAATCAAAAAGACTCCGCAAACTCTGGTAATCAAGTCAAACATCATGGACACCAAGGCCAGACTGGAATTTTGAATGTCCATGTGTACCATCTTGGCAATGGGAATGATATCCGCCTTAATGATGGAATAGAGAAAATTAATGAGAATAATAATTTTCAAAATATTCTTCAATAATTCCACTACATTTTTTTTGGAAAAAATCCTTCCTAAGCCCTGCATGGGGTTTAGCTTGGAAAACTTAGGCGTTAATAATTTAAAACTGATGTTGAATCTGGTCTGTACCAGGCTGGCTATTACACCAAGGAACATCGTCACCAGCAGCAAAGGCATGGCGGACTTCACAAAAAGCCAGGTGAAGCGCAGGTACAGCTTATTGGAAATGGGGCTGGGCTCATCCAAAAGTTCTAAAATATAGGAAAGAAAATTCCTCAAATCCTTATAGATGAAGGGCATCATAAAGCGGACAGCATAAAACACGCCGAATAAAACCGCTACAGTGACAATGTCTTTACTTTGAAAAACATTACCTTCCTTTCTGGCGTCACTTCGCTTTTTTTCGGAAGGCGCTTCGGTCTTGTCGCCGTCTGCCACTGTTAACCCTCTCTTTCCCCAGTATTCCTATTCTTTTACATCTTGATGAGTTTAGCTAATGCATTTCAATTCGTCTATAGGCAATTTCACTAGTTTTTAAGTTTTTTTTAATTCAGCTTATGCTTTTCCCCTGAAAAATCAAAAGAAAAATTAAAAATATTCATTATTTCAATTCTTCTGATTTTAGGCTATTTTTTCCTCTGCTTAAACTTGGCTGTTTCTCTTGCTATTTTACGGATTCTTAAATTTTCGAGCCCTTTTCCACTTTTTTCTAAAGCAATCCCATGACCTTATTCAGACTCTCAAAGGCAAATGCTATAAAGTCCTTCATCTTATCCGTAATGGGAATCAAAAGGAAGTAAAGCATGGAAAAGCCCAGAATAATTTTCAGCTGGAAGTTCACCGCGAAAATGTTAATCTGGGGAATTATACGCATAAGAATACCCAAAGCAATCTCGGACATCAGCTCCAAGCCCATAATTGGGAAGGCCAGCTCCAAGCCCATCTTCATGGAAGCCACAAAGAGGGAAAGCATCAGCTTCGGCATCAATAAAAGCTTGATGGAAATTCCTCCAAAGGGATGGGTGTCAATGGTTTGGAACAAAAGCTCCAAAAAACGCAGATGCCCGTCCATGGAAAAAAACAAAAGCATCATAAAACCGTAGAAAAGTCCCGTACTCACCGTAGCCTGGGATCCGCTTTGAGGGTCGAAAACCTGGGCCATGTTTAAGCCCATGGAAAAGTCCATAATGGATGTGGCAAAACGCAGGCAGGTAAAGGCCAGCTCCATGGCAAAGCCCAGACAGAAGCCTACGAAAAGCTCCTTTAAAAGCATAAATCCATACTCCAGAATACTTCCCGGCATATGATGAAGCTCCCCGCCGATATGCACATAGCAAATGGCGGAAAGCATAAAAATCAAAGCTGCCCTGGCACGACGGGGATAATCCGTTCTTCCAAAGACAGGATTAAAGGCAATGGCCCCTGTCATTCGCATGACAATAAAGGAAAATAAGACCAGCATATTATCCTCCTGCCACCATTTTCATAATCATGGTAAAGAAATCCTGCATGGTCTTTAAGAGGGTTCCTCCCAAAACCGTCATCATGATAATAATGGCAATAAGCTTCGGGACAAAGGTCAGGGTCTGCTCATTGATGGAGGTTGCCGCCTGAAAGATGGCAATCACGATGCCCAAAATCATGCTCACCAAAAGGAAGGGCATGGCAATCCTTAGGGACAGCATAAAGGTTTGGTTCATAATATCTAAAATTTCCGCACTATCCAGCATTTTCTTCCCCTTTCCCTATCGGAAACTGCTGACCACACTGGAAAAAAGCAGGTTCCATCCATCTACGGTAATAAAAAGCAAAAGCTTAAAGGGCATAGACACCATGGCCGGAGGTAACATTACCATACCCATAGCCATCAGGGTGGTGGATACTACCACGTCAATTAAGAGGAAGGGCAGATAAATCAAAAAGCCGGCAGTAAAGCCTCTTTTTAGCTCCGAAGTCATAAATGCCGGGGTCACCACGGTTAAGGGATAATCCTTAGGATCCTTTTGCAGTTCCACCTTACTCATGGCTACAAAACGATCCAATGTGGCCTTTTCCGTATTCCGAAGCATAAACTCTTTCATATCTTTTCCCATAATGTTTAAAGCTTCTTCCTGCGTGACCGTCCCATTCTTATAAGGTTCATAAGCCTCCGTATTAATTTTGTTCAAGGTGGGGCTCATGATGTAGAGGGTCAAAAAGAAAGCAATCCCCGCCAAAACCATGTTGGGAGGGGTTTGCTGCACACCCATGGCATTTCTGGTAAAGGATAAAATGATGATGATTCTGGTAAAAGAAGTCATCATAATCACAATGGAAGGCAGTAAAGCCACAAGGGTTAATAAATAGATCAGTTCCAGGGTAGGAACGGATCCTCCATTTAATCCTGACAATAATTCATTCATCCTTATACCTCACTATCCAAATCGGAAGCGGAAGCTTTCTCCTCTTCCCCATTCCATGCACCGGCATTCTTTCCTTGCAGCTTCTTCTGTAAAAGCTTTGCCCCTTCCTTTTGAAATACGGAAAGAAAGCTTTCTCCGTTCCCTAAGGGATTCTCTCCCTCATAGTCTTCCTGCAATTCGGTAATGAGTCTCATTCCTTCAGGTCCTGACGCCACAAGGAGACAGCGGTTCTCCTTCTCTAAACGAAGGATAAACAGCTGTCTGTCCTGAGATACCTGTATATGGTCAACCACTTGCATGTATCGACTTTTTTGGAACATTCTTCCGTACTTTCCGATAAAACGATGTAGAGCCCAAGCTCCTAAAAGGAAGAGACAGAAGAGTAAAAAACCGGACACAAGGGAGATGATATCCTGTTGAAACATTATAGGCTCTCCTGATTAATGTCTTTCTTCAAAATCTCGGTGATACGAATACCGAAGTTTTCTTCTACAACTACGATGTCTCCTCTGGCAATGCACTCTCCGTTTACGTAGAGGTCTGCCTGCTCTCCTGCCATCTTGTCCAGAACCACCAGAGAACCCTGGGTAAAGTCTAAGATATCCTTTACCAGCTTTCTGGTCCTTCCGATTTCTACGGAAATCTCTAAAGGTACCTTCATCAGCATTTCTCTGTTATCAGGATTTTCTCCCGCTTCTCCACCCTCATTCTCGAATTCTCTGGAATTTAAAGGTTTAATCAAAGATGGCTCGGAAGATTTCGCTTCCTTATTCTTTCCTCCCTGAATATCCCGAATCAGCTCCAGCATCTGGGTCTGAGACTGTTGCATCTGGTTTAAAAGCTGCAAGGTGAGAGGATCCTGATAAGCCACACCCTGGGGCATAGCCATCATCTGGGGAGCCATCTGAGCCGGTGCAGGCTGTGGAGCCGCTACAGGCTGTGGTGCAGGCGTTGTTGCCGCTTCCGGAGCCGGTGCAGGTGCTGCCGCTACGGGTTCCGGAGCAGGTGTAGGCTCTGCTGCAGGAGCGGGTGTCGCTTCAGAGGCTCCCTCTCCGTTTTGCTCTGCCAGTAAGCTAGCCAATAAAGCATCTGCCGTAGCCTGGTCGATAGGACCGGACTTTGCAGGCATCGGAGCTTCCTCTGCCGCAGGCGCTTCTACTGCTTCTGCAGCCGGTGCTTCCGCTACAGGCTCTTCTACTTGAGGCGATACAGCTTCCTCACTACTGGCAACCACCTCATCCTCTTCCTCTTCTCCCATACCAAACTGGGCAGTAAAGGGCTTTAAAAGCTTCTTTACCAGATCCACAGACATGATATTTAAGAATTCACTCTTTAAGTTATCTTCGATTTCCAGGGTGAAGCGGATAACAACATTCTCCTCAGCCCCTTCGAAATACTTGTCTTTAAATGCAGCGCCGTCTGTGATTTCGTAAGAAATGGGGGTAGAAATATCTACGGTTGTTCCCAAAAACTCAGAAAGAGCGGTAGCCGAAGCTCCCATCATCTGGTTCATTGCCTCACGAATCGCACTGGCGTTGATTTCGTCCATGACGAATTCATCTTCCGGAATCTCCGCACCCATCATCATGGAAACGATGATACGAACGTCGTTCCGGGAAAACATCATGATGTTTCTGCCATCAATTCCTTGAACGTATGCAATCTCAACTCCTATTGCCGGCTCTAATTCCCGAAACTCAAAGTTTTCTTTGTTTTTCACCTGCACAACAGGAGTAGTAATATTAACTTTAGTGCCAAGAAGAGTGGATATTGCCGTTGCTGACGCCCCAAGGCTGATATTCATAATCTCGCCTATGGCATCGATTTCCATTTCATTGAAGCTATTCGCACCCATCTAACTTACTCCTTTAATTCTCAGTTTCCTGTTCCTATCGCCCCTTCTTACTTACCGATGTCCAGCGCTCTTTGTGCCATGGTCTTCATGGCATTTAAAGCGGTAACATTGGCTTCATAAGAACGAGTGGCAGACATGGAGTCCACCGTCTCCTTCAAAATATCCACATTGGGGTAGTTTACATAGCCCTGGGCATCCGCATCAGGGTGATTTGGGTTATAGACCCTCTTCATCTCCCGATCATCGGTAATGACCCCCTGAACACGAACTCCCGCATGCTGTCCCCGGAAGCCCTTGCCATTTTGCGCATTTCGAAGGGCCTGTTGGAAGGAACGTTCTCCAAAGCTTTCCAGCACTACATCTTTTCTTTTGTAAGCACCGCCTGCTTCTGTTCTGGTGGTATCCACATTGGCAATATTCTCTGCCGCAATGTCCATTCTGACTCTCTGAGCGCTCATCCCTGATGCACTAATATCGAATGAATTTAAAAATGACATGTTCTTCCTCTACTCTCTTTTAGCCACCCAAGATGTTCTTAACGGTGGAGGTAATTCTCTCTGCATTAAAGGGCTTTACAACGAAGTCCTTTGCTCCGGACTTAATTGCATCCACTACCATGCTTTCCTGTCCCATCGCGGTACACATTACAACCTTCGCATCCGGATGTGCTTCTCTAATCTTCTTCAGAGCCTGCAATCCATCCATGTTGGGCATGGTAATGTCCATGATCACAAGATCAGGATTCTCTTCTTCAAACTTCTTTACTGCTTCCATGCCATCCTGTGCTTCCACGAAGGTGCAATCAGCAAAGCCGCCCTTTGTAAGGGAGTTCTTTACCATCATTCGCATGAACGCTGCATCATCTACTAACAAAATCTTTGCCATCTTCGTTTCTCCTATCCTTATACTAAGCTTTTTTTATATCTCTATGGCAGTTTCCTGCCTTAAGACCAGTTTATTCCTCATCATCCAGAGAAGGCTCCGGATCCAGTAAATCCTGAATGTCTTGTGCCATCACATTCATCGGTGAAATTTCTTCTTCCGGAATTTCTTCCGTTTCCCCTTCCTTCGTTACCCCGTCGGAAAGTGCTTCCATCGCCTTATCTTCCTTTTGGATGATTCGGTCTTCAATCCGAATGGCAATGTTTTTCTTATATACTCCCATCTTTCCGGTAAACCAGGGCTGTCTTCCTACATAAAGCTTGACAGCGGAATTCTTCGCCTTGTTTAAGTCAATGACATCCCCCACCTTTAAATGATAGAGATCTTCAATGTCCAACTTGACAACGCCAAGCTGTCCTGTCATCGGGAAGCTGGAAGCCTTCAAATGTTCCATAATGGTATCTTGATTATTCTCGTAAGCAAAGCCTCTGGCCAGATGTTTCCGGTTATCAATAATCTTAAACATATGTTCCAGAAGGGTTCCGGGAAGACAGATTCGGATTCTTTCCATGGCTAAACCGGAAATATCCACATTCATCACTGCCAGCACTACGGTTTCATCCAATCCTACTTCCTGTACCATGGAGGGGTTGGTTTCTATCTTTGCAATCTTAAACTCTGCGTTAATATAATTGCTGAAACCGTCTCCCAAGGCATGGACGATGTATTCCATGATTCTCTTGTACAGAGCCATCTCCACATCGGTATAACGATAATCATCTTCCGTCTTAATAACAGTATCACTTCCTCCCAGCATGTGGCTTACCAGAGTCAGGGTAAGTCCCGGTGAGATATAACTCATCATGGGCACATTGCTCTTTCCCTTATCCTGCACATAGGTGTCTACTATCGTCATACAGTCATTTTCATGGAAGGCATTGACATATTCGTAGTATCTAGTCTCTCTTAACTCTAAAACCGTAATGTCCGTCATGGTACGGAAAATACCATTCACCTGAGATGTTAAAATTCTTGCATAGTTATCGAAGATACTCCTCAATAATCGAATTTTATCTTTGGTGAACTTTCTCGGACTGTAGAAGTCGTATTTGCTATACGTTTCTTCTTCCTTCTGCACTTCTTCTTTCTTTGATTCCAAAACCTCTGCAGGTTTTTCTTCCACCTTTTCTTCTTTGGGTGGTCCGTCCTGCATGGATTTCAGAAGCGCATCAATTTGGCTTTGGGATAAGACGTCTGCCATTCAATAACCTCTTCTTCTTCCTACTGTAAGAAAATCGCGCTTTTCTTACATAACCCCTTTCTCATACTCCCTTAGCCCTGCTAAGGGATTAAGACTTAGCTTTTCCTCCAAGTCCTTTCAAGAAGTCTCCCAGTATTTTTTTGATGTTTCCTGCAATACTGTTCTCTTCCTTTTCCCCGGGAATTTCTCGGGAAACACCGGCAACCTGCGGTGTCTTTTCTTTGGCCATGGCCTGTTGGCCGCCTGCCTCGGATCCTGTGCTTGCCGCACCCTCTGCAGCGCCTGCGCTGTCCGCCCCGGCTGCGGGACTTCCTTCTCCGGCGGGAGCAGCTCCCTCTGCCGAATTTGCAGCTTCTGCCGCCGCTCCTTCTGCAGGAGCTGCTGCACCGGCTTCCTCGGCATGAATGTTCTCCGGCACACCATCGGTAACGATGGTTTTGTCCGCATTGGCTCCGCTGTAGTACTCCTCGAAGTACTCATTAATATTACGGATTTCCGCGCCTTCGTCAATAAGCAAAATTTCTACTCTTCGATTCTTGGATCTTCCCTCCGATGTAGCGTTGTCCGCTATAGGATGGAACTGTCCGTAACCGATGCTGACCAGCTTATCCGGGGAGATAATTCCTCTTCCCTGAATAAAGAGACAAACCTCCGCCGCACGCATAACCGACAAGATTCTATCGTTTCTCGGATTATTGGCTCTCTCCGGATCCGCCTGAGCGGTATGACCCATAATATTGACCTGAGACAGCTTATCTGCATCCGGTGCTATAGTATCACAAAATATGGATAAAGTCTCCTGTCCTTGTGGAGTAATTACAGAACTGTCTCCGGCAAAAAATGCCTTATCTTTAAATACCACAAAGGTGTAATCTTGTCCACGGGAAACTTCAACGCCGTCAATACCTGCCCCATTCAAAGCTTGGGCAATCTGCAGATACAATTCATTGATATTATTCTGATCCACCGTATTTTCCGGGGCTCCGCTGTCTCCTATTTCTCCGGCAGGCTCATCCTTATCAGTGGCCTGACCGTTAATAATAATCTGCTCCGCCGACTTATCTCCCGGGCGTCCATTCGGGAAAATGGAACGTACAAACACATCCCACTTTGCCGAGTCGATACTGGACATGGAGTAAAGAAGCACGAAGAAGGTCATTAAGAGAGTAACCAGATCCCCGTAGGTGTCCATCCAGGATCCACCTTCGTCTCCTCCACCTCGTTTCTTCATTACTTATCTCCTCCTCCGGCATCTCCGCCTGCCGCTCCGGCCTTAGCCAAAAGCTTCTTCTGCTGCTTCTGGGCAAGGGAAGCCAAAAGTCTTTCCCGGATAACCTTAGGGTTATCTCCGGACTGAATGGCGATAACACCTTCGATAATAATGGAGCAGTATAAAACCTCTTCATTGTCCTTGATGGTTAGCTTCTGGGCAATGGGGTGGAAAAGCACGTTACTCAAGGCAGAACCGTAGAAGGTGGTGATTAAGGCTACACCCATGTCCTGTCCCAGGGTACTGGCTCCGCCGCCGGAACCGGAAAGGTCCATACCCTTTAACATGTTTACCAGACCTACCAGGGTTCCGATCATACCGAAGGCCGGCGCCAGAGCGGATCCCTTAACATAAAGACCTTTCGCTTCTTCATGTCTGGTCATCATATCTTCTACCTGATGTTCCAGAGAGGCACGTACCTTATCCGGATCATTGGCATCTACAATCATGACTACGGCTTGTTTAAAGAAGGGCTCCTTGATTTCTTCCGCCTTTTCTTCCAAAGCCAGCAAACCGCTCTGTCTGGCAATCAAAGCCAAATCCACAAGTGCATCCACGGTTTGCGGTACATTATATTTTTTTCCTCCTCGAAAGCAGATTCCGATATGCTTCGGAATTTCCTTAATGATTCGGAATGGGTAGCATGCGATTAACGCCGCTATTGTTCCTCCAACTACGATCAGGGCACTGGGTGCGTCCCAGAAGTTCCCCAACTTCGGCATGGTAATACCACTAATGATTAAGGCAATAGCGATAATCCAGCCTAACAGCATTGAAATGTCCATACTTATTGACTAGCCTCCTTGCTTCCTAAACGCTCTTCCTAAGCTTCTCTTTCTTTCCCCTTAATTTCATGTACGTCTTCTCCCTCATGAAATTTATCCTCAAAAGTAAGACACTTTCTTAGGAAACCCTGAACCTGTTCAATAATTGACTCCACACTATCTCTTACCAGATAGAAATCTCCGTTTGCCAGCTTTACCTTGGTTTCCGGAATGCGGCGAATGTAAAGGATTTGAAAATAATTCAAAAACACTTCTTCCCCGTTTAATTTTGTTAGGCGTATCATGATTTCCTCCTTTCGTCTACTTACACAGCAGAAGCCTTCCTTTGTTGGAAACGGATTTTTCTTCTTTTCAGAAGCAATCTATTCTGTTTTCCAACTCAGGAAAGCCTTAGCTTATGTTTTATCTCTTCATATTTACCAGTTCCTGAAGAACTTCATCAGATACGGTAATGATCTTGGAGTTAGCCTGGAAACCTCTCTGGGTGGTAATCATGTCAGAGAATTCCTTTGCCAAGTCAACGTTGGATGCTTCCAAATATCCGGCCATCAAGGTAGGGGTGGAACCCTCACCGGGCATGGTTGCGGAAATGTATCCTGTGTTATCTCCGACTCCTGCATTAAAGGTGTTGTTTCCTGCCTTAGTCAAACCTTCCTGGTTCTGGAAGGAAGCAACTGCTACCTTTCCTAAAACGATGGATGTGGAGGTAACCTGTGCAGGTGCTCCACCGGTTCCCGGAGTCTTGTTATCGATAATTCCCTTAACAATTCCGTCTGCACCGATTTCTACGGACTTCAGCTGTGCTGCAAAACCTGTAAATACAGGGCTACCGGTTAAAGCTACCGCTCCGGTATTGTCAGCTGCAGGTGCACGAAGGGCAACCAGCTTCTTTCCGCCGTCTCCGTACTTGGTAGGCTCTGTCAAAGAGTCAGGCTGGAAACCGTATACGAAGTTGTGGTTTGCGTCTACGATATATCCGTTTGCATCTACAGAGAACTGACCTACACGGGTGTATGCGAAGTTGTTCTTCTTCATCTCTGCGGTTGTGGTCTTTGTATTTGCGGGATCCAGGGTAACTTCCTTATTGGATGCGCTGGTTACAAAGAATCCGGATCCGTTGATGGAAGCATTGAAGCCTCCCACATAGGATGGTGTACTGGAAGTAAAGTCAGTGGCAATTGATCCGGTTAAGGAACCGTATCCGTACTGAGCGGGGTTTGCACCACCGATGGTAGCATTACCGCTGGCCTCCTGCTTTCCTCCTGAAGAAGTACTGGATGTCTGATACATTGTATCCTTAAAGCTATATCCCTGAGACTTAAATCCGAAAGTGTTAACATTGGCGATGTTGTTACCGATAACGTCTAACTTGTTCTGATGTGCTCTCAAACCTGCTACTGCAGAATCCATTGCTCTTAACATATATTCTTGTCCTTTCCTCAACTGGTGAGTTTGAAAAAATGAATGGCGCTTTTTGCGCATTTGAAACTTACTCCTTATTATCGGCTAAGTTTCTCAAATCTATAAAAGAAATAAAAATTAAATTTTAATTTTAATTACTTGCAGAGTGAGCTGCCGCTTCTCTTTCAAGGATAGCCACATGGGGGCCTACCTCGGAGGAGCTGGCACTGCTTGATGCTACCGCAGGGGGAACGGAGCTTCCTGCCGGATTGGCGCCGGCTGTTGTTCCTGTTGTTGCTGTAGCAGCTGTAGTAGCTGTTCCGGCTGTAGCTGCTGTTCCTGTTGTGCTTGATGCCGAAGCGCTGCCTGTTGCAGGGCTTGCTGTAGAGGCACTGCCTGTTGTTCCTGCTGCACTTGCACCGGCAGCAGAAGCTGCAGGTGTCGCTGTAGCACTTCCTGCTGTTGCTGCGGAAGTGCCGGCTGAGGTGCCGCTTGTGGAGCTTGTTGCACCGGGTGCTGTTGTACTTGCGCCGGGTGCTGTTGTGCCTGTGCTTGCGCCGGGAGCAGTTACATCAGAGCCGGTAGTAGAGCTTGCCGAAGCAGCTCCTGCCTGACGTACCATCAAAAGACTTTCCAAAGGATAGTCTGTCACATCTCCCTGTAAACGGAAGCTGGGTTCATCTCCTGTAAGGTTTACGGAAGCAATAACGCCGGATTTTTCCTTAGCCCCATTGGGATTTGCTTTTTGCTCCGCCTCCGGAACCTTTGCGGAAACCTCCTTACCGATTAAACCTGCCAAATAGCTGGTTTTGGTCAAAGCCATTTCCTGCTTCATATTGGTGGTCATGGTTCCTAAGCTTTGTACCATGGCCATCTGTGTCATCTGCGCCATCATCTCGCTGTTGTCCATAGGACTGGTCATGTCCTGGTTTGCAAGCTGGGCGGACAAGAGCTTAAAGTAGCTCTCGATGGATAATGTATTTTTATCATTTGACTTCGCACTGTAAGTCGCCTTTTCATAGGGACTGGTTGCGGAAGAAACACCTTGAATTTCTGCCATATCTTCTCCTTATTGGGCTAGTCCTAAACGCATTCTTTGCAGGAAGCCTTCTGCCTTGTCCTGCTGCGCCCGTTCCTGCTGTTCCCTCTGCCGACGCTCCGCTTCCTCTTTGTTCTCGGAATTGGATTGTCCCTGCTGTTGGAAACTCGGAGCATGCTGCTCCTCCTGTACCACAATCTTGGTGAGTTCTCCTGTTTTTTGCTCCAGGATTCTTCCCATATCCTCAGCACCGGTCTGTAAAAGATGTAAGGTCTTGGGATTTTCCGCGGTAATGACAATATTTGCCTTAGCGCCGCTGTAGTTGACTTTTACGGTAATTTGTCCAAGATTTCTGGGTTCTAACTCAATCTTAATTTCGCCATGCTGAAGTTCCGCCTTATTGGATAAGAACTCCGCCACATCCTCCGGAAGCTTCGCTTCCGAGCTATGTAACACGGCTTCTTCCCGAACTGGTGCTTTAACCGACTCTGAAAGCTTTTCCTGACTTCCCGGTAAGGAAATCTGTTGTCCGACATGCTCATCCACTTTGTCGAGCTTTTCCTCTTTTCCGGACTTCTTCTCTTCTGCTCTTTGAGAAATCTTCTCTTCCAAACGCTGAGAAGGAATGATATTTTCCTCCTTAGACGCTTCCACAAGGGACTTGCCCTCCACTAGGGAAGCTCCTTCTTTGAGCTCTACAGTCTTAGCGTCTTTTGCATCCTTAGAATCTTCCTGTAAGAAATCGGAAAAATCCTTTTTTCTTGTATTTCCCGCTAAGGCCGGAGTCTCTTCCTTTACTTCAGGAAGAGCGGTAACAAGCGCGCTCTCTTCTGTAAGCGGAATGGATACCGGTTCAGCTACTGCCGTAAGGTCGGAAACCGCATCAACAGCACCTTCCTCTCCGGCAATCTTGATGTCTGCCATCAACTGATCTTTTTGGAATAGAATCTGCTTTTCGGAAACCAGGCTTGCCGCCTTCTCTCCCTGTAAGCTGTCCTGCTCCTCGGTCTTTGTCTCTTTCTTTTCTGTCTTCTTCTCTCCCTTTTGAAGCTTTGCTTCCTTCGGGTCTTTTTCTATACTGTTCTGTTCTGTTTTTTTCTCACTGTTTTCTTGGGATTTGCTCTTTCTGTCTCCCTCATTCTTCACTGTATCCTCTTTGGAGGAGCGAAGAAACGCATTAAAGTCAAGGGAAGCTTTATTGCTGTCCTCTGAAGACTTCCCCTTGTTTAAGTCTTTTCCAACGGGAAAGGCTTGACTTTTTTGAATTGTCATCTCTGCCATATACTCTCCTGTACCTATGCCTTCATTGCGTGAGAGACGAATTCCTCGATAAACTGTTCCTCTGCCTTCTGTCCTTGAACACGATACTCCTCAAGCTTTTTCTCCTTAAGTTTCTCGAAGGCATTGGTGTCTACGTTGGCCTTAATCACCTCTCTCTTCTTTTCTTCGGCAATAACGGTACGTCGGATAAGCTCATCTTTCTCTTTCCCTATACGTTTTTCCATTCGCTCGATGCCATTGACATACATCATAATGGTTTCAATGGAAGCGCCTTCCTGCTTCACCCGCTCAAATTCCTCTTCGTAGTGAAACAACTCTTCCTGAAGGCGATTAATCAGACTTTGCTGATTCAAAACTTCCTGCTGCTTAATGGCATACTCTTCCTTCACCTTGTCTAAGACTTGAAGCTTAAATTGATAGACTGTTTCCAAACTGTACTTGAATTTTTTCAATTTGGTTCCCGCCTTTCTGCATCTTAAAATTTAATTGCCTTATCCAATATCGGTAATTTCCTTCATTTGCATAACCGTATCTTCGTAAGAAAATGCTTCTCCTGTTCCCTGCATCAAGAAATCATTGATGGCGGGGTACTTATCTACAGCCTCATCCAGCTTGGGATCCGTGCCCTTTTTATAAGCACCGATAGCGATAAGATCCGCATTTTTTTGGTAAAGTCCCAGAGTATTTCTCATTCTGCTGGCATATTTTTTATGCTCCTGAGATACCAGCTCCGCCATCAATCGGGAGATGCTCATCCCGATGTCGATAGCAGGATAATGGTTTTCCGCAGCCAGTGCACGGGACAGCACAATATGTCCGTCCAAGATACCGCGGACCGTATCCGCAATGGGCTCGTTGGTGTCGTCTCCTTCCACCAGCACGGTATAAACGCCGGTGATGGAGCCCTTCTTAAAGGCGCCCGCCCGCTCCAGTAAACGGGGGAATTCCGCATAAATCGAGGGAGTATAGCCTCTTGCGATAGGAGGTTCTCCGGTGGCCAGACCTATTTCTCTTTGGGCCATGGCAAAACGGGTCAAGGAGTCCATCATTAAAAGCACATCCATGCCCCTGTCCCGGAAATATTCCGCAATGGTTGTGGCCACAAGTGGGGCTTTTAAACGAAGCATGGCAGGCTGGTCGGAGGTTGCCACCACCAGTACGGTACGCTTCATTCCCTCTTCTCCCATATCCTTTTCCACGAATTCTAAAATTTCTCGTCCACGCTCTCCCACAAGGGCGATGACGTTAATGTCGGTTTTAACATTTCTGGCAATCATGCCCATCAGAGTGGACTTACCGACTCCGGATCCGGCGAAGATGCCGATACGCTGTCCCTTACCTACGGTGTTTAAGCCGTCAATGGCCTTAATTCCGAAGTGTAATCTCTCTCGAATAGGCGGTCTATCCAAAGGGTTCATATAGGAATTGTTCACGGTATAGAAATCGCTCTCCGGAAAGGGTTCCCCCCCATCCATGGGATTTCCCTGGGCATCAATGATTCTGCCCTTCAAAAAATCCCCCACAGGAACACGAAGGCGCCTTCTTGTATTCCGTACAAAGGCGCCTGATGTAATGCCCACAGAGGTCTTATAGGTCATAAGCTGTACCCGGTCTCCCTTGAAGCCCACGACTTCCGCGGCCACCTGGCTTTCCGTCTCATCACTATAAATCATGCAAATATCTCCGATACTGGACTTTCCGGTACCGGAGGCTTCCATAGACATTCCTACGATATTCTCAATTTTGCCGATATTCTCCACGGTATCCATCTTTTTAATCGTGGAAAGAATATTTTCATACATTCCTTACTCACTCTCTTGGGCATCCAATCGTCCCAATCTCTCTCGCAAATTTTCCATCTGGGTGTCGATGCTGGCATCCACAATCTCATCCGGAGTTTCCAGAATCAATTTTCCCGGCTCCTCCTTCTCCACAATCACAAACTTGATGTTATCGGAAATCTGGCTTAATTCATTGGCCACATCTCCGTCAGTCTCCACCAGCATTTCATAATCCAGACGGTCAATATGTATTTTTAGCCATGCAGTCTTCTTGATACGTTCCGCCTCTTTTAAAATCATTCTTCGAATAACTTCTCCGGAGGAACGGAGGCTTACCAGAATAACCTTTTCCGCCACCGCAATGGCCACATCCTTTAACTCATCCATATAGCGATAAAGGCGCTCCATTTTCGCATCCTCCACCATACGAAGGCATCGGTTCATGTCCATTCGGAAATTTTCCATTTCCTCCGCATGCTCTTCCATTACCTTCTCCTCGGCCTCCGCCTTTCCTGCCTCTAAGCCCTTTTGAAAGCCGGCCTGATAACCCTCTTCCTCCGCCTTTTCCTTTAAAAGCTTAGCTTCCTTTTCCGCCGCATCCATAATTCTCTGGGCTTTTTCCAAAGCCAAATGCAGCAAGGTCTCATGGTAGGGGTCCTCTGCCTTTGTTTCCGGAAGAGGAAGAGCATCTTCCGGCTCTTCCTCCTCTTCTTTATCTTCGGAGGAAGCAAATTCTTCCATTTCCTCCTCTTGAATCTCTTCCGGCTCTTCCAAGCTCTCTAAAAAGGAGGAAAGCTGGCTATTGCTAGCCGAGCGAATCACTTTTTTAGACGAGAACATTGTCTTCATCGCCTCCCTTATTAATGATTACCTCTCCCTTATCCTCTAAGAGACGAATCAGGTTAACAATACGCTGCTGTGCCTCTTCCACATCCTTCAAGCGGACATTTCTGGAGTTCTCCATATCACTCTTAACCGTTTCCGCCATACGCTTGGACATGTTGTTGAAGAAGATCTGCTTCATCTCTTCATTTGCGGTCTTCAAGGCGAATACCACATCCTTGGAGTCACAATCCCGGATAAATCTCTGTACAGAACGATCGTCCATGGTGAGGATATCCTCGAAGACAAACATCTTGTCCTTGATATCCGCAGAAAGATCCGGGTCGGTAACATCCAACTCGTCGAAAATCTTCTTTTCATTACTTCTGTCAATGTGGTTCATCACATCCGCTACGAAGTCAATACCGCCCAGGTTCATATTGTCCTCACTGGTGATAATGGTATCGAACTTCCGCTTCATCTCTTCTTCCACGATGGAAATGGCTTCCGGAGAAACTCTGTCCATCTTTGCCATAGCCATAACCGTAGGAATGCGCTTTGCCTCCTGCAGGTTCTCCAAAATCTGGGCTGCCTGCTCAGACTCCATATAGGAAAGAATCAGGGCGATAACCTGAGGGCGCTCGTTTTGAAGTAGGGATAACAATGCCTTGGGATCTCCCTTTGCAAAGAAGTTAAAGGGCTTGGAAGCCAAGGTCTGGGAAACTCTGTCCAAAAGGGATTTGGCCGCGGATTCTCCGAAGGCCTTTTCCAAAACCGCCTTGGCATAGTCCATTCCGCCGTCTGTCATCATCTTATGGGTAAGACAAAGACGATAGAACTGATCCAAGGTTGTCTCCACCATAGAGTTGGTGGTTTTTCCCATTTTCGCCACCTCAAAGGTTAACTCCTCGATGTCATGCTCTCCCAAATACTTGTAGATCTGGGAGGCACGATCGGAGCCCAGGGACACCACCACAAGGGCAGCTTTTTGTTTTCCTGTAAGCTTTGGGACAAAGTCCTGATTTTCATCGATGGGATTAGCTTGTTTTTCTTGTTGATCTGTGCTGTTTTCTGCCAAGGTTTTGCTCCTCTTCTCTCATCCAGCTTTGAATAAGCTTTGCCACTACCTGCGGGTTCTGATCCGTAAATTCGCCGATACTCTTCTTCAGCTTCATGCCGTGAGCCATCTTGCCCTCAGCAGTCAGCTCATCTTCATCAATTTCCTCTACCGGTGTAATTTCATCCGTAGGCTGCTCTACACTGAGTGCTGCTGCATTTTCCATTTCTTCCTGTGCCAACTTCTTCAGCTTCTTCTTCTTTCTTCCACGAAGAATCAAAATCAACAGAATCAAAATCAGTAAGAATGCGGATACTGCCGCTCCGATCAGTGCCCACAACGGGAACTGGTTCAGGAGAGTCTTAGGCTCTTCTGCCGGCTTCTTCTCCTCTGTAGTCTGTTGTACCGCGGTCTTATTCAGAGAACGAAGAATAGTAATCTTATCCGCCGCCTCATCCCGCTTGATTCCCGCAGCATCCGCCACCAGGTTAATCAAATCGCTTTCCGGAATACTGTTGTCATCCGTATTGATGACAATCGCCACGGAAGCATCCTCCAAAACACCGGGAGCAATTTCTTTTTGCTCCTTTAGCACATTGTAAAGCCACTCTCTGGTAGCACTGGAGTTGGAATAATTATCCGTAGTCTGGGCTGTTCCGTTTTGGGTGGTGTATCTTGGGGTATCCGCATTGGCATCCGCCCCGGCAACACCGGCAGCGTTTTCTCCGCTGTTTCCGGCATTTTCCCCGGCCACCTCCTCATTGCTCAGTAAGCCTCTTTTATCTGTTGCTTCCGTTTTTTCCGGTACGGTGTACTGGGTGTTCTCCTGAATCAGCTTCGCCATATTCAGGGTTCCCTTTACGGAAACCGCCAGGTTTTCTCCTCCGTAAATCTTTCCCAAAACCCGTTTAATATTGTTGGCAATATTGTTTTCCACCGTGGTGGTCAGGTTTGCCATGCTGGTTCCGGAGCCGCTGGCACTGTCTCCTGCGTCTGCTGCCACCTCTTCCATGGTACCTGCATCAAATACGGAAACATTGGTAAAGTTCATTCCCTTTACCGACCTTGCAATAAGGTTTTTAATGGCTTCCGCATTCTTTTCGGAAAGACTCTGTCCCTCCTCCATGGTCACCACCACACTGGCACTGGCCTGTACGGGATTGTCCTCTTCAATAGCGTAGGTCTGGTCCGTACCCTCGGCGATTGTCACCTTGGCGTCCCGCACCCCGTCAAAGAGGCGAATGGTCGCCCCCAAACGATCCTGTAAATCATACAGGGTATATTGTTTTTTATCGGACTCGGTGGTCATAAGACCGGAGTTTCCGATATACATATCGTAAGCAAATCCCGACTTCGGGTAGCCCTTGGACAAAAGCTGTGCTCTTAAGGTATCCACAGACTCGGAGGGCACCTTTAAGGCTCCGGACTTTCCGTCATAGAGATAGGGGACATTCTGTTCCTGCAAAAGAGAAACAATCTGCTGAGCCTCTCCCTGACTTAAGGAAGAGAACAGAGTCTGATATTCGGTTTTCTGCCCTCTTGCCAAGAGGAAGACGGCAACGGCAATAACCACTACGGTAATTCCCGCAATGATGCCTAATAATTTTTTTGATTTAGCAGACAGATTCTGCCACATTTCCTTGAGCTTTTGCACCTGCAAACTCTCCTATTCCTGATCCTTATAAATTGATCTTCATCAATTCATTATAGCCTTCCAACGCCTTGTTTCTGAGTGATACCAATAAATCTAAGCTGATTTGCGCCTTCGCCTCCGCAATGGGTAAGCTGTGGGCATCGGATAATTGTCCTGTAGCCAGGAGATACTGTTTGTTTTCCACATCCAACTGGCTGGTCTTTACATTGTCAATGGCGGAACGAAACACATCCTTAAAAAGTCTTGCGCCTTCTGTTCCTCCTACCTGAGTTCCCTGGTCAATGCTCCCTACACTTCCAATCTTCCAAGATGATAAGGGACTGATGAAATCTGAAACGTTCATCCTTTTTCCTCCTAAATACTGTAAACGCGGATTCACTTCTTAGCTCTTTCCGAGGTTTTCGGAAAATCTTATTTTTCCTCAAGAAGGATAAATAAGCATAAGAACTGAATTTACGATTTTTTTAATATTAAATCCATGGTACTATAACAAACTGTTTCCGTAATGACAAGCCTCTGTTTTTCCCTTTTTTTCCTGAAAATCTTCGCATTTTCTTATGAAAAGGAAGGAAAAACTTAATTTATAAAAAAGCTGCTTGCCCTTTACATTTTTACTCATGAAAATAGACAAATTCTCCCCCAAAAAAGCCGAGAAAATTTGTCTATTCTTTTTTTGCCATTCTTTTTTCCATATGCACTCCTTTCCCAATAGAGCAAGGGAAAATAAGGCTTTTCCTCCTTTTCCCCTGTTCTTTTCGTTCTATTCTTTTCATTCTATTCTTTAAGGGCTCCCTATATTCTTATTTTTCTAAAGCCCAAGGAGATATCGCACACTAGGCGAGCGATACTCGTTCAGAATGAAAGAGTTCCTCTTCTTTTCCAAGAGGAAACTCCCCTTCTTTTCCAAGAGGAGCTTGTCTCTATTTCTTTCCACAAAATACCGTCATTTAATATAGAAGATATTTTTAAACCTGAATGCGAGAAATCATCTCCTTCAGAGAAGCCGCATTCTCATTCAGATCCTGACTGGAAGCGGAGCTTTCCTCGGAGGTGGCACTGTTTTGCTGTACCACCTTGGAAACCTCTTCCAATCCCTTACTTACTTCAGAAATAGATTTCGCATCCGTTACCATGGAACCGGCAATTTCGCTTACCATTTCCTTACTCTTCTCAGAGCCGTCCATAACGTCTCCCAGTGTCTTTGCGGCGTGATCCACGATATTGACCCCCTTCTTCACCGCATTGATGGTGCTCTCAATCAGAACAGAGGTCTCTGCCGCCGCATCCGCGGACTTTCCTGCCAAGTTTCTGACCTCATCCGCTACCACGGCAAAGCCCTTACCGTAAACACCGGCTCTGGCTGCCTCGATTGCTGCATTTAATGCCAAAATATTGGTCTGGAAAGCAATGTCATCAATAGCCTTGATGATACGCTCTACCTGATTGGACTTATCCTCGATTTCCTCCATAGCCAAGAGCATCTCACCCATCTGCTGGTTTTCATCGGAAATCTTCTCGGAAACCTCTCCGAAATAGCTTTCTATATTGCCCGCCTTCTGTGCCTGAGCACTGATTCTTGTGGAAAGAGCATAGATGCTGGCGCTTAACTCCTCCAAGGTGGAGGCCTGCTCTGTAGCCCCCTGAGAAAGGGCCACGGAACCATTGGCAATCTGCTCGGAACCGGACTCTACATCCGCCGCCACCTGATTGATGGAGCCGAAAACATTCTTCAAGTTCTGGTTGATTTCCCGATAGGACTGTAAAATGCTGGCATAATCCGCCACATACATATTTTCATCCATGGACTGTACCGCAAAGTTTCCTTTGCTCATCTCGGATAAAACCCCGCAGATGTCGGTAATAATCTTCTTCAATTCCCCGGACAGAGCAGAGAAGTCGTCCACCATCTCTCCCAGCTCGTCACTTCCTATATACTTCTTATTAAAAGCAATATTTAAGTGACCGCTGCGCATCCTTTTAATAGCCTTGGAAACCGTACCGATTCTTCCGGTAATATCTCTTTGCAACTTCAGGAACGCAAAAACATAAAGAAGAATCACAATGACAAAGACAATGCCCAAAAGCAAGCTTTCTTTCGCCCGCAGTTCCTTGGCTTCCTGAATCTTCGCATCAGAATGCTCATCGGAAAGCTTTCCTACTGCAGAAAGAGCGGAAACAAAGTTCTCGGAAGTCACTGCATTAAAGCCCTTTTGGTAAAAAGCAACAGCCCCTGCCGTATCTCCCTTATCCAGCATATCCAACAGGGCATAGCTGTCCTTCTCCAGAGCATCCATAGCTGTGGATAAATTCTCCAATAAAGTTTTATCCTCCAGTGTATTCTCCAGTCCGGAAAGTCTGTCCCGCATATCCTTAAAACGGCTGTCAAAATCCTCTCTTTGCTCCTTTACCGGATTGTTGGCAGGATCATACATGGCCAAAAGTAAACGCTTATTGATACTCTGGATATCCTTTCGCATACTCATCTGAGACTTCATGTTTTCATACTCAACCTGTACAAAGTCATTCACCATCATGTCACTCATCTTCAAAAATGAAAATTGTGCCAAGCCGACTAAGAGTGTAACCATAATCGTCATGAGAACCAGTGTAAAAATAAACTTACTACGCAACTTCATATCCTTATAAGACATACTTCTTCTCCCTTACTTCTCTTTCTTGTCTTTCTCTCTTTCTTCCAAAAGAGTTTTGTGAATCAATGCGGCAATGCTGTCCTTATAAATCTTCCGGATGCTCACCAAAATATTTCCCTTTTGCTCAAGTTCCGAGGGCTTTAAGCTGACCATCAAAACCATGGTGTCCCCTCCGGGATTCTTTGCCAGGAAAAAATCTTCCTTTGCAAATTCACTTTCCTTAATCCTTTTGTTCTTTTGCAAAAAGCGGAAAAAACGTTTGCTTTCTTCTTTGGAAAATACCTGCCCTGCAAATTCTTCCAAAATCTTCCCCTCCATAGAGAAGGAATAAGCTTCCTCTTTTTCATAGAGAATTTCCGCACCGCCTCTGCCGGGATTGGTCAAAAGCACCAGCTCATAGCCTCGGTACAAGTCCTTGACCCTTTCCATCATTTTCTTCTGCTTTAGCTTTAAGAAATTTCCCTGAAAAACCTGCAAATTCACAAGGTAGGCATTTCTCCCCGGAATATGGCTGATTTCCCTACCTCGAATAGCGAAAAAGGCATCGCCTCCCATGGTATCCAGGCCTGTATCCAAGCCCTTTGACAGGTCATCCAGAAAATGCCGGATACTCCGATAAATCTCTTCTTCCCTGTTGTTGAGAATCTCCTGGGCTACGCCGGAATTTAAACCTTCCATAACGGACAATTCCCTTTCAAAGGAGGGATTCACATAGAGAAACTCCACACGATCTCCCATTCGCTCCACAATGGCTAAAGGAAATCCTTCTTCCTCCTCGCCATCCGTTTCCGTTCCGCCATGGAAGGAATTCGTACCCATAAGATTTACATTTCCAAGGTCATCGTTGTACTTTCTCTTCCAAGCCGCCTCAAAGGGAAATCCCTTTTCCTTACATTGCATAATGCTTTCCAGATAGGGGGCGGGCTTTCCTATATAGTAGCCCTGCAGCTTCTCACAACCGATTTCCCTTAAGAATTCCAGCTGTTCCTCTGTTTCCACACCCTCTGCCAGGGTACGAATACCGATCTTCTTTGCCATGTCCACGATGGAGCTAACAATTTTTTTGGACTTCTCATTGAATTCCCGCAGGAGCAGCATGTCAATTTTCAACAGGTCAAAATCAAAATCCTTTAAAATGTTTAAAGAGCTGTAGCCGGAACCGAAATCATCCATCCAAACCTTATAGCCTGCCTCATGGAAGCGCTTAATCTGGCTGCTGATGAGAAGCTGGCTTTTGTTTAAAACCGACTCGGTAATTTCCAGAGTAAGCATTTCTCTTGGTACCTGATACTTCGTCATCCGCTCTTCCAGTTCCCGGAAAACGTCGCAAAGCTCGAAGTCCATTCGAGAAAGGTTCAAGGAAACAGGCACCAGACTGCCCCCCTCTTCCTTGGTTTTCTGATAATCCTGACAGATTTTCTCCAGTACATACAGATCCAGGCGATGGATCAAATGATACTCTTCCAAAACCGGAATAAACTCTACAGGGGAGAGGAAGCCGTAATGGGGATCCGCCCAGCGCACTAAGGCCTCGAAACCGCAGATTTCCTTGGTTAAGGCACGTACCAAAGGTTGATAATAGACCTTGATATAGCCTTCTGCCATGGCTCCCTCAATATGATCCACAATATATCTTTGTTTGGTCAGAAGCTGTCCCAGCTCCTCATCATAATAACGGGAGAAAACTTCCCGCTCTTTTTTGATACTGTCACAGGCTGTTTTTGCCTTATCACATATAGCGCTGATGCTCTTTTGCTCCCGGACAAAGCATATTCCCGCTTTAAAATCCAAAGCCATGGGAAGATCCAGCTTTTGTATGGCGGCTCTCACCTTACAAATCGCCTCATAATGTCCGGAACTTGGCGTTAGCAATACATACTGGTCCGCATACATTCTGGTAATCAAGGCATAAGGAAAATATTTTTTCAAAATCTTCGCCATGGCCAAAATCAAGGCATCTCCCGCCTCAAAACCAAAGCGTTCATTGTATAATTTAAAATCTATAATATTGAAGTAAATCGCACATTGCCCTTCTTCCATATAGCGCTTTGCCAAATCCCGAAAGGCCTGATTCTTTACAGTTTTACTTAAAGGATCCTTGAAAATACTGCCTAAGCTTTCCCTTTCCTTCACCCATCCCGGAAGAAGTTCTTGTTCTGTATTCAATTTGACTCCTTCCCACGCAACAGAGCATCCATGCTCATCCATCGAAATTTTCCCCGCTGTCCTTCCACGCTGTTTCCCCGAAGGAAGCAGTTTAAACCTTTGCTTTACCTCTATCGTCAAAAAAAAGAGGAGATATAATCCCCTCTTTTCTCTCTTTTGGCTTTTTCTTTAAATATTCATTATTTTCTCTAAAAATATTTTTTATAGCTTCAAGGCAATCAATATTTTAACTAAGCTTTCCACCTTCTACTACAATGCTGTCCGGATCGGTATCGGAACCAAAAACAGGCTCCAGAGTTTCCTGATAATTCTTATGGAAGAATTGCTCCTTGCCAAGGGTTTCAATTTCCTCATTCAGGAAATTCAGCAAACTTTCATTTCCTTTAGCCACTGCAGCGGCAATGGTATCATAGTCTCCCAGGGTCTCAATGCCTACGGTAAAGCCCGGATTGGACTTAGCCCAAGCAATGACCTCGGTGTTATCGGTGGAGAAAGCATCTCCTCTTCCGTCCAAAAGTGCATTGTAAGCATCCGCATAGGCATCATACTTCTGCAACTTCACTTCCGGATGATTTGCCTCAAAATAAGTCTCCGCCGTAGTTCCCTTAGCGATAATCAGAGTCTTTCCCTTTAATTCATCTACGGATTTAATCACCGCATTATCCGGAGAAACTACGCCGAGAGCCACCTTCATATAAGGAAGGGCAAAATCCACCTTCTCTGCTCTTTCTTTGGTAACGGTAAAGTTCGCCAAAGTAATATCCACCTTGCCGGTAGCAACATACTCTACACGGGAAGCAGGATCCAGGGAGGTAAATTCCACCTTTACCCCTAAGTCATCCGCAATTCTATGAGCATAGTATACATCATAGCCCTGATTGACTCCCTTTTCATCCACATAGCCGAAGGGCGCCTTATCCGTAAACACACCGATACGAATCACGCCGGATTCTTTAATTTCATCCACGGTTCTAAAACTGGACTTTCCTTCGCTTTCAGCAGTATTTGCTTCCGCCTTTTCTCCTGCCTGCTCTGTAGCTTTTCCGGAACCCTGTTCCGCAGCTTTAGTAGTCTGTCCCTCTTCCGTCTTCTTTGCCCCACCGCAGGCTGCCAGGGAAAGGGCTGCTAAAATCGCCACTCCGCTAAAAATCACATTTTTCTTCATATTTTCTCCTCTCTCCGGGTCTCCGGAATAAACATTTATCTTCCAACATGTCTATGGGACACGTAAGAAAAATTTTGTAAAAACTGCTGTGCTCTCTCCGTATCGGGCTTTTGAAAAAAGTTCTCCGGGGTATTTTCTTCTAAAATCTTTCCCCCCTCCAGGAACAGCACTCTGTCCGCTACAGCCTTGGCAAAGCCCATTTCATGAGTCACAATCAACATGGTTAAGCCCTGCTCCGACAGTTCCATCACCACGTCCAAAACCTCTCGAACCATTTCCGGGTCCAGAGCCGCCGTGACCTCATCAAAAAGCATCAGCTTCGGATGCATCATCAGAGAACGAATAATCGCCACTCTCTGCTTCTGGCCTCCGGAAAGCATGGAAGGATAGGCATTTTCCTTATCGGAAAGATGGACTCTGGCCAAAAGCTCCCGGGCTTCCTGCACAGCCTCCTCCCTCTTTCTGCCCTGCACCTTCATGGGTGCCAGAAGAAGATTTTCCATGATATTCATGTGAGGAAAGAGGTCATAGCTTTGGAAAACCATGCCCAGATTCTGCCGCTCTTTCCGAGCCTCCTCACTTTTTCCCACAATATTTTTTCCTTCCAGAAGGATTTCTCCCCCTTGGATATGCTCCAGTCCCATAATGGTGCGAAGCAGGGTGGACTTACCGCAGCCGGAGGGACCCAGAAGCACCACCACCTCTCCCTTTTTCACCGATAAAGAAATATCCTTTAACACGGGGCTGTCATCCTCATAGCTTTTTTCCAGATGTTTTATCTCTAAAAGCTGTTCTTGTACGATTTCTTCCATAGTTTCCTTTCTATAATCCTATACCTTAAGCTTCTTTTCCAGATATTTTCCCAGTTGAGAAATGGGGAAGCACACGATAAAGTAAAGGAAAAAAATCACCGCATAAATCACAATGGAGGCTTTCGGATATTGAAAACGATTGGCATCGATAATCTGTTGCCCTGTTTTCAGCACCTCCACCACGCCAATCAACACAATCAAAGAAGTGGTTTTAATCATTCTGGTGATTAGGTTGATGCTTAAAGGAATCAGGCGTCTTACAGTTTGGGGAATAATGATATAGCGGTAAATCTGCCAAGAGCTCAAACCAAGACTCCTACCGCTTTCCTTCTGGTGTCTGGGAATACTGCCGATGGCTCCGCGAACCAAGTCTCCCATTTCCGCTGTCCCCCAAAGGGTAAACACCAGAATTCCCGAAGCTTCTCCGGAAAGATGAAAGCCTGAGATTCTTGCCGTTCCGAAGTAGACCAAAAACAGTAAAACCAGCGGCGGCATAATCCGGATAAAGGACAGATACAACTGGCTGATGCCCCGACTTATCGGATCCTTTCTTCTCATGAAAAGCCCGAAAAGAATCCCCAAAGGAAGGGAAAGTAATACCGCAATCAAGCTGACTCGAAGAGTAACAAAGAGTCCCCACAAGAGACGCTGAAAATTATTTCCCGCAAAAAGAATGGTATATACCGGAGGCTTCTCTGCATTTGCCGAGAGCAAAGTATTAAACATAAGCAATGCGCATCCTCCTTTCCAAAACATTTCCCAAAATACTGAGGGGTAGAAGCATGATGAGATAAGAAATTACCAGCATCAACAGGGCTTCCTCCGTCTTATAATATAGGCCGATTAAGTCCTTGCTGACAAACATCAGATCCGCAAGAGCGATTCCGCTGAATACCGAGGTTTCCTTAATCAGGAAAATCATATTTGCCACGATAGCCGGAATGGAAACCGATAAGGCTTGGGGGAAAATGATGTAGCGCATAATCTGTCCTTTGGACAGCCCTAAGCTCTGGGCAGATTCTTTTTGAATCTTTTGTACGGTGGAAAGGCCTGAACGGAAGGCCTCCGTCATATAGGCTCCCCCCAGAAAGCTTAAGCCGATAACTCCACAGAGTTCCGAGCTGAAACGTATCCCCAGCTTCGGTAAGCCAAAATAAAGAAAAAACAGTTGCACCAGAAGGGGCGTATTCCGGCTTAGCTCCACATAGATCTGCACCACCCTCCGCCATAGCGGAATCTTATAGTATAAAATCAAGCTGGCGGCAAGACCAATCAGTAAGGAAAACAAAATTCCCAGAGCGGCAATTCCCAAGGTAAGTTTTCCCGCCTCCACATACATCGGTATGTACTGCTTTATAAATGCGATATCCAAAATGCTCTCCCCCTTAGAACTCTTAACTTTTCTTAAAAATGAAAACAGCCTTCTATTTTAAGAAAATCAATGCCGTAAAAAATCATTGTTTTAGAAACAAAAAAGCGAGCTGCCGAAACAGCTCGCTGAAATATATCCACAAAAATATCCTCAGAATCAGCTGGCACGGCAAAAAGCCCTATGACTATACATACGGCAACAGCAACAGCAGCAATTCATCTTATTGATTTCTGTTCTGTTTCTTCTCATCTTGCCAACAATCCTTTCTCAAAAAATCCTTCATCAAACGGAATTGTTTGCTATGCTAACAGCTTTTTTTCTCCCTGTCAAGTATTTCATAGCATTTTACTGGGGATTTACGGATTAGGTTTTTCAGGAAGAAACAAAGAATATTTTTTCGTAAGTGCCTCCCACTCTCCATTTTCCTTCATCTTTTTCAGCCCCCGAACAAAGGCACGAAGCAGTTCTTTATTCTGCCCCTTTCCCACCATAAGACCGTAACGCTGTTCCTCTTTTAGGGAAAATATTTCTATATTCTGCCCTGCTCTGCTATTTTTCTCTTTCTGCACGTCAAATTCGCTGATGCCCAAAAGATCCGGAGGAAGATAGTCTTCCGTTCTTCCCGTTTCCTCGATTTTAGGAATTTCTTCCTTCATAGCCTCCAAAACCGGAAGATCCTCCGCAATAAAATCACCTTTTCCTTCCAGCCATTCCCGGATAAGATCTTGATTTTCCTGCACCACCAGCAGAGAAAAACCTTCCTTTTGTCGGATGCTTTCCAGAAAAACCGCCGTACCGCTTCCCTCCTTGACCAGGATGCTCTTCCCCTGTAAAGAAGGCATTTGCTCCGATGCCGAAGACTGCTTCTCCGATGCCGAAGGCTGATCCTCGGATGCCGAAGACCGGCCCATGTTTACAGGGGACTGCTCCTTCGTTTCCGAAGAATCCTTTCCATATAAAAGTCCCAGGGTAGAACTTCCATAGCTTTCCGAAAAGCTCAGCTGCTTTTCTTCCCGAATTTCAATTCCTCCCATAGCCCCTACAATGGTGCCGGTCACCACGGCAGACTGTAAAGCCGAAGGATTCATGGGAACAAATTTCACGGTAAAGCCCTCCAGCTTGGCAATGGCTTCTATCAACTCCACATCAAAGCCGGCGGGATTTTTCTCCTCATCAAGGTAAGAAAAGGGTGCATTGTCCCGGTCAATCCCCAAACGGATTTCCCTGCCCTGAATCTTTCCGGTACTCTTCTTTCCACAGGAACTTAAGGCGAAGGCAAAAAATAGGACAAACAAAAAAAGAGGCAGAACAGTAAGCTTGCCGAAAAAAGCAGCCCTCTTATGCATCTTTCCCCTGATCCTTTCTCATCTCCCGGTCCATGATTTGAAGCATCCGAAGTACACTCTTAAAGGGGAAGCAGGCTTCCTCCTCCACACGAAAAATATCCCCCTGCCAGGTAGCGTTTTGCCGATATTTGGTATGAATAAAGAAGGTGCTCACCTTCCCTCTTTTCTGAATAATGGGGAATTTCTCCAAAGTTCCCGCCTCATCCGGAAGACGTTTCTTTCCCTTACGATTGGGGTAAGTATACTTCTCTCTTTTCCGAAAGCTCCGGTCTCTGGTGGAGGTTTGGGGATAGTCCCACTCATCGTACTGAAACTCCATCTTCTTGATTAAATCCAGTACGCCAAAAAAGGGAGTACTTTCTTCTTTATATTGATGAATAATTTCTCCCTCAAGCTGACCATCCTGATACTTATGTACCAGAATCCCCAATAAGTCTATGGCGTAAAGCCTTTCCAATTGATTTTCCATAGTCTCCTTCACCGCTACCCTATTGCCTAGTTCGGCAATGGTCTTAGACAAGCTTCCTTTGCAACTTATCGCACTGACTTCGCAGCTTTCTTATTCCTCTTCTTCCTCATCCGGGAAGTCTTCCTCGGTAAGAGCCTTATCCATCAGCTTCAGCATCTCCAAAGCGCTCCGAAAATACTGACTCTTATTCTTTTCTGCCCAGGTAACCTTCCCCTGCCAAGTCTCATTCTCCGTGTACTTTACCTGTACGATGAATGTTCCATTTCGAATTTCCTTGCTATCCATACGCTATCCCCTTCATGAAGTACTGCCGGTACTGCTACGGTGTACTGTATTCTATCATAAAAAAACTACGCTTTGCAATTCCTTTCATTTTTTTGATAAAAAGAAAATTTCTATAACGAAAAAGAGCTGCCGATGATTTTTCGGTAGCTCTTTCCCTTACGTACTCTTTCAATTTGTTCAAGTTTTTCAATTTTGTTTTCAGTTCTTTTATACTTCTCTTTAGATACCGAATTCCTGTGCCCAGTAAACTTCGCCATTTACTTCTACAGTGTAGATAGCTCCGGACTTGAACTCCGGCTTAAGGATGTTTGCTCTGTGAGCTGGAGAATTCATCCAAGCAACTACAACTTCATCAGCGCCATCGAAATACTGTGCTAAGTTCTCTCCGTAAAGAACGTTTGCATCTGCTGTGTACCATGCAGATCCATCAGGTCTTGTGTGAGAAAAGCTTCTAACGATTTCTGTAGCTCTTACCTTAGCTGCGTTTTCGATCTGGAAGTTCCAAGTAAGTGGCTGAAGGCCGTTTGCAACTCTGATTTCGTTAACTTTAGTAAAAGCGGCTTTAGCATCGCCCTTTGCAGCGAATGCAGTCATAGCGAAAAATGCGGTAAATAATGCGGTAAGTACAACAAGTTTGATAACTAACTTTTTCATGTGATAACTCCTTCATAAAGAGGGAGTCAGGAAGCAGAATCAGTGCACCCTGGTCAGGGGATTCTTGATTGCAGCTGGCTGACATTTTACAGTCCCTATAGCTTTGCGTCGCCGGATTTC
>CAUTXF010000009.1:0-56095 GCA_963542215.1 uncultured Oribacterium sp. | reverse complement strand
AGCGAAAAACTGCGTTTCTCTTGTTTTTCGCAAGTACCGTCGGGCTCAGACTACCTCGTATTCAGACCTATATTGCCGAAAATTTCTATTTTTGATTTTTAAAACCCTTTTTCCGTGTTAAAGCTTAATGAATACACTCCGGAAACAGATGATATATCCGGCTTTTCCGATTCATCAGAAAACTCGGTATTATTCAAGCTTTATTCTTTTCCCAATACGGAATCAGCTACCTCATCGGCCAATTTCTCTAAAGCGTTGCGATCCACGGATGCGGACTTTACCGTAAGAATATCGCCGATATAGCTCATATTTTTCATCTCATCAAAGGCTTTCTTCATCAGCTTACCGCTTTGAGGAGCCCAGCTTCCATTTTCCAAAATAGCAATCTTTCGATTCTGCACATTCAGATTCTTCATGTCGGTAATGAGATTTTCCATCTTCGGAAAAAGGTTATTGTTATAGGTTGTTCCCGCAAATACCAGATGACTGGCACGGAAACATTCTGCAATGCAATAGGATACATCCGTCTTGGATACATCGTAGGCTTTGATGTTCTTAACTCCACGAATACCAAGCTCTAATGCAAAATGGTCTACGACGGTTTCTGTATTGCCATAAACGGAATTATACAGAATCACAACGGCCTTCTCTTCCGGAAGATAACGGGACCATTTGTCATATTTATCAATGATAAAAGAAAGGTCTTCCGTCCAAATCGGTCCATGTAAAGGACATAGCATCTCTACTTCCAGACTTAAGGCCTTTTTTAAAGCCGCCTGGGTTTGAGGGCCGTACTTTCCTACAATATTGGAATAATAACGTCTGGCATCATCCAGAAAATCCTTATCCTTATATCTTTGCTCGTGGGCAAGGATATTGCCGTTGTTGCAACCGAAAACGCCAAAGGCGTCCGCAGAGAATAAGGTCTTGTCCGTCATATCATAGGTAAACATAACCTCAGGCCAGTGTACCATAGGTGCAAAGACAAACTTAAGGGTATGTCTTCCTACAGAAAACTCATCGCCTTCCTTCACTTCCACCTTTCTGTCTGCAGGAATAGTCATCTGATAAAACTGATCCAGCATCTGAAAAGTTTTAGCATTGGAAATAATGGAAAGCTTTGGATATTTTTCGTACAAGTCCTGAATGCTCCCGCAATGGTCCGGCTCCATATGATTAATTACCAGATAATCCAAGGTCTTTCCCGCAAGGGCAAACTCTATATTCTCAATAAAATGACGAGAAACGGTTTGGTCGCAGGTATCCAACAAAACGGTCTTTTCATCCAGTAAAAGATAGGAATTATAGCTTACGCCTCTGTCCAAAGGAAACAAATTCTCAAACAGATGCAGTCTTCTATCTTCTACTCCAACATATACTAAATCATCTCTAAGTTTTCTGCATGAATACATCTTTTACTCCTCTGATGGCTCGAACTGATCCTTTCCTACACCGCATAAGGGGCAAAGAAAATCTTCAGGAACATCTTCCCAAGCTGTTCCCGCTGCAACATTTGCACTTTCCTCTCCTACTTCAGGATCATAGATATAACCACATACTGTACATACATATTTCTTCATGATATTCTCTCCTTTTTCTTTAAACTTAAGTGTTAAGCTTACGCTCGAAGGGTAGTTTATCATTAGATTGTGCACAAGTCTAGTAATTTTAGGAATTATTTTTGTTTTTCCCTAAAAACAGAAAAGAGAGCTCAAACCATTCTACTATTTCTATACGAAAGTACCATAAATTCAGTTCTTACATAACTGTAAGCCATAAGAAAAGGAGCTTCTTATGAAGCTCCCTTTAATTCTTAGTCCTCTACAGTAATAATCTCGCGCTTATTATAAGAACCACAAGCCTTACAAACTCTGTGAGGCATAACCAATGCACCACACTTAGAGCACTTTACAAGGTTTGTTGCACCCATCTTCCAATTTGCTCTTCTGCTATCTCTGCGGGCTTTGGATGATTTATTCTTTGGACAAATAGACATATTTACACCTCCTGTCTTAACCGAGCTTGAATCGGTGAATTTGGGCTATGCTTTACATTAGAAAAACACACTCGTGTAAAGATACACTAGTTTTCAGCAAAATGCAAGCAAAATCTAAAGGAAAGCGAAAAAATTATGCCTAATTTAAGCTTCAATCAAACGCTTTGTATCTCTTGCGATAGCCAACTCTTCATTGGTAGGAATCAAGAAAATCTTAACCTTGGAATCATCAGTGGAAATTAAACGTTCTTTTCCGCGAACATTGTTTCTTTCCGGATCGATCTTAGCACCAAGATAAGAGAAATACTCATCAATAACAATCTGTCTTGTTACCTTATCATTCTCTCCCACACCTGCTGTAAAGGAAATGGCATCCACACCGTTCATAGCTGCTACATAAGAACCGATATACTTGGCAACTCTGTAACGAAATGCATCAAGAGCTACTTTTGCCATATGATTTCCTTCTTCAGCAGCATTCTCAATGTCACGGAAATCGGAAGAAATACCGGTCATTCCCAATACACCGGACTTCTTATTCAAAATATTTAAAACTTCATCAACAGTTTTATTCTCGTGGTTGGCAATAAACTGGATTACTCCTCCATCGATATCTCCGGAACGGGTACCCATAATCAGACCTTCCAACGGAGTAAGTCCCATGGAAGTATCTACAGCCTTGCCGCCAATAGATGCGGAGATGGAAGCACCGTTACCTAAATGACATACGATAACCTTTGCCTTCTCCGGATCCAAACCGCCGAAACGAATGGTTTCCTGAGAAACGTAGGCATGGCTGGTACCATGGAAGCCGTAACGACGAATCGCGTACTTATCATAGTATTCCTTAGGAATAGCATAGTAATATGCCTTCTCCGGAAGGGTCATACCGAAGGTAGTATCGAAAACCGCTATATTCTTCTTACCGGGAACAACTTTTTCACAAGCCTCAATTCCCATTAAGTTTGCCGGGTTATGTAAGGGGCCTAAGTCAAAGCACTCCCGGATAACTTTCTTTACTTCATCATTTACAATAATACTTTCTGTGAAACGATTGGAGCCGTGCAGTACACGATGTCCGATTGCACCGATTTCATCAACGGACTTAACCACACCATACTCTCCTGTCAGTGCATCAAAAACCAGCTTCACTGCCACGGAATGGTCCGGAAGATCTGTTTCAACCACATAATCTTCTTTGCCGGGAACCTCGTGCTTTAATCTGGAACCGGGAATACCGATTCTTTCGCAAAGTCCCTTGGCCATTACTGTCTCTCCCTCCATATCAATAAGCTGATACTTCAAAGAAGATGATCCACAGTTAATTACTAAAATTTTCATAGTTCCTCCCAAAAATTAGTTATTATCGTAAAGTTGGCACTGCACTGCAGTAATCGCAACAACACCTACAATATCGGCAACATTGCATCCACGGGATAAGTCATTAACCGGTCTTGCAATTCCCTGGGTCATAGGTCCATAAGCTTCAGCCTTTGCCAATCTCTGCACAAGCTTATAGCCGATGTTTCCTGCATCTAAATTCGGGAAAATCAAGGTATTGGCATGACCTGCTACCTTGGAGCCGGGAGCTTTTAAGTTGGCTACGGATTCAACCAAAGCGGCATCCAACTGTAATTCTCCATCCACTAAAAGATTCGGATTATTCTCTTTCACAATCTTGGTAGCATCCTGTACCTTGGTAACATCCGCATGCTTTGCAGATCCCATGGTGGAGTAAGACAGCATAGCCACCTTAGGCTCAGCTCCTACCAAGAAACGGAAGGACTCTGCGGAAGACTCTGCAATTGCTGCCAGCTCTTCAGGAGTCGGGTTTTGATTTAAACCGCAATCAGAGAAGACAAAGGTTCCCTTCTCTCCGTATTCACAATCAGGAACAACCATAACAAAGAAAGCGGAAACAAGCTTTGTGCCCGGCTTGGTCTTTAAAATCTGAAGAGATGGACGGAGGGTATCCGCGGTAGAGTGGTTCGCTCCGGAAACTAAACCGTCAGCCTCTCCCTTCTTAACCATCATCACACCAAAATAGGTGTTGCTTTCTGTCAGAAGCTTTCTAGCCTCTTCTTCCGTCATTCCCTTTGACTTTCTAAGCTCTACCAGGGTAGAAACATAATCGTCCAACTTGGCATAGGTCTTCGGGTTCACAATTTCAATACCGGAAAGGTCTACTCCCCAGGCTTTGGCATCCTTCTCCACCTGCTCCTTCTCTCCAAGAAGAATCAGACGAGAAAATCCCTCTTTCTGAATCTGTTCTGCCGCCTGAAGAACTCTCTTGTCCTCAGATTCCGGTAATACGATGGTCTTCTGCTTTGCCTTTGCTTTTGCTTTTACATCCTCAATAAATGACATATTCTCTCCTTTTTCTGACATGATAAATCTCTTCCCTGCCATTATAGCAAAGGAAGAGAGAGGAAAAAAGGGAAGTTCTACAGAACATTGCATATTTTTGTATACTATATTCAATATCCTTCCCTTTTAATTAAACATATTTTAGTATTTTTCAAAACGCTCCAAGGGAACAACCATGATGGTTGCTCCGCCAATCTCTACATTCATGGGCATGGTGGTGTAATTCATCAGACTGGAACCGGAAACGTAGGGCATGTTAACAGTGATTTCCTGACGATTTCCACTTTGCTGTTTAATGATATCAATACACTGCTCCAGCTGTTCATCCTGAAGAGCAATCATTAAAGTAGTGCTGCCCTTTCTTAAAAAGCCACCTGTCGTAGACAGCCTGGTTACTGTAAATCCTTCCTGCATTAAAGCGGAAGTTACATCATCTTCATTATCGTTCCGTATTATGGCATAAACCAGCTTCATTCTTACTACCTCCTTATTATCTCTATACTATCACAATTTTATGAACTTTTCACGTCGTTCTTCTCTTCCTGTCAGGTAGATTTCCTGAAATATTTGTCCCGCAAATAAATCCCACTTCATCAGCCTTAATTCCTCCCATTCCGGATGCTCCTTCAGAGCATTTCCCAATCGAAAAATGCTGTTGGGAGGAAGGTGGGACAGCAAATCTCTCCCTAAACTGCTTGAGGCCAAAATCCTGTAATAGGGAGAGCGCTTTTCCAATTCTTCCCTTGCCTCCTCATCTTTTATATCCAAAAGAACATGGAGTAGAGACCTGCTTACTCTGCTATAAGTATAATTTTTCCCTTTAAGATATTGAATCCACTGCGTATAAGGAAGCTTTTCCGAAAAAGAAGCTTCTATCCGATTGGCCAAATCCGGAGATACATCCCAAAAGGAGTCCAAGGCGATTCGATCTCTTTTTAATTCCATAAGACGATAACGAAGAAAAGGATAGAGCTTTTCCGCTTCCGTATAACAACGGTGATCGCATTCCTTTCCGCAGCTTTCCCGAATATCCTTCCGGATGCTATGAGCGGAACTAAGATGAAAGTTTCTCGGGATAATCCCTACTTCCATGGAAGAATGCAGTCTTTCTAAAGCCATTAAATAGGAAATCCCCAAACCGTCATTGGCCAAAATCTTTCCCGAAAAAAAAGCTTCCAAAGCCATTTCTCTTGCCTTGGGATAGGAATTTCCCTTCGCCATATAGTCCTTTAATTTCTTTTGATATTCCTCTTCCTGCCCCTTTTTCTCCCGTAGAAAAAACTTGGCAAGGCTTCTAAGCCGATTTAAATCATAGGACTCCGAGCCGAAAACCAATATATCCACAAAGGAAAGCTCTTCCAAAATCTTGATGGCTCCGTAAGCAAAATATTCGCTGGATGCCAGGGAATAAAGAACCGGCAGTTGGATAACAAGGTCTATTCCCTTGTTTACCGCCTTTTCCGCCCTTTCGAATTTTGAAAAAAAAGCGGGTTCTCCTCTTTGAACAAAGTCTCCCGACATTACCGTTACGATATACTCCGCCTGAAAATCCTGCCGGATTCCCCGGAGTAAGTATTCATGACCCTTATGAAAGGGGTTAAATTCACTGACTACACCGGCTACCTTTTTCCCATTGATCATGATTACCACTCCACACAATCCGATAAACCGGAACGTTTTGCCAAAGCGATCTCCAAGTCTGAATCCTTTAGCTCTTTTTTTACGGTAGCCAAAGCCAGGTCCGGATCATTGTTTTCCGCACTGAGATGTCCGAGAAAGACTTTTTTTAAGTCGGGATGTACCAGCTCCTTTAACAATTCTCCACTGTGAAGATTGGAAAGGTGGCCTACATTGGATAGAATTCTTCTTTTCAAAGCCATAGGGTAGGGGCCTCTTTCCACCATAGCAACATCATGATTGGCCTCCAAAAGAAGGACATCCAGATTTTGTAAATGAGAGACCGTATACTCATCATAACAGCCTAAATCCGTAACCACCGCCACGGATTTCTCTCCACAGCTCACCCGGTAAGCCACCGGATCTCTGGTATCATGAGAAACACTGAAGGGCAATACGGAAAGGTCTCCGATTTGAAAGCTTTCATCCTTCAGGATAGGTCTTAATAGTTCCTTGGGGAATTCCTTCATGGCATCACAAAGTAAAATTCCCTGTAATGTGCCCAGAGTGGCATAAACGGGAATATTGTATTTTCTGCAAAGGCTCCCTATGGCCTTAATATGATCGATATGTTCATGGGTGACACAGATTCCTTCAATCTCTTTACAGGAAATATCCAGGCTTCTTAATGCCGACTCTATACTCCGGATTCCCACCCCCGCATCCAAAAGGATGTGGTGTGCTCCGGAGGAAATAAAACTTACATTTCCGCTAGACCCGCTGGAAATACTGGCAAATCTCATCTCTTACTCTTTCTATACTCTCTTCCGTATTGATTACTAGCTGAGCCTTCTCCCGAAAGCGCTCAACGCTTTGGCTTTGAATAATCCGTAAGGCTTCTTCTTTATTCAGCCCCCGACTTTCTATCAAGCGTTGACAACGGGTTTCTTCCGATGCTTCCAGATAAAAAATCAGGTCGCATTGAGAAAGAAAATCCTGATTGGGCAAAGCGGTCTCCACCGCAAGCTTTTCTCCAAGTGCTCTTAGCTTCGCTATTTCTTTTGACACTTCTTGAAAAACCAAAGGATGAATCAATTCTTCCAGATGCTTCTTTCTCTCCGGCTCAGTAAACAAAAGACTTCTAAGTCTTGGAAAGGATAAAGCTCCCTCCCTTGTAAATACCGAGTCGGGCAAAAGCTTTTTCATTTCTCTTAATACAGCTTCTTCTTGATATAATGCTTTCGCCAACTCGTCCATTCGTAAAATACGATAGGAAAAGTCCCCTTGGAGGATGGAAAGTACGGTGGATTTTCCGCTGGCAATCCCTCCGATTACTCCAATGATTTCCTTCTTCACCCTTTCCGCCTTTCCCATTCTTCCATTAAATACAGCCTGGCTTCTTCCAAACCTTCTTCCGTAAAGGGAAAGCTTTTATAGCTTTTCTCCTCTTCATTCGTATAAGCGAAGGCAAAGGGCTCCGGCCAGCAGGCTACCAACAAATGGTTCTCCCCTTCTTCTTCCTTTTTTTCCATAAAATACCGCATTCCCTGAAAGGAAGCGGTATATCTTTCTTTTTTTAAAAAGCTAAGGGGCATTAAATCCTTCTTCTCAATTTCCATTTAATGAGCCTCATCCCAGTTATTTCCTACAGTAGCCTCTACAATCAAGGGTACCGGTAGAGAAACTACATGTTCCATGGCGGAAACCAAAATATCCTTTACGGTCTCCAGTTCCTCCTTTACAACTTCCAATAAGAGCTCATCATGGATTTGAAGAACTATACGGCTTTGACAGTTCTTTTCCGCCAGTTTCCGATCCACCATCACCATTGCTTTTTTGATAATATCCGCCGCGGTACCTTGAATAGGAGCGTTCATGGCTACACGCTCACTAAAGCTTCTTCTCATAAAGTTGGAGGCATGAATCTCCGGTAAGGGTCTTCTTCTGCCAAAAAGGGTCTTTACAAAGGAATGTTCTCTGGCAAAGGCTACTTCGCCGTCTAAGTATTCTTTAACCTTGGGGTAAGTTGCAAAATAACGCTCAATATACTCCTTGGCCTCCTGCCGGGAGATGCTTAAGCCTTCGGAAAGCCCGAAGGCGGAAATGCCGTATACAATACCGAAGTTCACCGCCTTGGCATTTCTTCTAAGCTCCGGCGTTACCTCTTCCAAAGGCACATGGAACACTTCGGAGGCGGTTACTCTATGAATATCCGCATCCTTCCTGTAGGCTTCAATCAGTTTTTCATCCTTGGACAGAGAAGCTAAAAGTCTTAGCTCTACCTGGGAATAGTCCGCATCCAGAAAAACGGATCCCTCCTTAGGAATAAAAACGGAACGGAATACCCTTCCCATCTCCGTACGAATCGGAATGTTCTGTAAATTCGGTTCAGTAGAAGAAAGCCTTCCTGTGGCTGTTACCATCTGCTGGAAGCTTCCGTGAATTCTTTGGTCCTCTCCCACATAATTGCTTAATCCTTCCGCATAGGTGGAGTTTAGCTTGGAATAGGTTCTGTATTCTAAGATTTTCCCTACAATTGGATAGTCTTCTTGTAATTTTTCTAAAACGTCCACCGCAGTGGAATAGCCGGTCTTCGTCTTCTTTCCTCCGGGAATCTGCATTTTCTCAAAAAGGATTCCCCCCAGCTGTTGAGGAGAATTAATATTAAATTCTTCCCCTGCCATAGAATAGATTTCTTCCTGCAGCATGGCAATATTCTTCTTAAGCTCTTCTCCGTAGGACAGAAGAGCCTCCTTATCTACTAAAATTCCCGCCTTCTCCATACGGTAAAGTACAGGCACCAAAGGCTCCTCCACATCCCGATACAATTCCCACTGCTCTGTATCCTTCAGCTCCTGAAAAATTCTATTTTTAGCCTGCCAAGAAACAAAGGCGGAATATAGCCCCTCTTCAGCGGTATTTTGAAGCTCCTTCTTTCCCGGCAGTACAAGGTCCATATAATCTCTGGCTAAGTCATCATAGGCATAGGAATCCTTTAAAGGGTTCAAAAGGTAAGCCCCTAGAGATAAATCATGAATTTCACCCTCTAAAAGCCCCTCCCAAAGATGGTACTGATCTTTTAACTGCAGGGTAAAATATTCTCCCTCCTTCAGAAGCTCTGTGAGCTCCTCTTCGCAAAGGGACAGAGGGATACGATAGAGTCTTGTGTCGGAAAGACAGAGATAAACATACAGCTTTCCCCCATCGGATGGATCTGCTTGCAGAAAAATGCCGGCTGATTTTTGTTTTTTTGCATCCTTAAAGGCGATTTTGGCAAGATAAGGATCCTCAACATCCTTCCACGCAGGAAGACTAAGTTTTTTTTCCGCTGTACTCTCCGCCTCTTCAAAGCGGGAATAAAGGGAACGGAATTCCCACTTTCGAATCAATTCCTTACTTTCGGAATTGGCATAGTTTTCCCACTTACAATCGGAAAAATTCAAACTAATGGGAACTTTGGTATTGATGGTGGCAAGCTCCTTGGAGAGCTTCGCCAGTTCATAGTGCTCCTTTAAATCCTTTCCGGCACTTGGTTTTCTGGGCACCTTAAATTCAGGATCCTCTGCATGGGCATAGGCCTCCTCAATACTTTTATATTTTTGGATAATCCAGGTGGCGGTTTTTTCTCCCATTCCCGGAACTCCCGGAATATTGTCGGAGCTGTCTCCCATAAGAGCCTTTAAATCAATAAACTCTATAGGGCTTACCCCCCATTCCTCCTCCACATCCTTGGGATAATAGGAAAAAACCTTAGTTTCTCCCTTGGAGGTTTTGGGAATGCTGATTTTTATATGCTCATCGGACAGCTGTAACAGATCCCGGTCTCCGGAAACCACCACTACTTCCTTCCCCTCTGCCTGCATTTGCTTGGCAACGGTTCCCAGGATATCATCCGCTTCAAAGCCCTCCATCATCAGGAGAGGCATATGCATTTTCCGTAAAAGCTCCTGCAATAAAGGAACCTGTTCCTTCAGTTCCTCCGGCATTCCCTTTCTGGTACCCTTATATTCCGGAAATAGCTTATGGCGAAAAGTGGGTTTCGGTACATCAAAGGCCACTGCCACATATTCTGTCTCTTCCACCTCTATCTCTTTAAACAAAATGTTTAAAAAGCCATAGATTCCATTGGTGGGAATTCCCTCTTTGTTATTTAAAAAAGGAACCCCATAGAAGGCTCTGCTTAATATACTATGACCATCAATTAATAAGATTTTCTCTCTTTTCAATGCCTTACTCCTATCCTATAAATCCGTACAAACTATACCAGGCAGAAAAGAAAACTGCCCAAAAAAGAAGGGAATGTACCACAATTCTCAGTCCCCTGAAAAAATGGTTTTGGAAGATAAAAAAATTGGCTTCTTCTATTAAGTTTTGATAGGATTTTTCCAGCTGCAGCTCTTCCTGTTCTCCCTCCAAGCTCTGCAATCCCTCATAGATCATATGGGTAATTCTAAGCTCTTCCCGGCAATCTTTGCAGGATTCCATATGCTCCAAAAAGGACTCACATTGTTCCTCTTCCCAGTTGCCCTGGATAAAATCATTAATATATTTTCTGGCCTCTAAACAATTCATTTTTCTCCCATTTTCTTGATAAAGGACTTGCAAAGAAAAGAAAAAAGTGGTAACCTAGGTTCTGTTCTTGCCGCCGTGGCGGAATGGCAGACGCACTTGACTCAAAATCAAGCGGGAAACCGTGCCGGTTCGAGTCCGGCTGGCGGCATGAAGGAGAGAGAAATCTCTCCTTTTTTTATGCCATTTTCCAGTCCTATATAATTCTATAGCCTATTTACAATCCGCTTATTTCAATATGCTTATTCGATTAGCTTATTCAACTAGATTATTATAATTCGCTTCTTGCGATTTTCTCTTATTCCTATTTTGTACCGAAAATTCTATCTCCCGCATCTCCCAAGCCCGGGCAGATATAGGCATTTTCATTTAACTCCCGATCCAGATTACCCACATAAATTTGTACGTCCGGATGGGCTTCGTGAAGCTTCTTTACCCCTTCAGGAGCGGCAATAATACAAACAAATTTAATTTTCTTTCCTCCGTGCTTTTTAATCTGACTAATGGCATCCACTCCGGAACCGCCGGTAGCCAGCATAGGATCGCAAACCACAATGATTCTTTCTTCGATGGGGTTTGGCAATTTACAGAAATATTCCACCGGATTATGGGTTGTTTCATCTCTGTACAAACCGATATGTCCAATCTTTGCGGAAGGAACCAGTGCCGTAAGTCCTGAAACCATGCCCAGTCCCGCTCTTAAGATAGGAACAATGGCCAGCTTTCGTCCGGCAATAACCAAAGTCTCCGTCTTTTCGATAGGGGTCTCCACCGGCATTTTCGTCATGGGAAGGTCGGACAAAGCCACAAATCCCATCAACATAGCAATCTCTTCCACCAACTGACGAAATTCATTGGTTCCGGTGTTCTTATCCCTTAAAATGGAAATTTTGTGGGTGATTAAGGGATGATCTAAAATAATTACATTCTCTCCAAATTCGTTCATGGCTTTTCCTTTCCTATTGTTCTAATCCAAGTACTAGTAATCTTTACTCCGTTAAGACGATAGTACAGAGTATTTTCTTTTTCAAGTCTTTTCTAATTCTTTTATGCTTTCAAGATAGTAGACCCCTTCTTGATCAACGCCCCAATGGGATGCATTTTTTCTGTTCTTCATTCTATCTCTCTTCTTTTTGTACAATATTGTTCTTATCTTTATAAATATGCTTAGGAGGAACAATCCCCCGCACCGGAGATAAGGGATAAATATTGGAATGAGAGCAAAGAATGGTTCCCGGATTCAGTACGGACTGACAGCCTACTTCCACCTGTTCTCCCACAATGGCTCCAAATTTCTTTAAGCCTGTTTCAAGCTCTCCGTCTTCTGCATGAATCTTAACCAGGGTCTTGTCGGATTTTACATTGGAGGTTAATGCCCCTGCTCCCAGATGAGAGTATTCTCCTAAAATGGAATCCCCCACATAGTTGTAATGGGGAGTTTGCACATGGGGGAAAAGAACCGCATTTTTAAATTCACAGCTATTTCCCAAGACACAGCCCTCTCCGGCAAATACATTTTCCCGTAAAAAGGCTCCCGGCCGGACTTCGCAGTTCGCCATAATAATAATATTCTCCCCCAGATATACATTGGGATAAAGCTTTACACTCTCATGGACAAAAACTCCTTTTTTTACTTCTTGAAAGCCTGAAGGAAGCTTTCCCTGCATAGCGGAAATCCATGTTTTAATCTTCGGTAAGGCCTCCCAGGGATATTGACATCCTTCAAAAAGGGATTGGTAAGGTTCCTCTAAGGATGGATAAAAAGCTTTACATTCCAAGTCCTTCTTTTTCATCATTGCTCCTCTCTTTTTCAACACCATGCTTTATAAACTCTTTACCTTGTTGGTATTCTTTTCTACAAAGGCTTCCAGCTTCCGCATATATTCTTCTTCCGAAATTTCTCCTCCCTCCACATAGGAAAGCCCCTTCTCCCAAGAGGCGGTAAGGGTGGGATTCAATAAAGCCGGTATGGATTTGGAAAGAATCTGCACAATCTTTTCTCCCAGTTCGCTGGGGCTCAATTGTTGATTCTTTTTTTCCAAATGAATATACTCATTTTTCTCAAGCTTGCTTAAAATTCCGGCTCTGGTAGCGGATGTTCCTATACCGGAACCCTTTATCTGGGCACGAAGCTCTTCATCTTCTATCAGCTTTCCCGCATTTTCCATGGCCAGAATCATACTTCCGGAGGTATATCGCTTAGGGGGCTGGGTTTCTCCCTCCTTTAATTTAAGCTCCTGCAAATAAAGCTTAGCTCCTTTTTTCAGTTCGGAAAGCTTGGGATTGCCGCTTTCCGTGACCGCTTCCTCTGATTCCGTTTCCTCAGGCCCCTGTCCATTGCCACTGCCGGAGAAATCCGCCGGAGAAGTCTCTTTATCCTTGTCTTTCTTTTGATAAAGGCAAAGATAACCTTCCTTCGTCAATACTTTTTCGTTGGCAACAAAGCATTCTCCCGAAACTTCAATTTCTAAAGCTATCTTTTTGTACTCTGCGGCAGGATAAAAAATGGACAAGAAACGACGAATAATAAAATCCAGTACCCTCTTTCCCTGATAGGAAAGAGAATTATATTGTCCTGCTCCCTGTCCCGTAGGAATAATGGCATAGTGATCCGTTATCTTTTTGTCGTCTGTATAGCGTGAACGGGCAATGGATTTTACACTGTTCATAGCAAGAACTTCTTTGGCATACTTTGCATAGGGGGAAAAAGACAAAAGTCCCTGAATATTTTTCTCGATTTCCTTAGCTACCGCAGTGGATAATACTCTGGCATCCGTACGGGGATAGGTACACATTTTCTTCTCATAAAGCTCCTGTACAAGCTTTAAACACTCGTCAGGACTGATTTTTAAAGACTTGGAACATTCGTTTTGGAGCTCCGCCAAATTATAGAGCAATGGCGGATTTTTACTTTCCTTCTTTTTTTCCAGAGCAGTCACTCTTCCTTCCCCGGGTAGTGGGGAAAATACCTCCAAAAATTCCTCTCCCTTTTCTTTTAGCAAAAAGCCGATATTTTTGTATAAATCCTTCTCTTTATAATAAGGGCTTTCCTCTCTGCTTCGAAACTCACAAAGAAGACCGGCTTCCCCTCCCTCTTCCAGGGAAAAATCCCCCAGAGGTTTATAGAAGACAGTCTTTTGAAAACGGCGGATTTCCCACTCTCTTTGGACAATCATAGCCAAAACACAGCTCATCACTCGTCCCACGGCAATCAGGGCACTTTTTTCCTTGCCAAGGCTTTTTGCCAAAGCTCTGCCATACCGTAGGGTCAATACTCTGGAAAAATTAATTCCCATAAGATAATCTTCCTTAGCTCGTAAATAAGCGGCTTTGGCTAAAGAATCGTAGGCGGATTCTAGCTTTGCTTCCCGTATGCCTCGAAGAATCTCTTCCTTAGTTTGTGAATCAATCCAAACTCGTCTTTCCTCAGCCTTTAAATTCTTGCAAAAAGAGGCTACCAAACGGTAAATGTATTCACCCTCTCGTCCGGAGTCGGTACAAACATAAATGCAACCGATATCTTCCCGTTCCATCAGGCCTGTAACCTGTTGAAATTGCTCTTTAACGGAAGGAATCACCTCATAAAGAAATTCCTTGGGAAGGAAGGGAAGGGTTTCCATGCGCCAACTCTTGTACTTCTCGTCATAAACCTCCGGATAGCTCATACTGACCAGATGTCCTACACACCAGGTAAAGATATGCTCTCCCGCCTCAATATATCCTCTTCTTCCGGAAGAGTTGGTATTTACCCCCAAGGCTTCCGCAAATTGCTTGGCTACAGAAGGTTTCTCCGCAATATATAAATTTTTTTTCTTTCCTGCATCTGTATTTGACATGAAATCTCTATATTTTCTATAAATTCCTTCTTAGTATATTTAAATCAATCTTTGCCGAAAACGATAGATGGTTTCAGAATGGTAGGTGGAGCCTGCAGCTACAATAGGGGCAAGAAAGTTAGGAACATTGATGGCATCCGGATAGTACTGGGTTTCAAAGCAATATCCGCTATGGGGTTCATAGCTCACTCCGTCCTTTCCCATATCCTCCGCCATTAAAAAATTGGCGGTATAGAACTGAATTCCCGGGCAATCCGTTTCTACCGACATTTCAATAGCTGTTTTCTTGGAATAGGCCAAAGCTGCTTTTCGAAGGGTGCCCGCTTCTCCGTCTACACAGAAGTTATGATCATAGCCTCCTGCCGCCAAAAGCTCCGGATCCTTCTTAAAGGCCTTCTCAAAAATCGGCCTTTCCTCCCGGAAATCAAAGGCAGTTCCTGCAACAGGACGAATCTCTCCTGTAGGAATCAAGTATTCATCGGAGGGCGTATAAGCGGAAGCAAAAATTCGAACACTTTGTTCCGCTATATTTCCCTGGTCATGACCGGACAGATTAAAGTAGGCATGATTGGTAAAATTCATCAGGGTATCCTTATCCGAACTTCCCTTATAGCGGATATGCAGGGCATTGTCCTCCGTTAATTCGTAGGTCACGGAAAAATCCATATTTCCGGGAAAGCCCTGATCCATATCTTTAGAGAAGAGAGAAAAGCAAATCGAATTTTCTCCCTTTTGCTTGGCCTGAAACAGTCTTCTGCCAAAATATTCCGGTCCGGAATGGCAGTTGCTATGCTGCTTGTCATTTAAAAACAAATGGTAATCTTTCCCGTGTAACTGAAAATGTCCTCCATTAATACGGTTGGCATTTCTTCCTACCACCTCTCCCATATGTCCCGGGTTTTCCATTAAATCTTCCCAGTTTTCAACGGACAAAAGCACATCCACCAATTTTCCGCTCCGATCAGGAAAAAGAAAGGAAAGCCAAACAGCACCAAGGTCGGTGAAAACCGCCCGGACGCCGTTCTTGTTTTCCAAAATATAGCGATGAACTTCTCTTTCGTCTACAAAATGACCACATTTTTCAATACGCATAGCAAGCCTCCTGAAAAAAAGGAGTGTGAAAAAGAAAGCAAATCCCCCTTGTTCACACCCCCTACACTTTATCTTTTTTGAATATATCCAAGCTCTACCAAAGTTTCAGCGGAAAGTACTCCACCGCCGGCTGCCCCTCTAAGGGTGTTGTGGCTAAGTCCCACAAACTTGAAATCGAAAAGATGATCTTCCCGTAATCTTCCGATGGAGATTCCCATTCCCTTTTCGAAATTCACATCCGTAAGAACGGAAGGTCTATTGTCTTCTTCCAAATACTGAATGAACTGCTTTGGAGCGGAAGGCAAATTCTTCTCCTGGGGTAAGCCCTTGTAATTTCTAAGAGCTGCAATCAGCTCATCCTTAGTGACCTTCTTCCGGAAGCGAATGGAAACTGTTGCAGTATGCCCGTTCAATACCGGAACACGAATACACTGGGCACTTAAAACCAGACCTTCCTTCAGCTTAATGCCCTCCTCTGTATAGCTTCCCAATACACGAAGAGGCTCCTTCTCGGACTTCTCTTCTTCACCGCCGATATAAGGAATGATATTTCCTACCATCTCAGGCCATGTCTCAAAGTTCTTTCCTGCACCGGAAATCGCCTGGTAAGTGGAGATCACACACTCGTATGGCTCATACTCTGCCCAAGCTGCCAAAGCAGGTGCATAGGACTGAATGGAACAGTTGGGCTTTACCGCAATAAAGCCTCTCTTGGTTCCTAAACGCTTTCTCTGCTTCTCAATCAACTGATAATGCTCCGGATTAATCTCCGGAACCACCATGGGAACATCCTCTGTCCAACGATGGGCGGAGTTGTTGGAAACTACCGGAACCTCTGCCTTGGCATAGGCCTCCTCAATAGCCTTGATTTCCTCCTTTTTCATATCCACAGCGGAGAAAACGAAGTCCAGCCCCTGCACCACATCTTCTACCTTGGATACATCCTTAACCACCATCTTCTTTAATTTCTCAGGCATAGGCTCTTCCAGCTTCCAACGATTCCCTACCGCTTCTTCATACGTTAAGCCGCTGGATCTTGGAGATGCGGCAAGACATGCCACTTCAAACCATGGGTGCTCTGCCAGTAAAGTTGCAAAGCGCTGGCCCACCATTCCTGTTGCCCCTAAAATACCTACTTTAAATTTTTCCATATCTTTTCCCTCTATTCCTCAATAACGCTTCTATTGTAGCATGGCAGGGTGATGAAAAAAAGCATTTTCCCTAACTATGCTTTACGCCCTTTCCGCCTCTTTTGCCCGGCTTTAATCTTTGCAGGTTCAGAGTTTTACTCTCCAACTCCACATTTTCCTCCGAAGCAAGCGAATACACCTTTTTTACATAGTCCTTGGGGCGCAAACTCATAGCCAGCACACCCTTGGCCGTCTTTTTCTGTAAAGGTACTTCCGTTAAGGAGAATCTAAGGAAATAAGAATCCTCTGTTTCCAGAACAATATCCTCTTCTCCCACAGGCATTACGCTAAGGAGTCTATCCTCTTCTCCCAGCTTGGTGGCCTGTACCAGACGGTTCTGGGTGGCAAATTCCTCTCCCTTCACCCTCTTTATCTGTGCCTGTTCCGTTACAAAGAGCAGGGTTTCTTCCTCCAATACTTTTCGAATAAAGACTGCCACCACTCTTTCCTGTTCTGCAGAGAACTTACTCAGATTATCAAGGGGAACGCCCTTATCCTTAAACTTCGTTACGGGAACATCCAGCATCTTAATCTGATGCATATTTCCTAAATCCGTAAAGAAGAGCAGGCGATCAGTATTCTTACAGGGCAGTACATAGGCATAGTCCGCCTCGATGCTTTCCTTATTTCTCTGGAAGGTTCCCGGGTCCACACACTTTACATAGCCAAAGCGATCCTGCAAATAATATAAATCCATCTCTTCAATGGCAGTATCGTCATATACCGCTTCATTGGCATCACAGATTTTCGTTTTTCTTTCCTTCCCGTAATCCTTTTGGATTTGCAGAAGCTCCTGCTCCAGATGAGCATACAGCACCTTTTTGGAGCCCAAAAGTTCCTTATAGTTTTTAATGTTTTTCAGGCTTTCTCTGTGGGACTTTTGCAGAGACAAAATCTCCAGTCCGATCAGCTTGGACAGGCGCATATCCAGGATGGCCTGAGCCTGTAAATCTGTAAAGCGGAAGCCCTCTATGATCTTTCGAAAAACTTCATCCCTTTCCTTTAATTGAATGGCAGTTAAATCTCCCTGCATCAAAGCGGTTTTTGCATCCTTATGATTCTTAGCGCCTCTAAGAAGGGCAATAATGGCATCAATAGAGTCCACGGCGGAAATCAAACCTTCCTCGATTTCCCGCTTTCTTTCTTCCTTCTCCAGTAATTTGGAGAACTTAGCCTCCAGTCTTTCTTCCTGGAAGCCAAGATATTCCTCTAAAATTCTCTTTAAGGAAAGGGTTTCCGGTCTGCCCTTGGCAATAGCCAGCATATTAACCGGGAAGCTGTCCTCCAGTTTTGTCTTTTTATAAAGAATATTTTCAATCTTTTCAATATCCGCTCCGGACTTTAACTCCAGAACAATACGAATTCCCTGCTCATTGGACTGGTTGGAAATATCCAGAATATCATTAATCTTTTTTTCCTCGCAAAGATTGGCCACATCCTGCATAAACTTACTGATGCCCTGGCCCACCATGGTATAGGGAATCTCCGTTACCACCAGCTTATCTCTGTCGGAACGACCTTCCTTTTTCTCAAAGGAGAGCTTTCCTCTTAAACGAAGTCTTCCCTGTCCTGTTCTGTAAATCTCTTCCAGCTCGGACTGATTGGCTACGATTCCCCCTGTGGGAAAATCCGGTCCCGGCATGATTTCCAGCATTTCCGTAAGGGAAAGCTCCGGATTCTTAAGATAAGCCAGAATTAAAGAAATCACTTCAGACAAATTATGGGAAGGCGTGGAAGTGGTCATCCCTACCGCAATTCCCTCAGAACCGTTTAAAAGAAAATAAGGAATCTTTGCAGGAAGCACCACCGGCTCCTCTAATTTTCCATCATAATTAGGCTGGAAGGGAACGGATAGAGCCAGGTCTTGCAGTAGGACATCCTCCGTAAATTTCTCCAAACGAGCCTCCGTATATCGGGGTGCCGCAGCAGAATCTCCTTCAATGGAACCGAAGTTTCCCTGTCCCTCTACCAAAGCCTGATTCTTTTTAAAGCCCTGGGCCAAAACCACCAGAGTTTCATAGATGGAGCTGTCTCCGTGGGGGTGATATTTACCCATGGTATCACCGCAGATTCTGGCAGATTTAAGGGTTGGTCTGTCATGGAATACCCTAAGCTCTCCCATATCAAAGAGGACTCTTCTTTGCACAGGCTTTAAACCGTCCCGAATATCCGGCACGGCTCTGCTGGTAATTACGCTCATGGAATAGTCCAGATAGGACTTTTGCATTTCCTCGGAAAATTCCGTGGTTAAGATTTGTTCTGGCATACTCTCTCTTCCTCAGCCTTTCTATGCATCGATTTCCGCTTCCATAGCATGGGTAAAGATAAACTCTCGTCTGGGAGCTACCTCCGTACCCATCAGCATACTGGTCACCTGAGAAGCCAGCTTGGCATCCTCAATTTCCACTCTTTTCAACACCCTGTTTTCCGGATTCAGAGTGGTTTCCCAAAGCTCCTTGGGGTTCATTTCTCCAAGACCCTTAAAGCGCTTTAATTCATAGCCGGAGCTGCCATGCTTCTTCTGATAAGCCAGAAGAGCCTTCTCATCATATAAATACTGAGGCTTTTCTTTTTTGTTGTCCGGAATCACCAGATACAGGGGAGGCATGGAAACATAGATATGCCCTTCCTGAATCAATTCCGGCATAAATCGGTAAAAGAAAGTAAGTAATAAGGTATCGATATGGCTACCGTCCACATCCGCATCCGTCATGAGGATGATTTTATGATAGCGAAGTTTGGAAATATCAAAATCATTGCCGAAGCCCTCGGAAAAACCGCAACCGAAGGCATTAATCATGGTCTTGATTTCCGCATTGGCCAGTACCTTATCGATGGAAGCCTTCTCCACATTTAAAATCTTTCCTCTCAAAGGAAGGATAGCCTGTGTATGGCGGTTTCTGCTGGTTTTTGCAGAGCCACCCGCACTGTCTCCCTCCACGATAAAGATTTCACATTCCTCCGGAGTCTTGGAAATACAGTTGGCCAGCTTTCCGTTGGAATCGAAGCTGTACTTGGACTTGGATAAAAGGTTTACCTTGGCCTTTTCTTCCTGCTTTCGAATCTTGGCGGATTTTTCCGCACATGAAAGAATCGCCTTCACGATTTCCAGGTTTCTGTCAAAATATCGCTCCAGCTCTTCTCCTACCACGGAGGATACATCCTTGGCCGCCTCTAAAGAAGCCAGCTTGGTTTTGGTCTGCCCCTCAAAAACAGGCTCCGGATACTTTACGGAAAGCACAGCCACCATACCGTTTCTGGTATCCGCTCCGGTAAAGTTCGGATCCTTTTCCTTTAAAATTCCCAGTTGTCTTGCGTAAGTATTCATCAGCTGGGCAAATTTGGTCTTTAAGCCCACGATGTGGGTTCCCCCCTCCTGGGTATAAATACCGTTACAAAAGCCCAAAAGATTTTCTTCAAAGCTGTCAGTGAACTGGAAGGCACACTCCACCTCTGTCTTACCGCTCTTTCCCTGAAAGGATATGATGGGAGACACAATCTTCGTCTGATCCTTTACCAGCTCCGCCACAAAGGCATGAAGTCCTTCCGGCTCATAGTAATCTCTGCTGACAACTTCCTCTCCCCGTTCATCACGGAAATGAAGGTGAAGGGTAGGATTTAAGTAGGCGGTCTCATGGAGGCGGGACATCAGCCACTCCTCCTTAAAACGAGTCTTTTCGAAAATACTGTCATCCGGAATAAAGGTGGTTTCCGTACCGGTCTCCTTGGTTTTGCCCACCACAGGCAAGAGGCCGTCAATCAATTCTGTCTTGGGAATTCCTCTTTCGTACTCATCTTCGTAAATTTTTCCATTCTGATAAACCCTGACCCGCATATAGTTGGACAGGGCATTCACCACGGAGGAACCTACACCGTGTAAGCCTCCGGAGGTTTTATAGGAGCTATCATCAAACTTTCCTCCGGCGTGGAGGGTAGTCATTACGATTCTTTCCGCAGAAATCCCCTTCTTATGCCGGTCAACAGGAATTCCACGTCCATTATCCCTTACCGTACAGGAACCGTCTTTATGGAGGGTTACAGATATTTCCGTACAATATCCTGCCAAATGCTCGTCTACGGAATTATCCACAATCTCATAAATCAAATGATTTAAGCCCTTGCTCCCGATGGATCCGATATACATTCCGGGCCTTCTTCGTACCGCTTCCAATCCCTCTAAAACAGTAATACTGTCTGCATTATAGCTCTTTGCCATTTTTCTCCTTTTTATTTCCCGGGCTTTTCCTTACTGCCCTATATTGGGCTTTCCCTTACTGCCCTATTTTTTCTATTTCGAAAATTATGCTTTAGAAATCACTTCCGTAAAACGACGGAAAGCTTCCTTTCCTTCAGAATTTCTTTTAAAGATTCCGGCACAGGAAAGAACCTCCATGAAAACCTTGGCCAATTCCTCCTGCACAATATCATGGACATTTTCCGAAGAAAGCTTCGGATATTTTCTTAAAATCTCATCGCCCCAATCCGCATGCTTCTGAAGGCTTTCTTTTTTCCGTAAATCTTCTCCGGAAACAAGCGCTGCTTCCAGCTCCTCCAGCTCCTGTTTAAGTCTTGCGGGAAGAACTGCAAGACCCATGACTTCGATAAGACCGATATTTTCCTTCTTAATATGGTGATACTCCTCATGGGGATGGAACAATCCCAGAGGATGCTCCTTGGTACAAAGGTTGTTTCTCAGCACCAAATCCAACTCAAAGTCCTCTCCCCTTCTTCTGGCAATGGGAGTAATGGTATTGTGAGGGGTATCCTCCGTAAAGGCATGGAGAGAAACTGCCGGATCGGAATAAGCACGGAAACGCTCCAGAATCATAGTGGCACAGGAGGATAGCTCTGAAGCCTCCTTTCCTCTTAGACGAATCACGGACATGGGCCAGTTTACGATTCCGGCCTTTATAGTAGGATAGCTTTCCAATGTAAAGTATTCCTCAACTTCCGCCTTTTCCATAGGAAAGCTATAGTTACCTCCCTGAAAATGCTCATGGGAAAGAATGGAGCCTCCCACTATGGGAAGATCCGCATTGGAGCCCACAAAATAATGGGGGAATTGCTCTACAAAGGAGAAGAGCTTAGGGAAAATCTCCGCGGAAATCCGCATGGGCTTATGCTCCCTGTGAAAGACGATACAATGCTCCGGATAATATACATAGGGAGAATACTGGAAATAAAACTCCTCCCCTGCCAGGTTCAGTGGAATAATTCTATGGTTTTCCCTTGCCGGAAAATCCAGTCTGCCCCCGTAGCCTTCACTTTCCTTACAAAGCATGCAGGCCGGATAGGAAGAGGACTGCATCTTTCCAAGAAGGGCAATCATCTTCGGATCTTTCTCCGGTTTACTTAAGTTAATGCTGATTTCCACAGGACCGTAGTCTGTTTCCTTATGAAAATGAATATCCTTCCGGATTCTGTAACGGCGAATATAGTCATTATTTTGGCTAAACTCATAAAAATATCCCGTAGCCTTTTTAGGCGATTCCTGATAATATTCCCGGAACTTTTCTTGCACATGGCTTGGACGGTCTGTAAGAATGCCCATGATTCTGGTATCCAAAAGATCCCGTTCCACCACATTGTCCTCTTTTAAAACGCCTTTTTCCAAGGCCAGGGATAAGAGTTTCGCCAGTAAACTTTCCAAATAAGATCCGTCTTCAATGCTTTCCTTGGAAATCCCCTGAATCTTTTCCTGAATCTTCTCATAAGCATAATTCTTAGGCTCTACCGTAAGTAAAGTAGCCAGACTGTTGTAAATATAAACAAAGTCCTCTTCTTCAATCAGCTTACAATAAGCGCCATAGGCCACAAAGTCCTGTAATAGTTCCTCTACCATCTTCCCTTACTCTCCATATCCGTTAGGATTTTGGGACTGCCATCTCCAGCTGTCCTGACACATTTCCAGAATATCCTTCTCCGCCTTCCAGCCAAGAACCTCTTCCGCCTTCTTGGGGCTGGAATAACAGGTAGCCACATCTCCTGCCCTTCTTTCCTCTATCACATAAGGAAGAGTCTTTCCGCAGGCTTTTTCAAAGGCATGAATAATTTCCAGCACGGAATAGCCCTTTCCGGTCCCCAAATTACATACCAGAACACCGTCATTTTTCTCTAAGCGCTTTACCGCCTTAACATGCCCCTTAGCCAGGTCTACCACATGAATATAGTCTCTGACGCCTGTGCCGTCCTTGGTGGGATAGTCTTGACCGAAGACATGGATTTTTTCCAAAGCACCGGAAGCCACCTTGGCCACATAGGGTAGAAGGTTGTTGGGGATTCCCTTGGGATCCTCTCCGATTTTACCGGAAATATGGGCACCGATTGGATTAAAATACCGAAGTAAAATCACATTCCAATCCGGATTGGCCTTTTGCACATCACAAAGCATCTGCTCCTGCATCCACTTCGTCCAGCCATAGGGATTTGTGCAGGTTCCCTTGGGACAGTTTTCCGTAATGGGAATCTCCGCCGGATCTCCGTAAACCGTTGCGGAGGAAGAGAAAATAAAGTTTTTGCAACCGTATTTTTTCATACAATCCAAAATATTTAAAGTCCCTACCATATTGTCATGGTAGTAAAGAAGGGGTTTTTGTACAGACTCTCCCACCGCCTTTAAGCCGGCAAAATGAATTACCGCGGAAATATCCGGGTGCTCAGAGAAAATTTTTTCCATATCCTCTTTTTTCAGCATGTCCGCCTCATAGAAGGGAAAATCCTTTCCGCTGATTTCCTTTACCCGCTCAATAGCCTTTTTGCTGGAGTTATAGAAGTTGTCGAAAACCACCACATCATAGTTTTCCGCCAACAGCTCAATTACGGTATGAGAACCGATATAGCCTGCACCACCAGTGACCAAAATCTTCATATTGCCTCCTTATAATTCTCTGGGACCGTCAGAAACCTCTGCCTCATAGAAGCTACAGGGGTAACCAATCTTTCTTTCATAGCTTTCCGCCACTTTTCTCTTGAATTCCTCTTTCTTGTCCTTTTCCAAAAGAGTAACGGTACATCCGCCGAAACCGCCTCCTGTCATACGGGAGCCATAGACATAGGGAAGAGCTCTTGCTGCGTCCACCAAGGTATCCAGCTCTTCGCATGAAACTTCATAATCATCTCTCAAAGAGTCATGAGAAAGATTCATTAATTCACCAAAGCGATGCAAATCCCCCTCTTCCAATGCTTTTTTCGCTGTAATGGTTCTGTTGTTCTCTAAAACCGCATGCTTTGCTCTTTTCCGAATAATCGGGTCGGAAATTTCCTTTTCCAAGGCAAAGAAATCCTCATCGGAAAGCTCTCCCAAACTTTTAATAGGCCGGAACTTTTGCAAAATCTTTAAAGCTTCTTCCGACTCTCTTCTTCTATCATTGTAGGCAGAACCGATGAGCTTATGCTTTTTGTTGGTATTACTGATAATGATACAGTGATCCTTTAAAACAATGGGAGCATAGGAAAATTGCAGCGTAGCGGTATCCAGGAAAATAGCGTGATCCTTCTTTCCCATGGCACTGGCAAACTGATCCATGATTCCACAGTTCATTCCATTGTAATTATTTTCACTGTACTGCCCGATTAAAGCCAGTTCCGGGAAGCTCACGGAAAGACTGTATAGCTCCTTACAAATGCTTCCCATCAAAACCTCTAAGGAAGCGGAAGAAGAAAGACCGGAGCCATTGGGAATGTTTCCGTAAAGCACTAAATCCAGGCCGCAGGGAATATCCAGGCCTCTTTTTTCCATAGCCCAAATAACACCCTTTAAGTAAGCTGCCCACTGCTTATCCTCTAGAGGAGTAAAATCATGTTCACCGGCAGAAATCACCCCTGCCCCCTCCACATTCAAAGAGTAAAATCGAAAGTTTTTATCTTCTCTCTTCTTTACTGCAGCATAGCTTCCCATACTTAAAGCACAAGGAAATACATGACCTCCGTTGTAATCCGTGTGCTCTCCAATCAGGTTTACTCTTCCCGGAGCAAAGAAATAACGAATCCCTTCTGTATTTCCATAAAGCTCGGAAAACTTCTCTTCTAATGCCTTTTTGATTTCTTCCTCTCTCATTTTTTCACCGTCCTCTTACTTCTTTTACGAATCAAATGGGTAACTCCCAACTTCGTTTTTGTTAATAATTTTTTTCTTCTTCTATATTTTTTCTTTCTGATTTTCTTTCCTTTTTTAACTCCCTCCGTCCCTTCTTCCTCACTGCCATTTCCTTCTACAGAAAATACCGTATAATCTCTCTCCAACAATAAATGCGAAAAATCTTTTTGCAGTTCTTCCTCCGCAATTCTTTCCATGAGATAATTCACCAAAAAGCTTTTGGATTTATTCTGATACTTGGGAAAACCGTATTTTTTCTGTAATTCCTGTAATTCGGATTTCCAAAGTAAACTTGCCTTTCTTTTTATATCACAAAACGGATTTTTTTGCTCCTGTCGAAGTATATAAAAATCACATTTTCCTTCTACCTCTTCCACCGTAATAATCCCCCAAAAAGAGGGAACATGATTCTCTATGCTGTGGGCATGTTTACTGCCCACCACCACCATATTGTAATCAAAATATTGGTTATAGTTTTTAATCTGTCCTTCCAGGCGAGAGTAGCTATCATGATCCGACTTTATTTCAATCCCCATAAAGCTGTCTTCCTGAATCAGAACACAGTCCGCCCGGGCTCTTCCTATAACCTTTTCTTCCAGTATTCTGGACTTTCCGTAGCTTTCTTCCAAAAAGAAAAATAGACTTTCCCGAATCTCTTTATCGTACATCTCCGGGCCCCTTGTCGGAAATAATATATTCTTCCGAACTGCTTTCCTCTTGCTTTTGTGTCTCTGTCTTCTTCTCCTCCTGTTTTACCGCAGGCTTCTCTTCCGTTTTTGTAGCTCCGGCATTTTCTGAAGAAGGGATCTGACTTGCCGCCGGAGATTCCGCTACTGCCTCTGAAGCTGCTTCCGCGGAAGCAGCTTCGACCGGCATCTCCGGAATTGGAAGAGCCGTTCCATTTTCCAGGCCTCTTTCCAAGGGAACGCCGGAAAGCATATAAAGCTCATGAAAATTCTCCCGTTCCTCTTTAGAGGCAAAAAGCAAAAGAATCTGTCCTTTGGGAAGAGTTTCCTTCGTGTATATGCCTAAATAACTGCTTCCTTCCATACTGTAGCTCGCGGTAAGAATCCCGTCCACAAGACAATTCCCCTGATTCGCTCCGGGAACCAAGGAAAGAGACTGGGCCAAAATACCATTTTTTCCTAACATACCTAAAGCTTCCATTTTTTCCCTTGGAAGCAGTAAGCCTGTATCTCCGATTTCTTGAAATTCTTCTTTAGAAATCTTTATGCAATAGGGCTCCTGCTCCAATAAACTATTTAAGGGAGTTTTTAAGCTATCCTGCTTGTTTTCTTCGCTTTTCGCCACATCTTCCTGCCCTTCCATCCCGGGCTTTTCAATAGCCTCTATAAAGGCATTAGGGTAAAAATGCTGAACAAAGCCGGAGTAGGCCTTTGTGTCCGTCAAAAAGGCTTTGGGATCAGTTTGCTTTTTTGCCATAAGCTCTGCAAGATTCATGACTTCCATGCCATAATATTCTGCAAGATTCTTCACCACAAAAGCATTGTCCTTGGTATGCTTATCCTCCGCAAATGCCCGGTCTCCAATCAGGCACAAAATCTCTGCCCCTGGAAATTTCCTTTGGCAATCCCGCAGCAATAGCTCGTAATAATAAGGAAAAGTATAAGGATTGTCATAATCTGAAAAGGAAAGAAAAATCACATCTCCGGAAAGCTCTTCCTCCTGTAATTTCAGATATCCGGATAAGGCAGTAGCATTTCCGGGAAGCTCCGGAATATTCCATTCTACCTTTCCGCCGTATTTTTCTTCCAGTGCTCCCTGAACAGCAGTGAAAAAGTCATTCTCCGACTTTAAATAGTCATTTCCGAGAAAAAGAAGCTTAAGCTCCCCTTTTGTCTTTAATTTGTTGATACTGTTGGAAATCTTATCCTCTTTTTGATCTCCCGGATTTTCATCTTGCTCAGCAACTACCGTTTCTCCGTTATGCCGATTCCTTTCCGCTATCACATTTTTCCCATAACGATATACCCCATAGAGAAAAATTCCTGAAAGTAAAAATGGTAAAAGAACGAAAAAGAGGAGAAAAGGACTTTTCCCCTTTCTCCCATAGGATTTTCTCTCTTTTTCTTCTGAACCATCTTCCTTGGCTTCATGAGCAAAAGCTTCTCCGCTCTTTTGCATACTTAGTATTTCCTGCTTTTGCTTTTCTTCCCCTTGCACTTCTCATCCTTCTTTCTACTATACTTTTATTTTCCCTTAATGATGACAAATAATCGGCATACCCTGATAAACAAACTGGTACAAATCCTTTGCAATCTGAGGAGGAAGATTCACGCATCCATGAGACCCGCCTCTTAGGTAAATATTTCCTCCGAACCGGTTTCTCCACCAAGCATCATGAAAACCGATTCCTTTATTAAAAGGCATCCAATAGCTCACCTTGGTTTCATAATCCTCACCCTTCAAAGTAGCATTCTTTGTCTTATAGGTAAGGGGATAAATACCATCCGGTGTTCCGTTGTTTCTGGCTACATTTCCGGTCACACAGTCAGAGCTAAGCTTGATTTCTCCGTTTTCTACATAAAATATTTTTTGTTTTGCAATATCCACTTCCACATAGGTATTTCCTAAATCGGAGGCTCCTCTTCCCGGTGCCACCGTGTCATACTCCGCTTCTCTGGATACCGCTTCATTGGACTTTAAATTTGTAAGAAGTGCAGCTTCTTCTTTTTTTACGGAAAGAGAAAAACCGTATTTTCCCTTCAACAAAAGTACTCTTCCGTCTTCTGTATGAAAAGCTCTTTCTTTCCCTGCGGTGTCGGTAAGCGCCTTTAGCTCTTTTACATAGTCCTTTAATGCCTTTTTATTGAATTCTCCGTTTTCCATCCATTGGTGGTATCGGTCCGGGGTCAGTTCTACTGTCTCACCGGAAAAGTTGTACCGAAGAAGGGCTTGCAAGCTTTTGTTTTTTTCCTCTGCCACCGGTTTTAGCTCTTCCGTTTTCGCCTCGGGCTTTTGATAAAAATCTCCCTCTCGAAGATCAATTCGGGAACTTCCTTCCGAAATGGCCTGAATAAGCATAGTCCGGAATTTATCCCGATCGATTTTCCCGCTCCACTGCTCATCTCCCACCGCATAGCCTTTTCCGGGAATATAGGCAGTAAGAAAGGCAGCCCTTGCTTCTTCATCACTGTCATGCTTTTCAAGATACTTTGTAATAAAAGCATCCAGAGCAGCTTCATCATAGTGCAAGCTTCCTTCTAAATCATAATTCTTTTTCTTTCCCAAAGAGAACAAGAGATAGAAGGAATCCGGTTTTGGAATATGAGAAAAGTCGGAATCATAACGGAGCTGAATATCCTTTCCATAAAGATCCTCCTGATGACCATTTTTATCGATGATAACTAGATGATAGGCATCCTGTCTTTTCTGTGAGAATAATTCCTGAGCTTCTTCCCTCTTTAAAAGAGAAACATCCACATTTTCAATGTAGGTTCCGGGAAAAAAACGACCGGACAGCAAACTTAAGCCTATTAAAACAATGCATACTATGGATAAAATGCTTATTCCCAAGGAGCATAACAACGCTTTTTTCAATTTCAATCCTTTCTAATCGTAAAGAACCTTCATAAGACAAAGTCCCTTTGCCGGTACCGTGTAACCGGCTTGCTGCCTATCCTTTGCATCAATAATCCCGGGTATATCCCCGGCTTTCCTTTTATGATAGCCTACTTCCAGAAGTGTCCCTACCATAATCCGAATCTGGTACTGCAAAAATCCGCTGCCTTCAAAGTAAAATCGAAGCAGATTTTGACTTTTTTGAATACGAATACTGCTTATGGAACGAATGGTGGATTTCTTCATCTTAGGATTACCGCAGAAAGATTTAAAATCCTGTTTTCCGATCAAAAACTTCGCCGCCTCCTGCATAGCCTCCAAATCCGGTTCTTCCTCCAAATGGAGCAAAATCTTTCGATCAAAAACCGGTTTTGTTCTTCCGATATAGCAGGAATAGCGATAGATTTTCCCCAGAGCATTGTATCTGGCATGAAAGCGGGGGCTGACCTTCTTTACAGAGACAATGGCAATATCTTCCGGAAGATAACGATTTCCGTAATCCTGAATCTCTTCCTCGGAAAGCTCCGTATCCAAAAATACATTGGCACACATCCCTCTGGCATGCACCCCTGCATCGGTTCTGGAGGCACCGATAATCTCTACCCCCTCTTCATTTCCCGGAATTCTGGAAAATACCCCTTCCAGCTTGCCCTGAATGGTCGCTTCCTGATCCTTCTGTTTTTCAAATCCAAAATATCGGGAGCCGTCATAGGCAACGATAAACTTATAATTTTCCTTCATGAATATCCTTTATAAAATCTTCTGCTTTTCCACATGATTCTGCATCATCTGTAAGAACAGCTTCACCCGATTGTTCATGGGATAATGATTGTTACTAACCAAATAAATTTTACGAAAATATCCGTCCTTCTGCAGCGGAAAATCTAAAAGTTCCTGATTCTTGATAGCATTTCTTGCTGCAAGACGGGAAACTATGGCTACTCCAATGCCTTCCTTAACGGAAAGCAAGATGGCACCGGTATTGGCAAAACGAGCCACCACCTTTAACTCCTCCGGTTTTAAGCCCATCTGGCTTAAAAGATTTACCGCCTCTTTTTTCGTGCCGGAACCATTCTCCCGCATAACAAAATCTGCCTTTCGCAAGAAAGAAAGGTCTCCTTCCTTCTGCTTATTCTGGTAAAATTCCGTATTGGGTGTGACCAAAATTAATTCATCTTCATAGAAAGGCAGAAAATTGCAGTTAGACATGGGAACGATGGATCCGGAAAAAGCCAAATCCGACCGATGCTCCGCTACATCGGTAACAGCTCCCTTGCTGTCTGTTTCATGAATACGAAACTCTGTATTCGGGTATCGTTTGCTAAAGTTTGCCAAAATGCCCGGAAGCAGGTATTGCGCCGGAATGGAGGAGGCGGAAATAATAATTTCATTTACCTCTTCCTTCTCTTCATCTTTAAAAGCATTCCGAATCTTATTGGAAAGATTCACAATGTCCTTGGCATAGAGATAAATCTGCTCTCCTTCATTGGTGGTATGCACTTCTTTTGTGGTTCTGTTAAAAAGCTGTACTCCCAAGTCCTCTTCCAAACTACTGATGTAAGAGCTTACTGTAGGTTGGGTAAGATATAATTCCTTGGCCGTTTGTGAAAAACTTTTGTTTTTAACGATACGAACAAATGCTTCTAGCTGTTTAATATTCATGCTGTATCTCCTTGTTGCCTTATTTGCTATTGCTTTGCAAGTTTTTTAGTAGAGAATAATGCTTTTCTCTTCTAATTCCCTTACTTCTCCTATACAGGATACCGTCGTATCTAAATCTGCCTTTTCAAAAGCTTCCAGTGCTCTTTCCTTTTCTTCCATGGGGATGCTGTAAAGCAATCCTCCGGAGGACTGGGGATCAAAAAGCAAATCCTGAAATGCCGTGGAAATTCTGCTGACATCCACTTTTCCCTCCTGGAACTTCCGGTTAGCGTAAGCCCCTGCCGGAATCATACCCAATTCCGCGTACTCCAAGCTTTCCGGTATATAAGGTATAGAGGAGGAATGCAAGTGAAAAGTCACCTTACTGGCCTCTGCCATCTCCAGAGCATGTCCCATCAAACCGAAGCCGGTAATATCCGTGCAGGCATGGACCGTAAATTGATCCATTACTTCCTTTCCCTTTCGGTTTAGGGAAGCCATGACACGATAGGACTCCTCTTTTGCTCTCTCACTGGCAAATTCCACTTTGGCGGCGGTATTAATAATTCCTGTACCAATCTGTTTCGTTAAAAGAATACAGTCACCGGGTTTGGCTCCGTAGTTTTTCTGAATTTTCTTAGGATGTACAAGCCCCGATACGGTAAGGCCGTAGAAGGGCTCATCATTTTGAATGGAATGTCCTCCAATCAAGATGGCTCCGGCTTCTTTTACCTTATCCGCTCCTCCCTTCATGATTTCGGATAAAACATCGGGAGAAAGGCAATTCGGAAAACCGACTATATTCAAAGCTACCTTGGGAATGCCTCCCATCGCATAAACGTCGGAAAGGGCATTCGCCGCTGCAATCTGTCCAAACAGGTACGGGTCATCCACCACAGGGGTGAAAAAATCCACTGTTTGAATCATTGCCAAATCCTCTGTAAGCTGGTAAACCGCTGCGTCATCAGAAGTATCCAACCCTACCAATACATGAGGATCAAAATCAAATTTTGGAAGCTTGCTCACAACCTGAGCAAGGGTCTCCGGACCTATTTTCGCGGCTCAGCCGGAAAGTTTGGTCATCTGGGTTAATCTAAGTTTACTCATCTAGTCTCCCTTACTTAACAAAGCAGGGAAAGGTACAGAAAACCCCTTCCCTGTTATTTCTATATCAGTTTTCTATTGTACGGTTTATCTATAAAAAGTCAAGATAAGACAGGACTTTCTCGGCAATTCCGTCCCAGGATAGATTCCCCATGGAAATCATTTTGGAATAATCGCTATCCATGCAAAGAGCAATCTGTTTTTCCAATCTTTCTTCAAAAATCGGAAGAGCTTCCTCCGGTATTTCATCCGCATTTTTTCGGGGGGGAAGCTCTACGAAAAAGATAGGCGCGGTGGGAAGATTTTCCGTAAAGAAATCTTCCAAGCCTTCCAAAGCAGTAAGAACAACCTTGTTTCCACAGGCTAAAGACTCAATCACCGTCATGGGCACTGCATCAAAGAAAGAAGGCAGAAGGAAACAATCGGAAAATTCATACCAGGGTACCAGGTCGGCGTAATCCAGTCTTCCCAGAAAGTAGATGGGATAGCTGCAGGTTTTGGCCAAAGCATATACCGCCTCTTTTTCCTCTTGATTTCCGTTATCCCCAATCATAAATAAACGAAAATTCTTCCTTCCCTTTCGAGAGAGGGCTTCCAGGCTTCTTAAAAGAGAGAATACTCCCTTCTTTTCTCCCAGCTTTCCGGCAAAAAGTAAATCCAGTCCCTGTCCCTTGGTAAAGACTTCTCCTGAAGCAGTTCGAATCTCTCTTCTTCTGGGAATTCCATGAGGACTGACCACATCCCCTGTGGGCAAACCAAGAACTTCTGAATTATAACCTATACCGATATTCACTACCTTTTCAGGCTCCACACCGTAAAGGCGAAGAACCTCCTGTCTCTGTGCTTCCTTAGGAGTAAAAATTTTATCCAGCTTTTGAATGTTTCGGATAATTCTTTCCTTTTCCAAATCATGCTTTTCCATTTGTCGAAGATCTGTATTATGACAAAAAGCAAAAATAGGAATTTGGGGACATTTTTCCCTCACCAGGGCCGTAAGTAGATATAGATGATGGCATAAAATCAAATCCGGAGAAAATACGGACAATACTTCTTCCAGCTTTTTAGAAAAAGCCCTTTCAAATTGTTCCAACATTTCCTTCGTCAGATCCTTATATCTGGTACTGTTGTAAGGCATCTCATCACTCATCCCCAAAACCGGATAAGGCAATTCTTCCGATTCATAATACACCGGAAAAAAATCCACGGAGGGAATGTCCGGAAGCTTGTCTTCCCTTGTGGCCCCGCAAATCACAGCCTGTTCTTCTCCCAAATGCTGATAGGATTTCAGGATCTCTGTCAGGTAAATACCGGAGCCTGTACTGCTGGGTTTTTGTGTAATGATACTAAGTATTTTCATCTTCCCTCCTACAAAAAAGACTGCCCAATAAAGGGCAGTCTAAACGGCAAAAGCCGGAATATTTGGCGAAGGTGTGTGAGAATCGAACTCACCTAGGATGTTCTACACATCCAACACTGGTTTTGAAGACCAGGAGGCTCACCAGGTACCTATCCACCTCCAAATGAACACTGCACACTATACCATAGAAAAAAATGCTCTGTCAAATCTCGAAGGGATTCATAGGGAATCACAATAAATTTCTATAGAAAATTCCTATAGCAAACGTAAAAGTGACAAAGCTAAATTCGGAAGCTTCTAAAAAAGAATTTCATGCACGGCACTGGGTTCAAGACCGGCTTCCTTACAAGCCGCCAAAGTGCTTTCCTTGTTCTCCAAAGCCGTACTCCAGGCAAGTCCGCAGCCTGCAGAAATCACGGAAGGAAGGGGAATCAGTCTTCCCGATAAACCCTTCTCCTTTCCCAGCTTCTCCATCTGCAGGGCATCCACCGTATTATGAAAGCTTAAAATGCATTGTAAAGTTTTCTCTCTCATTATGGTTTGATAATCTTATCGGACTGCATCTCTGTTTCCACAATCTCATACATATTGGAAATGATTCCCACAGCCAACTTCTCCTTGATTTTATAGTAGTCTGCACAAAGCCCGCAGGTCATAATCTTCACGCCGGCCTTCTCCAGAGTTTTTAAGTCAGAAAGCACCGGAGAATCCTCTGAAGTTAAATAAGCTCCGCTGTTGTAGAAAACCATTGCAGTTGGCAAAGGATCCACATTGCTTAAAGCGAAAACAAAGGACTTAATCAAAGTATGTCCAAGCTCCTCTGCACCCTCTCCCATCTTATTGGAAGAAAATACCACGGTACAAGTAGCTTCTTTCTCCTTGGATACACCATCCTGCTTCTTCACTTCAATACGAACTTCAAATTCTTTCTCTGAAAGCTTTTGGGAGGCTACCGCGTACTGGAATTTCTGTCCCAGCCTCTGTAAATTCTGTACTGCGGTCTCATTATCCACCAATACGGTAAGAATTCCTTCCTGCATTTCTTCCATAGCCTTCTTTGCTTCCACCACGGGAAGAGGACAAGCCAAGCCTTTACAATCTAAGTTTTTATCCATTTTGCTTCTCCTTTCAATAATGATTCTCCTAAACTATAAAAAATTCAGGAGAAAAAGTCTAATAAGAAATTATTATAAAAGCAACATTTATATTGCAAATTAATATAAATGCACTAGCCTTCCTCCGAAAGAATCCGAATGGCCTCCACCGCCTTTGCCACTTCCTCCTCTGTATTAAAATGAGAAAAGCTGAAGCGAACACAACCCTGCTCCACATTATTTAAAGCCTTATGCATAAGGGGTGCACAATGCCCTCCTGCTCTGGTGGCAATATTGAAGCGGGTAAAGAGTTCATCACTGACCATGGCGGAATCGTAGGCATAGAGATTCATGCTGACAATAGGGCTGCGTTTCTTCTCCCGGAAATTTCCGTAGAGCTTTACCCCGGGAAGAGACTCAATTCCTTTTTTAAACTGCTCCATTAGGCTAAGCTCCTTCTCCCGAATTGTAGCAATACCTTCTCTTTGAATATAAGCCACACCCTCATGAAGTCCTGCAATGCCATGGGCATTTAAGGTTCCTGCCTCCAAATGATTCGGATACTCCACAGGCATATCTTCATTATAGGTTTCCACTCCGGTTCCCCCATAAGATAAAGAGCGTAAAGAAATTCCTTCCTTAATCAGCATTCCTCCGGTGCCCTGAGGCCCCAATAAGGATTTATGGCCTGTAAAGCAGAGGATGTCTATGCCCAGCTTTTCCATATCAATATCATAAACTCCGGCAGTTTGAGAAGCATCCACAATCCAAAGCAGAGACTTTTCTTTCACAAAGGTGGAGATTTTTTCCAAATCCACCAGATCTCCTGTCAGGTTGGAGGCATGGGTGTGAACGATGGCTTTGGTATTTTTCTTCCATAACTTTTCTAAAGAAGCATAATCCAGAATCCCATGCTCATCCAAAGCGCAAAAGGACAGCTCTACCCCCTGCCTTTCCATGGCATAAAGAGGACGAAGAACGGAATTATGCTCCATCACCGTGGTAATCACATGATCTCCCGGCTTTAAACTGCCCAGAATTGCCATATTCAAGCTTTCCGTTGAATTTTTCGTAAAGATACAATGACTAGGATTCTTTCCATGAAAGAACTCCGTCAGTAAAACTCTTGTGTCAAAAACCGTCTTTGTGGAGCTGTGGGCCGCCTCATGGGTAGAACGCCCCGCATTTCCCATACTTTCCATGGCATGAAGAACAGCCTCCAAAACCTCCTTCGGCTTCTTTTGGCTGGTTGCCGCATTATCCAAGTAAATCATTGTTCTTCCTCCTTCTCATAGAAAAATACCTCAACTTCCTCTCCCTCCCGGAAAGGAGCATTGGCCTGCAGCTTAATATGAACTTCTTCTCCGGCAAAGCTCACCCTATACAAGCGGTATGTAGCTAAAAACACCTCGGAAAGTACTCTCCCTTCTTTTCGAAGCTCTCTTCTTCCCTCCTGTCTTCCTGATAAAGGCTCTACTCGGGCCTTTTCTGAGGAAATTCCAAAATCCTCCGGACGAAGAAAATGTCTTTTCCCTTCCAGAAAAAGCACGAAATACTCTCCGAAAAAGCGTCGAATATAATCATTTTTCGGATGCAAATACAGCTCTTCGCCGGTTCCGATTTGCAAAATCTTCCCCTTTTCCATAATACCGATTCTGTGGCCCAGTTCCATGGCTTCTTCCTGGTCATGGGTAACAAAAAGCATGGAAATTCCGATTTTACGCTGTAAATCCGCCAGCTCTTCTCGAATATCCTTACGAAGCCCTGCATCCAAATTGCTTAAGGGCTCATCCATTAACAAAAGCTTGGGTTCCACCGCCAAGGATCTGGCAAGAGCCACCCTTTGCTGTTGTCCGCCACTAAGCTCCGTCACCATTCTATCTCGAAAGGACCACAATTTCATCATATCCAGGTATTTTTCCGCTCTATCCCGCTGATCTCTTTTTGAAAATCCCTTCCATTTTAAACCGTAACAGACATTTTCCAAAACCGTCATATGGGGAAACAAAGCATAGGACTGAAAAACCGTGGATACCGGTCTTTTTTCCGGTGGGAAGGCGCTATAATCCTCTCCCTCTATCAAAATCTTTCCCTTTTCCGGAAAGAGGAAGCCACCCAGAAGCTGTAGGCAAGTCGTTTTCCCACAGCCGGATTCCCCCAAAAGACAAAAAATCTCCCCTTCCCCTATAGATAGAGAAAAATCCTCTAAAACCAAATCCTCCTTCGGATCATATCGAAAGGATATTCCCTCCAAAGCAGCCAAACTTTTGCTTGGGTTCGCCGTATGCAATCTTCCCGAAGGATGTTCTTGAAATCCCTCCTGTATCCTATTGCTGTTGTGTAACTCTCTTTGCATATTACTTCCCTACTCCCCTTCTGCACACAAGACTTTGCACCCTTCCCAGTAAAAAGGAAAAGGCTAAAGACAGTAAAATCATGATTCCCGATATCAGGGAAGCCACAGCATAGTCCCCCCGGTTTATGGCATCGAAGAGGGTATAAACCAAAACCTTATACTTGGCACTAATCAAGAAAATGATGGCTCCCGCAGTGGTTAAGCCCTGGCTAAACTGTAAATATACAGAGGAGAAAAAGCTGGGTAAAATTCCCGGCAAGATGATTTGAAAAAATACCAAGGAAGGCTTTGCCCGCAAATCTCTGGCTGCAAGCTCCAGATTCTTAGGGCTCTGACTTAAGGCGGTACTGGCCAACCTACTGCCTAAGGGCATTTGCCGGAAAAGCAGGGAGAACAGCATAATCCAAACCGTTCCGGTAAGCTTTAAAGGCGCCTTATTAAAAGCCAGGATATAGGCAAGACCGAAGCAGGTTCCCGGAAGCAAATAGGGTAAAGAAAGGGCAAAGTCCAAGAGCTTTTTGCCTCTTTTCATTTTTCTTTCCATTAGATAAGCCAGAAGAAAGGCAAAAAAACTGCCTATTACGGAGGCGGCAAAAGCCAAAAGCAAGCTTAATCCCATGGTGGATAAATTATACTGAAAAAGACTGCCCATATTTTCCCAGGTGAAAAAGATTTGCTTTTTGTTAAATCGCAGAAAGCCATAGAGGAAAATGGAGGCATATTGCAACAGCTGGAAAAGCAAAAAGAAAAACAAAAGGAACTGTATTGGAAGATTCATCCAATGTTTACTGTCCAGTCTTAAGCCGGTCTTTCCCTTTTGCTCCTTGTTTCGCTCATCCGCTCTTTTCATGGACATCCGATAAAGAAGGAAGCTGAAAAAAGCAGGAAGCAAGAGCAGGATATTCATGGCCGCAGCCTTGGAAAAATCGGAGAATCCGATAATTTGCAGATAAATCTCCGTTGCCAGCGTACTGTATCTTCCCCCAATAATAATCGGAGTTCCGAAATCGGATAAAGCTCTCAGAAAGCTTAAAAAGAAGGAAGCAAAAATAGCCGGAGACAGCAAAGGAAGCAAAATATCCTTTAGCACGAAGAAGGCATTTGCCCCCAAGTCCCTTCCGCTGTCATAGAGCTTTCCGTCAAAATCCTCCAGTGCATTGGTAAAAAACAGGGTATTCATACAGGCAAAGTGAATGCTTTGCATAAGAATCACTCCCCACTTGTGATAGGGATCAAAGGACAGTCCCAGTAAACGATAGGTAATCAAGCCTCTTCTGCCATACAAAGTAATAAAGGACAAGGAAGAGATAAAGGGCGGGGAAACCATACTCATGGATAAAAGAATTAACGCTATTCTTTTCTGCCATTTGCCTGTAGCACGAATGCCATAAGAAAGAAAAAAAGCCAATACGGTGGAAATCACCGCCGAGTAAAAGGAGCTTTCTATACTATGGAAAAATGCAGTTTTATATCGCAGGGCTATTTCCTGAAAATATTGCCCCGGATTTTCCACCTGAAAGGCTTTCCAAAAAAGCAGAAAAATCGGATATACGATAAAAAGAACAATGGGAAGAATCAAAAGCATAATAAAGAAGGAAAACAATACAGCGGAAAAAAGAGTGGAATGCTCCACTCTCTTTCCTGCATTTTCCTCTATTCGTTTTAAGGAAAAGAACGGCTTCATCTTAAGCCTCGTTCTTAGAACCTGCTAAAGTCTCCCACTTGCTGAGGATACTGTCTCTCTGAGAACCGAATAAGGATAAGTCTTCCTTCATTAACAGACTGGTGTCGAAGGATAAGTCAACATTGGACAGCTTTGGTAAAACAACCTTAATGGTGTTCTTTCCGTCAATTTCAGCCAATTCCTTTAAGTGATCCTCACTGTTGTATAACCAGTTTAAGAACTCCTTGGCAGCCTCTGCATTGGCAGCGCCCTTAAATACGGCAACTCCCTCCGGAACATAAGGAATTCCATCCTCAGGATAAACTAAAGAACATCCCTGCTCTGTAGCTAGCTTCTCGGTCTTCTTATCCATTGGAGTGATTCCGATAGCAACCTCTCCCTGAGCGGTCTTTTCTCTTGGGTCTCCTCCACGCTTGGAGTAGTACTTTACATTCTCATTTAATGCGGTAAAGTACTTCCATCCCTCTTCTTCACCCTTCTTCTGTAAAAGAGCATTTACAACACCGTAGTTGGTTCCGGATACTGCAGGGTTGGACATCAGAATCTCATCCTTGTATGCGGCATTTAATAAATCATCCCAGCTCTTAGGTGCTTCCGCATTCTTGGTCTTCAGCATCTCGTCATTTACGATAAAGCCTACAACAGTAACACCCTTGGTATACCAATAATGATCCGGATCAACATAGCCGGAAGCAAAGTCATTTGCAGCGTCCAAGTCAATCTTCTCCAGCAGGTCGCTGTCCTTAGCGCTCATGAATGCGTCAATTCCGCCGCCAAACCAAAGGTCAGCGGTAGGTGTGCCGCCCTCTGCCTTTAACTTGCTGAGAACTTCTCCGGAGGACATGGAAAGCAGTTCAGTCTCAATTCCGGTGTCCTTTGTAAACTCATCAAATAACTTCTTGTAATCTTCGGAAGTTGCAACGATAGCCAGCTTTCCTTCAGCCTTGGTCTCGTTGGCTTTCTCTGTAGCCTTTTCCGTTTCAGCGGAGGACTCCTCTGCCTTAGCAGTGGTTGCCGCTACAGAACTTTCCTTGGTCTTCTGTCCGCAAGAGGCAAGAACGCCTAATGCCAGTAAGGACAATGTGGTTAATGCAAGCTTTCTCTTCATAATGCTCCTTTTCAACTAGTTATTTTTTACACTCCCGTTTGCAGTCCTCTATAACCGCAAACAGGCATTAGTATAACATATTAAAAATAGAAGTTCTATTTTGATTTTAAATATAACGTAGGGATTTATTCTTATACTCTATAGGTGAATAATGTTTGATTAAACATAAGCTTTTCGATGATACTACATGCAGTTCGGGGCATGCTTTACTATTCAATATTTAATGAGCGCATTATCTAAGCTTTAATCGATACTCTTTGTAAATTCAGGGTAATCTGAGCCCGTGGGTTCTTAGCTTTTGTATTTTGAAAGCTTAGAACCCCTACGAGGCGAGGTTAGCGAGAGCGTGCCCTGATTACAAAGAGTATCGATTAAAGCTTGTGAGGCTTCATTCAAATACCATTCTTATAAAAGCCTTTTAAAAGCTCAAAATATACTTTTTCACATCGAAGTACATCTTCTTTCTCAACGTATTCATCTCGTTGGTGGGCCATGTCTAATGATCCAGGACCATAGGAAAGGGTGGTATGGTTATCGCATTTTCCGGCAACCACGGCGGTATCGGTGTAGCCCGGGAAGGGGCAGACTTTGGCTTTGGGATATCCGGCTGCTTCAATGGCTTTTTTACATTTTGCCAAAAGCTGACTTTCCTCATAATGGGGTATAGCAGGCCGATTTCCTGTAATTAAAATGGTGGATTGAAGACCGGGATAAGTTTTCTGTACCTTTTCCACCGCTTTTTCCAGTATTTCTTTTCCTGTTTCCGCAGTATAGGGGGGAACCAGACGCATATCAACGGAAACCTTGGCTTCTGCAGGAACCTGATAGGGGTGAATTCCTCCGCTGCACTGTCCGAAGCAGATTTTAGAATCTCCCAAAAAGCTATCCTTTTCTAAAGCATCCACTCCTTTTTTCGCCTCCGGAATGGCCATAGCCATAGAGAGAATGGCATCAATTCCTGTTTCCGGTTCACTGGCATGGGCAGCCTTTCCATGAAACTGCCACTCATACCAGAACCGTCCCTTATGGGCGGTTTGAATAGTACCGTCTGTGGGCTCCGTATCCATAAGTAAAGTATCTTTATCCAGCCATCCTGCTTGAATGGCTTTCTCCACGCCCTTCATGTCCCCCTCTTCATCACAGGTGAAGACCATTTGTAAAGAGATCTTGGGCTTTTGCTTCTCCTTCTTTGCCAAAGCTAAGATTTGTAAAAATGCAGAGATTGCCGCAGCGGTTCCGCCCTTCATATCGCAGGAGCCTCTACCATACAGTCGGTTCCCCTCCCACTCTCCAAAGGGATTTTTCTCCCAATGCAGACCGATAGGTACCGTATCCATGTGGCAGATAAAACTGAAGCATTCCTTAGTTTCTCCCGGAAGGAGTACTCGAAGAATGGGACGGTGAGCTTCTACCTCAAGCTTTTCCACAGTACCGGATAACTCCGATACCGCATCCTTTAAAAGTGCCAAAATATCCTCGGCTACCCCTTCCTCCAAAGCTCCCGGATTCGTACTTTCCCTAGCCACCAATTTTTCCAAAATCTCTATGCAGTTCATTTTCTTTAAGCCTTTCTGATGATTTCAACAAGATATCACACACTACACCGGCGATACTCTTTAAAAATGAGATATTGTACACTACATCTGCAATACTCTTTAAGAATGAGAAATCTCACGCTTCCAAGCCTACTCTTTAAAAAAACAGAAAAAAATCCCTCTCGCAAAACAGCAAGAGGGATTCCTTTATTATTTAATCTGTGCAGCTACTTCTGCAGCAAAATCTTCATTCTTCTTTTCAAGTCCCTCTCCTGTTTCATAACGAACGAAACGAACAAGGGAAATCTCTGCGTTCTGGGCCTTTGCAACGCTCTCAAGGTACTGTCCAACCTTCTGCTTTCCGTCCTCAGCACGAACATAAACCTGGTCTACAAGACATACTTCCTGTAATTCCTTGTTTAATCTTCCCTCAACCATACCAAGAAGAACCTTCTCAGGAGCATTTGGCTTCTCATTCTTAGCTGCAGCCAAAAGGATTTCCTTCTCATTCTTTAAGTATTCCTGGTCAACTTCTGCACGAGTGATGTACTTTGGATTTAAAGCGGCAATCTGCATAGCAAGGTTCTTAGCCATATCCTTGATTGCATCATTTACCACAGTGGACTTGACCTGTAAGAGAACACCGATTCTTCCGCCGGAGTGAATATAATCCTGAACGAAACCGTTTTCCTCGGTAATCTTGGTAAAACGACGGATGTTCATGTTTTCCCCAATTACGGAAATGGTAGCGGAAAGCTGCTCGGAAACGGTCTTGGAAGGATCTAAGTCCCACTTCTCCTGTAAGAAGCTGTCGATATCCGTTGCAGATGTCTTTAATGCCTGGGTTGCTACTTCCTTTACGAAGTTCTGGAACTTTTCGTTCTTAGCAACGAAGTCGGTCTCAGCGTTTACTTCTACTACAACGCCGGTCTTTCCGTCATCGGAAAGCTTCGTGAAGGAAACACCCTCTGCCGCAATTCTTCCTGCCTTCTTCTCTGCTCCTGCAAGACCCTGCTCTCTCAAGTACTCAACAGCCTTATCCATATCTCCGGCTGTCTCTGTAAGAGCCTTCTTACAAGCCATCATTCCTGCTCCGGTAATCTCTCTTAATTCCTTCACCAGTGCTGCGGTAATCTCTGCCATTTTCTTTCCTCCTTTTAAACGATAACATTAGGGAAATAGTCCCTTCTACTCAAAGAGCAAAAGGGACCTGATTTATCTTATGCCTCTTGTGTAAAATCTTCTTCACTGCTTGCTAAAGCGGCTTCTTCCTCGGTCATATCACCCTGCTTAGCCTCGATAACGGCATCAGCCATCTTAGCAACGATTAACTTGATTGCACGGATAGCATCGTCGTTACCCGGGATGATGTAATCCAACTCTTCAGGATCTGCATTGGTATCTGCAATTCCGAAAAGAGTAATTCCAAGAGAATGAGCCTCCTGTACGCAAATCTTCTCCTTCTTGGGATCGATTACGAAGATTGCATCGGGAATAGACTTCATATCCTTGATTCCGCCAAGGTTAGCCTCAAGCTTAGCCCACTCCTTCTTCAAAAGAGTAACTTCCTTCTTCGGCAATACATCAAAGGTTCCGTCTTCAGCCATCTTCTCAATATCCTTTAATCTCTGGATACGGGAACGGATGGTCTTGAAATTGGTAAGCATTCCGCCAAGCCAACGCTCATTTACATAGAACTCTCCGCAACGAAGTGCTTCCGCCTTAACAGCATCCTGAGCCTGCTTCTTTGTTCCTACGAAAAGGATGGTTCCACCGTTAGCAACGATCTGAGACAATGCGTTGTAAGAATCATCTACAAGCTTTACAGTCTTCTGTAAGTCGATGATGTGAATACCGTTTCTCTCGGTGTAGATATATGGAGCCATCTTAGGGTTCCATCTTCTGGTCTGGTGTCCAAAGTGTACACCTGCTTCTAAAAGTTGCTTCATTCCAATTGCACTCATTTTTCTACCTCCTTGGTTATACTTCCTCTATATGCTTTGTGCGTACCGGATTCATCAGAGACACCGCCGGTTTTCCATATAGAGTGATCATTTGCCTAAACTTAGGCAGGATAAAAGTCGCCTTTAAAAGACGCGACTCCTACTATAACAAATACTCTTCTTTTTGGCAAGAAAATTATCATAGGCACAAAATTGTTTTATTATAGTCGCAAACTCTTTTTTCCCTTAAAGCTATGGTATGATATCGTAGCTACGAATATTGGACAGCTCATGATACGGGATTGCTGCTACCATACTTCTCATAATTGTAATATTAAGCTTAGAAAAAAGGGGATTTTCATGCTGACTACTTCTTTAGATCTTATTGTAAATGCTGCCATAAACAAAGCAGGGCTCAAAGAAGAGCCCTGCCATATTCAACTTTTAAAGAAGGAAGGCTCCTTTCCTTTCATCGTCCTCTTCAGCATCGGGGAAAATGAATATTTTCTCCATATTTTTCATGAGCTTGTAGAGGAACTGTCTTCCACCATATCCTACGCCCTATATACGAAGGAAAATGAACTTCTATGTCAGGGAAAGACAGAGTTCTACTCTTCCCTTAATCCCTTTGCCACAAAGCCTTATCAGCACCTTATTCCGGAAAGAATGTCCTGCGATCTTTGTCAAAAGAAGCTTCGGGGGGAATGCGGAGGTACCGGAGAGGATTTATGCCGGGAATCTTTTTAATCGCTTCATACATTTGAAAAATGCCGGAATCAAAAAGGCATCCGCAAAAATCCAAGCCAGGGGGGAGGCATAACAAGCTGCCATATAGCCCAGTAATGGAATAAAGATAAAAGCCACAATGATTCTTGCTATCATTTCGCTTACCCCGGCCAGCATAGCGAATCCGGAGAAACCCATGCCCTGAACGGAAAAACGCCAAACGTTTAAAACCGCCAAAGGAATATAGAAAAAGGCATTTCCCAAAAGGAATTCCTTAGCCATTTTAATAACTTCCACTTCATTGGCATTAATAAAAATCTTGGGAATTTCATCTCCGAAGAAGAAAAGTACGGCGCATATCAATACTGCATAGATACTTCCCACCTTGGTGGCTTCCCAAACACCTTTTTTAATACGTGAGAGCTTTCTGGCCCCAACATTTTGTCCTGCAAAGGTTGCCATGGTTACCCCTAAAGAGTCAAAGACACAACAGCAGAAATTACTGATTCTTTGTCCTGCGGTAATGGCCGCCATAGCCTTAGAACCGAGACCGTTCACCGCTGTCTGTAGGATAACGGAACCGATGGCGGTGATACTGTACTGCAAGCCCATGGGAACCCCCATAAAAAGCAGTCTTTTATAGTAATGTCTTTCCGGTTTCAAATCTTCCTTTTTCAGGTGAATAATCGGAAAGCGCTTAATCATATAGATTAAACACAATAGTCCGGAAACAAACTGAGAAATAACAGTAGCATAAGCCGGGCCATCCACCCCGAATCCCAAAAAGCGGATACTCACATAGTCCAGAATAATATTTAAAAGCGCCGCAAGAATCAGGAAGTACACCGGAGTTTTGGAATCCCCCAGAGAACGAACAACGGAGCTTGTAATATTATAAAGAAAGGTCGTCGGAATTCCTATAAACACTATGAAAATATAAAGATAGGCATAGGAAAAGGTTTCTTCCGGTGTATTCATCCAGTGAAGAATCGGTTCTGTCAAAATACCGATGACAATGGTCATAACAACAGAAAAAATCACGGTTAAATACAGAATGTTTCCTATGTATTTTCTGAGCTTTTCAAACTGTCCCGCACCGAATTTCTGTGCCACGGGAATCGCAAAACCGGAGCAGGTTCCGATGACAAAGCCGTTAATCATAAAGTTAATGGCACCCGTAGAACCCACCCCCGCAAGGGCCTTCAGTCCAATCATCTTTCCGACGATAATGGTATCCATCATGCCGTAGAACTGTTGGAACAAGGTTCCCAGCAACATCGGGAAGGCAAAACGAAGAATTAAACTTAAGGGGTCACCTTCCGTAAGATTTAACATTGCGGTTTTCTTCTCTGTAGTTTTAATCTTCTCTACTGTTTCTATCTTCTCTTCATTCCCGGTCTTTACCAGCTTTTCCGTTTTCTCAATGGTTTCCGTCTTCTCGATGTTCCCCAGCAATTCTGTTCTCTCTATTTTTTCAACTGTCTCCAGCTCCGGCTCTTCCTTTTTTTCTACCGGCTTAATACTCTCCTGCTTCAATGCTTCTACCTTCTCGATGCTCTCCAACTCTGTATTCCTTACCTTACCGATATCCTTTAACTCTTTCATTTCCCCTCCTCTCTCTTACGCTTTTTGAAAAATAGAAAAAGGAAAGGCACGCCCTTCCTTTTTTCAAGCTTTGTGCATTATAGGGCAAAGTCCTTTCCTTGTCTATAGAATAATGTGAAAAATCTATGATTATTTTTTACTAAAGATAGGGTATTCCTGTTGTTTACTTAAATTCACCTTTATCTCTAGTTCTCTTTAATTTCACCATTTTGATAGGCTTCCAACAAATCCAAAAGATCCATCATTTGCTTACGAAGCTCAATTCCTTTATCCGTTTCTCCGATTCGAATTCGGATTTTCATTCTTTCCACCATCTGGATTTCCGGCGTATTCTCCTCTCCCTTATGGAAATCTTTATGCTTCGCCAAAGACAAATGCTTGGAATCATAAATCAAGGTGTAGCCTGCAATTCCCGTCTTGGAATGATAAGCTTTGGAAATTCCCCCATCAATAATGAAAAGCTTTCCTGAAGCTTTAATGGGACTTTCCCCTTTCTTGCTCTTTACCGGTACATGACCGTTCACAATATGGGAGAGCTCCGGATCCTCTTCGAACTCCTGGATAATCTTGTCCACATAGCTTTCTTTCTCTATCCATTTGTAATAGGAATTGAAGTTTTCTTTATGACTTTCCGTATCCTCAATAAAACAATGCTCAAAGGTGGTCATCTTATCCTTCCCAAACAGGGGAGATTTGGGACCACACCAAAGATACCAGAAAAAATCTGTAGCATAGAGCTTTCCGTTAGGATCCAATTCTTCGTTCATAAAATAAGCTTCAATGCACTTTTGCTCACAGTAATCCATTAAACGCTTTCCGGAAACTACTCCATCTCTTGTGCTAAGGGGAAGAAACTCTCCATCCTCCGTCATAGGAATACAGCCGTGATACAAAATATTATGATTGATGATTTTATACATGGAACCATGGGTAAAGAAAAAATCAATATGCTTCTTTAATACTTTGGAATGAGTGAAGCTGTAGGTCAGAGTATCCATAAGCTCCTGTTCTTTTTCCGACAGGGTATAAGGGTCTTTCCAATCCACTGTGGGAAAATTGCAATCTTTCATAGGGTAGATCTTTCCATCTACCTCCACCTCCCCCTTCTCCAGGTTAATCTTATGAAGAAGCATCCTATGATCCAGACCATACTCAGGATGCCTGCGTATCAGCTGTCCCTCCAACTTCCACATCATCACGCTGATGGTTTTGCACATTTTCGCAGCCAGCTCAGGCTCTACGGAATCCGCAATGTTTTTATCCCATAAATGAGGAGTAAAGCATGTACAAGGATCATTCCCATAAACTTCCTGGGCAAACATGGACAGGGGACGAAGATTGATTCCGTAACCGTCCTCCAAAACATCAAAGCTGTTATAAGAAGTAGCTATTCGTAAAACGTTGGCAATGCAGGCAGGATTTCCACAAAAAGCCCCCATCCAATCCACATCATGATTTCCCCACTGAATATCCACATCATGGAAACACATCAGCTCTTCCATAATCTGATCTGCATGAGGCCCTCTATCAAAAATATCTCCGATAATATGCAGGCTGTCGATGCTAAGGCTTTGAATCAACTCACAAAGAGCGATAATAAAGGCCTGTCCTCTCTCAACATCCAGGATCCCCTGTAAAATCTCCTTATGGTAAAGTCTGGTATCTTCTTCCTCATCATGCAAAAGCTCATCAATAGCATAGGCAAATTCCTTCGGAAGCTTTTTTCGGACCTTGGAACGGGTATATTTGGAAGCAATCTTAAGACATAGTGCCACCAGGCGATGAATGGTAATCTTCTGCCACTCCTTATCCTCCAGATAGGTATTGCTTTTATCCTGAAAAGTTTCTCTGGGATAATAGATGAGATTGGCTAATTTCAGCTGTTCCTCTTCTCCAAGATAATGGGAAAAAACGTCGGATATCTTTGAACGAATAACTCCTGAAGCGGAACGCATCAGGAAAATGAAGGCTTCACTCTCCCCGTGAAGGTCTGAAAAAAAATATTCCGTCCCCTTGGGAAGACCGCAAATTGCCCGTAAATTGATAATCTCCGCTGCCGCCGCATCCGCACTGGGAAAGCTCTTTGCCAGCAGGCGAAGATAATCCAAATCTCTTTTCATACTTCCTCCTTGACTTTTTTGAACCGATCCTTTGCATTCATTCCTTGTCATATCCCTGTAATTCTTTTGATTTTTTCCTGAAATTTTATGAATACTGTCACTTTACCATATTTTTCGATGAAAAATCTATCTTTTTTGTTAGAAAATAAAAAAGAAGCTTTGAAAAAATAAAAAAGCATTTCACGCATTATAGGTCTGTAATTCAGGCACGCTTTCGCTAACTTCGCCTCGTAGCGGATACTAAGCGAAAAACAACAGTTCCTGTGTTTTTCGCAAGTACCGACGGGCTCAGATTGCCTTCATTACAGACCTATAATGCTGAAATGCTAAATTTGTTTGTTTTGCTCAACTATTTTGTTGACCGGCTTAGTTTTCCTCTCTAGCCACTACAGAAGGGTCTACTTCCTTTCGATTTAAAATCTCCAAGAACTCTTCTCCGGTAATGGTTTCTCTTTCATAGAGGAACTTGGTAATTTCGTGAAGCTTGGTAATATTGTCTTCCAAAAGCTTATAGGCTTTATCGTGTTGTTTCTTTACCAAGGCTACAACCATCTCATCAATCTTGGTTTGGGTTTCCGGAGAAACGGTAAGGCTGGAATCTCCTCCAAGATACTGGTTATGTAGCTGTTCCATGGCTACCATTCCCACCTCCGGATTCATACCGTAGCGGGTAATCATGGCTCTTGCAGACTTGGTTGCCCGCTCAATATCGTTGGAAGCTCCTGTAGTACAGGTATGGAAAATGAGTTCCTCCGCACAACGTCCGCCGGTAAGAGTGGCAATTTCATTTTCCAGCTCTTCCTTAGAATAGAGATAATGGTTTCCTTCTTCCTCCACCTGCATGGTATAGCCCAAAGCACCTGAAGTTCTGGGGATAATGGTGATTTTATGAACCGGAGCAGAGTCCTTCTGTAAGGCAGCAACCAAGGCATGTCCCACCTCATGGTATGCCACAATCAGCTTTTCCTTCTCCGTCATCACCTTATTTTTCTTCTGATATCCTGCTATAACCACCTCAATGGACTCTTCCAAGTCGGACTGGATAACTCTTTCTCTGCCGGCACGAACCGCCCTTAAGGCTGCCTCATTGATAATGTTGGCAAGTTCCGCACCGGATGCACCGGGAGCCGCCTTGGCAATGGCCTCCAGGCTTACGTTATCGGACATTTTAATCTTGGCACTATGTACCTTTAAAATATCAATTCTTCCCTGATAATCCGGAAGCTCCACCGGCACTCTTCGATCAAAACGTCCCGGACGAAGCAGGGCAGGATCCAACTGATCCGGTTGGTTGGTGGCTGCCAGAAGAATAATCGCCTTAGAGCTGTCAAATCCGTCCATCTCCGTAAGAAGCTGATTTAAAGTCTGTTCTCTTTCATCATTTCCTCCCAATCCGCCGGCACCGCGCTTTTTACCGATGGCATCAATCTCATCAATAAAGATAATGCAGGGGGACTTTTTCTTTGCCTGATCAAAAAGATCACGAACCTTAGCCGCTCCCATACCAACATACATCTCTACAAATTCCGATCCGGAAATGGAAAAGAAAGGAACCCCTGCTTCTCCGGCTACAGCCTTAGCCAGCATGGTTTTACCGGTTCCCGGAGGACCAACCAGTAGGGCCCCCTTAGGAATCTTTGCTCCAATTTTGGAATACTTGTCCGGATGATTTAAATAGTCTACCATCTCCGTGAGAAGCTCTTTCGCCTCATCTTCTCCGGCCACATCCTTAAAACGAATGCTGTCATCCTTCTTCTCATACTCTCTGGCATTGGATCTTCCTAAACCGCCTAATCCGAAGCCGCCCCCCATGCCGCCTATGGCGGATCCCATTCGCTTGGAAAGCCAGTTTCCTAAAGCCATAAAGAGCAGTAAGGGCACAACCCAGGAAAGAATGAAGTTTAAGAAGAAATTACTCTCTACAGGAATGGTTTCATTGTACTCCACTCCCTGGGCATTTAACTCCTGCATAATCTGTGCTTCGTTAAATTCGTTGTTCACTCTTGTGGTACTGTAAGTTTGGGTCTTACCGTCTTTTTTCACGTCATAGACAATGGTATTTTGATTAAATTCCACCTTACTGACAGTCTTATCCGTAATAGCCTTTTGAAATTCCGAGTAAGCCGCAGGTTCAATTCTCGCCTGCTTCATTGCCGGAAATACAAAGGTATTCAGCAATAAGGTAATAATCATGGCGACAAAGACGTAGAACAGGAAGGATCTGGGTCTATTTCCCCCTCCATTGTCATCCTTTTTGTTGCCGGAAAAGAAATCATCCCAGCCGGGCATAGAATTGTTCTTATTATCCATAAACATCTCCTTTCTTTTGTTCTCTATACGATATGAGTTAAATTCCTTTATATTGTTTAAACCGTTTCCTCTTTAACAGCAATAACTAATGAGAAACGTTAAAGCAACTTCCAGTAAACGAGATATCGCCCACTACGCGAGCGACACTCATTAAAAATAAAAAGAACTCTATGGAGTATAGAGTTCTTTTGTGTTTAAAGTATGAAAAGCGTAAGAAAATTTTTCGTCACATGATTTTCTTAATCAAGCCGCACAGCTCCTCCACCGCCTCGGTTTTACCCTCCTGAATATCGGAAACCACACAGCTTTCTATATGGCTTTGTAACAGCTCCTTACTAAAAGCTTTTAAAGCGGAGGAAACGGAACTCACCTGGGTAAGGATATCCACACAATATCGCTCCTCTAAAAGCATATTGCGAATTCCTCGAATCTGTCCCTCCATACGGTTTAAGCGGGAAATCAAATCTCTTCTTTCTCCCTCATCCCTGGCCTGTTTTTTCTTTCTTCCTCCACAACACCCTCCCATTTCCATGGAAGCTTCTTGCTTTTGCTCCTCCTGCATAAATGCTTTCTCCCCTATAGACATTCTTGATTATCACATCGTTTTATAAAAATCAGAGCCTTACTTGATTATGTGCGCAGATTATGAAAACGGATTAAGAAATGGATTTCACCGTATATTCCTGATCCTCTACAGCCTTCTTCAATACTTCATCCGCCACGGCTTCTTTCAAAGTAACAACGGCCTTACCTGTTTCATGACTAACCTCAGCCTTTTCCACCTGTGGCAAAGCCTCTAAAGCCTTCTTTACCGTTCCGGAACAATGTCCGCACATCATACCCTCAATGTCCAAATGCTTCTCCATAACAATCTCCTTTTCTTTTTGTGCATGACTCTCTTTCTTTTCAGAGTCAAAATCCAACAGTAGCTTTTCTTTCTTTTCTTCCGCCAAGCCTTTCCTATGATCTCCAGCGGAATTGTTTATGTTAAATAAGTTTAACCTTAGTGCGTTTAAGCACACGCTAAAGCTGGAAAGGCTCATAGCAGCCGCCCCCACCATAGGACTCATGGCAAAATTCCAATGGAAAATAGCGGAATAAAATCCTGCCGCAAGGGGGATACAAATCACATTATAGAAGAAGGCCCAGAACAAATTTTCATGAATGTTTCGAATCGTAGCTCTGGAAAGCCGGATACTTTTCGGAATATCCTTCACTTTGGACTTCATTAATACCAAATCCGCCGCATCAATAGCCACATCCGTACCTGCTCCTATAGCGATTCCCAGGTCTGCTCTGGTAAGAGCCACCGCATCATTGATGCCATCTCCCACCATAGCTACCTTACCGAAATTTTGCAGCTTTCGAATAACCGCTTCTTTTCCATCCGGGAGCACCTCAGCTATGACCAAATCCACTCCGGCTTCCTTTCCGATGGCATTTGCCGTCCTTCTCTGATCGCCGGTAAGCATGACGGTAAATATTCCCTGCTTTTTCAGCTCTTCAATTCCCGCCTTTGCATCTTCCTTTAAAGTATCCGCTACAGCGATACAGCCTAAAAGCTTCTCTCCTTTTGCAAAGAATAATGGGGTTTTTCCCTGTTCGGAAAAACTGTTGCATTGCTCTTCAAAACTCTTTTCCAAGAAAAAATGCTCTTTCATATAGGATAAAGAAGCAGCCACCGCTGTTTCTCCCTCTATGGTTCCGGAAACACCATGTCCCACCATAGCCTGAAAATTATCCACGGGCAGTGTAGAAATCTTCTTCTCTTCCCCATAATTTAAAATAGCTTTTGCTAAAGGGTGTTCCGAATTCTTTTCTAGGGAAACTGCCAGAGTCAAAAGCGCTTCTTCGGAAACTCCCTGCATAGGAAGAAGATCCGTAAGCACCGGGGTTCCGTTGGTAATGGTACCGGTCTTATCTAAGGCAATAATTTCCACCTTTCCCGCAGCCTCTAAAGAAGCGGCAGTTTTAAACAATAGTCCGTTTTTCGCACCAACTCCATTTCCCACCATAATAGCTACCGGTGTGGCCAGCCCCAAAGCACAGGGACAGCTGATAACCAGTACGGCTACAGCTCTGGAAAGGGCATCGGAAAATGTTCCTCCACTCAAAAGAATGACAACAAAGGTCAGTATGGCAATGCCGATAACCGCCGGTACAAAAACACCGGAGATTTTGTCTGCTATTCTGGCAATGGGAGCCTTGGTAGCTGCCGCATCGGATACCATTTGAATGATTTGCGATAAGGTGGTATCCTTTCCTACTCTGCTGGCTTTAGCCTTGATAAAGCCGGACTGATTCAAAGTACCGGCAGAGACCTTGTCCCCTTCTCCCTTATCCACAGGAAGGGATTCTCCCGTTAATGCCGACTCATCCACAGCAGTAACACCGCTTATAATAACACCGTCAACCGGTATCTGTTCTCCCGGATATACGGTGAAGAAATCCCCCTCCTTCACTTCCTCTACAGAAACTTCTGTTTCTTCATCTCCTTTAAGAAGGTGGGCTGTTTTCGGGCTTAAATTCAGTAAACTCTTTAAAGCATCTGTAGTCCTTCCCTTTGAAATTGCTTCCAAAAGCTTTCCCAAAGTAATCAGGGTAGGAATCATAGCGGCAGTTTCAAAGTAAAGATGATGCCCCAGCGTTTTTACCTGCTCCAGGTTTCCCTCTCCAAAGGCATAGAGAATACCGTAAAGGATTCCCAGGGAGTACAAAAAGGATGCGGCGGAGCCCAAGGCCACCAAAGTATCCATATTGGGGGCTAGAGCAAAGGCGCTCTTAAAACCGGAAATGAAAAACTTTCTGTTGATGTAAAGAACAATTAAACTAAGTAAGAGTTCCGTTAATGCCAATATTCCGGGATTGGAAAAGGCCTTTGGAAGGGGAGCATGAAATAACATTGGCCCCATGGAAAAATACAAAAGAATTGCTAAGAAAAATAAGGATTGAAGCAGTCTTTTTTTTAGCTTTGGACTTTCAGTATCCTTTAGCGTATCCCCCTTATCCTGCTTATCCGACAGGGTATTGCTCTCTTCAGGATTCTCAAAACCGTAGCCGGCATCTTCCACTGCCTTTCTGATTTCTTCTGCTTTTACATCCCCTTCTACACCCAAAGAGTTGGTTAAAAGAGAAACGGAGCAGGACTCTACGCCGGGAACCTTCCCTACCGCTTTTTCAACTCTACTTTGACAGGCAGCACAGGTCATGCCTGTAACTCTATACTGTTTCATATCTGTCTCCTTTCTTTTTCGCCATCATAATATACCCCCATAGGGTATATGTCAAGGAGGAGAAAATAAAAATTTGAAGAAATTGAAAAGTTTGTGTTTTTTAATACAGTACGGGTATAAAAATGAGCCACGCTCTTGCTAATCTCGCCAGAGAGCGTTTTGTCAAGTAGCTTTTTCGATTTATTGACGCTTTTATTTTGAAAATTGAGTAAGAAAAAACAGTAAACCTTTTTGATTTACTGTCTTTTGAAATACTATGTTATAACTTGTATTTAGTTATTTTAGTTAGTCAAACTGAAATTTATCTATTTCTATAATTTAACTGATTTTGTTGCTATATATGTTTTAATATTCAGTTCATGCAGTCTGCCAAAACCGTTTGTATCTTCATATAAGTCAAGCAATGTAAACCCTGCTTTTAATTGTCCGCCAATCTGCTCTGTCATATTGTGAGAAAACTGCATACCGGATTTTTCTTTAATCATATATTCTTTAGCTGCTTTATCTTTTAATGGATTAAAAGGCATTTTCCAAACAATTTCTTTTTCTTCATTATCCACAATGTAGTTTATCTCATTATTTAAACCTGCAAGAAGAATACCTCCCTTTTTCAGAACTCTATATGCTTCATTAAAAACATGTTGCACATCTTCAACATAACAGTTAGAAACAGGATGAAACACTATATCAAAAGTTTTATTATCAAAAGGCAAAATCTTTGTCATATCACCTTCAATTGCTTTAATATTATAGCCTTCTCTTTCAGCAATTAAAAATTCACTTTCTATTTGTTTTGATGAATAATCAAGTACAGTACAGTCTGCCCCTAACGCATTAAATATAGGCATTTGTTGCCCTCCACCTGATGCTAAACCTAAGATTTTCTTTCCTTTTAAATCTCCAAGCCACTCATGTGGAACTGAAACAGTCGGAGTAAGAAAAACTTTCCATTGTCCATTTTTTGCACTGATATATTCATCATGCGAAATTGGTTTTCCCCATTCCCAACCTTCCTCAACCCATCTATCAATGGTTTCTTTGTTTATATCCTGATATGTTTTCATTATTTTACTTACATCCTTAACAACCTTGGAGTTTATCTTGAAATGTTTCTTTGCTCCTCTTCCCTCTAGAACTCTATCTTTTTATATGCTTCTCCTTTTTCTACATCGTATAGGGTGAAGCTGTTGTCTTCCAAAATGCCGTAGCTGTGGGGGCTGTCTTCTTTAGGATGGCTGATGGAACCGGGGTTTAGGTGATAAAAATACTTCTCTCCTCTGGTCTTCTTCATTGCCACAGGAACATGGGTATGCCCCTGGAGGAAGATATCTCCATCCTTTTGGAGCGGAAAACTTTCCGCGTTATAGACATGGCCGTGGGAAAGGAACACTCTGTGCTTTCCCCACTCCAGGATGGCATAGTCCGCCATAACGGGAAAGTCCAAAACCATCTGATCCACCTCTGCCTCACAGTTTCCCCGAACCGCAAGAATTTCTTCCTTCAGCGGATTTAAGAGAGCTATAACCTCTTTGGGGGCATAGTCTCTTGGCAAAGGGTTTCTGGGGCCATGATACAAAACATCCCCCAGAAGCAGGATTCTCTCACAACCGCTTTTTTGATAGGCCTCTATCCCAAGCTTTGCATAATACGCAGAGCCATGAATATCACTCAGCACAAAATACCGCATCTTACATCCTTTCCGGAGCAGAGAAGCCCAGCACCTGAATACAATCCATAAGCACCTTCCAGCTTAGGCAAAGAAGACCAATATATTCCTTCTTCTTTTGCTCATCCTCCTCTGTCAAGATCTTTACATTGTGATAGAAAGAATTGAACTGATTGGACAAAGAATAGATATAGGTACAAATCTTATGGGGAGCACATTCTCTCCATGCATCCCGCATTTCATCTTGAAAGGCTGCTAAAATCTTTTCAAGAGCCATAACATTTTCATCCCCGGAACTTCCAATGGGATAGTTCTTTGCATTTTCCGAAATCCAGCTTAGGCTATCCTTCCAAGCCTCTCCCTTACTTTCCGCATACTTCCGTAAAATGGAGGAGATGCGGACAATGGTATAAAGAATATAGGGGCCGGTATTTCCTTCAAAGGCAGTAAACTTCTCCAAGTCGAAGATATAATCCTTGGTGGCCTGGTTGGAAAGGTCACCGTACTTTAAAGCAGCTAAGGCAACAATTCCGGCGGTTTCCTCTTTTTCCTCTTGGCTCAATCCATTATCCTTGGATTCCTCCATACGCTTTAAAACGGAATCTCTGGTCTCGGAAATCAAACGCTCCAGTCTTAAGACTCCACCCTCTCTGGTTTTAAAGGGCTTTCCGTCCTTTCCGTTCATAGTACCAAAGCCGATATAGCTTAAACCTGTTTCTTTAGGAAGAAGCTCCGCCCGTCTTGCCACACGGAAAAATTGCGTGTAGTGAAGAGCCTGACGGCTGTCCGCAATATAAAGATACAAATCCTTGGGATAATGCTCTTCTCTATCCATAATGGTTCCCAGGTCAGAGGTGGCATAGAGACTTGCTCCGTCGGATTTCTGAATCATACAGGGAGGATATTCCTTACTGTCCCCCTCCTCCGTAATATCTACCACCAATGCTCCCTGAGAACGATAGGCTAAATTCTTCTCTTCCAGTAAGGAAATCAGCTTGGGAATATAGGGGTCCGCATCGGACTCCCCCTTCCACAGGTCAAAGTGCACATCCAGAGCTTCGTAGTTCTTCTTTAAATCCGCAACGGAAACCTCCATAATTCTCTCCCAAACCTTATGGAAAGTAGGATCTCCCTGCTGTAGCTTTAAGGTATTTTCCTTGGCACGGTTAGCATATTCCTCATTGACCAGATTTCCGGCTTCATCCTTTTCCTTTGCTTTCTTGGAAGCAAAGGGGTAAATCTCTTCCAGCTCAGAAATCGTAAAGGGCTTTTCCAGCTCTCCCCTATCCTCTAATTCTGTGATGATAAGTCCCATTTGCAGACCCCAATCTCCAAGATGAACGTCTCCCACCACATCATTTCCAAGTCTTTTTCCCATTCTTTTCAGGGCTTCTCCGATAACGGCAGAGCGAAGGTGTCCAACATGAAGAGGCTTAGCCACATTGGCTCCGCCGTAGTCCAGTAAAATCTTTCTACCTTCCTTTTCATGAAGGCCATTCTGCTCTTCTGTCTGCATCCCCTGAAGATAAGCTCCTAAAAATTGCGGAGAAAGCTTCACATTCAAAAATCCCGGCTTTACCGCCTCCACAGAGGAAAATAAAGGAGTTTCCTTATAGCTTTTCTTTTCCAAAAAGCCCTTTACCTTCTCGGCCAAAGCAATGGGGTTCTCCCGGTACTTCTTCGCACCCATCAAAGCGCCGTTACTTTGATAGTCGCAAAGGTCAGGACGGTTGGAAACACTGACCTTCCCTAATTCCTTATCATACCCTGCCTCCACAAAAGCAGATTCCATAGCTTCCTGTAGTATTGCTTTTAAAGCCTGCATAGCGATCCTTTCTACAAAAAAAGGCTTCCTTTTAGGAAGCCTTAGTCTCAATTTTCTTCTAGGAGAAGCATTCTTCCCAGTGCTTATTCTCTACACCAGTCCTGCACTTATGCTCTGGACTCGTAGTCTCCTGTCTGGGTAGAAATAATAATCTTATCTCCGATATTTACAAACAGAGGAACCTGTACTTCAACACCTGTCTCTACAGTAGCAGGCTTTGTTGCACCGGTGGTGGTATTACCCTTAATTCCCGGCTCTGTATGAGTAACCTCGAGGGTTACCTTCAAAGGAGGCTCTACAGAGAATACATTTCCCTGATAAGATACTACTTTAACGGTTTCGTTCTCTTTAACGAACTTCATAGAATCTGCAATCTGCTCATGAGACAAAGCAATCTGCTCAAAGGTCTCATTGTTCATGAAGTTGTACATCTCTCCGTCATCA
>CAUTXF010000008.1:0-58634 GCA_963542215.1 uncultured Oribacterium sp. | reverse complement strand
TTTTCCGGAACGTAGTGAAATACTTTTTTGTAAACGTTCATGGAGGCCTCCTAAAGATGTTAGCAAGAACTATTAGTAAATACTTTTAGTAAAAACTATTAGTTGAAACTATATAAAATTATTAAATGATATAAAAATGTTCATTATTATGATACATTAGTTAGCGCTCACTAACAATAGGAGAATGATTTTTTGTATACTGCTTTTTATAAACAGTTTTTATGGAAGAATGTGAGATTTTTATAGAAATACATTTTATGGAGAGACATCCTATGGAAAAAGATTCAGGACGATATCATTCTATACCTTTGGGCTATATCATTTGGCTCCATCATTTCTATACGATATTCTTGCCTCTTCTCTGCCTTCCATGGTAAAGTAGAGCAATAAAAAAAGCAGAATGCAGAAAGGACGAAGAAGATGCAGGATTATCAAAAAGAGTATCAGCGCTGGATGGCAGCGGAGTTAGAGGACTTTGATTTAAAGAGAGAACTGCAATGCATGGCAGGGCAGGAGGAAGAAATCAAAGAGCATTTTGCAAGAGCTTTGGAGTTCGGTACCGCAGGAATCCGAGGAACCCTGGGTGCAGGAACCAACAGAATGAATCTTTTTGTGGTGCGTCAGGCTACAGAGGGCTTGGCCAGATATATTTTAGAGGAGAAGCTTGAAAAACTGGTAGCCATAAGCTATGACTCCCGTTTAAAGGGTTGGACCTTCGCCAAGGAAGCGGCGAAGGTTTTGGCGGCAAATGGCATTACCGTTCGGATGTATGATGCCTTGATGCCGGTGCCGGCTCTGTCCTTTGCCACCAGATACTATCATTGCAGTGCTGGCATTATGCTGACTGCCTCCCATAACCCGGCGGAGTACAATGGCTATAAGGCCTACGGCGGAGACGGATGCCAGATGACGGATGAAGCCGCAGGCAAGGTTTATAAAAAGATTTTGGAAACCGATGTACTTACCGGCTATAAGACCATGGAATTTGCCAAGGCTGTAGAAGAGGGGCTGATTCGTTTCGTCGGAGAGGATTGTAAGGAAGCCTTCTATAAATCCGTTCTTTCCCAGCAGGTGCATCCGGGACTTTGCAAGGATGCAGGATTGACCTTGGTCTACTCTCCCTTAAACGGTACCGGTTTAGAGCCGGTAACCCGCATTTTCAAGGAAATGGGTATCGAGGACGTGAGTATTGTGCCGGAGCAGGAGTATCCTAACGGCTATTTCACCACCTGCCCCTACCCCAATCCGGAGATTTTTGCAGCTTTGGAGAAGGGACTTGCTCTTGCTAAGGAGAAAAATGCAGATCTGATGCTGGCAACAGACCCGGATGCGGACCGTGTGGGCATCGCCATGCGTTGTCAGGACGGAAGCTATGAGCTGGTGTCCGGAAATGAGATGGGCGTTTTACTGTTAGATTACATTGCGAAAGGCCGTAAGGAGGAGGGAACCCTGCCGGAAAGACCGGTGGCGGTAAAGTCCATTGTAAGTACCCCCCTTGCGGATAAGGTGGCAGAGTACTACGGCATTGAGCTTCGCCATACCCTGACCGGATTTAAGTGGATTGGAGAGCAGATTAAGCTTTTGGAGGAAAAGGGAGAGGAAAATCGCTTCATTTTCGGCTTCGAGGAAAGCTATGGCTACCTGTCCGGAACCGCTGTGCGGGATAAGGACGCGGTGGTGGCTTCCATGCTGATTTGCGAGATGGCGGCATATTACCGGAAAAACGGCTCCTCCATTAAGGAGCGTTTAGAGCAGATTTATGCGCAACATGGATACTACTTGAACTCTGTGGACAGCTTCTCCTTCCCGGGACTTTCCGGCATGGATAAGATGCAGGGTATTATGGATTCCTTAAGAAAGGACAGCCCTAAAGACTTTGCCGGCAGCAAGGTGAAGGAATGCGTGGATTATCTAGATACAGAGAAGACAGGACTTCCTAAGGCAAATGTTTTGATTTACCATTTGGAGGACGGCTCCAGCATTATTGTGCGCCCCTCCGGAACAGAACCGAAGATTAAGGCTTACTACACCACCTTAGGAAAGAATAAGGAAGAGGCCAAGGCAGTAAAAGAGAAGTATGCAAAGGCGGTAGCACCGATTTTTGCATAATGGATAGGGCACTACCCGGGCCTAGGAGGGCTTAGACTGTCCTCGTCTAATTATTGAATTGTTTCGGCACTATCCGGACCGAAGAGGGCTTGGAGACAGTAGTGTTATAGATTTTTGCAGTAAAAGAAAGGACAGTATGATAGGGGAGAGAGTGGAGGAATTGGACCGATACAAGGGCTTTTTAATCTTCCTTGTGGTGCTTGGACATTTTCTCCTGCCCGTAAAGGATAGCGGCATGGCGTTATTTTCTCGGAGCTTTTACGGGATATATAGCTTTCATATGCCTGCCTTTATCTTCCTGTCCGGATATTTTTTTCAACAAAGCTTTGTAAAGAGGGGAAGGAAGGCTTCCTCTCTTTTTTCTAACCTGCTTTATTATTTGCTTTGCTATCTCAGCCTAAAGACCCTGCTTCATCCCTTTGATCTCTTTTGCTATGGTGGACAGGGATTTTTCCCGGACTATCTCCATGAATCCTCTACCCCTTGGTATCTTTTGGGGCTTTTCTTTTGGCAGCTGGCCTGTCTGCCAATTTGCTTTTTTAAACGAAATAGGGTTTACATCGGAAAGGGGGGAAATCCGGAGGATAGGGGAGAAAAATACTACCTTTTCCTTCTGATTTTCCTTTCTTTGTTCGCAGGATATCTGGATCAAAATAGGAGATTTGTGGATTTCCTGGCCTTGGATCGGGTCTTTGGTTTTGCTCCCTTTTTTTATTTCGGGATGCTCCTTTCCCAATCTTCATTTTCTTGGAAGAAAAGAAGAGACGGCCTTGCTCTTTTTGGGGGAGCGTCTCTAGTTCTTTTCCTCCTGTTTTTCCCCGGTTTAAAAAACTATACCCGAATTTTCTATGGGGTATGGTATAGAAGGGTAAGCAAGGAGGAGATTCTTCCCTTTTTCCAAAGCTTTCCCATTCTACTTCGCCTCTTCTATATTCCTTTTGCTATGGGAATTTCCTATTTTTTCTATTGGCTGCTCTCTTTTTGGGGAAAGCAAGCTTTACACAAGAAAATCTTACTAAGGAAGTGGAGCCTTAGCGCTGCTGTGGGCCGGAAGCTTGGTCTTAGCGGAGTTTGGGGAGACAAATTTGGTCTTACTGAAGCTTTGGGGAATTTTAAGAGAAAGCTATCTCTTTGGGGAAAATATTCTTTGGTCATTTATCTTTTTCATCGCCCCTTCCGAGACTTGTTCCTAAAGATTGGAGGCTATAGCTATTTCCTTCAGGGAGAAAGAGCTGTGTTTGTCCAGCTCCTTTTCTTCCTTTTCCTACTGAGCCTATCTTTTACCCTGTGCCTTCTTTTGGGAAGAAAATCTCTTTATCGGCTTTGCCGGAAGCGATGGTAAGATTCAGAGCAGGGATAAGCCGGATCTTTCGTTCTATGTCTTAGAATATACATTTTGGGACTCTATATTTTAGAACTCTATATTTTAGAATTCTATATTTCAGAACTTTATATTTCAGAACATATATTTTAGAAAACGCCAAAAAACTCGACAATAATGAAAAACTGCGATAAAATAGCTAAAAATGATTTTTAAAGCAAGGGAGTTTTTATGAGAGGATACACAATTTTACAGTGGTTAACCTTCTTTATGCTGTATTGCATCCTGGGTTGGTGCTTCGAGTCTTCTTACTGCTCTCTGAAATCCGGTCATTTACAGAATAGAGGATTTTGCCATGGACCCTGGATTCCCTTGTATGGTGTGGGATCCTGCCTTTTGGTCTTCTTCGCTCATGGACATGAGGGGCATCTCCTCTATCTTTTTTTGCTTGGATTTTTCGGCGGAACGGCATTGGAACTTATCACCGGTCTTCTGATGAATCATATCTTTCATATGCGCTGGTGGGATTATTCTCAGAATCCTTTAAACTTTCGTGGTTACATCTGCTTTTTTGCTTCTATAGGATGGGGATTGATGGCGATTTTTTTAATGCAGGTGGTGCATAAATTTGTTTCCTCCATTCCGGCAGATTGGAGCTATCTTACCTTCGTGGTGATAGACACCATGCTCTATACCCTTTTTGTGGAAGATGTGGTATTCTCCGTCATCGCGGCTCTGGAGCTTCGGGAGCGTCTGGGAAGACTGGCGAGAAATTCCGAAGAGATTCAGAACCTGCGGCGTTCCATCGGAGAGCTTTACGACCGCATCGGTGAAGCCAAGCAGGAGTGGGAGCAGGGAGCGGAAGAGCTCAGAAACGTACAGCAAAAGGAAGGCAATGTGGCTGCCGTGAAATATGTGATGGAGTCCGGCGTTTCCTTGGCGAAAAATACGGTTAGCCAGGCGGCCAGCAATACCATCAGTACAGCAAGCCTTGCGGCGGATACCGCAAAGGGCGCTGTGGGACAGGCAGCCAGCAGTGTAAAGGAATCCGCCGGGAATCTGAAAGAATCTGCCGGTGCTCTTCTTAAAGGTCTCTTAAAGGATAAGGAAAGAATGGAGGAGGAGCTTGCGGTTTTGGAAGACGGAGGAAATGCAGAAAGTGGAAAGATGCATTGGTGGACCAAAACCATGCTTAGAAACAACCCGGATGCGGTTTCCGAAGAAGAAAGCTTTAAGGCCTTAAAGGAAGCGGCATTGAAAAGGCAAAAGAAGGAAAGGCAGACTGGAACAAAGTCAAAGAAATAAATAGAAGCAGTAAATAGAAACAGTAAATAGAAACAGTGAATAGAAACAGTGAATAGAAGCAATAAATAGAATCAGTAAATAGAAACAGTGAATAGAAGCAATAAATAGAATCAGTAAATAGAAACAGTGAATAGAAGCAATAAATTCAAGAATTAGCGTTAAAATAAGCAAGTAAAAGCAAGCAAAAGCGAACAAGCTACAAAATAGTAAGCAATAAGGCAAAAGAAGTATTGCAAAGCAAATCAAGAAACGCAGTAAAGCGCAAAAGAGTATGCTCTTTGGGAGGTATTATGGCACTGGCAAAGACGATGGAACCCCTTTTACAAGGAAATTCCGCCATTCGAAAGATGTTTGAACTGGGACAGGAAATGGCCGAGAAGTACGGCAAAGAAAATGTCTATGATTTCAGTCTGGGAAATCCTGTGGCTCCTGTGCCCTATGAGGTAAAAAATGCCATTATCAGCCTTTTGGAAAACCAGGATCCCCATGAGATTCACGGCTATATGAAAAATGCCGGTTATGATGAGGTACGGGAACAGATTGCAAGGCATCTGACAAGACGTTTTGAACTGCCCTATGAGAAGGAGCAGATTCTCCTCTGTGCCGGAGCGGCAGGAGGCTTAAATGTCTTGATGCGTTGTCTTCTGGACGAAGAGGATGAGGTGCTTTGCTTTGCCCCCTATTTTACGGAGTACAATGCCTACGTTTCTCACTACAAGGGAAAGCTTACCGTAGTTCCGGTGAAGGAAGATAATTTTTCTTTGGATATCGGCATGGCAGACCGTCTGATCCGCAGAAAGACCAAGGCGGTGATTTTAAATAACCCCAACAATCCCAGCGGTGTGGTGTATAAGGAAGAAGAGCTGAAGGCCTTGGCGGAGATGCTGAGAGAGGCGGAGGAAAGGGTGGGTCATCCTATTTACTTGATTTGTGATGAGCCTTACCGGGAACTGGTTTATGATGACAGAACTGTGCCCTTTATGCCCGGTCTTTATCACAACAGCATTTACCTCTATTCCTTCTCCAAAACCCTTTCCATCCCGGGAGAGAGAATCGGCTACCTGGCTATCGGGGCAGATGTGGAGGACGGAGAAAAGCTGATGCGGGCTGCTACGATTGCCGGAAGAACCCTGGGCTTTGTGAATGCCCCTTCTCTTTTCCAAAAGGTGATTTCTGAATGTTTGGAAGTGAAGGTGGATGTGGGATTTTATGACAGAAATCGTCGGCTTCTTTATACGGAGCTTACGGAAATGGGATTTTCCTGTCTGCCGCCGGAGGGAGCCTTTTATCTTTTGATGAAGTCCCCCTTGGAGGACACAGAGGTATTCCAGAAGATGGCGGAGGAAGAACATATCATTATGGTGCCCACTGACGGCTTCGGCTTACCCGGCTATTTCCGCCTTTCCTACTGTATCCCCTATGAAACGATTGAAAGCTCCCTGCCTGCTTTTCGGGCTTTGTGGGAGAAGGTGAAGCATCGTAAGGAGAAGGATGCAGAGCAGAAAGATAGCGATGTAAAAAATCAAAAAATTTTATAAGCAGTATAGGCATGAAATCGAGCACGCTCCCGCTAAGCTTGCTCTGAAGCAGTGTGGGTCTATAAATGGGGCACGCTCTCGCTAGCCTCGCCTCGTAGCGGTACTAACTTCAAGCTTCGCTTCACTCGCTTTCAGTAAGTACCGACGGGCTCAGACTACCCCTTATTCAGACCTATATTGCCGAAAATTTCTTTATATTTTGATTTTTTACAGCTCCATTTTTGCTGTTTAATAGAAATGTAAGATGAAAAGCAAAAGTTAGTGGAATATAATCATCTCAAAGACATTTATTCAATATTTTACAATATGTGACAGCTTCCGAATAGAGAAAATGCTTTGGAAGTCATGAGCACATTGAAAGGAGAAGGCATGAAGCTTGGTTTTTGGGATTTTTTAAGCATCGGGGTAGCGGTAGCTTTCTTTATTGTTTTTTTGATTAGTAAAGAGCAGGCTACAAAAGATTTCTGCAGTACCATGATTTTTGGCCTAGGCGCAGCTGCTCAGCAGGAAAGAAGGATGAAGGACGAAAAAACATCTTTAAAGGATAACAGAGTCTATCAGTTTTCCTTTGCTCTACTTTTTCTATCTTATGGAGCTTGTATTTTAAACTACTTCGTTTTTCATACCAATCTTATCAATAGAGCATGTCTGATTCTTTATATCGGCATCTTGCTTTTTAATCTGTTTTTCTTGAACAAAAAGAGGCAAAGCTTAGTCCAGTAGTTAAGACGGGGCTTAAAGCGAATAGGCATTTCAATCAAGGGCTTTGCTGATCTGAAATAAGAAGCCTATAAGTCAAATAAGCAGAAAAGAAAAGCGGCTGTGATTTCTCACAGCCGCTTTCTTTTTTTGAAGGGGGGACTCCGAAACCATATTTTCAGGAGAAGGTCCCGGAGTTGAGTATGAAAAGCTTTTTTCTTTAGTTACATCTCTGTAACTGTGTATAGGATACAAGAAAACTGTGAGCAAAATATGTTTTCAGCCTTAAAGAATCCTAAAGAAAATAAAGAAAAAGAGAAGGAATGGAACAAAATTCTTACCATGACAGGGGGAAAATCTTCATAGGATATTGACAACATACGAGTATTTCTTAAGATATTATATATACAAATTGTTGAGCTGCCGGATGGGTTGCTAAAGAGGACTTTCCGGGGCAGGACAAAGAATACGCAGTTTAAGAAAATAAGCTTGAAATTGCAAGATTTTTTCCCTGAAGGAGTTTTTGGGTTATGAGGAGTGTCTGCCAAGGAGATATTTTCCGCTATATAAACGAAGAATTACGGGTGACCCAAAAGGCCATGTGTTCTATTTTTAATAAGGTTCGGGAAGGAAACATGACCGAGACCCGAATCAGCGAAATTAAACAGGGTAAGCGGAAAGGATATCGCGGATTAAAAACTGCGGCTTCTCTTTGTTTTACAGAGTGTTTTCAACAGCAGGATGCAGCCTATACCCTTCGAAATTTGCGTCAGTTTTTGAAAAGGGAAAAACTTAACTTTCCCGATTCTGAAAATGAAGATGAGGACTTGGAAAGCTATGCCCTTCGCTTTTTAGAGTATGGGCTGGACAACTGCCTGTGTCCACAGGAGCTGGAGCAAGAAGACCCTCCATCTTCTGTATCACCCAAGATAATCGAAGAAATGCCCTTATCGGAGGAGGGGAATTCCTCAATTTCTTCGAGTGATTTTGCAAGTCCGGAATATTGTGGATATCCAACAGCAGCGGTTTTTCCGGAAAGTTCATTATCGCCGGAAGCAAATACTGCTTCGGCAAGTAAAGGCATTTATTCGGAAGAAAGAGAAGCCCTCTTTCCTTCAGAACCTAGAGGTGCTGATTTCACAAAGGACAATCCCTTAGGAAAGAAGATTCTGGACAATCGGAGCTGCTTCTTTTTTGCGCTGGGAGCAATTTTCCTTGTATTCTTCCTGCTTCATCTGAAGCATCAGAGTACATTGGATTTATTTTTGTATTGCTTAGGTTTACCAACTCCGGTATTTTTTATTTTAAATCTTTTCATCGCCACATCTCCCTTGTATTTTGGCCTTGTAGACACGGCTTTAGCGGTATTCTTTTATTCCAAACGAAATCCGAAGCAGGAAATTAAACTGAAAGACATTCCCTATATTGCCAAGTATGGCGATGTACACAGGGTGATTCCGGGAATGGGGCGCTATGATTTGTCCAAAAGACTTATCTGTTATTCTTTGGGTTGCAATGTATTGGGAGCCTTTTCTTCCATGGCTTTCTACATTTTCCTAAGAAGCATTCCGGACTTTTCGAATTATGTGGGAAATGGTGACTTTGTCCCTATGGCAAATATTGCCCTTGTCTTTAATATGTTTGTCACCTTCGTCCACAGCTTTTTTCTCTTTACCAGAGAACCTATGGAGCATTTCAATGCAAGCGAAGAGAACCCGGATACCAAGAAAATGGATCGTCTCCATGTGATTGCCAACAGCTTTCATATGATTTTCAATATGACCTTTAGTTCCATAGGAATCCTACTAGCCTTGGTTTATGGGTATATGCATGTGGGAGAGGAAACTTTGCAACTATCCCCCGCCTTTGCCATAGCCCTTGTATGGGTGCATGCCTACCTTTGGTTTTCCTCCTGTTCTCCCTTCGCGGTGGAGTTTAATGCGGAATGTGCCGGTTCCTTTATCATCATTTTCCCTATTGTCTTTGTGCTGAGTACCCTCTATGCGATTATGGGATTTAGATCCGGTGTGGGTACCCTTTTGGTTCATGTAGTGAATTTTGCAGTGTTGCTCCTTTGGCTGCTATCCTTTTTAAAAGACAGGGTTCGCAGCATTTTTCCCTTGATGCGTATGCATAGAGCCTATTTTCTTCTCTATGCTCTTTTGATTTTTCTCTTCTTCCTCTTAGCAGCGCACATTTAAAAGATATTGTGAAAATGTTTAAGGCGTAATTTTTGAATCGAAGATTTCAGAAATTGCGCCTTTTTTCGTGGATTTTGCAACTTACACCTAATTTACACCCGGGGTGGTGTAAGAAAATGGAAGTGTATTTCTTAGGATTTTTTGGTAAAACCTAAGCAATACGACTAAGCGAGTAGGAGAAAACTTCATTTTTCTGTGGATACTGCACAGTAACAAGTGAAACATAAACTCGCAAGAAGTGGAAAGCAAAAGAGATACCCGTTGTGTTCAAATGCAATGTAAGGAGGTCATGCATGAGAAGAAGACAAAAACAAATCCTTGCCTTTTTTATCTCCTTGGCTATGGTAGGAAGTTCTACTGTTCTGTCGTATGCAGAGCAGCAAAAGCTAGCATCCGAAACAGCCTTGAAGGAGAATACCGAGGGAAAGTCGGAGGAAGAAAGTTTGGGGCAATCTTCAGCTTCTTCAGAAAAGAAAGAGGGAAGGACAGAAGAGACGAAAGAAGCTCTAGTACCGGAAGAAAAAAAGCCTGTATCGGAAGCAAAAGCGCAAGAAGAAAAAGGAAAGGAAGAAGCGGAAGACAAAGAAAATTCGAGAAAAGAAGTTAAGAACGAAGTAAAGGTAAAAGATGTAGCAGAAGGATCTGTAGCGAAAGAAGAAAATACCTATTCCCTCGTAGACCTGAGCAAGCTGAAAAGCGGCTTGAAGGAGACAGAAGAAGGAATTGAAGAAGCTCCTGTAGAAGAGACCGCGTCTTTGTTCGGATATTCCGGGTTTAGGTCGGTGGGATATGTGCCGAGGACGACATTCCCTGGGAAAGTTGCACCTTATTACGTTCCAAATTCAGCCAATAATCCTGCACCATATAGTAATGGTAACTGCGTCTGGTATGCATGGGGAAGAGCTTATGAAATATTAGGAAGACGCCCGGAAATATACGGAAATGGTCGAGATTGGTGGCAATATAATATAAACCATAATTTATTCCCCTATGGACAAGAGCCTAGGGTGGGAGCTATTGCCTGCTGGTGGGGAGATAATAAATATTATACATTAGGGCATGTTGCAGTTGTTGAGGAAATAAGAAATGGAGTAGTATATACATCAGCATCTAACTGGGGAGGGCCACCGTGGTATTATGGAACTATGCAAAATTTACCCGGTTTCCAAGGCTATATCTATATTTATAATCCACCGACACCACCCAAGCCTGATCGTTTACCCCTCCCGGCAAATGGTAGTGATAAAAGTATTACCGATGGTGATTATCTGATTACTTCTTTACTGTCGGAAGGAAGATGCCTTGCTTATGGCGGGAATGGTCAGAGTGGACAAAATGTTTTCCTTAGAGATTACTACGCTTGGGGAGATACGCCTTATTATTGGCATCTGGAAAGGCAGTCGGATGGTAGCTTCATTATTCGGTCTAAGGCAGGAACGGTTTTAGATGTGAATGGAGGCCCCGGAGCAGCAGGAAATGGACCGAATATTCAGGTCTGGAATCAAGTAGGAACAAATGAAAATCAGCGCTTTTTCATCGTGAAGAGCGATGATGGAAACGGCTATCAGCTTATCCCAAAGTGTTCAGGGTTTCGAGTGGATGTGGATAGTGCAGGAATAGCAGATGGCACAAATGTCCACCAATATGAACCGAATGGATCTTATGCCCAGCGCTTTAATCTGGTGAAATACAATAAACCCAAGGTAAACGAAAAGAGTGCACCTGAGGTGAAGAGTAAGAGTTACGTGCTTCGCTCCAAGCTTGCGCCGAATAAGGCCGTTGCAGTAGCTACAGGTAATGCAACACAGTTGGGAAGCAATGTTCATCTTTGGGAGTTCAATAAAGACAATATCTATCCGGCAATCATTTGGAACTTGGAAAAGCAGGTTGACGGTAGCTTTTTGGTAAAGAATCAGTACAATAATCAGTACTTGGACGTGGTGGCAGATGGCCTTAGCGACCGTGTCAACATTTTAACCTGGGAGAAGCATGGTAAACCCAGTGAACAATGGTATGTGGTGGCCAATGGTGACGGAACCTATCGTTTTGTGAATAAAGGCTCCGGAAAGGTAGTGGACATTACCGGCGGTTTGACGGCGAATGGTACCAATGTTCAACAGTATCTTTGGCACGGACATGACGCGCAAAGATTCTACTTGGACAGATACCCTGCAGCAGTGTATTATAATGTCACATTTAAGGGGATGAACGGAGAAAACCTATCTACGCAAAATGTAGAAAAAGGAGAAAATGCAAGCTATCCTTCAGCACCTGTTATACAGGGCTATGAATTTACCGGCTGGGATAAGTCTGTAAGCAATGTGCAGGGAAACCTCGTTGTTACAGCAATGTACAAAAAGAAGACGAGTGTTAGTGGAAATACCGGCGGTACATCCGGTAGTAACTCTTCCGGTAGTTCTTCCGGCAGTTCCTCTAGTGGTAGCTCTTCCGGTGGAGGCAGTGGTTCTTCCGGTAGCGGAGGCGGTAGTTCCTTTAGTGGCAGTTCTTCCGGCGGCGGTGGCAGTTCCTCCGGTAGCGGTTCTTCCGGCGGTGGTGGAGGTGGCGGAAGCTCCTCCGGTGGCTTCGGAAAGCCCAGCGTTAGCGGTGGAAATGTAGGACAGGTTCTGGGTGTTGAGCGTTCTTTAGCAGGCGGACAATGGATGCAGGACGGAACCGGCTGGTGGTATAAAAAAGCAGACGGAAGCTATCCCAAGAACAACTGGGGAAATGAAGATTACAACGGTAAGACCTATTGGTATTACTTCCTGGATTCCGGCTATATGGCAACAGGCTGGATAGAGTTAAACGGTAGCAAATACTATCTCTTCCCAACTTCCGACGGTTGGAAAGGAAGAATGGTAACAGGCTGGCAGTGGATTGACGGCTATTGTTACTACTTGGAAGAAGGAGGAGCAAACCAGGGAAGACTTTATCGTAATGAACAAAAAGACGGTTATCAATTAGATAGTGAAGGTCGATGGACTGTAAATGGAAAGCCGGTAAAGAGATAAGATTTACCGGGGAACTGATACCGGCGGTGGCTTTTTTGCTACCGCTGGTATTGTGGTAAAAAGATAGGGTAAAACTTAAAGCTTCAAAGAAGCCGATTTACTCGGAATTAGAGGGGGAAAATGATGAACTCTTCCAATTTTTCAAATGAGCAACGAGAAAGGGGTGGAGCCACCGAGACTTCTCGTTACAAACTCATGCAGTATTTGCCATTTTTCGTGTTGTTTGTGGCGATACTGCTTCTTTTTCTCATGTTCTTACAGAGAAAGTCTAATGCCCTAGGGAAGGAGGAAGCATTTTCTCCGGATTATAGTAGAGCCTACGGTTCTTATCTTGCCCACTTAGAGGAAAAAGAAGAGGCTGTATCTTCCTATACTTGGCAATATAGCGGGCAGGAGGAAGAGGGTGCCGGGGAGAATCAAGAAAATAAAGAGGGAAAAACAATTCTGCTTTGGGATATTTTCGGCGACGATACCCCGGAGCTACTTTACATAGAGGGAAACAGCGGTAAGGAAGACGGCGCGGTAAGCCGGGCAGATTTACAGGTGTACAGCTTTGTAGGCGGAAAGCTTGAGCCTCTATGCACTATGGACAGTCTGGACGTCTACGCCGGCGGCGGTGTGAACTATACCTTGTTTCAAATTCAAGGAGAAAAGACCCTCTATCTCTATCGGGAAGAGTATGACGGGCAAATGTTGGAACGGCTCTATCGTTTGAATAACGGCAGTCTTCCTCTAAGTTTTGAAGAAATCGCCAGCCATTCTTATGAAGCCTTTGGTGGGGAAGATGCGGGAGAAGAAGTGGGAGAAAATGTCGAGGAATCAGCTGGAGAAACGGCTGGAGAAGGCAGTGTAGATTCGAAAAAGGAGAGCCCTGAGGAAAATAAAGAAGAAAGTTCGAAAGGCAGTTCCGGTCAGTTTACACTGCATGGAAAAGAGGTCAAGGAACAGGAATACTTGAAGCTTTGGGAAGGGCTGAAAAAGAGAAAATCTCATATCCTTCTTAGCAATGGCCAAAATAGCAAGTTTGAGGATTCTCAGGACACTGTAGATGTAATGCAAAAAACTGAAGCTAAAGCTTCGAATACTTTGGATGAGTCTCAGAAGTCTGAGAATCAAGCTGAGAAATCCATAAATCCCTCAGAAAAAGCTTCTAAAGAACAGAAGAACAGCATAAATCAGCCGGTGACTGCTTCTGTAAAAAATATAGCCTTAACCTATCATGAAGCTCTGTTCTTTCTGCAAGGACAGATTTTGAAGGAAGGTGACGATTCCGACATTCTCCTGGAAAGTCTTCCGGATTCTTTATTGCTTAGCATTTTGGAAAACCTGGAGCAGGGAAGCCCCGCCACCGGAGAAGTAAAAAATATGGAAATCCTTTCCGTGAAAAAGGAGAAAACGGCTTATCGCATCCTACTAAAATTTAGCAGCGAAAGCTTTCCGGAAGAACAATATCGCTCCTGCCTTGTAGCGGAAACGGCTGGAGAGCAGGGATTGACCTTTACCGTCCAAAGTATGGCGGAAGCAAGCGCAGAAGAAAAGAGCAAGATGGAAAGTATGGCCCGGGCACTGCAAGAGGAAACCGCCGAACAGGCAGGAGAAGGAACTGATACAAATGGAGACGGACAGGCTGTAGAGGCTGCGCCGCAGACAGAAGCTGCACCCGCAGAAACGGAAGCCCCGGCAACAACGGCAGCAACAGAAGCGGTGAACAATGCAAGTGTCAATAAAGGGACATGGAAAGAGCAGTTTTATGAGTTTGTAAAGAATGAACGTTACCGTAATGATGTGGATATATTTGATTGGGCTAGTGCGATTATTGCCTTATATGACATTACCAATGACGGAGTTCCGGAATTACTGGTTGGTAACCAGAATGGATCCAGCTATAGCGCTACTTGCTTTTATAGAGCGACGGAAAATGGTGTACGAAAAATAGAAGGGAATATGAGTGTTTATTCTGGTACAGCTTATGCCGGATATAGTAAGAATAGAAACTATCCCGGTTTATTTGGAGGATTGTGGTTCCGTGGAAATGATTTCGATTATGAAACAGGACTGAATCGTATGTATTATTACTACTATGATGGCTCAAAAATTGATTCAATAGAAATAGCTACTTATACATATACTGACGATGATGTAAGACATGATGAACCGGTTACCACGGATGCCGCTTTGTATGCTGCTTACTTGGACAAAGGATATATTGATTATATTCCTGCCCCGGATGCGTTAAAGATGGGCTGGGATAATTTCGTGAAAAAATATCCCTATTAAAGTGCTTTTCATGGAAAGAAGGAGTGTCCTATGACGGAACAATTCAATGAAAATAAAAATATGGAAAACGATTCTCCTGAAGAAGAGCAGATTTTCCCCGGAACTTTATCTTCAAAGACTGGATCAATCCATACCGAAACTAAACCGGGACAGTATCTACCAGGGCTGGTGATTGTTGCTTTAGTAGTGATAGCAGGAGGCGGTTTTCTTCTTCGTCCGAAAAACAAGGGTATTGATTTAAATTCTTACCTAAAAATTCAATCCGTAGGAGCTGATGGGCAGGGAACTTTAGAGGCTGAAATTGATTGGGATGCTCTCTTGGAAAAAGAGAAGGAGAAAATTCGTTATTCTAAAGAAGCGGAGGAAGGCTTTCTTCCCCTTCTGTATCCGGATGCCGTTGAGTATGCTAAGAATATCATTATGCTACCGGATTTTAGCCAAACTACAGATTTGAAAAATGGAGATACGGTTCAGTATCGTTGGGATTTTTCTGAAGAAAGTGTAAAGAATTTAGCTATTCCCCTTTCTCTTAAAGGCGGAAACTATAAAGTATCCGGATTAACAAAAGAGGATTCTAAGAAAACTTCTGACACTACAGACCAAAATAAAGAAAACAATTCAGAGCAAGCTTCATTGGCAGAAAATGAGAAAGAAAGCACTATGGAGCAGTCTACTGTTTCTACGGAAACGCAGGCTGATACCAATGCTCAGCCCGGTGCCAATGTACAGTCCGGTGCAGAGGGAGGCAATGCAGCTGTACAAACGCCTGCCACAGGAGAATACCTTTATGGGGAAAGTGCAAGTCGTTTGTTGAGTACTGCGGATGTGTCAAATTTCCAAGCCCGATATCCGAACAGCATGTTCCCCGGAGAGAGAAGTATCACCCAAATGATTATCAACGAAATGTATGCCCGTCACGGCTACATTTTCAAAGATCAGGCTCTAACGGATTATTTTGCACAGAAGAGCTGGTACACCCCAAGAACTGCCGATATGGAAGAAATCTATCCGGTAATGAATGATGTGGAACAGGCAAATGTTACGCTTCTTAGAACATACTCTTAAATAGAGAAAATGGAGGGGAAAGTGAAAAAAAGATTTTTAAGTATAGCGTGGCTCAGTATTTTATTAGCCACCTTATTTTCCGGAATCAGCTTTGCCGGCACTTGGGTCAAAACCGGAAGCCTATGGCGTTATCGGGTAGGAAAGCATTTTTATCGAAACCAATGGGCGGAAATCGATGGAGAATGGTACTACTTTAAGCCCACCGGCTCCATGGCGAAACAGGAGTGGGTGGAACAGCAGGGAAGCTGGTACTATCTTTTGTCTAATGGAACCATGGCAAAAAACCAATGGATTGAGGACTACTATCTCTTGGGAGATGGCTCCATGGCAAGAAATCAAGAGATTGACGGAAAGTATCTGGGAGAAGACGGCAAGAGAGACCAGGCACAAGAGCAAGCCATGGCAGAAGCGGCAAGACAGGCCAAGATTCAGGAGGCGAAGAATAAGGGGTATACAGTAATACAGGGAAAGATGAAAATATGGACGAATTTAGAATGGAGAAATGCAGGACATGATCAGGACTTAATTGATGGAAATTTAAGAAATTCACCGGAATTTGCAAAGATACGGTTTGGAATAGTTCAATTTACAAAGCCAGAAAAAGTATTTATGCATCAAGAAGGCGAACCTGGAAGCTATGTTTGGGCAGATGCATTGACCTTCGCAGTAGATTCTGACTTTATTAAGCGCTATGGTACGTTATCAGGGAAGATTATTAATGTAGTATTTCAATCAGATCAATTTTTTACTCCTTCTGATGCATGGGTTCCTCTGAACTATTCTCATGGGGTAGTAGCTTATATTATAGAATAGATTCTTTTTATGAAATTGAAAGTTAGTCTTGCAATAGGGACTACAATTGTAAATTGACTTTCTGTTTAAAGACAATATCCCCCGAATGAACAGAATCCTTTTCTGAACAGTCGGGGGACTTTTTTTACAGTGTTCGGGCTTTTTTATAAATGGAATTCCAAAAGTAAGCTGTTTAAACAATACAGATAGCATGATATAGCCTTCTGTACATTTATAATAGACTACTTATACATAGCCCATAGCATGAGAGATGCAATAAATAGGTTCATTATAGAGTGAACTATAATTCCGACTTCTACTTTTCTGGTTTTATAATAAATAATTGAAAGAACGATAGCTGCTCCAATTTGATTAACCCATTCTCCTGCTGACATGGGGAAATGAAAAGCTGTAAATAGAATTCCTGTAATTAATAGACTGACTTTTAAATTTTTGGGAAAGATTACTTCAGTTAAAATTTTTCGGAAGACCAGTTCCTCAGCAAGGGGAGCTAAGAGCAAAGTTGTCATTAAATCGATAGACATATAGTAACCATGAGAATCATTGCTAAGAATCAGGTAAGGGATACCCTCTATATATCCCACAAATGTAGACAAAAAATGAAGAAAAACTGTAGATACCAGACCGAATAGAATCCATTTTTTTGTAGATGAATCTGACAATGCTATCCACCAGTTTAAATAACCTTGCTTTTTGGAATACCAGTTAATTAGGAAAACCAAAACGCCAATGCCGAAAATAATATAAATATTCTGTGGCAAAGACATAGGTGATTTTGTATTTACAGTATCTGCAACCGGGAAAAGAATGAATTGCCATAGAGCTGCTGAAATGGCAATAAGTACAAAAGATTCAAGAATACGTTTTAAAATTAACTTCAATATAGTTCCTCCTTATCTAAAATAGCGTCTCATACTATAGCACAAAGAAATAATAATTAAAATAGTTGAGCAATTAAAGCTGGTAAAGCTGTAGTATTAGAGATAATATAGATAATAATCTGTAAGTACCATCCTAGGAGGTAAGTAAAATGAGCTGGATTCAATATGCTATATTTATTGCAATGATGATAGGAGCTATTATATTGCATGAAAAATTCAAAAACAGTAAATTTTTAAATAATAATTTATTGAAATTATTTACCTTGCTTATTATTGTATTTGCATTAGTGGTAGAAATGATCTTTATTTTCAAAGGTAAATAATATTGGTGCTACATTTCTATACTTAGTGATTATTTAAGCGGTTAAAAAGAGTATAAGGCACAGTCCGTAAAAGTCTCTAAAAAAAGGCCTTCTATGACATGTTTAGTCATAGGCGGCCTGCAATTTATGATATATAGCCCCCCGAATGAACAGAATCCTTTTCTGAACATTCGGGGGGCTTACTTATATACAGTATATGAATTGTTTTATAAATCAAATTCCAAAAGCAAGTTCTGCAAATATTCCTGGTCCACAGAAGCTTTTTTGATATCTTCAATTCTACCTTCTTCCGCCAGCAATCCCATTAATTGCATTACTTTTTGCTTAGCCAAATTTCCTTTTTCCATTCCTTTTTCCATACCCTCTTTCAGGGCTTTTTGTCTGTACTGCTCTAAAAGAACATTCATTTCTTGATCTCCTTTCTGATTAGCGTTGAAGCTTTTTAATACTTCTACTCTTTTGGATAAAATCGGGGAGTGCATCTTGCTTGTTTCTATAGCATGAAAGTCTTCAGCCAATTTCCCTAAAGGACTATTATCTATGTAAGAAGTATTGAAATAGATAATGTGAGATTCGTCTGAAAATGGCTTTCCGGATTCTTGTATCATTCTTTCTACATGATAAATCTGCTGTTGACCATGAAGTACATCTTTTGCTGTAATAAATATAACATAAGAACGAGGTAATTGTGTAAAATCCTTTCCTTTTTTTAGAGAGTGCATATCCAATAAAGCGGCATGATAGCGGGCTCTTTTGGGTTGGGCTCCGGAGATATTATTTTGAATTTCAATATTATAAATATTATTTGTTTCATCTTCGCATAGACAATCTAAAATTAGGGAATGTCCATGGAGATTAGGAAGATTTTTTTGAAGAATCTGTTTTTTGAGATTTAATTTTGCATTATCCAGGATTGTTTGCAAAATATATTCTGTGCATTGCTTGTCCTGCAAAACTACTTTCATAAATAAATCGTCCATCAAGGTAAGAGAAGAAATAATTTCCTGTTTATCAGCATAGTCGGAAGCAAGTTTAGAATTAGACATAAGCATCTCCTTTTAAAATATTGTAGGATGAGACTGTTAAGATAAAAATATTGGAAATATGATGTAGCAAAGAGTTTGAATAGTGAAGAAGAAATAGAACGGATTCAGAAATAGTATACTGCGCTTCTTTAAAATCCCCTATACTCCATATTCGGATAATATCCGTAAACGGAGTAGGTATCGTACTTTCCTTTGTCTAATTTTCACGGCCTTTTATCTTTACTACACAAAAAATCCCTCCTCACCGTTTTAAACGGTAAAGAGGGAAAATAGCTATTATTCATAACGAGTATCGTGCGCAAAGCGTGCGATATCTCGTTTTATTTCACTTAGCAAAAACTCAGATTATACCACCGGCTGGAACTTCTTTCTCTTCAGATACTTTCCCTGATTCTCCAAAAGCACCTTGCCGCCCTTGGCAACCAGCTTTCCTCTCAGGAACACTTCTTCGATGCAGCCTTGAATTTCCAGTCCTTCCAGTGGTGCATAGTCGGAGCGGGAAACTTGGTCTTCTTTACGAATGATTTTCTTCTTATTAGGATCAAGTAAAACGATGTCCGCATCAGACCCTTCCTGTAAGATTCCCTTTTCCGGATACATGCCGTAGAGCTTTGCGGGGTTCTCGGAAAGAAGAGCGGCCATACGCTCCTTGGAAATCCGTCCTTTTACCACACCTTCGGAGAAAATGACTTCTCCTCTGGTCTCCACACCGGGCATTCCGCCGGGGATTTTCCGGAAATCCTCTTTGCCCAGATCCTTCTGCGCTAAGGTGAAGGAGCAGTGGTCGGTACAAATGGTCTGGATTTCTCCATCGGCCAGAGCCTTCCACAATGCTTCCTGATCGGATTTTTTCCGAAGAGGGGGAGCAATTACATAACGGGCAGAGGTCTCAAAATCTGACTTATACAGGTCTTCAGTCATGGTAAGGTACTGGGGGCAGGTTTCCGCAAATACCACCTGGCCCCTTTTTCTAGCCTCTCGAATCTCGTTTAGTCCCTTTTCACAGGTCAAATGCACGTCAATAATGGGTGTGTCTACCACATCGGCAATATAGAGCATACGATTGATGGCCTCCGCCTCCGCATCATCCGGACGGGAAAGGTAGTGGGAAGATACGGATTTCTTTGTACTTTCCTCAGCAATATACTTCTTCTGTAAAGCGGCAATCATACCGGTATTTTCACAGTGTACCCCGGTGATTCCGCCCACTTCCTTCAGCCGTTTCAGAATGTAAAACATATCTTCGTCATCCACCTGAATATCGTAGGTCATGTATACCTTGAAGGTGCTGAGTCCCTCATCCATCATATTCTGACATTCTTTTTTTGTTTCCTCATTCCAATCAGTAATAGACATATGAAAGCCGTAGTCGCAGGAAGCGCCTAAATCAGCCTTTTTCTGCCAATTTTTAAAGCCCTCCATCAGAGTTTCGCCCTTGTACTGAGTGCCGAAATCCACGATACTGGTGGTTCCGCCGGAGATGGCGGCCTTGGTACCTGAGGGGAAATCATCACAGGTTACGGTGCCTGCAACATGCAGTTCAAAGTGGGTGTGGCAGTCAATAAAGCCCGGGAAAATGAGTTTTCCATCGGCATCAATTCTTTCCACAGCATTTTCGGAAGCCAAAGCGGCATCCTTCTCTGCCTGGAAATTAGGGCTGTCCTTTCGGAAAATTTTTTTGATTTTCTCCCCTTCCACAAGGATGTCTCCAAGGAAACTTTCTCTGGGGCTTACGAGGGTTCCGTTTTCAATCAGGATCATAGTTCCTCCTTATATAAAAGAAAGCAATGCAACGACTCTATAACGATTCAAAGAATCGAATGGTTCAATATATTCCTCAAAAAATTATAGCATAAAGCAGGAAAAAGCATAGGGGCATTGCGAAAAGATAGAAACATAATTCTATAAATATAAATTATCAGGCAAAGATAGAAACATAATTCTATAAAATATATTGAAGTATTATGCCAAGCTGAAACTATGAAAATCCTACTTATCTTGAAAAATTTTATTTCCTACTGGACAAAGTTAGCATTAACTAATATAATCCACTTTGTAGTTAGTTTATATTAACTAACCGAAGGGGAGAGAGGATGGAGAAGGATAATTTTTTTTGCAAAAGAAAAGAGGGGATAGAGGATTATATTGCAGAGCATATCTGCCTGAATGCCCCGGTGATTACAGGACTAAAGCCTTCTGCCATTATCACGGTAACAAAGGCGGAGAAACAGATTTTGGAAGAACTGTTTTTAGGAACCGAGATTTGTGTGATTAGTCTTCATAGCGGGAAGAAGGAAAGCATTCTCCTATACCAAAGGGAAAAGCTGGAGGAGCTTCTGAGCAGAAAGACTGTGCAGAGCTTTTTACAAAGCTTAGACGTGGGCTATGAGAGTTTCTCTTTAGAGGAGGTTTTTCGGCATTTTACAGTGCGTTTTGCCAGGTATAAGGAGAAACAGGCGGATTTTCCTCACGAGGTAGGTGTTTTTCTCGGGTATCCCCTACGGGATGTAAAGATTTACATGAAGAATCCTCTGGCGAAGGCAAAGCTCACCGGCTATTGGAAAGTCTTCACCGAGGTGGAGAGCGCAGTGGCTTGCTTTCAGGCTTACGATATGTGCATCCAAAGCTTTACTTTGATGTTGAAATCCGGCTTAAGCTGTAGAGATTTGGTGATGGCTTATCACATTAAGAAACGTCAGGTGGCTTAAGAGAGAAAAAGCTACTGCATAAGAGCAGAAATCCATTAGAGGATGAACATATAAGTAATGAAATCTAATAGAGAAAGAAAAGCGATAGTCAGAGTGTTGCGTTAGCAACAAATAAACCCTAGTAAAGTGCTAGGATATAGACAAGAGGAAAAAGATATTTCCTCTAAAAGAAAAAAAGACTTTCTCAATCAATTCACTTTACAAACCAAAGTATTGAATAATTCAATATTTTAGGCATAAAAACAAGGAGGACAAAAAGATGATTCATGTAGTATTTTTCAGCCAGACAGGAAACACAGAGGAGATGGCAAAGGCAGTTACTGAGGGAATCCAGGCAGCAGGCGGAGAGGCTAAGATGGTTAGCGTATCCGATATTTCCGCAGCGGACTTGGCAGGAGAGGCAGTTTATGCATTAGGATGCCCTGCTATGGGAGATGAAGTGCTGGATGAGGGAGAGATGGAGCCCTTCGTAGAGGATTTACTCGGTTCCGTCTCCGGCAAGAAGATCGGACTTTTCGGATCCTATGACTGGGGCGATGGACAGTGGATGCGTGATTGGGAAGCAAGAATGACCGGTGCAGGTGCCGTAATGGTAGCGCCTCCTGTTATCTGCAACAACACTCCCGATGAGGAAGGACTGGCAAACTGCAAGGCTCTTGGAGAGGCTTTAGCAAAGGCTTAATAGCGATGAAATAACCCTGAAGAAAAGCAAGAGGGTGTAAAAAATCTTTTTGATTTTTTACACCCTCTTTTTTGCTGTCTATTTTAATCGATAATGGAGGAAAACCCTGAGAAATCAGCGTCTAAACAGCGTATCTTAAGAAAAATACAAGAAAGAACTTCGAATGTAGTTTTGAAAACTACTTGACGAGGTTTGTCAGATGATTTAAGCTATTAAAGAAATATAATTAAAAATATTGATACATGAAGAAGAGTATTCCTTCTCCATCAGCAGAAAGGACGCGGAAAATGGATCAGTTGAAAAATAGAGGTTTAGAGATCCCTTTGATTCAGGGAGGAATGGGGGTAGGCGTTTCCCTTTCCGGCTTAGCGGGGGCAGTGGCAAAAACAGGAGCTATGGGCTGTATCAGTACAGCGGACTGCGGTTATAGGGAAGAGGACTTTCGCCGTTTTCCCGAGGAAGCCAATCTTCGGGCTTTACGAAAGGAAATCCAAAGAGCGAAGCAGCTTAGTGAAGGAAAAGGAATGATTGCCATCAACGCCATGGTTGCTACAAGACAATGGGAAGATGCCATAAAAGTCGCTGTGGAAGAGGGAATTGACGCCGTGATTTCCGGAGCAGGACTGCCCTTAAGTTTACCGGAGCTTGTACCGGAAGGAACAGCCTTGATTGCGCCTATTGTTTCCAGCGGAAGAGCTGCCAAGATTTTGCTTAAGACCTGGAGTCAAAAATACCAAAGAACGGCAGATTTTGTGGTGCTGGAAGGTCCTTTGGCAGGGGGACATTTGGGCTTTAAGGCGGCAGAGGTGGAAGAAGCTACAGCTAAGCCCTTGGAGGAACTGATTCCGGAGGTGCTTTCCGTATTGCAGGTTTTCGAAGAAGAGTTCGGACGGAAAATTCCCCTCTTTGCGGCAGGAGGCATTTGGACTAGAGAAGACATTGTACGGATGCAGGGAGCGGGAGCTTACGGTGTACAGATGGCCACCCGTTTTATCGGTACCAAGGAATGTGATGCCAGCACTGCCTATAAAGAGTACCTTATTTCCAAGAAGGAAAATGACCTGGAAATCATCCATAGTCCGGTGGGAATGCCGGGAAGGGCGGTGAAGAGCCCTATGCTGGAAAAGCTCGGTCTTAGCGGAAGGATTGCCCCCAAGCATTGCTCCCGTTGCATTCACGGCTGTGATCCGGGCACAGTAAAGTACTGTATTACCCATGCCCTCATTTCCGCTGTGGAGGGAAATGTGGAGGAAGGCCTATTTTTCTCCGGGGCAAATGTGGAAAAGCTTCGGGAAATTGTTTCTGTGAAGGAAGTCGTTGACGAGCTGTTCCCTCGAGAGGATGACGACCGGCTTCTTCATTTGTTCCAAAGGGAGGAAGTATACAGCTTTTAAACTCTTTCATTTAATTAAAAAGAAAAAACGAGCTTTTAGCGGAAATGGATAGAAAAGGATAATTTTTCTGCCGGCCTTTGTCGAATAGAATATTAAGAATTCTATGCAAAGGAGGCAAAATGGAGATTAAAGCATTCCCCGGAGGAAGAGGAATCTCAAAGCTACATACCGGGAACAAGTCGGTTTCGAAAAACGAAAAAACCGAAGCCAAAGCCAAGGAAGGCTCTTCGGTACGGAAAGACAGTATTCAGCTCAGTGCGGAGTATGAAGCATTTTCTCAAAAGGCAAAGGGGCAGGAAGAAGACAACGACCTTGTTGACGTCCTTTCCGATCTTTTGAAGGATATGGAAAAGGATGTAAAGGATATCCATAAACAGAAGGACTTTCAGCAGGAATGGGCATCCCGTCTGGAAGAGCTTGAGAATGCGAAAAAATCCGGAGAGGAGGCATCCAAGGCCTTTAAGGATGAGACGGATGCTTTCCGCATTGCTCTTTTGTACGGCTCCGGCAAGGCTGTAAGTCCGAAAGATCTGGAATTTTTAAAGGAAAAAAATCCTAAAGCCTATGTCATGGCCATAGCCATGAGAAGCCTGCAAAAAACCGTTGAAGAGGACAAAAAGAAGAAATCCATTCGAGGAGAAGAAAAGGAAGAGCAGGGAGACAATGGTATGGACGCCATGAAAGATGCTATCCAAGAGTCCTTCGAGAAAAAGAAAGGCCTCGAAGCAGAAGGAATGGATATGGCAAAGATGAATATGGAAGAAATGAATACGGGAGAGATGGAAACAGAATAAAAAGCAGAAATTACTGAGCCTCGGCGAAGCAAAGGACTATGGAAAGTGTAAAGTAGAAGCGAATTGCAATATAGGTCTGTAAGAGTGGTAATCTGAGCTCACCGGTACTTGCAAAGCTACGAAGCGAAGGATTGTAGAAAACGAAAAGCACAAGCGAATGATGCAGTGTAGTCTATAATAGGGGCAATCTGAGCCCGTCGGTACTTGCGAAAAACAAGAGAAACGAAGTTTTTCGCTTAGTATCCGCTACGTGGCGAAGTTAGCGGGAGCGTGCCCTGATTATAGACTACACTGCATCAGAGCGCCTTCTTAAAACGAGCACAGTCCTTCCCTTCGGGGGAAGCGAGCTTAGTGAGAGCGTGCCCGATTTCATGTCTATACTGCATCGGAGCTTATTCTTAAATAGTTACAGTCCCTCGTTGCGAAGGGCGAGCTTAGCGAGAGCGTGCCCAATTACAGACTCATCTGCATCAGAGCGCATTAAGCGGAATGCTCCTTTGCTTCTTCCGAAAGCTTCTCCTTCAGCCAGCCCTCCATAACGACGGCCTGGTTAAAACGCTCTTCTTTAGTAGCATAGAGAAGGGTAACATTTTCATGAGCAAGATGCTCTCTAACCAAAGCAATAAATTGCTCCTTCTCAGGATTCTTCTCCAGCTCTTCCCAATACTTTTTCTCAAATAAGGGGAAATTCTCCTCTTTATGATTGAAAGTTTTACGAAGAAAAGTAGAAGGGCTCATTTCCTTCGCCCAGTTATCCAAAGCGGCACGTTCCTTTGTGATGCCTCGTGGCCAAAGTCGATCCGTCAGGATACGAAATCCATCCTTATCTGTTTTTTCTTCATAAATTCGTTTACATTGAATAGAATACATTGTATAGCTCTCTTTCTACTGCGTGTTGAAGATTTTCTCTTTTGCAAGAGATTTATCCGGTGCTTCCCAGAAGATAAGATTTTGGGCAAATGATGTTTTGACTAGAACTTGTTCAGCTTCCGATAAAATGATTTCTTATATCGGATTAACCGCCCCATAGGGGCGGCTTTCCTTGATTCTTAATGAGTATTATTCGCAAAGTACATGTTACTTTGTTTATTCTTAATACCTATCGCCGGCAAGGCATACGACATCTCGTTTATGCTGTTTCCGGGAAGAAAATCTTCATGTCATCTTCTACAGTTCCGATTCCTGCAATGCCGAAGTTCTGTACCAGAACATTTGCTACATTTGGAGAAAGGAAGGCGGGAAGGGTTGGTCCAAGGTGAATGTTCTTTACCCCTAAGTAGAGAAGGGCAAGAAGAACGATAACAGCCTTCTGCTCGTACCAAGCAATATTGTATGCCAATGGTAACTTGTTTACGTCGTCTAAGCCGAATACTTCCTTAAGCTTTAAAGCAATTAAGGCTAAGGAGTAGGAGTCGTTACATTGTCCGGCATCCAAAACTCTTGGGATTCCACCGATATCGCCAAGATCCAGCTTGTTGTACTTATACTTTGCACATCCTGCAGTTAAGATTACAGCATCCTTTGGAAGTGCCTTGGCAAACTCTGTGTAGTAGTCTCTCTTCTTCTGTCTTCCGTCACAACCGGCCATAACCACGAACTTCTTGATAGCGCCGGACTTCACAGCCTCTACCACTTTATCTGCAAGGGCAAATACCTGCTCATGAGCAAATCCGCCTACGATGGTTCCGGTCTCGATTTCTGTTGGAGCGGGGCAGGACTTAGCCTGTTCAATGATGGCAGAGAAGTCCTTGATTTCGCCGTACTTTCCCCCGATGTGCTTGCATCCGGGATAACCTGCAGCACCGGTAGTCCAAAGTCTGTCCTTATAGCTGTCCTTTGGAGGAACAATACAGTTTGTGGTCATCAGGATTGGTCCGTTAAATGGCTCGAACTCTTCCTTCTGCTTCCACCAAGCATTTCCGTAGTTTCCTGCGAAGTGCTTATACTTCTTAAAGAAAGGATAGTAGTGGGCAGGAAGCATCTCGGAGTGGGTGTAAACATCTACGCCGGTTCCTTCTGTCTGGTCAAGGAGCATTTCCAGATCCTTAAGGTCATGTCCGGAAACCAGGATACCGGGATTGTTACGAACACCGATATTTACGGTAGTGATTTCAGGATTTCCGTAAGCGGAAGTATTTGCTCCGTCAAGAAGAGCCATACCCTCTACGCCGGCCTTACCGGTCTCTAAGGTAAGGGCTACCAAATCGTCTACGGAAAGGCTGTCGTCTAAAGTAGCGGCAAGAGCCTTCTGGATGAAAGCATCTACATTGGCATCATCCTTTAAAAGTGCGTTTGCATGCTTGGAATAAGCGGCAAGACCCTTTAATCCGTAAGTGATTAACTCTCTTAAAGAACGGATATCTTCATTTTCGGTAGCTAAAACACCGATGCTCTGTGCAAAAACGGGATAATCCTTTTCTGCCACTTCAACAGTTGCTGCCTTAGGAAGCTTGGAGCTATCGGAAAGAGTAGCTCTTACAGCATCTCTCATAGCGAAGGTTTCCTTGATATTTTCCACGATAGCATCGTTATCAAAGTTTGCATTGGTAATGGTGATGAAAAGGTTCATAGTTACTCTGTGGTTTAATTCCTGAGAAACTTCCTTTCCCTCAGCTCTTAACTGCTGAGCCACAGCGGATAATCCCTTGGTGGCATAAACCAAAAGATCCTGCATAGCAGCTACTTCCGGCTTCTTTCCGCAAACACCGGATACGGTACAGCCGGAACAGTTTGCGGTTTCCTGACACTGATAACAAAACATCTTATTTTCCATTTTTTTCCTCCTGAAGAAAAATTCCTAGACTCATTACTTTGCTTATCATACCTAGGAAATGAGAAAAAAGTGTTGCAGAGGCAACAAAATGCTGATAAACTCTGTATATATAAAATACAATCTCTGAAATTTTAAGTATTTTTTACGATGGCTTTGGAGAAAAATGCATAAAGGATGAATAGAAAATCGGAGTCCAATAGAGAAGAATCACGAATAAGGGAAAATGAAATGGAAGAGGGCTTTGTTTTATTTTCGCTAGTGCAAACTATCTGAAAGAGAGTATTATAGATAAAATTTAAGAAAATAAATTAAATAACAGGAGAGAAGAAAAATGGGTCAGGAAATGGATAAAAAAAGGAATAGTGCAGAGGAGAGTTGTCAATGTGGAAAAGGCTTTCATGAGCATTCTTGCGGCTGCTCCGAGGAAGATCATGGAGAGGGCTGTACCTGCCAGGACTGCGAGGAAAAAAGAGCGCATCAAGGGATAGGAGATAAGGACTTTTCCGTGCTTAGCGGGACGGAAAGAGAAGTCATGCAAAGGGGGGAAGTCTCCTTTACCTCCGTGCACAGTAGAGAACAGGAAAAGAAGAAACATTTAAAGGGGGATGAACTTCTTCGCTACAGAGATTTGGAAATTTTTAATGGGGTGGAGACGGAGAACCTGAATGCCCTTTTGTACTGCATGAAAAGCTATGTTCGCTCCTATAAGAAAGGAGAGATTGTTCATTTGGAGGAAAAGAATGAGCAACACGTAGGAGTAGTCTTACAAGGCAGTATCCATATGTTGAAGACAGATGTGTGGGGAAATGAAACCCTTCTCACTTATATGAATGAAGGAGAAATCTTTGGGGAGACCTTTGGCAACAATACCGCTGCGGGAGAATATGTCAGCTTTGTGGCAGCCAGCAAGGCGGAGGTACTATTCATTTCCTTCCAAAAGGCTATCCACGTCTGTAAAAACCGTTGCGCCTTCCACTTCCGCCTGATTGAAAATCTTTTTGATTTAATCGGAAAGAAAAATATTCAGCTGATGGAAAAAATTGAGGTAACCTCCAGAAGCAGCCTTAGGGAGAAGATATTGGCCTACCTTTCCTTACAGGCACAAAAACAAAAATCCAAGTACATTGAGTTGGGACTAAGCCGCACGGATATGGCACAGTTCTTATGTACCAACCGATCCGCCATGACCAGAGAGCTTTCCCAGTTGAAGGATGAGGGAATTATAGACTTTGATCGGAATACCTTTATTTTGAAGCAGTAGAGGGAAGAAAAGGATTTGAGGAATGCTCCGGCAGAAGCTTATTGTATGGTTCGATAAAAAGAATACAAGGCAAAACAAAAGGAACTGTAGAAGGAGAAAAATCTCTTTCACAGTTCCTTATTTCTGTATCGCCAAGAGCAGTTCACATGCTGTCGATATATAAAAATACCCTATACAATTACATTTCTAGTCTATCATAGAAGAGAAGGAATAGGTAGTGAAATTTCTCTAAAGAACAAACGTATTTTTCCCGGTTACAGCCCAGTAAATCATGCCTCCGCCTCTCTTTGGGCAAGATTGATTTCTTTATTGATATCCTCCGGGCTCATACCGGAAATGCCATTAGCTTTAGCTTGCGCCCGTAAAGCCGTAAATGCCTGCATTGCACCCTCTCTTGTAACCGGAGCCTCGTTTATGGAAATGTTCAAGGTATCTTGTACCATTTGTATATACCTCCTTTTTGCATAGTTTCTTCAAGTATAAATAAAGGAAAAAGAAAATGCAAAACAAAGAGCATAAGAGCGTGATATCCGATGAAATAAAAAAGAAGCTATAAAAAATCAAGATTATTAAGTAGGTTTTCAGCGATATAGGTCTGAAATGGGGTAATCTGAGCCCGCGGGTACTTACGAAAAACGAATAGCATGAAGTTTTTCGTTTAGTACCCCTGCAGGGCGAAGTTAGCGGGAGCGTGCCCCGATTTAGACCTATATTGCATAGAAAACCGATATGATTTTTCACAGCTCATTTTTTTCTAATTTCGATATTACGCCTGTGCGCTTGCCGGATACTTCTTCTCCAGCTTCTCCAAAATATCCAGGTAATGCTTCTGCACACCCTTGGCAGTTTGCTCATCCTCGAAAATCTGGCTCTTCTCATTGATTTCCTTGAAATCTTCTTCGCTTAGACCTCTTTCCGCAAAGGGATATACCACGCTGTTTTCCTTCTCGATATGAAGCTGTAATAAGTGGGCATAAGCCATAGCATAGGACAAGATGTCCAGCTTTAACTCCAGACGGGGATTCTTCTTATACTCGTTCAGGGCGGTTTCCAATGATAAAACATCCGCTCTTCCTAAATCATGCTCCACCAGCATACCGTGAGTTACCAGCTTGTCTCCTACAGGTCCCAACTTCTTTACCATCACGGGGAAGAGGAATTTCTCTTCCTTACCGTGGTGATGCTTATCCGCATATTCCCGAACAAACTCGATAATTTCCCGGAAATCTTCATCGGGAACTTCTCCTCCCTGCATCAGCTGCAGACAAATGTTACGGATAACGCCTAAAGCTCTATTGATGTTGGCATGGTCTTCTTCCATAAGAATTACACTTTGATTCATAAACTTCCTCTTTTCGTATTTTCTGAAATTTTTGCAATAGTAATAGGAGAAGGGTTTCTTCAAAGTGCTGACCCCTCAATAAAAGATTCCTATAAAAATATAGTATCGCCGGTGCTATGGCATTACGCCAGCCTTTAATCTGAACCGGCAGTATTTCCCTTTATCTGTAAATGCTGTAATGGTTCTCATCAGAAGAATCCATATGGAGCTTGGTATCCTTTAACATACCTTCCATAATTTTTCTCCTCAACTGATAGTAAACCTTAGGATCTCCGGAAACGGCCTCCCAGAAGGGGGCATGAATATCCTCTTCCTGCTGCCAGGAGGTTCTATCCACATCCTGCTCTGTTAAGACATTAACTCTGTCACAGGGCATACCGTTTAAAAGAGAATCGTCAATCTTTCTGTAAGCGTCGCTGGCATCGGAGTCAGCCTCCAAAGCGTGCTTCTGTCCAAACTGAAAGGCGATATCCTCTAAGGAAGAAAGACGGGAACTGTCCTCTGCCAGAACAGTTGTCACCAAAAGAGCATAGCGAGCTTCCGCATCCTGCACTCTTTCCTGCAACCATCCGTGAATGTTCATCACGTCAATCAATTCATTTAAAGGACGTAACTCTTTATTTACCGTTTTCTCAGCCAAGCTTCCATCAGCAAAAGCCTTCCATTGCTCTTTTTCGCCGTAAGCTACAATATCCTTAATCAGCTCTTCCTGTAGCTGAATCTTATTATATAACCAATAATGAATCGGCCCTAAAAATGCACTCATTACGCCTCTACCTCTCCTAACTTACTGTTCAATGCCAAAACAAGAGCATCCGGGTTTAATCCGTGAACCATGCAAGCATCCTCCAAGGACTCCATCTGGGAGCTGGGGCAACCAAGACAATGCATTCCTGCCTCCAGTAAAGTATCAATTAACATAGGATACTCATTTACAATCTGTCCTACCAACATATCACTAGTAATCTGTGCCATTATTTTATCCTCCTGTAAACTCTGACTTACAATTTTTGAATCTGAGCAAAGTATAGCAAAGAGAAAAAATAAAGTTTGTTGCGATTGCAACATTTGGAGAAAAGGTATAGGCATAGAGGATTTTTTAGACTTTCTTGAATTTTTAGATTCTTTTCCTTGACAGGGAAGTTTGCCTTCACTACAATAAAGATTGTAAAAAATTGAATTGCCAAAAATCTTTCAAAAAAGCCAAAGACGAAAGGGAATTCAAATAGAACGTTAGTATAGTATAGGAAGGAGATTTTTATGGGATTTTATGATTACAAGGTAGCGGATACCAAGGGCGGAGAGAAGGACTTAAAGGATTTTGAAGGAAAGGTGGTACTGGTAGTAAACACGGCAACAGGCTGCGGATTTACTCCTCAGTACAAAGAGCTTGAGGAGATGCACGAGGATTTACATGCTAAGGGATTGGAAATTTTGGACATTCCTTGCAACCAGTTTGCCGGACAGACTCCCGGAACAGATGAGGAAATTCATGAGTTCTGTACCTTACACTACAATACTCAATTCCCTCAGATGAAGAAGGTGGATGTAAATGGAGAAACCCAGATTCCTCTATACCGTTTCTTAAAGGAGCAGCAGGGCTTTAAGGGCTTCGGAGAAGGAAAGATGGCAGATCTTCTTCGGGATATGCTTCCAAAGATTGATCCGGACTATGAGAAGAATCCGGAGATTAAGTGGAACTTTACTAAGTTCTTAGTGGACAGAAAGGGAAATGTTATCGCCCGTTTTGAGCCGACCGTAGACATGGCAGAGGTAAGAAAGGCTGTAGAAGTGGCATTATAATATCTCCTTTGTCAAATTGCTTGGAAGCTATTTCTCCGAACAGATAGTTTTGAATAAATAGAAACAGCATTAAACAAATAGTTTTGCATAAATAGCATAAAAGAAAAGCTCGGACAGTATTTCATTGTCCGGGCTTTTACTGTATAATGCCTTTCGGGTGTCACGATAGCTTATTGTGACAACTTGTTCTTGCAAGATTAGAAAGGAGTCTATATGCCGATAGACAAAGAAGAACAAAGTATAAACCGTAAACTTATGGACTTTTTGGACCAAAGTCCTAATGCCTTTTTTGCTGTGGAAAATATGAAGCAGGCATTGGAAAAGGGCGGTTTTAAAGCTCTCTATGAGGGAGAGGCCTGGCAACTGAAGGCAGGAGAAAAATACTATGTGACAAGAAACGGCTCAGCCCTGATTGCTTTTGCCCTGCCCAAGGGGGATTTTAAAGGCTTCCAGATGATGGCCAGCCACAGTGATTCTCCGGTTTTCAAAATCAAGGCCAATGCGGAAATCGGGATTGACAAGGAGTATCTGAAGCTGAATGTGGAGAAGTATGGCGGAATGATTTGCTCCCCCTGGCTGGACAGACCGCTGTCTTTGGCGGGAAGAGTCATTTGCAAGACAAAGGGAGGGGTAGAGACTAGGCTCTTAAATGTGGACAGAGACTTAATGATTATCCCGAACCTTGCCATTCACATGAATCGTGAAGTCAACGACGGCTATGCCTTCAATGCACAAAAGGATATGCTGCCTTTATTTTCCTCCTTCCAGGAGAAGGGAGCCTTTCTGGAATTTATCGGAAAGGAACTGGGAGTTAAGCCGGAGGATATCCTGGATACGGACCTCTTCCTTTACAACAGGGAAAAGGCCAGTATCTTAGGAGCAAAGGAAGAATACCTTTGCAGCGGAAGGCTGGATGATTTGCAATGCGGATTTTCCTCCTTACAGGGAATCCTTGCAGCAAAGCCAAAGCATAGCGTAGCGGTTCATTGTGTCTATGACAATGAAGAGGTAGGCAGCGGTACCAAGCAGGGCGCAGCTTCCACCTTCCTAAAGGATGTGTTGATGCGAATTATGCGAGCTTTTGGAAAGACCGAAGACGAGTATTTGCAGGCCTTGCAGAACAGCTTCCTGCTTTCTGCAGACAATGCCCATGCGGTACATCCCAACCAGCCGGATAAGGCGGATCCCACAAACCGTCCTTATATCAATAAGGGAATTGTCATTAAGTACAGTGCAAACCAGAAGTACACCACGGATGGAATTTCCGGTGCCATTTTCAAGCAGTTCTGCGAAAAGGCAAAGGTTCCTTTCCAGATTTTCACTAACAGGTCCGATATGTTGGGAGGCTCTACCCTTGGAAATATTTCCAACAGCCAGGTAGCCCTGAATACGGTGGACATCGGTTTGGCCCAGCTGGCTATGCACTCCCCCTACGAAACTGCAGGGGTGAAGGACACCGGATACATGGTGGAAGTAGCTAAGCTGTTCTACTCCTCCTCCGTTTTGGGACGGGGAGATGGCAATTACGAAATCGTCTTTTCGTAAAAGCCGGTTCCTTTTGGTCTGACAAGGAGAAACGGACCAAAGGAAAGATCGCTCAACCTGTGTTACGGCAGAGTCGTGACACGATTTCAGCAATTAGAATTGAAGAGGAAAAAGTATGGATCAGAAAAAAATTAGTTGGAAAATGCTGGCGTTTATGGCCTTTTCCACAGTATGGGGATTTGGAAACGTAACCAACGGCTTTGTATGGTTCAATGGAATTCAGGTTATTTTCAGCTGGATTTTCATGTTTGCCCTTTATTTTGTCCCCTATGCCTTAATGGTAGGTGAGCTAGGCTCCGCTTTCAAGCATGCGGGAGGCGGTGTAAGCTCCTGGATTAGAGAAACCTTAGGCACAAAGCTTGCTTACTATGCAGGTTGGACCTATTGGGCTTGTCACATTACTTATATTGCCAGCAAGCCAAGTGGCGGACTGAAGGCATTGTCCTGGGTAATCTTCCGTAGCGCAGAGCTTTATGATAAGCTCCCCACGCTTATGATTCAGTTGATTACCTTTGCTTTGCTCATTATCTTCTGCTATGTAGCCAGCAAGGGCTTAAACCCCTTGAAGAAGATGGCTACCTTGGCAGGTTCCAGTATGTTTATTATGTCCCTGCTCTACATTGTCATGATGTTTGCGGCACCGGCTATCAATCCTCAGGGAGACTATGTTTCTTTGGATTTTAGCTTAAAGAACCTGATTCCGAATTTCCGTTTGGAGTATTTTACCTCTCTTTCCATCCTGGTATTTGCGGTAGGCGGATGTGAGAAGATTTCTCCTTATGTAAATAAGGTAGAGAACCCCAGTAAGGGCTTCCCCAAGGGAATGATTGCTCTGGCTATCATGGTTGTGGTATGTGCTATGCTGGGAACCATCGCTATGGGTATGATGTTTGACCCTGCATTAATCAATGAGAGTAAGGAAGCGTTTGACTCCTATGCGGCAAACGGATCCTACTGGGCATTCCAGAAGCTTGGCCAGTACTATCACGTAGGTGACACTTTACTGGTAATTTATGCGCTTTGTAACGTAATCGGACAGTTTGCGGTTTTGATTATCAGTATTGATGCTCCTCTTCGTATGCTTTTGGACAATGAAGAGACTCGTCCTTTCTTCCCCAAGAAGCTCTTAAAGCAGAACAAGGAAGGAAGCTATGTAAACGGTATTGTCATGGTAGCTGTACTCTCCGGCTCCATCATCCTGGCACAGTCCTTCGTTCCGGGAGCGGCAGCGGTATTGAAGCAGCTGACCAAGTTAAACTCCGTATGTATGCCTCTTCGTTACCTTTGGGTATTCGTGGCTTACATTGCTTTAAGAAAGGCCGGAGACAAGTTCCCAAGAGAGTATTACTTTGTAAAGAACAATGCAGTGGCTCTGGGCTTCGGTGTATGGTGCTTTGCCCTTACCGCAATCTGCAGTTTGATGGGAATGCATTCCGATGATCCTTTCACTATGGCTTTAAATATCATTACCCCGGTAGTGCTTTCTGTTTTAGGAATTATCATGCCGATTTTGGCAAAGAACGAAAAGGCCTAAGCCATGTCTTGGACAGAGCGGAAAAATCGCCATTCCAGAAGCTTTCATTTTCGTAGAAAACAAAATTTCTTCCCTCTTCCCTCTGTACAGAGGGGGAGGGAAGATTTATTATCTTTAAGGAATAGGAAAGAAACGAAGCAGACCTTACTGCATAACGGAAGAGACAGCCACATGGACAGGCAGGAGTCGGATAAGGGGAAATTCTTTCCTGCCGCTATAGAGAGAAAAGAGGGATGGAAAATGAAGGAAGGAAGAGAAGCGTATCAAAACCGGGAACTATCTTGGCTTTTATTTAATGAGCGCGTTTTAAATGAAGCAGGCAATCCAAGAGTGCCTCTTTTGGATCGTCTGCCTTTTATTTCCATTTACCAAACGAATCTGGATGAGTTTTTTATGGTACGGGTGGGAACTTTGATGCAGCAAATGCGCTCGAAAAAGACCACTAGAGATAATAAAACGGATCTTACCAGTGAAGAACAGGTGGACCTGATTTTAGAAGAGGTTCAACGCCTGGAGCAGAAAAGAAAAGAAATCTACGAGCAGTTGATGGGAGAGCTGGAGCCGGTGGGCATCCACATCATTAACTTCCAAAGACTGTCCAAGGCTGAGCAAAGTCAGCTGGAAATTTACTTTGATCAGGCCATTCGTCCCTACCTATCTCCCATGATTGTGGGAAAGACACAGCCCTTCCCCTTCTTACAGAATCGGGAGCTTTATGCGGTGGTACGTCTGGAAAGCAAGAACGGCAAAAAGAAGCTGGGAATTGTGCCCTGCTGGAACCCGGTATTTAAACGATTAATCGAGATTCCCGGAAGAAAGGGCTATCACATGTTGTCCGAGGAGTTGATTTTACACTTTGTTTCCAAGCTTTATCCCGGCTATCAGATTAAGGAAAAGTCCATTCTTCGAATCACCCGAAATGCGGATATTGACGCTACGGATGTCTATGATGAGGATCTGGATTATCGTGGCATGATGGAGCAGCTTTTAAAGAAGCGAAACCGTTTGAATCCGGTACGATTAGAATTTACCAGAGAGTTGCATAAGTCCGTGAAGAAAAAAATAGCGGAGCATCTTGGCATTTCCCACAAGCACATCCTGCACTGCGGAACACCCTTGGATTTGTCCTTCCTCTTTCCCTTACAGAACAGCTTTCGAGAGAAGACGGAGCTTTTCTACCCGAAGTACAGCCCCAGAAGCTCTGCTTATATTCAAAAAGGGGAATCCGTCCTTTCTCAGGTAGAACGTCGGGATTTGATGCTGTCCTACCCCTACGAAAGTATGAAGGGATTTTTAGTCTTATTGCAGGACGCAGCCAGAGATCCTTCCGTGGTTTCCATTAAGATTACCCTCTATCGGGTAGCCAGCCACAGTCAGATTGTTGATATTCTTTGTGAAGCTGCGGAAAATGGGAAGGAAGTGCTGGTGTTGGTGGAGCTTCGGGCAAGATTCGACGAAGCCAACAACATCGAGATGTCCCATCGTCTGGAGGACGCAGGTTGTCAGGTAATTTACGGCTTACCCAATTATAAGGTGCATTCCAAGCTTTGCTTAATCGCAAAACAGACGGAACAGGGCATCCACTACATTACCCAAATCGGAACCGGCAACTACAACGAAAAAACCGCTACTTTATATACAGATCTTTGCCTAATGACTGCAAACCAAAGCATTGGAAAGGATGCGGCAGAGGTTTTCCGTACCCTTCTTTTGGGAGAAACTGTGGAATCTACGGAGGCACTTTGGGTGGCTCCCCATGGTCTACAAAATCATATCTTGGAAAAAATCCAAGGGGAAAAGAAAAAATGCGAAGAGGGCAGAGGCGGCTATATCGGTTTCAAGTTAAATGCCCTTACGGATAAGGATATTATTGATGCCTTGATTGATGCTTCCAAAAGCGGAGTAGTGATTCAGCTTCTGGTTCGAGGCATTTGCTGTCTCATCCCCGGAATTCCGGGAAAGACGGAGAACATCTCCGTTCGAAGCATTGTGGGCCGGTATCTGGAACACTCCCGCATTTATCGTTTTGGACAGGGAGAGGAAGAGGAGCTTTACATTGCCAGTGCGGACTGCATGACCAGAAATACCCTTCGAAGGGTAGAGGTGGCTGTACCCATTTGGGATCCTGAGAATAAGAACCGGGTTCGGAAAATTTTTGACTTAGGCTTCCAAGATACGGAAAAAGGAAAATGGCTTCTTTCCGACGGTCTATATCATGATCCGGATCCTATGCCGGAGGAACGATTGGATTCTCAAGATTATTTCTATAGGGAAGCCTATAAAAGAGCGGAACAGGGAAGCTAATAACGCAATAAGAATAGAACTAAAGAATAGAACTAAAGAATAGAACTAAAAAATAAAACTAAGGAATAAACATGGTCTATATCTTTGCGGCCCACAAGGGAGAAGTAGAACATCTTATCAAAAAACTAAGTCTGGGGAAACGAAAAACTTCGTTTCCCTTTTTGCAGTATGAAGGGGAAGAAATTCTCCTGACCATCACCGGACAGGGCCAGATTAATGCTTCCGCTTCAGTGGCCTCTACCTTACAGGAGGAAAAAGCGAAAAAGGGGGATTTGCTTCTATCCTTGGGAAGCGCGGCGGCGATTTTAGGAAGAAAGCGGACATCAGAAGATTTACTTGGTCGCTGGTTTTGGATTCAAAGCTTGGAGCAGGAAAGCACAGGTCGCAAGTTTTATCCGGATTTACTATACAAGCCGGATTTTTCCGAGGCCGGGCTTATAACAGGAGATAAGATTTTAGAACTTGATTCTATGGGGAATAGGGATACCGTCTCCGAAAGACGCGGCGATTCCAAAGAACAAATCATCTCCGAAAGACACGGAGATTCCAAAGAACAAATTGTCTCCAAAGGAGTTAGCGGATTAAGTAACACCTTTCTTTACGATATGGAAAGTGCCGCGGTATTTCAGGCGGCGAATTTCTACCTGGCTCCGGAAGATTTCTTTTTTCTTCGCTGTGTGACGGATTTTGGGGTAAGTCCCGATGAAGAAAAACTGCCTTTCTCTCCCTTATCCCGGCAGGAAAGAATGCAAGCTCTTTTGCAAAAGGAAGAGGATAAAGTTCTTCGTTTCATCGGATTTTTACAGGAAAAATCCAAAGAGAGAAGAAAGGAAGAGGAAGGGGAGCTTGCTTTTCGGCAGCAGCTTCAAAGTCTTTCCGAAAGCCTGCATTGTTCCTTTGTGATGGAAAAACAGCTGGAAAGACTGCTTCGTTATGCCTTTCTGCAAGGGATTTCTGCGGAAGAAGTCCGGGAATATTTAGAGCGGAATTTCGGAAGACAGAATGCAGGGAACGATGCCCTTCAGGATGCCGAAAATGGGGCTAAAGAAGAGCTTCTCAAAGCTGTTGGGAACGATATAGATAAGCAAGGTAGATTTACGTTAATTGATAAAAGAGCAGGAAAAAAAGCCCTTTCCTCTTTGAAGGAATGGATTTTATCCGAAAGAATTTTGCAGGTAAAATGTAATGGCTCGGGCAATCTGTTGCAGATTCATGACAACGATTCCGAAGTTATATCGCCAATCCCTTGTGAGCGTTCCGGAAGCACATTGCCGGAAGGAAAATGCGAAAAAAGCTATCCCTATCAAGAGCATTTTCAGCATATTTATGTGGAGGAGACCCTGCTGCAGAGCCCGGAAACCAAGGGGATTTTACAAAAATTTCCCAAGGCAAAAGTTATTCCTATTAAGCATTATAAGGATGTGTTTAATCGAAAGAAACAGGGGCGGCTTGCCCAGTCCCGAAGCAGGAAGTTGATTTTGGCAAAGAAAGAGGGACAAAGGCTGTATGAGGGTGCAGTGGTTTGTCAGGATTTTTCGGAAAGCCATTTTTGTTATACCTCCCTCCTGATGAATTGCCCCTTTCACTGTGCCTACTGCTATTTGCAGGGAATGTACCCCAGCAGCAATCTGGTGATGTTTTTAAATCTGGAGGATTATTTTTCCGACTGTAGAAAATGGATAGCAGAGAAGGGAAGCTTGTATCTCTGCATCTCCTACGATTCGGATTTGCTGGCGATGGAGGGAATTTATCCCTATGTGGAGGAATTTGCCCGCTTTTTAAATCAGGAAAATGCTCTTCGTATCGAGGTGAGAACCAAGGCAGGGGGAGAAGGGCTTTGGCGGAAAATGCAAAGATTGCCCTTATCTTCGGAGGGAAGAAAACGAATGATTTTCGCCTTTACCCTGTCCCCGGAGGAAATTATAGAAGAGGCGGAGGAGGGTACTGCCAGGCTTTCCTCCCGAATCTTTGCCATTCAAAAGGCTTTGGAAGAAGGTTATCTGGTGCGGCTTTGCTTTGATCCTATGATTTATCATCCCCGTTGGAAGGAGCTCTATGGTGCTTTGCTCCAAGAAGTTTTTGAAAAAATCCCCATGGAGCAGATTCATGATTGCAGTTTGGGAAGCTTTCGGATTTCGGAAAGCTATTTAAAGGCTATGGGAAAGGCTTTGCCCCATTCTCCCCATACCCAATTTCCCTATGAAAATACCGGGGGTTACTACCATTATCCCAGGGAGCTGATGGAAGAAATGGAAGGCTTTTTGTATAGCCGTTTACTGGAAAGGCTCCCTAAGGAAAAAATCTTCCGTTGGGATAACCGGGAAGCAGATGGTGTAAATGAAAAATAGAGGCAAGCAGGAACTAAGACCTGAAACAGAACTAAGGGCAAGCTTATAAAAAGACATGGGCATGAGAAGAAAAGGGGTGTGAAATTGGAAATTTTGTGTAAGGAGCAACAGCAAGAGAAGCTGGCGTTGGTCACCGGAGCCTCCGGCGGCATTGGCTTTGCTATTGCGGAAAGCCTGCAAAAAGCAGGCTATACCGTCTATGGTATTGGCCGAGACTTTTCCGGTCTTGCCCCTTCTTTTCAAGCGATTTCTCTGGATTTACGGAAGAAAGAAGAAAGGGACAGCTTTTTAAAAAGCCTTCGGGAAAAGGGAAAGCTTGCTATATTGGTGCATTCGGCAGGGATAGCCTACTATGGCTTACAGGAAAATGTGGAAGAAGCAAAAATTCGAGAGATGACAGAGTTGAATCTGGAAATCCCCATGATATTGACGCAATATTTTTTGCGTGAGTTAAAGGAAAATCGGGGGCATATCATATTCATCTCTTCCGTGACCGCTTTGGAGCGAAATACCTATGGGGCGGTGTACGGGGCAGGAAAGGCAGGACTACTGTCCTTCGCCAGAAGTCTATTTTCCGAATATAGAAAAAGCGGTCTAAAGGTACATAGTATTTTACCGGACATGACGGATACCAAGCTCTACCGAAATGCAGATTATACCGTGGGAGACGAAGGAAGCTACCTTCTACCGGAGGATGTGGCTTCGGCAGTGGAAATGCTACTCTCCCAAAGGGAAGGGGTGGTGCTGGAAGAGATCCTCATCCGGCCACAACGCTTTCAGGTAAAAAAAAAGAGAGGGAAAGAATAGATAGCACTTTCCCTCTCTTTTTTGTTCATAACGAGTATCGTGCGCAAAGCGTGCGATATCTCGTTTTTAAATGGTAGGTGGCCGGATTAGTCGTCTGCTTCCTCCGCCAGCTCTGTTCCTTCCTTTGCAGGAGGCATGAGAATGGAGAAAACCATAAAGCCGAAAAAGGCGGCAATCAGTCCGGGAATAATGGCCTGACTAAAGTGGATGCCGAAGAGCATTCCTTTGGACACATGTTCCAGATAGACTACGGTAATGGTTCCCAGCACTAAAGAAGCAATGGTTCCTGCCGTGGAGGCTTTCTTCCAGAAGTGTCCCAGTACATAGGGGAAGAAGGAACCGGCAGCTCGGAGGGTAAAGCAGAACATCAGGATGGAAACAATGCTCTGGGTGTTGAAAAGAGCAATAAACATGGAAGCGATACCTACCAAAACCATGGTAATCTTGGTCACATTCATAACTTCCTTGCTGCTGGCATTTGGCTTAAGGAAGATTTTGAAAATGTCATTGGCAAAGATGGATCCGGCTCCCAAAAGGTCGGAGTCGGAGCTGGACATGGTGGCGGAGATAACACCGGAGAAGAGCAGGCCGCAAATGATAGCAGGCATGGTGCGAATCGCCAGAATCGGTAAGGCATACCGTGCGCCAACGGAAGCAAATTCATCGGCGGAGAATTTTCCCATGTTGATCAGTGCCAGTACAATCAATCCCAAAACAGTAGGAATAAAGGCATAAATAAAGTTTAACAGTGCGGCAAGCCAAGCTCCCTGCTTTGCCGCCTTTTCATCTCTTGCGGCATAGAAACGGGAAACCGCTTCCTGTCCTACAGAGAAGGTTCCTACGTACATAATGACGAGAGAAAGAATACCGAAGAAATCATAGCCGGCGAAAAGATTCAAGCTCTCCTTAGGAACATTTTGAATCACGGCTTCCACACCGCCGGCATGGGAGAGGGCGAAAGGTACGGCAGCCATCATACCGATAATAATCAGGAAGACCTGGACAAAGTCGGTAAGGGTTACGCTCCAAAGACCGCCCATAATGGAATAAACCGTTACCACTACCGCGACAATGATTACGGAAAGCTTATAACTCAGTCCCAGCATGGTGGAAAGAATAACGGAGGATGCAATAAACTGTCCTGCGGTAAGCCCTATTAAAGGAAGTAGCATGATAATGGCAGTAACCAATCCGGAGGATTTTCCGTAACGTCTCCGGAAGTACTCCGGTACGGTTTTTACAGTGGCGGCTCGGAACTTGGGAGCCATGAAAGAGAGAATGACAAAGGCAATTCCCATGGTGATAATGTACCAAGCGGCACTTAAGCCATAGCCGGACATTCCGTTTTGCACAACGCCTAGAGAGCTGCCCCCTCCGATTTCCGTTGCGGCAAGAGTTCCTGCCATCAGCAGCGGTCCCAACCTACGACCGGCTACCATGAAGTCCGTGTTACTTGTGATTTTTGTGGAGGAATACCAGCCGATAAACAGCATGGCCAGAAGATAAATCACCACCACAAGACAAACAATCCAATTTGCACCCATAAAATCTCCTTTCTGTTTTTTCAACTTGTAGATTGTTATGATTGTAACATAGTTCTATAAATTTGTATTTATTTTTTGAAAAAATAGAGGGTGGTTTTATGCACTTTCTCCTGTTTATTGTGAAAATTTTTTTCGATTAATCCTTTATCTTGAAAAAACCTCCTAAATAGCCTAAAATACAGGAACCGGATAGTGCGTGGTTTATCCACACAAAATCAAGCATAGAAAATTTAGCAATATGCTCAGGTATAGAAGGTAAGGCATTGATCAAAATGATAAGGGATTTAGTATCGAAGACAGAAAGCCGCTGACGACAAATAAAAAAATTTGCTAAAGTATAACAAAAAGGGTAGAAGGGATTTAGGAATGGCAGAGGGAAGAAGAGGAAGCATTGTAAAAACAATCGCCGGTGGAGAAATCGGTCTTCTTTCCCTTTATTTTTTTCTGCTGTTTTTTTGTGATTCGGGAAATCTGGAGCGTTTTTTAGAAGAGAAAACCCAAGTCGCTTTCCGAGAAATGCTTTGGCTTTTTGCCTATCTCTTCCTTTGTCTTATGGGATTTTTTTTCAAAAGGAAAATGCAGAATGCCCCGGGGAAAGGGGCTTTTTTGAGAAGGGAAGCTTCCGGAGAAGCAATCCATAGAGCTTTTCTTAGCTTTCTCTTTCTTCTCTTTATTTTACCAACGCTGGTCTTTGCCTATCTTCACCGTATGCTTTTGCCAATGCTTGTTTCCGGCTTATGGTTTTTTGTGCTTGCCCTTTTGTTTCGCTTTATTACCACGGGAAGACCTTTGCAAATATTTAAAGACTTTAAACGGTTTTTGGCCTTTTTAGAAAAGGACTTTCAGAGGGGGGCTTTATATCCATTGGTATTTGTCCTTCCCTTTTTTATCTTGCAAATGAACCGCAGCAATGTGGCTTTGGATTATGATTCCCTTCGTTACGGACTAAGAAGTGCATATGTTTTATTTCCGGAGGGCTTTTTTTCTGCCCACGGGCAAATCAATAGTGTCTACAGTTATCCGAAGGGGCTGGAACTTTTGACCTATCCCTTAAATTACCTTCCGGGGTATGGCTTCCTTTTATCTTTCAGCCTATGGACGTATCTGGCATTGGTCTTGGTTTTTGGACTACTGCTCTTTCATTTTCAGAAAAACAGAAAGAAGCTTTACCTTGGCATACTCTGTTTCTTTCTTTTATCGTCTGTGGGGAATATGTCCCTTACCATGAAAACGGATTTATTTACCCTTTTGCTTCAGCTCTCTGCTTTGTATTTCTTCCTAAAAGGAAAGAGATTGCAAAGCTGCTTCCTGCTCTTTTTCAGCTACAGCTTTAAACCTACGGCGGTAGTTTTTTCTACCCTGCTGGGAATCATTTTTCTCCTAACGATTCTGATAGAGTTTTTGGGGAAGAAAAATCCGCAAACAAATCCGCAAGGAGATACCGCTATTAACGCGAACATTCATGCAAATATTAACGCGAACACTAATGCAAATAACAAGAGGAATGCCGGCATAAATATTAATACAAATCTCAATCCGATTCAGGCGAAGGGAGAGAAATGGACTTCGGAGCTTCCCTTTGTTCTCTTTTCTGTATTCTATACAGGACTTATTACCCTACGGACTTTCGTGATTACGGGGCTTCCCTTTTCTACCACCTTTACCGGCATTTTTAAAGCTATCGGTTTTCATGTAAACTGGCCTTTTAATCTGGATGCTCATGTGGATTACAGCGGGGAGCTTTCGTTTTCGGAATCTGCCTTCTCCTTTTTCCGTAGACTCTTTTCTTTTCTTTTTTATCCTGTGGGAGAGGATATGGAACATGTGGCAATTGCCTGGAGCGGCGTGCTTTTTCCGCTGATTTTATTCTTCGCGATATGGCAGTGTTTTTCCTTGGGAAGAAAATGTTTACCGGGAAAAAATAGTTTGCCGGGAGGAAATCATTTACCGGGAGGAAATAGTTTGTCGGGAAGAGAAGCCTTTCTACGTAGGGGGAGTCGGGAAGCTTCCCTTTGGGATTACCTTCCCCTTGCCTTGTCCTTCCTTGTGATTATGGCCTTTTCTTTATTAAGTTTTGTAATGCTTTGGCAGATTGACGGGAATTACTATATTTTATGGGAAAGTCTGGCCTTGCTCCTATGCTTTGGCGGAGAAAGTTCTTCGGGGAATATCAAGCAGGCGGAAATCCCTCCGGGGAATAACAAGCAGACGGTAATCCCTCCGGGGAAAGATTTTCAGAAAGAAAATGCAGAGGACTCCAAGAGTCCTGTCCTTCTCTTAAAGGCCTTTGCCTTCTCTCCATTTTACCTTGCAGCATTTCTTACCACCATCACCACCAGCTGGGCGGGGGCAGTGGGCTTTACTCCCATTGATTTGGCCAACAAGGGCTATTATGACCATGCCTTGGTGGAACTGGAAAACCAAGGAGAAAAGGGAAGCCTTCCTGCCTTTTCGGAAATGGCAAAAAAACCAAGGCACCATGTTTTGGCCTTTGCAAATACGCCGGAATGCTATCGTATCCCCTGCAATGTGCAGAGCATTACAGATGTGGAGGGCTCCGGAGGAAGTCCGGGACTTTACGATTCTCCCCTCTATTTTGCCTGGTTCTTAAAATGGTCCGGTACCGATTATGTGTATTTGGAGCAAAGCTTCCTGCATGACGAAAGGGAAGAACGAGCCAGGGAGATGCTTTTACAAATGGCGGAGGAGGGCATTTTCCAAAGTCCTATGCTGGTGGAGAAAAATAAAATTCTGCCGCTTGATGGCGTAAAGGCATTTTCAGAATCCAATGGCGAAGGAGCAGAACAGCTTTTGCTTTTACAGATTCGGAAAGAGCGTTTAGAATATCCTTGGGAAGACAAGCCCTATCCGGAATTAAGTCCGGAAGAGCAGACGGAAAAAGACAGGATCGTGCAGTTGCTGTCAGAGTATTTTCAATAGGCTTACCGGTAGCATGAAAACGGCAGTTGCCGGTAGCAGGAAAGCGGCAGTTTCGTTATATTTATGCTAGGGAAAATTGCATTACAAAATCCATTCATAGAAAGGTAAGGAGTAAATGAAACAAGAAGGAAATAAAGCTATAGAAAAAGGAATACCGCTGGGGGGCTTTTTGTTGGCCTTTCTCTTCTTATTGGGCTCTGCCTATTGGATTAACCGGCAGATTCACATCAAGGCCCTTTACATGGATGACCTGTATTTGTTTTCCTTTTTCCGGGAGCAAAATTTCTTTGAATTCAGCTTTCCCATTGGGCAGGCGGTACGTTTCCGCCCGGTGTATTGGGCGATTTCCTATATTGAAATGGCTTTAGTGGGGGCGGATCCCAACCGCTACTTGCATTTCAACATTTTCCTAAACAGCTTGTTGGCCTTTTTTCTCTTTTTCTTTTCTTTGAAAATGACGAAGAAGCGCATTCTTTCCCTGTCTTTGGGCGTTCTTTTTCTCTCTGCCCACTTTGCCTATTATCAGATTGGGCAGGCTATCGGCATTTTGGAAACTCTGGCTTTGGGCTTTGCCCTTTTCACGCTGTATTTCCTTTACCGACAAATCGACTGCCAGGAGAGGGATTTTGGGAAAATGCTTTTCTTTTCTCATCTGTTTTTCTTCCTCTTGATTTTCACCCATGAGCGATATGTGGCTCTACTGCCTTTGTTTTACATTCCCCTCTTTTTTAGAGGAAAGCAGGCGGAGGTAAATACTGCTGTCGGGGTGCAGAAGATAGGGCTAAAAGAAGCGGAAGAATCGGAAAATGCGATAGCATCAGATGGTGCGAATGCTTTAGATGGCGCGAAAGCTACAGATTCTGCAAAAGCTTCGGAGTCCGCTTTGTCAGGGATTGCTACTGTGGGAAAGCAGTATATTGTAGTGGAGCAGGGCGAAAGTGAAAATCCAAATACAAGTGTAAATCCAAATGAAAGTGAAAATCCAAATATAAGTGTAAATCCAAATGAAAGTGTAAATCCAAATACAAGTGTAAATATAAGTGCAAATGAAGGTGTAAATGCAAGTGCAAGTGCAAGAAAATCGGATAATCCGGAGAGCAAAGCCTTGAAAAGACCGAAGCTTCTTCCCTTCTTCCTGCCTTTTGTACAGGCCTTTTTGTTCTTTAGCATTCGAAGCCTGGCCATCGGTTCTTTCGTGCCGAAAGGAACGGGAGGAACGGAGGTACAGGACGGTTTTTCTCTGACGAAAGCTCTGTCCCATGCCTTTTCTCAGGTATTCTACATTTTCGGCATTCAAGCGGGACCGGATTATCTTGCGGGAATTCCCTGGGAAGAAGTAGGCAGAAAGCATCGCTATGTCATTTACGCTTCCATTGCAGTTTTAGCCTTTAGCATTCTTTTGGCTTTGCTTTTTGCGATTCGTAAGGGCAAGCTGAAAAAAGAGTTTTTCGGGAAAAATATTTTGTTCCTATGCTTTATTGCTCTTTGCATCGGTTGCTCCTCCATTACTATCCGGGTGGAAATGCGTTGGGTTTATGTAAGCTTTGCGGCGGCTCTTTTGTATTTTGCCTATCTTTTGGGAAATACCGGTATGCCGATTCCCACATTTTTTGCCCTGCTCTTCGTTTGCCTGCGATTCCCTGCGGAAATGAAATATCGTGAGTCTTTCCCCAGAATTTACTTTTGGGAGGATCAGGACCGGATGAACTCCTTGGCTGAGCAGACCATAGGGAAGTATGGTCGAGATTATGTTTTGGGAAAACAAGTTTATATTCTGGAAAATAACTATAAGATGAGTAAGTTCTACGGAGATACTTTCTTCCAGGTCTTTGATCCGGAAATGTCCGGACAAGGTACAAAGATTCATTTTATCAAGGACTTTAGGGAACTTCCGTCGGAAGCGAATTCCTATAACAGCCTTGTTTTGAAGGAAGTGCCGGAGGAAAGAGGCTATAGAGATATTACCCAGGAGGTATTTCCTAACCTCTGATGTTAGAAGATTCTCCGGATCGGAGAAAAGAGTAAGCGGATTTTCGAAACGTAGATGTGAAATATAGAGTTGCTTCTATGATTCGAAAGCAGAAAAATCAGAGCAGTTTGGCCAATAGCATAAATTTGTTCTAAAACTGTATTTATGAAAAATGGGTTTGCGCCAAAGGACTATATAAAAGCTAATACATAGCGGAGAAAGGAAGGGAAAGCATGGCAGAGCATGAGGGACAAAACAGAAATATACCGGTGGCCGGGTCAGAAGTTTCTATGGCAACGACTGCAGGTGTAAAAGCTTTCGGAGAGAAAGCTTTTGATGTGAAAAGTTCCGGCGAAGAAGCTTCTGGAGAGCAAGTTCCCTTAGGGCAAGGTTTTGGGGCATCGGCTTCGGGCAAGCATCTGCTTTTCAAGGGGAAAGAAGGGAAGCTCCCCATTGCTTTATTGCTCCTTTCTTTCCTCATGGCGCTTGCCATTCTCTTTTATGTTCTTCTAAGTACTACGGATGTTTTGTATTCCGACTATATTCGACTGGTCAATTCCTACTTGGGACAGCCCTTCCGGCTGGGGGATTTCCTGCAAAAGGATATTTTAACCAGAATCCCTTTGACCTATTTCTTTAGGGAAATCAACCGTTATTCTTTTGGTTATACCCTGATTTTTGATCGGGTACTTGGGGTACTGGGCTTATTTCTAACGAGTATTCCGCTACTGCTTTTTATGAGAAAAAAGCAGCTGTCCTTTTTGCAGCAGCTTCTGTTTTTGATTCTTTTTTACAGCTTAAATAAGTGGGAAATGCTTTTAAACGGATCGGGATATATTCATTTTCTGGCCTTTGCGGTATTTTACGCCTATTTCTATGCCTTGGATCAGGCATTTAGCAAGAAAAACTCTTTGCTTCTTTTATGTATTTATCCGCCATTTATTTTACTGGTGGCAGGCCCCTACTGCTTGGCGGTATTCCTTTCCTGTTTTGCTTTATTCTTCTTCCTGGCTTTGGGAAAGAAGCTTTGGGATATCAAGGGGACGATTCTTCTCCTGATTTCCAACGGACTTTGCCTTTTTCTATATCTTCTCAGCAATCACTATGCGGTGTATGAATATGCCGGGGCGGAAAACATTTCCCTAAAAGAGGTACTGCAAAATCATCTGCTTTTTGTGGTGAAATTTATCTTTTACAGCTTTTCCTCCATGCTTATTTCCGGGGAAAATCTGGAGAAGCTTCTTAGAGACGGAGCATTACAGGGAAAAGGGATTGTCCTGATTGGCGCATTTGTACTTTTCTTTTATGTTCTTGTGATACTGTTGTATCTTTGGAGGTTTTTTGCATCTTCCGGAAATGGAGGAGGAAAGGCATTTGCCGGGACGGGAAAGAAAGGCCTTTCTTCGGAGCAGGGGCAAGAAGATAAAAATCAGATAGGAAAAAATGCTATGGCAGCAGAAAATAGTGGAGCGTCTTTCTACTTCGGTTTACTGCCGGGACTACTGCTTCTTCACGGCTTAGCCAGCCATGCCCTGGTTTTTCTTACCCGCTATATGTTTTTAAAGGAAAGCTATGCTTTTCAAAGCCGTTATGCCCTGCAATACCAAAGCGCTTTGCTGGGAGCATTTTTGATTTTGTTTCTATGGAAAAATGAGAAGCGAGCAAGTTTGGGACAGGAATTAAGAACAGAACAGAAATCTCAAACAAAACAGGCATCAAGAATAGAAAAGAAAATAGGCGTAGAACAGAAAATAGGTATCGGGGAGCAGATAAGGATGGAGCGGAGACAAAGAACAGCGCAGGGCAGATTTGCCTTTTGCCTCCTGCTTAGCGGAATCTTCCTTTTGGGAACCCTTTGGACAGACAGCAGTGAATGGGGAAAATCCATGTATAGACGGGAGCATTATGAGCGTATGTGGATCTATTCCCATGATCTTCCCGCCTATTCCGATGAGGAGCTGGAAAACGTTTTTGAGTATCGCCATGGGGGAGAGCGGATTCGGAAGGCCTTTGCCATCTGGGAGCAGGTGAAAAAGGAGTGGAGAGATAGATCTTGAGTAAAGTAATAATTTGCTTAAACATCAAACAAATAGAAAATGGAGGATATTGGAGAGACCGAAGGTAACCGAGATGTCCTCGGTAGAACTTACGAATACTGCATCGTTCAGTTTGCCGAAAAGGAAGGCAAAGGCGGTGGGATGCAACTGTGGAAACAGTCTTGTACAATAAAAGCGAAAATCAGGATAAATGAAATTTGCAGAGGTTGTCTGCAAATTTGGAGGATAAAATGGAATTACAGGAAAGTTCTCAAATCCAACTCGTAACGGATATCAAGGATAAGATTAAAGCCGCGCGATACAGGGCTTTGCTGAATGTGAATGAGCAGTTAATTAGTTTATATTGGGATATCGGAAATGATTTGAATAAGAATACAGCATATGGAAACAAGTTTATTGATACATTGGCACAGGAAATTAAACTGGCTTTTCCAGAGGCAAAGGGCTATTCTGCGAGAAACCTACGGTATATGAAGCGTTTTGCAAGAGAGATAGCGGATCAGAACTTTTTGCAGACAGTGTCTGCAAAATTGCCGTGGTCTCATAATCTTGTGCTGATTGAAAAATTGAAAACTATGGAGTCTCGATACTGGTATGGAGTGAAGGCGATTGAGAATGGATGGTCAGTTGCAGTATTAGAGCATCAGATTGCTACGGGATTGATTGACCGTGAGCAAGGGAAAAAGCTCCAAAATTTTGAAAAGCTGCTTCCGGCGGTACAAAGCGAACTAGCTATACAGACCATGAAAGACCCATACATTTTTGATTTCGTTGAGTTTGATGAAAAGATGAAGGAACGCCAGATAGAGGATGAGCTTGTAAAGAACATTACAAATTTTCTTCTGGAAATGGGCAAGGGCTTTGCTTATATGGGACATCAGTATCCATTGACACTCGGCAAAGATGAGTTTGCACTTGATATCCTGTTCTACAATACAATCCTACATTGCTATGTGATTGTAGACCTCAAAACAAAGAAATTTATTCCGGAATATGCGGGGAAGATGAATTTCTACCTGTCTCTTGTTGATGAGAAGTTGAAAACAGAGATTGATAATCCATCAATAGGTCTTATACTGTGCCGGGACAAGAATAGAACTGTAGCTGAATTTGCGTTAAAGGATATGGTAAAACCTATAGGTGTGTCGGAATATTGCTTTACGCAGGAGCTGCCGGAGGAGATTCGAGAAGCCTTTCCAGAGGCGGAGGAATGGGCGGAGCATATAGTAATTGAGACGGTAGATGATGAGAATACGGAGGGATAAAATGGTATCAAGTAAAGATTATCTGGATTTTATATTGGAGCAGCTTTCTGAACTGGAGGAGCTTCCTGCTCCAAAGAGAAAGAAAGGATAGATATGATTTTAGAAACAGAGAGGCTTATCCTCCGTCCGTGGGAAGAAACGAATGCAGAAGAGTGGCATGGTGGATTATAAAGCAGAACGGCAAACGTTATTACAGATATTTAAGGGATAACGCCGATTATTTTACTGGAGAGATTGCCTATCATTACGATAGTAATCGAAACCGTTATGTCGCAGATGTTATACTCTATATAGTAACTTAGTTCCTACCCTGCATTGACAGAAAACTGCAGGATAGGTAAAATAAGAGAGTTCCATTGTTCCCTTAGTTAAATGGATATAACAAGCGCCTCCTAAGCACTAGTTGTGAGTTCGATTCTCGCAGGGAACATTCGTTCTTGCAGCAATGATTAGAGAGATTCGTTGCTGCAATTTTTGTTTTAAAAATGGAATGTGGAGGCGTGTAATGGCGTACAAGTATGTAAAAAAAGAATGCGAAGAGCTATGGGCAAAATATAAATATTATGTGCTGAGCAAATCCCATAAGGCATATCTGGATATCCGAGAGTACTTGAAAGCGAAAGAAGTGGATATTGCATTTTTACAGGACAAAATACAAAGTGTAAAAGATATAAAAGAGAGTAAAAAAGATTTTAACAATGCCATTCTTCACGTATGGGGATATTTCAAAAAAGACGCAAGTGAGACGGAAAAACAAGGATTATTTATTGTATTAGACGAATATATGGAAGGGAAAAATAATCAAGAATCGGTCATTCAATATATCAATGCTTTACTCAAGAAATATCCCAATAAATATTTGCAAGAATCCACTTTATTAACAGGTGAAAATATATGAGACTATGGCATGAAAAACTGATTCCCTTATTACCGAAAAATCAGCTTCTTGGACAACATAGAGAGTGCTGTGCCCTTCGAGGAAATGGGTGGAATAAGAAGCATAAAACAGTAGATTATGCATTTTCCTATTCTCCCTATCACTTATTTATCTATCATTCCTTAGTTATGGATGAAATGGAAAAAAGAAGATATAAGGTTTCTGAAGAGTGGAGAGATCAGAACTATAGGGGAAGGGTAGCAGAAAAATACGATGATCTTGAAGAAAAAAGTATAGAAAGTCCTATTTACAAAGAGCATAATGCGGAATATCTGATGGAATGTATAGACAACCTGCGAAAGAAGGGTATAAAAATAGAACTATAAATGTTTTAATGGTTTATATTATGATAGCGCATTGCTCCCAAAGGGGGAGATGAGCCGATAATGCATGTGGCAAAATTTTAGCGAAAAAACTGCCGTTAAAGGAGGATTACTATGTTAGAAATTGGAACAAAGGCACCGGATTTTACATTGCCGGATCAGAACGGAAACATGCACTCTCTGTCGGAGTACAGAGGAAAGAAGGTCATTTTATACTTCTACCCAAAGGACAATACCGCCGGTTGCACGAAGCAGGCTTGCGGCTTTGCTGAACGATATCCCCAGTTTACAGAGAAGGGTGCGGTGATTCTGGGAGTCAGTAAGGACAGCGTGGCTTCCCACAAGAAGTTTGAAGAGAAATACGGACTGCCCTTTACCCTGCTTGCCGATCCGGAGCTTGCGGCAATTCAGGCCTATGATGTATGGCAGGAGAAAAAGAACTACGGTAAAACCTATATGGGCGTGGTTCGTAGCACTTATTTGATTGATGAAAATGGAAAGATTGTAAAGGCATTTGACAAGGTAAAGGCTGCGGATAACCCGGAGCAGATGTTGGGAGAATTAGGCTAGTGAGCTAAAGGAAAAGGGGCTGTAAAAAATGATTCTGATTTTTACAGCCCTTTTTTGATACGAGCAGGCATTCTATTTTTTCTGTTTGCAATTCAAAAGTTCCATTTGAAATTGTTATATAATTATGTATACTAATATTAACAAAAAAATATATATAGTTTATAATAGTAAACATTAAATGGAGTGCATTGGATGAAAAAAGCTGCATATAACATACTTCCGGGTACAGAAGAAATACTAAAAACCATGGGTGAGCAGATTAAGCTTGCCAGACTTAGACGGAGCCTATCTTCGGAGCTGACCGCAGAACGTGCCGGAATCAGCCGAGCATCTTTATGGAAGGTTGAAAAAGGCGATCCATCCGTAGCGATGGGAATTTATGCGGCAGTTTTGCATGCTCTAAACAATCTTGATAAAGATCTTCTACTGCTTGCAAAGGATGATGCGCTTGGTAGGCAAATTCAAGATTTGAATCTGATAACAAGAAAGCGTGCACCAAGGAGGAAGAAATAGTGGTATCTAAAGAAAAGATAATTTTCGTCTACGATGACTTTAGCATGCAGAGACCGACACTCATGGGAATCCTCTACGTTAATAGCTTGAAGGGCGGGGAATCTTATTCCTTTGAGTATGATAGAGAGTGGCTCAAAAAGACCGGGCTAAAAATCACATTGGATCCTGAACTTATGCCATATACCGGAAGACAATATCCCTTAGGCAAAGCGATTTTTGGGCTATTTTCAGATTCTTCTCCCGACCGTTGGGGGCGTGTTCTTATGAATAAACGCGAAAGGATTCTGGCAGAAAAAGAAGGTCGAAAACCATCTAAACTCTATGACAGTGATTATCTATTGGGAGTATATGACGAGACGCGACTGGGAGGAATACGATTTAAATTAGAGCCCGTTGGGGTCTTTCTTTCAGACGATAAAGAAACAGCTGCACCGCCTTGGGCAAGTCTTCGGACTTTAGAGGAAGCTTCCAGAAATTTTGAAAATGATGATACTGCTTTATCTGAAAAATGGCTAAACCAATTAATAAGACCCGGCTCATCTCTTGGTGGTGCCAGGCCTAAAGCAACTGTAATAGATCCAAAAGAACAGCTTTGGATTGCAAAATTCCCTTCCAAGAACGATGAAAATGATACCGGAGCATGGGAGATGGTAACACATGATTTGGCAGAGCTCTGTGGACTACATGTTCCGGAGGCAAAACTTGAAAAATTTTCTAATCTCGGAAGTACTTATCTGGTTAAACGTTTTGACCGTATTTTGAATAAGCGAGTACACTTTGCTTCTGCCATGACATTGCTTGGAAAAACAGATGGAGCATCTGCCGAAGACGGAACAAGCTATTTGGATATAGCGGCTTTTGTGAAATCCTATGGTGCCCAGCCCAGGCAGGACTTGGTTGAACTTTGGAAACGTATTGTATTTAATATGGCTGTTAGTAATACGGATGATCATCTACGAAACCATGCTTTCATTTTCACAGAAAATGGCTGGAGGCTTTCACCTCTTTATGATGTAAATCCGGTTCCTTATGGTGACGAACTATCTTTAAATGTTGACGAAGAGGATAATAGTATTAATGTTGACCTTGCAATACGGACGGCTACCCGATTCGGAATTTCCGAGACGGATGCAATCAAATATGCAAAAGATATTCTCACCGTTGTAAAAGAAAACTGGGAGAAACGAGCTACGGTGTACGGATTGTCCCGTCGTCTTATAGAAGAAATGCGTCCCGCCTTTAGCGCTAGCTATAGATAAATAAGTTTTAACGGCAGGACAATGGGTTCAAAAATATCTTACAGTATTGCTCTATACCGTGTGGTAAGACTACCTCCCAGTTTGAGGATTTTCCCCCGATCCACCATGGTTTTTAAAATACGGCCTGCAGTGGACTGGCTGACTTCCAATAGCTCTTGTACTTCTTTTCTTGTGATTTCCTTCTGTGTAGAAAGGACTTGCAGGATTTGCTCCTCAGAGGATGGCAGTGCAGAAGAAGGTGCTACGAAAGAGGGAACTACGGAAGAGGGAGCTACAGAATAGTAGACACTATCCTCTTTTACGATTTGCCCTGCATTGGTATTGGGAAGGACGATTTTAAAGGCATTATTGCTACAGGTAATGGAGGGCTGTTTCCATTTTCCGAGGTAGCTGTCCATAATCTTTTTTATGCCGGTTCCATAGGCCTCTATTAATTGTAATCGATAGAAAACATTGGCAAGATGGGGATTTCGGCAAACGGAAATCCCTAACTTGATATCCGCAAGTTCCAATCCGGTGGGGAGACCGCCGAGGGTAACAAACTCCATGCAATCCGGATAAATACTGATAAGGGTAGCGGCATGGAAGGAGTAATCCCGATGGACCAGAGAGTTGAGAAGTGCTTCCCGGACTGCCACTTCCGGATAGTCCCGATTGTCAATCCGCAATAGTTTATCAAAGCTTGCATGAACTTGGTTGTGAAGGTCGATATAGTCGTATACATCATGAAGCTGTTGCATAAGGGAACCGGAAAATTCTCTACGATCTTTAAAGACAGTTTCTCTACCGCCCTCAAAAACAGCAAGCTTAATAGAGTAAGGACATTGATTGGAGAGTAATAGGGCAAGATTAGTGTAGAGCTTGTCGGTGGACTGTATGTGGAGCGTTTGCATTTGTGCCTGTGCGAAAGGAATCTTACGAGTTTTAAATTCTTGCTTTAGTGCATCGAAACTTAACGCTTGATTTATGGAACGCATCTCTTCAAAACTGTCACCATCGGTTTCTTTAATCATTTGCCGGATAGCGGTATCGCTTGCAGGAACGGAAGAATACCCTTGTCTTACATAGACGCCTTCAGGCCTAAGCCCTTTTTTAGCTAGATAGTACGGGCGATTGCTTCCCCTTTGAACATGGACTGCGATAAGGGATTTTCCCTCGAGTTCCAGCGTCTCGTAATGGACGAACATGGTGACATCCGGTTTAATACTATCTCTGACCATGTTGGAGATTTGTAACGCGGAGTCATCCGGATTCTCTACTCCTATGATTTCTCCCTGATCGGCTATACCGACATAGATAGTGCCCCCGTTACAGTTGGCAAAAGCAAGTATTTCTTTCTTGATATCGTCTTGTACAATTGATTTTAGCTCGACACTTTCTGATTCTTGAAACTTCATTTGTTCCCCTTCGGATTTTTTATTTCCAATATGCTAATCGTTCTCTTCATTCTGCTCTTAATACCCATTCTACTCATTCTAACCAAAATTGTCAAATAGAATGAGTAGAAATATTTCTATCCCAAAAGTTTATCAAAACCTATCCACAGAAAATCTTGACACCCTTTATTTATTGGGTATAATGCTAGGTAAAACCGAATATTTTGGAAGCGATTGTATGCAAAGTCGCCAAAAACTTATCGAATTTGGAGGAAAAGTATGAAAAAAAGAAGAGTTTTATCCTTTGCGTTGGCTCTAGTCCTAGGATTTTCTCTGCCGGGCTGTGCCAACAATGCGCCTAAGGCGGAAAGTGAGAAGGGCAGTACTGCGGCTGGAGAGACAAAGGCAGAGAAGGAAGGCGGAGACAAGGCGGAAGCTTCCGAGGGAGTAAAGGAGATGAAGCTCCCTACCTTCCTGGCCGGAGAAAATGTGGGAGCAAAGTTCTTTCTTCCTCAGGTAGAACGTTTTAACAAGAAATATGAAGGAAAGTATAAAATCACCGTGGAAGAGGTGGTACAGGATTCTTATGCAGAGAAGATTAAGCAACTGGCTACCCAGAAGAAGCTTCCTGCTTTGGTTCATAGCCCCGGTTCCGGTGGCATTGATGCCCAGTGGTTTAAACAGGTAATTTTGGACAATGACCTTGCTTACGATTTAACCGATTTTGCTAAGGAAACACCGGAGCTTTCCGATTTGTGGATTCCGGAATCCAGAGAGTATTGTACCTATAACGGTAAGTTGGTGGTTTCTCCCATGCTGGTAATTCGTCCTATCGGCATGTTTTACAACGAAGATCTGTATAAGCCGGAGAAAGCTCTCGGAGAGCTTAGCTATGAGGAATTTGTTTCTTCTTTAGGGGACAACAAAATTGCCTTTATGACCTCTGAAAATGCTTGGACCTCTGCTTTAATGCTTTCCGCCCTTGTGGGAAATGAAGAAGGGGGAGCAAAGCTTTTACAGGATAGTGTAAAGGATAAGCTTTGGGATTATACCGAAGAGCCATTTGTAAAGGGCGTGGAGAAGCTACAGACTCTTTTACAGAAAAATGCTTCCGCAAATACTTTAGGTGCAGCTTATGCTGATGCGGCTAATGCTTTCATGAGCAATAAGGCAGCCGTAATTCCCAACGGTTCTTGGATGGTTTCCGAATTCAACGAGGAATCCAAGGACAAGTGGAGCAATGATTTTAAGGGATCCTCCGTGCATGCCGGCATTTATCCCGGAAATATTGCATTAGCAAATCCTGCAGGATACGGAGATTTCTGGATTCCTGCAACTGCAAGCGATGACGAGAAGGAAGTGGCTAAGGCCTTCCTTGCCTTCCGCGGCAGTCAGGAAGAGTTGGAAGCCTATCTTTTGGCAGAGGGGGGAACCGCACCAAGACTGAAGTACAGTGAGGATTTCCTGAATAAGCTGAAGGAAAGTCAGCTCTTATATGAGTACAATCAGAGTGTAAATGATGATACAAAGTATGTTCCTATCCTGGGGGATGTGTTCCCGGCTTCTATCGGAGATCAGGAATTCGGAAAGCTTCTGCCAAAGCTGATTGACGGAAGCTTGAGCCCGGAAGCGTTCTGTAAGGAGCTTACAAAGAAGGCGGAAGAGGCAAAGCAATAGAAATTTAGCAAAACAGATTAAGCAAAACAGATTAAGCAAAACAGATTAAGCAATAGAAAGAGTAAAGGGGAGTAAAATAGGATGAAGGCATCAAGCTTGGAAAGACGGAATTATAAGTGGATTGTCCTATTTTTGCTCCCCTCCTTTTTGGTTTTTCTCTTCTTTTATTTACAGCCGATTCTCAGCATTTTCCTGACTTCTTTTACGAAGTATGACGGCTTTAACAGTCCCCGATTTGTGGGATTGCAAAATTACATACAGCTTTTTGGGCAGGAATCCTTTCAGCTTTCCATGAAGAATCTTTTTTTGTGGTCTTTCATTGCCACCACTCTTCATGTGGGCTTCGGAACGATCCTTGCTTTTATTTTGTTTCAAAAACCTAAGGGCTGGAAATTTACCAGAGCGGTTTTCATGGTACCCAATGTGATTTCCGCAGCAGCTTGGGCTTTGATTTATCGCTTCATTTTCAATGACGAGATGGGCTTTATGAACGGGCTGATTCGCCTCTTTAATAAGGACTTTCATCATCAATGGTTCTTTGAATCCCCCTATGCCTTCTGGGCTGTAACCCTAACATGGCTTTTTTATGCGGTGATTGTAACCCTTCTTGTGATGAATGACCTGTACTCTATTCCAGAGGAGGTCTTTTCCGCAGCAAAGGTGGACGGCGCCAATACTCTTCAGATTCTTTGGCATATCGAGCTTCCCATGTGTCGTATTTCCATCGGGACCTCCATCATTGCCTCCATTACGGCCAGAATTGCCATGTATGAGCAAATCGCCCTAACCACTTCCGGAGGGCCGGGAAACGACACCATGAACCTCCCCCTCATTTTGATGAAGAACATTTTGGACTTAAAATATGGCTTGGCCAATGCCAGCGGTGTGATGATGTTCCTAGTGGGTATCCTAGTGCTGCTTTTGGTGCATAAGGGATTTCGTTTAAATGAAGGGATTTATGACTAAAAGAGAGCTTCGTAAGTAAAAGTATAAATCGAAGCGACAAAAGGAATTTATAGGGATAAGACATTTGTAGGGGGCAGATAGAGGCGCTTTCCGGCTAAATGAGACTTATGACTGCGCTAAGGTATTTGTATAGAAATGAGACTTACGGCAGTGAGAAGCATTTGCATCTAAACGAAGGGATTTATCGAAATGAAAGCAATTTTGCAAAATAGGGAACATGGCGTTGCAGGAAATAAGAGGGGATTTTTATCCTCCCTTCTCATTGGAGTGCTTTTGTGCTTTACCATTTTGATTTCTCTTTTTCCCATTGTGTGGGTAGTCTTGTCCTCCTTCAAAAGCAATGCGGCGATTTTGTCGGATCCCTTTTCCTTACCTACAAGTTTTTCTTTGGAGCCCTACAGCTATATTTTTTCCAAATATGATTTTATAGGGTATTTTTTGAATTCCACCTTGGTTTCTCTTTCGGCAACCTTACTGGCTCTACTGATTTATGCCATGGGAGCCTATATCTTTGCCAAGTATAACTTTCCGGGGAAAAATCTTCTTTTTATTCTGTATTCCATCACCTTACTGGTACCGGCACAGTCTAAGGCTCAGCCGATATTTTCTCTTTTGATTCATCTAAATCTCTATGATTCTTTGCCGGGACTTAGCCTGGTGTATATTTCCATGGGATTGGCCATGAGCATCTTTGTATTAAGGCCTGCCTTCCTTGCTATTCCTAAGTCTTTGGATGAGGCGGCGATTTTGGAGGGAGCGGATTTCTTCACCGTCTTTTGGAAAATCAACCTTCCCTTGGCAAAGGGCGGCTTAACCACAGCGGGAATTCTATTGTTTTTGGGGAACTGGAATGAGTATTTCTATGCCTCATTGTTGATTAGTTCGGATAAGGCTAGAACACTTCCATTGGCTTTACAGTTTTTCACAGAGTCCTTCTCCTACAATTACCCTCGACTTTTTGCGGCTTTGACCGTGGTGGTCTTACCGGGAATTCTACTCTATGCGGTAATGGAGGAGCAGGTGCAGACGGCTATGGCCAGTTCAGGGATAAAGGGATAGAGGATAAAAATTTGTCGTAAGATTTATAATGCTTCAGTAATTAAAATATTTATTAAGCAAGATTAACCCCCTCGAATTCGAGGGGGTTTTTGATGGATTAATTCGGCTAATAATTAGTGCATTTTGCCTTTTGTAAGGAAAAAGAGGAAGACAAGAGAAGGAAAGTTTGTTAAAATAAATAAAAAAAGTAAGCCTTTTAATTGTGGGCGTGATTATTCTTTTTCTTTTATGAAATATAGGAAGACTAACTATTAATAGTCAAGCATAAGATTAAGATTTTTAGAATAAAATACGG
>CAUTXF010000007.1:0-68852 GCA_963542215.1 uncultured Oribacterium sp. | reverse complement strand
CTAACTTCAAGCTTCGCTTTGCTCGCTTTCAGTAAGTACCGGCGGGCTCAGATTGCCTCTCTTACAGACCTATTATGCATCAGTCGCTTCACTCAATTAATTTCCATAGTCCTTCCCTTCGTAGGTTTGCAAGTACCGACAAGCTCAGATTGCTCTTTTTCATACCTATACTGCTTCTGTCGCTTTGACTTTTTAAGTTCTACAGTGCCTCACTTCGTAGGCTACCGCAAGACTGACGAGCTTCGATTGTATTCATACATATCCATATGGCAATCGCTCTACCATAGGACTTGTATAATTAGCTTATAAGATAAACGTGAATTATAGGCTTAGGCTTATAGGACAAAACGTGTTGATGAAAACCGCTTTACACCCTTGTAAATCAAGGCTGTAGGGCGGTTCGATTTTTTTTAAATACAACTTTGAGAGTGAACAAATATGCTGATAATAATGCAAAGGAATTGAATAGCTTCTTAGACCGGCTGTTCGGTAAGGAAGCATAGTTCACAGTGCGAGAGAAGGAAGAATAAAAGCGGTCTTCCGGTAGTACTATATGCACTCCATGGAGCCGCTTTCTTCGTCTGAAATATTAAGCTAAATGCTTACAGATAAAAGTATTGCAACCTTATACCCGGAAATCAATAAGGTTAGGCGACCGAAGCAGTATGGAACTGTAAGAGGGGTAATCTGGCCTGCTGAAACTTGCCGAAAACGGTGAAGTGAAGGACTGTAGAAATTAATAAGATGAAATGACAGAAACAGTATAGGTCTAAAGGAGGGGTAATCTTATCCTGTGTTACTTGCAAATCAGCGGCGGAAAGTACTGTAGAAATCAATAATCTGAAGCGACAGAAGCAGTATAGGACTGTAAGAGTGGTAATCTTATCCCGCGTTACTTGCATATCAGCAGTGGGAAGTACTGTAGAAATCAATCTAGAGAAGCGACAGAAGCAGTATAGGTATGAAAGAGAGCAATCTGAGCCCGCCGGTACTTGCGAAAAACAAAGGTACTGTAGTTTTTCGCTTAGTACCGCTGCAGGGCGAGGTTAGCGGGAGCGTGCTCGATTACATACCTGTACTGCTTCTGAGCGTACCTCTTTAATTTTTTCTGTTCCTTCCCTTCGCAGGGCAAAGTTAGCGGGAGCGTGCCCCGAACTCAGACCTATACTACATCGGAGCAAATCATTTCGATGAATACAGTCCTTCCCTCCGCCGGCTTTATTTACTCTCCTGTTGCACCTCCAAATGCAGCTTCATCTCTTTCCGCTCCTTCCGGTAAAAATACAGCACCACCAGGAAGGTGAAGGCTTCAGATGCGGGGAAGGAAAGCCAAACCCCCGGCATTTTTAGAAGGGAAGAAAGTAAGAAGGCAAAAAATACAATAGCGATGGTACCTCTCAGTAAAGAACAGATAAAGGCGGGGCGGGGATTGTTGGTAGCGGAGAAATAGCTTACCATCAGGATATTCAGCCCGGCCACAAGGAAACCGATGAAATACAAGGGAATTCCTTCCTTGGCATACTGGTAGAGGATAGGATCATTTTCCCGGTTAAACAGAGCGATACAGAAGTCGCTTTGGAAAATGATGCTTGCCACAATCAAAACAGCCAGTACCAAAGCGCTTACAATGCCGTAATGCAGGTAGGACTGCAACTTATGAATATCACGTTTTCCGTAGCTGTTACTGATTAAGGGCTGGCTTCCCTGAGCCAAACCGTTGAATACACAGGTGCAGACAGAGGAAACATTGGCAATGACACCGTAGGCGGCAACACCGATATTTCCGCTAAGACCTAAAATCAGGCCGTTAAAGGTACTGATGGTCACGGCACTGGTCAGGTCGCCGACAAAGGCGGAAAATCCCAGCTTGCAGCAGGCACAGAGATGCTTAAAGCGCGGACTTTGCCAACGAAAGGCAATGGTATTTTTCGGACTCCGAAAATGCAGAGCGCAAACCAAGCTGGTAACCACCGGAGAGAGGGCAGTAGCCAGAGCCGCACCGGTCATGCCCAAATTCATGGGGAACATGAAAATATAGTCAAATACGATATTAAAGAGAGAACCCATCAAAGAGCCGACCATGGCAATGGAGGGGTTCTTGTCATTTCTGGTGAAGGCAGTCATACTGCTGTTTGCCATAAAGAGGAAGGCAGAGCCAAGGATGATGCGCACATAGCTAATCCCCAGATTTTGTAATTCTACATCCGCACCCAAAACCGATAGAACCTGCTTTGGAAAAAAGAGCCCGAAGAAGGTGAAGGGCAGGGCGAAAATGAAGTTCCAAAAAATAGCTTGTAAAAAGAAGGAGCTTACATCCTTTCCCGCAGCCTGTCTGATGCTGTATCTGGTGGCACAACCCACCGCAATCATATTGCCCAGGGCATTGAGAAGGCCATATAGCGGAAGAATCAAATTTAAAACTGCAAGTCCATCGGTTCCCGAGTAGGAAGAAATAAAATAGGTATCCGCTAAAATATAAACGGAAAGTCCAATCATCCCGGCTATACTTTGACTGACATAACGAAAAAACTTCTTCATTTCTAAACTCCCCTGACTCTCCTAACTCAAGATTTTTTTGCGAAAAAAATTTTACGGTAGTATAATGGCTGTCATTGTAGCATGGAAGTAGAAAAATTGCCAGAGAAGGGAGCGGGAGACATGGCCATAAGCGAAGAGGAGAAGTTTCGGCAAATGCTGGAGGAACCGGTGAATCGTTTGATTCCCAAGTTGGCCCTTCCTTCCATGGTGTCCATGATTGTGGTGGCGGTGTATAATATGGCGGACACCTTCTTCGTTTCCCGCTTGGGAACCTCCGCCTCTGCCGCTGTAGGAGTGGTATTCTCCATGGCAGCCATCATTCAGGCAATCGCCTTCATGATCGGCATGGGTTGCGGAAACGAAATTTCCCGTTTGTTGGGAGCGAAAAAGCAGGAAGAAGCGGAACGCTATGTGGCAGTAGGATTTTTTACGGAATTGATACTGGGAACACTGATTGCGGTGATTGGCGGCATTTTCGTAGAACCTCTGGTTTACGCTCTGGGATCCACCAAAACCATTGCGCCCTATGCCATGCAGTACGCCAGAATCATCCTTTTCGGAAGCCCCTTTATGATGGCATCTTTAGGCATGAACAATATGCTCCGCTTTCAGGGAAATGCCTTTTATTCCATGATTGGTATCAGCACCGGTGGAGTCCTCAACATGTTTTTGGATCCTCTCTTTATTTACGTTGGGAAAATGGGGATTGGCGGCGCTGCGGTGGCTACCGTAATCAGTCAAATGATATCCTTCGGAATTTTATTGTACCAATGCAACAAGATGCCGGCTTGCATTTCCGTAGCGCTTCGAAATTTTAAGCCCAGCCTAAAACGTTACAGCATTATTCTGCGCTTCGGCTGTCCCAGCCTTGCCAGACAGGGAATTGCCGGTGTTTCCACCATTTTACTGAACTTTTCCGCCCATCCCTACGGGGATGCGGCTATTGCAGCCATGGCCATTGTCATGCGAATCAGTATGTTTATCTTTTCCCTGGTGATTGGCTTCGGACAGGGCTTTCAGCCGGTCTGCGGTTATGCCTATGGCGCCAAGCACTACAAGCGTGTGGCGGAGGCCTATCGCTTCAGCCTAAAGGTCGGTTTTACCATGCTGATCTTTGCAGGGGCAGCAGTCTTTCTATTTGCTAAACCCCTAGTTACCGCCTTCCGAAAAGAGGACGGGGAGGTGATTCGTATCGGCACTCTGGCTTTACAATTACAATGCCTGACCATGCCTCTCTCCGCACAGATTACCATGGCCAATATGTTTTCCCAGACCACCGGCTATCCCCTTCGGGCCAGTATTGTTGCCTTGCTTCGGCAGGGCATTTGCCTGATCCCGATTCTGCTGATTTTCCCCCGTGCCTTCGGTCTTTTCGGCTTGCAAATGTCCCAGCCCCTTAGTGATATCTTTGCGGCGCTTATTGCAGCCCTGATTACCGGAGGAATCTTGAAGGAATTGAAGGAGAGGGAGAAGAAGGAAATCAAAGCATAGTATGCGTGGAAGGGAAGAGGGATTAAAGAACGGAAGATAGAATATTTATTAGAAGGAAGCGAGATAAGGGGTTAGAACGGAAAAAATTATTCAGACTTTAGGATTTGCTCAATATTTTGCTTTCCATATAAGATTCGGAGAATGGTAAGCTCATTGATGTTAGAATGAACCATATAGAATATGACAAAATTATCAACATGAACCCTGTGAGTATTTCGACTTGTCCATGGTTCCCACTCCACGAGAGCATATTTTTCCGGCATAAAATCACGAGAGCATATTTTTTCTTGAATGCGTTCTATTTGCCTTTTCGCTGTTTCGGGAGCCTGAAGCTGAAAAGCAATGTAAGCATAAATATTTCTAAGATCATTTAATGCTTTCGAAGAATAATGAATATGAAATAGTTGGCTCATACCTTAAACTCTTCTTTCATTAGCTGTTGAACTTCTTCCACAGTATAGCTCTTCCCTGTCAGAGTAGATTCATATCCTTCTTGTAACGCGGTATTTAATTCAGTTTGACTCATATTCCCTAGAGCTGTTGGAGTTTGATAAAATAAGTGTAAATCCAAGGGAAATCCATTTGTTCGTACTATCTGACTATAAAGCATTTGAATGGCGCTGGAAGGAGATATTCCAAGTTGTTGTAGTATGCCTTCAGCATTTTCTTTTAATTTTGTGTCAATCCTTGCATAAACTGCTTTTGTGTTTGCCATATATATTGCCTCCTTTTATAGGATAGTATAGTTTCAATGGAATTTCTTTGCAAGCATTTGCAAGCAAATAGATGATTGATTATTGCGAGTAAAGTGATGATTGATTATTTTTTCTATAAATTATCTAATCCTTATTTCATAACTTCGGGGTAAGGCCATCATACTTGCTATTCACTACTCCAAATCTTATAATGCAATAAGGAGTATTCATAAATTTTAATATAATGAATCATGGGAGAAAGAGCATATGAAAAGAACAATGATGAAGAAAAAAGGAACCGGAGCGGTTCTGCAAAAAGACTTGGCAATCGTCTTTTTGGGATTGCTGCTAAGCCTTAGTCTGGTTTCCTGTAAAGAGAATAGTCAGGCAAAGGGAAGTGAAGGAACTAAGGCGGAAGAAAGTACATCGGTAAAGGCGGAAGAGAAAGCTGATGAATCTACTGTAGCTACAGAAGAAAGTACATCCGCCGGTTCAGAGGAGCTTAGTTATGATAGCGGAGCGGTAAACAAATCCAATATATTTGAATCCTATCCCGGGGATGCAATGTGGAAGAGTACTGCTAATGAGTATATGCTTATCCCCTATATTAAGGACGGAAAAGAACAGATTGAGTTTCGCCTTTATGGAGAAGCAAAGTTTTTATTAGAGGGGCTTTCCTTTTCCAAAACAGAGCAAAACGGTTTAAAGGTATCCGGCAAGATGCGAAACCTAAAAGACAATAGCTGGAACGGGGATGCGGATGTGACATGGAATAGTCTTGAAACCATTGATTATCCTATAGTGACTTTAACCAATGGTACGGAATTTACGGATGTGGATATGGGGGGAGATTATAGTTATGCCGGATTAGTGAACAGTACAGGTCAATCCAATGCCGGAATGGCTACCAATGCTTATGAATTTATTTTCCCATACGCCAACGAGAGACTGATTGCTCGGGGAGAGTATGAGAGCTTGGATGCGGCAACCCTCCGTTTAGCGATTAATGAAATTTATGCTCGCCATGGAAGACAATACGATACTCAAGACCTTCATGCATATTTTTCTTCTAAATCCTGGTATAGACCGCAGTATAGTAAGTCGGAATTTGATAAAATCGAAAGCCAGGTTTTGAATTCTTACGAGCGGGAGAATATAAAGATCCTTACCGGATATAGAGACAGCCTGCTGGGAAAAGTAGGATAATAGAATGAAAAAGCAGTGGAAAAGAAATTCCAATATCTCCTCTCGTCCATTACCTTGGATGCGAGGAGATATTTTATTGCACACCTTATCCATTAACGGATATTATCCGAATATGGAGACTAGTATATTTACAATTGCTACATTACAATTATAGCACTACATAATTCTGTCGATTCTTTTCCTTCTTACTATGTCTATTCTTATTCCTATTTCTAAAAGGAGAATCTCATGCCTCAATTTCCAGCAAAAAATTCTAAAAATTCAAAAGAGCAACACACATTACAAAAATCAAGCTCTCAGCTAGAAGTAAAACAAGCTATTATATCATCCCTAACTCTTATGGATGATATCTTTATCAAAATCGTATTGCAGGATAAGCAATGCACTGAATTTATTTTACAAGTTATTATGGAAAATGATTCTTTACGTTTGAAAGATCAATGTATTCAGAAAGACACTCCCAATATTCATGGACATTCTCTTGTCTTGGATTGTTACTGCGAGGACAAAGAGCACAATCTATATAACATTGAAATCCAAAATGATTCTCAAGAAGCAATCCCGAAACGAGCTAGATTTCACGCCAGTCTAATAGACATTCATTCTCTAAAGAAAGGACAAAATTTCAAGCAATTACCTAAAACATATGTTATATTTATTACAGCTAAAGATATTTTCAAACGAGGACTACAATCTTATCATATTGAAAGAATCATTAAAGAAAATGGCCAGCCCTTTGATGATGACTCTTATATTATATACTTTAATACCTCGAAAATAGAAAATAATAGCTTGGGAAGACTGGCAGAAGATTTTCATGCCAACAATCCCAAGCAAATGCATTCGACAATACTGTCCAAAAGAGTAGCAGAACTTAAATCTACAGACTTTATGCAGAAGGGAGACAAAAATATGAATATTCTTTTAGAACGTTATCGCCAAGCTGCCCTAGAAGAAGGCAGAGAAGAAGGCAGTGAGAAATTAGCACAATTAATGGGTATTTTAGCGGAAAGTGGCAGACTGGAAGATATCAAAAAAGCTTCAAAGGATAAACGCTACAGAAAAAAACTCTTCCGTGAACTGAACTTAATGTAGAGGCAGTTCTATTATTGTGCATGCTTTAAGTGTAATTAGATATTGCCAGACCATTCCTTTTTATCATTGTCCCAAACGGAGTTGGACTTTGGATTATCGTTGTAAAATGGCTAGAGGAATCGTAAAAGCTAGGAATAAATCTCTTCTTGCTTAGTCATTCAACCTACCTCAAAATAGTTTATAGCCCAGTCCTTTAGTTCTTCAAATCGCTTTTGGTTTTCTTTTTTGATATTTAATCCGCTAAAGCTTTCTTCGTGGGAATAGTAATATTTGCTTAAAGCCTCCACAAGAGCAGTCTCATCGCAATGCTCTTTATCGGAAAGCATATCATTTACGGCCTGGCTTGGACTGGAACAAAGAACATTTTCAAAACGGATATGCTCTATAGCTTCCAGATTTTCTATGATGTGGCACTGTATATTTTCTTCCGTACTTTCCTCTAAGGCATAAACCTCCACCTTGCTTTCAGAAAAGTAGCCCACAAAGAGCTGCAAATATTCCAGAGCGGAGACAGAACGCAGAATCATCGGCTGATTGCCAACCACATCCCTTAACCATGCTCTATTTGACGTATAGTCACTGCTGATTTTCATTTTTATCCTCATTGTCGTTCGAAGTGTTTTTTCATTTTTTGTAGTATAGTCTTTATCCCCAAAATACACAATCTTTTGCCAAAGTCCGACAAAATCTATAACTCTATTCAAAGTCTGTAGGCAGATATAGCTGACTTCATCTTGTAATTTATGCTTTTCGCAATACAATGGAAAAGCAAAGAAATTGGTCTTGTGTTTTACTTTAAGATTAGGAGGAAGAGGATGGCAGAGCTACAGTATAATTTGATTGATGATTGGGAAAAGAAAGAGGTGGATCTTCCTGCATTGGAAGAAGCCTTGGAGCAGGGAAGCTCTAATCGTTATAATGGAAAGGTGTTTCATGATATTGCCGCAAAATGGAAGAAATACAAGAAAAGGGGCGTTTCGAATCTTTATCTTTTAAAGGAAGCTGAAGATGAAGGTCTGGCCTGTGCTTATTATGTTTATTCGATTACAAACGGTGTGATAGAGGATGCACAGCTGGAAAATTTGCGTTTGCTTTGCGCAGAGAAGCTCTCTACTGAGGAAATGCGTGCCAGTGCATCCTTCTGTAAGGCATCTGAATGGTGGGATACCAATCCTACCTATCTTACGAAGCTGGTGGAAAAGGGAGAGGCCGATAGGCTGTATGAATACCTGAGTGCACAGCTGTTCCCCCAAGGGATAGTCCTCACCTCTTTAAGTGCGAAAATGAATGCTAAAGAAGAGCTTGCCTGCTCGGCAATCGCTTGGGGCTTAAAGGAAGGCGGATTTTTCAAAAAAGGTGCCTACATGAGTAGAGCAATCGATAACCGTTATCTTTAAAGAAGCGTAGCCGTTCTGACAATTCCTGGGTCGTTAAAATGGCAAAGCCAAAATCCCCTGTTGAAACAGCATATACAGGACAGTGCCGGAGAAGATGGAGAGGAGCATATTTCGCTTCCAACAATGCATCAGGATGGTTAGCCCAAGAGAAAGAAACTCCGGCAGTCCATGGTTTCCACTAAATAACTGAACATTACGAAGACAATACACCAAAAGCAGAGCAAAGCTTGCGGGAGGCAGAGCCTTTCCCAGATATTGCACTGTTTTGGGTGTATTTTTTTGAAATAAGATAAAGGGCAAAAAGCGGGTCAGCATGGTGCCCAGAATACAAAGCGCTATGATAATGATGCGTTGCCATACAGTCATAAGCTTTCCTTCGCTTCCATAAATTGCTGTTCCAGTTTAGGCTTTGCCAGGAGGAAAATGCCTAGGATGCCCAACATGGCGGGAAGGATGAAATGCTCTGCTTTAAAAATAACTAAGGACAGGATGGATACGCCCAGTCCCAGCAGGGAAGAAAAATGATTTTTCTCTTTTAAAAACTGATCTAAGAAAATCACTGCAAAGAGAGCGGTCATGACAAAATCAATCCCCTCTGTGGAAAAAGGCAGGACATTTCCAAGAAGCGTACCAAGACAGGAGCCTAGCACCCAGTAAATTTGATTTAAGAGTGTCACAAAAAACATAAACCAGCCGGGATCCACCCCCGCCGGTATTTTGGTACTATAATTAATACTGAAGCTTTCGTCGCACATGCCGAAGATTAGATAAAAACGCTTCCATCCTTTTTTGGGGAATTTATCCAGCATGGCAATACCGTAGAACAGATGGCGAAGCTGAATCATAATAGCCAGAAAAAGCGTTTCCAAAGGAGCGAAAGGACCTAATAGAAATCCTACAGCCAAGAGCTCTAAGGAACCTCCGTAGATTAAAGAGGCCATAAAGAAGGTGTAGACCACGGAAAGACCGGCACTGTGCATATAGATGCCATAGGCAAAGCCCAGAAATAAAAAGCCGGTTAAGATGGGAACGGTATGAGGGAAGGCGGCCTTTAGCGCCTTTTTTTGCTGTTCATGAAGCATAAAACAAAATCTCCTTTTATAAAGTTCTTTAGTTGTAGAGCCTTTCGGATTAGCGTGAAAAACAGTCGGAGTCAAATAAGATAAGGAGCCTCAACTAAAGAAAAAACAGCAATAGTCTATAAATATTTTTTATAATTTTCAAGGGGAAGGCGGAAAAAAATTTCCATAAAAAGAGGAGAATACTATAGGAAATATACCAATTTGATATTTCTAAAAATATTCGTTATACTTCCAGTAAATAAAAAGGGTGTCCCACTACCGTTAAAGGTGGAGCATTAAAGAAGGTGTCTCATTACCTATATCCCAAAGGTGAAGCATTAAAGCTAACAGAGGGGGTTTATCCTCTCTGTTTTTTTTAGGAGAATCCAATGGCAGAAGCGATTAAATATGGATTTTACGCTGTAAATCCTGATTATCTTGAATATCTCAATCAAATAGATTCAGAAGTTTATACAACCTATCATATAGGAACAGTATTAAACCATTTGTTGGAATAGAAAACTATAATTATTTTATTCCAATATCTTCTGCAAAGGAAAAACACAAAAGATGGAAAAATGTTTCTGATGAGCAAAGATAATGCTTTATCTATCATTTTTTCAGCAGTATTTCGAAAAAGTTCCAGCCAATTGCTGTCCGACAAACAAGCAATTTTTCTCATAGCACTTCACCTCCACATATTTTACGAATAGCATCATAAATCCAGTCTGTAGACTCTATAGCTTCTTGCAAACAAGCTTGTTTTTCTTCTTTTGATAATTTCTTCCTTAGATAGTCTATGGTGTCAGACTTTACATTATTTTTTCCTAAAGCTTTTAATGCTTGAATGACAAGGCTGGTCATATAGGAGAGTCCGGTGATTTCTTTGTTTGTTCTATGCTTAAATTCAATTTCTGTGTTATTCCACTTATAGCTTTTATATGGGCCGTCACTAAGATAGGACCAGCTTGTACTTACTTGTGTAGATAGACCTAAAAGATTAAGAGCAGTGTTTCCACATGGAGCGATAGTCCAGTGGTAGCTTCTAGCTAGGGCTTTAGCTATAGCATCAGGATTGATTGCGACATACTCTCCTAACAGTTTACTGTACTTTGGCTTTTCATAAACACCGTTGAATACTCTACGAAGAGTGTCCTTTTGTGCTAAGCGATTCAGAGTTCGGCGGACAGTATCTGTATTGGCGATGTCAGCAAAATCTGAATTCACGAAGACACTACTCTCCGGAGCTTTATGGATTCGATCTTGAATTTGTTTAGCGTATCCTTCAGCCAAGAGCTTCACCTCCTTTGTCCCGAATAATATATAGTATTCGAGACAAAATGGAAATAGCCTTTATAGGCGTACTTCGTATTGGTGCATTTCATAAATTGTGATATTATCATTTCATAAGAATGCAGTGTTAGAAACTAATTTTACTGCTATTTGGACGCTTAAACATATAAGGAGTAATACTCTTATGATTAATGAAATATTATTTATGGAAATTAGATTATTAGGAGAATTCTGTCAAAAATATAAAATGAGTCGAGCTGCTGCCAATGCCCTCTTCTCAAAATATAAAATTTGGCAATATATAGAGTCATGCTATGACGTTTTCCATATTAATGGTGACGAGTACAATTTAGATGAAATCAGCACTGTTTTGAAGGCGAAAGGAGCGATTTCGTGAAGCTAAAGGATGGAATGCTTCTATATCATGGAAGCTATGCTTGTGTAGAAAAGATAGATTTGGGGCAGTGCGTAGAGGGAAAAGATTTTGGAAAGGGTTTTTACCTAACAAGTGATCCTAATCAAGCTAGAAGCTTTATTCGTTCATCAATCATAAAGGCACAGAATTCCGGGCAAATATCGCTTTCACAAAATTTTGGATATGTTTCATCATTTAGATTTTCTTATCCTAAAGAGGATATTTCTATTCAGGAATTTGAGGATGCAAACAAAGAGTGGCTCTGGTTTATATCACAGAATCGTAGAAGGAAGCTTGCGGGAGAGTTGGTTCCTTTAATCAATAATGATTTTCTTAATGCTGAAATAGTAATTGGTAAAATAGCCAATGATACTACAAACCCGGTTATTACAACGTATCTTAATGGACTTTATGGGGATGTAAAATCAGAAAAAGCGGCAAGTTTTGCTATTGACCAGTTGCTACCGAATCAGCTTGTGGATCAATTTTGTTTCCTCACGGAAAAGGCAATCGGCTGTCTAAGCTTTCAGGAGGCAAGAAAATATGTCATTTGAAAAAATGAATATATGTGCAGACATGATACTCACGAATGCTATTGAGGATATGGCTGAGGAAGAGAATATCTCCATTGAAGAGTCGAGAAATAGGCTCTTAAGCTCCAATGCGTGCAAGTGTCTTTATAATTTTGATTCCGGATTGTGGAAGGAAGGATCCGACTATTTTCTGGACTACTATAGGAAATCCGAGCAAAAAGTAAGCGGCTAAACCATCATTTTCAAATCATCGCTTTCAAATCATAACTTTCCCTAAAATTTATTGCATAGAACTTCTTTTCAGAGTATTCTTGAGCGGTATTGAATTTAAGGGGGAGAGAAGATGTTTTCTATACTGTTGCTCATGATTTATCTGGCATTTGTCAGTCTGGGACTGCCGGATGCTTTGCTGGGCTCTGCCTGGCCGATCATGTATCAGGAATTTGCTGTTCCCGTATCCTATTCGGGAACAGTTTTTATGATTATTTGCGGAGGAACGATTCTCTCCAGTTTAAACAGTGAAAAATTGAATCGTCGCTTTGGAACGGGGAAAATTACGGCAATTTCGGTGCTTTTAACCGCCATTGCCCTATTCGGTTTTTCCATTAGCCATAGCTTCCTTATGCTCTGCCTTTTTGCCATTCCCTATGGCCTTGGAGCCGGTTCTGTGGATGCGGCTTTAAACCATTATGTGGCTCTGCACTATTCCAGCAGACACATGAGCTGGCTGCATTGTATGTGGGGCTTGGGAGCCTCCGTAGGTCCTTATATTATGGGCTTTGTTTTACAAAGGGGAGAGCCTTGGAGCAGGGGGTACCTGATTGTTTCTCTGATTCAATTTGCTCTGGCTATTGCCCTTTTTTGCAGTCTTTCTTTATGGAAGAAAAAGCCGGAGGAACTTAAGGAAAATGCTGCAAGCACTGCAAAACAAGAAAATTCTCAGCAAAATGAGTTCCGGCAAAATGAATCTCAGCTGGAATCCTGTTCTGAAGAAGCTAAAAAGCAAGAAGCTCTTCCATCAGGAGTCTCCAAACAAAAGGCTTTAAGTCTGAAAGAGATTTTTGCTATTCCCGGAGCCAAGGAATGTATGGCAAGTTTTTATTCCTACTGTGCCCTGGAGCAGACCGTGGGCTTATGGGCAGGCTCTTTCATGGTTCTTGCCCTTGGTATGGAGGAAAAATTAGCTGCCTCCTATGTGGCTTTATTCTATTTCGGTATCACCTTTGGTCGTTTTCTTTCCGGATTCTTCACGATGAAATGGAAGGATGAACAGATGGTACTTGGGGGAAGCGCCATTGTCTTCTTCGGCATTTTTCTTCTCTTTACGCCTTGGAGTAAGGCTATGGTACTGCCGGCCTTAATTCTTATCGGTCTGGGCTGTGCCCCGGTTTATCCTTCCGTAATTCATTCCACCCCCTATAACTTTGGGGTGGAGCATTCCTCAGCCCTGATTGGAGCACAAATGGCCTCAGCCTATGTGGGAACCTTGATTATGCCTCCCCTCTTTGGGGTACTGGGAAGAAGCTTTAGTATGAAGCTCTTCCCCTATTACTCTATGTTCCTTCTGCTTTTTATGGTTTTTACCTATAGAAGAATGCTTCAAGTCACCAAGAAGGCAAGGCGGGAGAAGCGATAAGGAGCTTTTTCTATAGCAGTCAGCCAAAGAACGAATACGAAAGATATTTACTTTTGCAACAAACTGTTGCACCGAGGGAACGGCAACAGTGAAACGGTACAGTAAAACAAGACCGTATATAAAACAAGGCTGCATATAAATCAAGATAGTAAAACAGAAAAAATAGTACAACAGTAAGATAATACAACAGCAAGCCAGTACAACAGCAAGACAGTACACAGCAAGTCAATACCCTAAAGAAAGGATGGAAATCCTATGCAAAAAGTACATGAAGAACTGGAACGTATTTTGCCCAAGGCCATCGCCTTGGCGGAAGACATTTTCAGAAACCCGGAGCTGGGCTATAAAGAATTTCGGAGTCGTGAAAAGGTGGAAGAGGCCTTAAAGGATGCGGAGATTCCCTTTACCGAGGTGGCTTATACGGGACTGATGGCAACTCTGGATTCCGGAAAGGAAGGCCCCTGCATCGGCTTGATTGCAGAGTTTGATGCAGTGCCGGTGTTGGGGCATCCCTATGCATCAAGCGATCAAAATGCCGCCCATGCCTGCGGCCACTATGCCCAGACCGGAGTGATGCTTGCCGTATTTTTGGCGCTGAAGGAAGCCGGGATTATGGAACAGCTTCCGGGAAAGGTGAAGCTCTTCTTCACTCCCGCAGAAGAATTCTGCGACATGGATTATCGAAGAAATCTCATTAGAGAGGGGAAAATTTCCCATTCCTCCGGCAAGCAGGAAATGATTTCGCTGGGGCTTTTCGATGAATGCGCAGTTCTCCTGTCCTGCCACAGTATGGGGCTTATCGACACGGACTATCAGGCAGAGGTGGGGGCTTCCTTAAACGGCTTCTGCCAAAAGAAGGTCACCTTCTTAGGCACGGAGGCCCATGCCGGGGCGAATCCTCATTTGGGGGTAAATGCCCTTCACGCCATGACTTTAGCCATTTCCGCCATCAATGCCCTTCGGGAAAGCTTTCCGGAGGAGGATTGCATCCGGGTGCATTACATCGTGACTGAGGGAGGACAGACGGTGAATTCCGTTCCGGCCAGAACCAAGATGGAAATGTATATTCGTGCGAAGACCGTGGAAGCCATCCGAAGCACGGAGAGAAAGGTGGATCGGGCTTTACGGGGAGCGGCGCTGGCGATAAACTGCGACCTGGAAATCCAAAATACCCCGGGCTATCTTCCCTTAAAGCAGGATCCGGCCCTTACGGAGCTGGTGCGGAGCCAGATTCTTCGCTATATGCCGGAAAGTCGGATTGCGGAGGGCACCCACGGCACAGCCTCCGGGGATATGGGAGACCTGTCCATGCTCTTCCCCACGGTGGAAATTGGCATTTCCGGCTTCAAGGGGCGGATTCACGGCCGGGACTTCGGTACGGAAAATGAAAGGGAAGCCTACCAGATTCCCGCCCACTATTTTGTGGATACAGTCATGCGACTTTTGGAGCACGACGGGGCGGAAGCCAAGAGAATCCAAGAGAGCTTTGTACCCAAATTCACTAAGGAGAACTATCTGGCAGAGCTGGATAGACTTCATACAAGTTTATTTTACGAAAGGGAGAAGGAATTATGAGAAAAAAGAACTGGATTTTAGGACTGAGTGCAGTAGGCATGATGGCTGTTTTAGCAGCCTGCGGAGGCAATGCAAATGCTAAAGCCACCACATCCGCTACAGAGGCGGCGAAGGAAGGAACTACCCCGGCAGCCAAGGCAGAGAAAGCTGAGGACAGCAAGAAAAGCGATGGCAAGAAGCTGAAGGTCACTCTTTTGGTAACCGGTTCCTTCGGAGACAAGGCCTTTAACGATTCCGCTCAGGCAGGAATGAAGAAGATTCAGGAAGAGCTTTCCGACAAGGCGGAAGTGACCATGGTGGAAATGGGAAGCGATAAGACCAAGTTTGAAGGGGCTATGCAGGATGCTTCCGAGTCCGATGCGGATTTGATTATCACCGGACTTTGGGACATGAAGGAAATCACCGAGAAGATTGCTCAGGAATATCCGGAGAAGAAGTACATCCTTTTCGATACCGCTGTAGATTACACTGCGGGAGACCTTTCCAATGTATATTCCATGAGCTATAAGCAAAATGAGGGTGCCTTCCTGGCCGGGGTTTTGGCAGCAGGGGTAACCAAGTCCTCCATGCCTTATGCCAATGCGGATAATGTCATCGGTTTCGTAGGGGCAAAGGATACCGCTGCGGTAATCAATGACTCTGCAGTAGGCTATATTCAGGGTGCGAAGTTTATGGATCCTGAAGTAAAGGTATTGGTTTCCTATGTAGGCTCCTATGTGGATTCCGCAACAGCAAAGGATCTGGCATTGACCCAATATGCCAACAATGCGGACACCGTTTTCGTGGCAGCAGGCCCTGCCAGTGTAGGGGTTATTGAGGCTGCAGCGGAAAGTAAGAAGTATGTCATCGGGGTAGACTCCGACCAGGCGGAAGCTTATGCCGGAAAGCCTGAGCAGGAATACATCATTTCCTCCGCCATCAAGAATGTGGGAGAGAGCCTGTATCTTTCCGTGGAAAAGGCGGCAGAGGACAAGCTTCCCTTCGGAGAAGCAGAGGTGCTGGGCCTTAAGGACGGCGTAGTGGGTATTGCGGAAAATGACATTTACAAGAAGGAAGTACTGGAGGATGTGCAGAAGAAGGTAGAAGATGCTAAGCAGGATATCCTTAACGGCAAGGTGACTGTAGACACTGCTTACGGTATGGAAGAAAGCAAGTTAAAGAGCATTATCAGCGGTGAATAAATCCCGACAAAATTTTCGTTTGCCGGGCAAGCTTTTCCGGAGCGTAGAGTTGGCAAAGGCTTTGCAAGCTTTTCTAAAGAAAGGCTAAGTGGAGAATCAGTTACAGCATAGAATCAGGAATATTAACAGGAGGAACTGTGGAAGTCATAGCAGGAAGAGGACTTTATCAGATCTATCCCGGTGGCGTTTTGGCCAATGAAGACGTGAATCTCTCCGTGGAAAAAGGAGAGATTCATGCTTTAGTAGGGGAAAATGGAGCAGGCAAGTCCACATTGATGAAGATGCTCTATGGAGAAATCGCCCCCACCAAGGGGAAAATACTGGTAAAGGGAGAGGAAGTGGAGTTTCATTCCTCCAAAGAAGCCATGGAAAAAGGTATCGGCATGGTACACCAGCATTTTATGCAGATTCCTTCCATGACGGTGGCGGAGAATCTGGTGCTGGGAACCGGCAAGTCTTTATTTGTTGACCGTAAAAAAGCGGTGGAGGAATGTAAGGCACTTTCCGAAAAATACGGCCTGCAAGTGGAGGCGGAAAAAAAGGTTTCCGACATTTCCATTGCCATGCGACAGAAGCTGGAAATATTAAAGGCGCTTTACAGAGGAGCGGAAATCTTTATTCTGGACGAGCCCACAGCGGTGCTGACGCCCCAGGAAACCGAGGAGCTTTTTGTGCAGCTTCGCAGTCTACGGGAAAAGGGGCATACCATCCTCTTTATTTCCCATAAATTGCAGGAAGTAAAGGCGCTTTGTGACAGAATGACCATTCTCCGGGACGGAAAGACCATGGGAACCTATGGGGTGGAAAGCCTTTCGGAGGCGGACATTTCCCGACTGATGGTGGGAAGAGAAATTCGTCTGGATATCGAGAAAGAGCCCTATTCCCCGGGGCAAAAGGTATTTTCCGGAAAAAACATTTCCCTGCAGGGCGAGGGGGGAAAGGCGATTTTACAAAATCTCTCCTTCTCCCTTTCCGAGGGAGAAATTCTGGGAATTGCCGGCATTGACGGAAACGGACAAAATGAGCTTTGTCAGGTCTTGGTGGGAACGCTGCCGGCAAAGGGGGCAGAGCTTAAGCTCTTTTCCGAGGACTTTTCCGCATTTTCCGTACAGAAGCGACAGGACCTGGGAATTTCTTATGTGTCGGAGGATCGCTTCCTTTATGGCTCTGCGCCCAAGCTTAGCTTGGAGGAAAATGCCATTTCCCGAAGCTATAGGGAGAAGGCGCTTTTTTCCTTCGGACTTCTAAACAGCGGAAAGATTCAGGCCTTTACCAAGAAGGTGCTTTCGGCCTTTTCCGTAAAATACAAAAATACCAAGCAGGATGTAAAATCCCTTTCCGGCGGAAATGCCCAGAAGCTGATTTTCGGACGGGAATATGAGGCCAATCCTCATTTGTTCATCCTGAATCAGCCCACCAGAGGAATTGATGTGGGCGCCATTGCCTTTATCCGAAAGAAAATCCTGGATATGCGGAAGAATAAGAAGGCGGTGCTTTTGATTTCCGCTGACCTTGCAGAGCTTTTGTCCCTAAGTGACCGCATCCTGGTGATGCATGAGGGACGTTTTGTGGGCTATCTGGACAATGACGGCAGTCTGACGGAGGAGGAGCTGGGCTTATATATGTTGGGCGTTAAAGAAGACAGTCAGGAAAGAATAGGAGAGGCTTATGAGCAGTAAACAACAATTTCAGCTTTTTCGTTTTATCCTGGCGCTGGGAATATCCCTTGGCATCTCCATGCTGATTATCTTTCTGGTGAGTAAGGAGCCCTGGACAGCCATTTCCTACCTGCTTTTAGGACCCTTTGGCAGTATGCGGCATTTTCTTTCCATCTTTGCCCAGGCCACCCCTCTGATTTTCACCGGGCTTGCCCTAAGTCTTTGCTTTAAGTCGGGAAACTTTTCCATGATAACGGATGCCTGTCTCTATATTTCCGCGGTACTTACCGCGGCCTTGGCCATCCGCCTGAGCCTGCCCTTCCCACTGCACCCCTTAGTGATTTTGCTATTGGCGGCGGTGATGGGAGGCATTATCGGAAGCCTGCCGGCATTGGCGAAGCTATATTTTAAAGCCAATGAACTGGTTACGTCCTTGATGCTAAACTATGTCTTTTTCTATCTGGGACTCTTTACCATCAGTAAATACTTTGCGGATCGGGAGGCGGGAACCTTTGCTTCCTTAAAGTATGCCAAAACTGCGGTGCTGCCGATTTTGGTGAAGGGCAGTAAGCTGCACCTGGGCTTTTTCCTGGCCCTGCTTTTGGCGATACTTTTCAGCATCTTGCTGTACAAAACCCGCTTCGGCTATGAACTTCGGCTTTCCGGAAGCAATCCCTCCTTTGCGAAAATGGTGGGCATTTCCTCATCGAAGGTTATCCTCCTGACCCAGGTTCTGGCGGGAATGGTGGCCGGCCTGGGAGGCGCGGTGGAGCAAATGGGCATGTACCAGCGTTTTAACTGGCAGGAGTCCCCCTCCTATGCCTGGGACGGGGTGATTATTGCCATTCTTTCTCGAAACAATCCGGCGCTGGTGCCCTTTTCCGCCCTTTTCCTGGCCTATATCCGGGTGGGAGCGGACATCATGTCCAGAAAGTCCGATGTGCAAAACGAACTGGTAGCCTTGATACAGGCCTTACTGATTCTCTTCGTTACCGCGGAAGCCTTCCTCTCCGGTTGGGAGCATAGAAGAGAAGTGAAGGAATCCCTGGCGGCAACGGACACCGCCCTGCCGGCAGCAGAGAATAAGCCGGCAGCAGCAAGCGAGTCGGCAGCAGAAAGCAATCCGACAGTAGTAAGCGCCAAGCCGGCGGTAGAAGGCGATTCGACAGTAGTAAGCACCAAGTCGGCGGTAGAAACCGAGCCGACCGCCAGCGCGCCGCTACCGGAATCGGGAAAGGAGGAGGCATAATGGGAGAACTGCTATCCATTTTGGGAAAGGAAGATTTTTACTTTGCCATGCTTCGTACCGCAACCCCGGTACTCCTTACCACCCTGGGGGCGATGACAGCCTCCCGAGCAGGGGTTAGCAACATTGCTTTAGAAGGAACCATGCTTTTTGCCGCCTTTTTCGGGGTGATTGTCAGTGCCTTTAGCCAAAGTGCGCTTTTGGGCTTTTTGGCGGCGGTGGGGATTGGCCTTTTGATTTCCCTGCTTCTGTCCTACTTTATTTTGGAGCTACATTCCAACGGAATCCTTTCCGGTATTGCCTTGAACACCTTAGCTTCCGGAGGAACCATCTTTCTATTGTTTTTGATTACCGGAGAAAAGGGAGCTTCCACTTCTTTGCACAGCTTAAAGCTTCCTGCTTTAAATATCCCCCTGATTGAGAATATTCCTTTTGTGGGAAAGATTCTTTCCGGACAGCATATCCTGACCTATGTGAGCCTGATTTTGGTTTTTGTCATCGCAGCTCTTTTTAAGAAGAGCCGATTGGGGATGGAAATTATTGCGGTGGGAGAGAATCCGGAGGCGGCGGAATCCCTGGGAATCTCCGTAAAACGGGTGAAGCGGACAGCCCTTCTCATCAGTGGAGCCTTAACCGGAATGGCGGGAGCCTTCCTCTCCATGGGCTATGTGGGATTGTTCTCCGCAGGAATGACCGCGGGACGAGGCTATATTGCATTGGCTACCCAAGCCATCGCCGGAGGAAATGCCTATCTGGCCTTCCTCGCTTCCCTACTCTTCGGCTTCTGCCAAAGCATGGCCAACTACCTGCAAAACACCGGCGTACCATTACAATTTATCCAATTGATACCATATCTTAGTATCGTGGTAGCTTACTGCGCTTATTGTAAAGCGAAATTAAAAAGATAGCACGCTCTCGCTAACCTCGCCCTGCAAAGGGAAGGACTGTATTCATTGATGAGGCTCGCTCCGAAGCAGTATAGGCATGAAATCGAGCACGCTCCCGCTAACCTCGCCCTGCAGCGGTACTAAGCGAAAAACTACAGTACCTTTGTTTTTCGCAAGTACCGGCGGGCTCAGATTGCTCTCTTTCATGCCTATACTGCTTCGGTCGCTTCACTGGATTGATTTCTACAGTCCTTCCCTCCGCCGGCTTTCGGTAAGTTTCGACGGGCTTAGATTGCCTCACATGCAGACCTATATTGCCGAAAATTCTTCCTTTTCTCGGTACTATGAACTGTGCTTCTTTAAAGAATAACCGGTCTAAGAGGCTATTCTCTTCCTTTGAATTTTTTTCAACCTCTTTTGTTAATCCTCCAAATTGTTAAAAAAATGAACCGCCCTACAGCCTTGCTTTACAAGGTTGCAGAGCAGTTTTCATCAACACGTTTTCTCCAATAAGTCACGTTCATCCTATAAGCTAAGTAAATAAGTCCTATGGTAGTGCGATTGCAGTATATTCTGTAAGAGGACTATCTAAGCTTATCAGGGCTTTGGGATAACATACAAAGCCAAGCACTGTAGAACCCTAAAAGTCAAAGCGACAGATGCAGTATAGGCATGGAAGAGGGTAATGTGAGCTTGCCGTTACTTACAAACCTACGAAGAGAAGGACTGTAGAAATTAAACAGATACAGCGACAGATGCATAATAGGTCTGTAAGAGAGGCAATCTGAGCCCGCCGGCACTTACTGAAAGCGAGCAAGGCGAAGCTTGAAGTTAGTACCGTTGCGAAGGCGAAGTTAGCGAGAGCGTGCCACGATTACAGACCTATTATGCATGGGAGCGTATTTCTTCAATAGATGCCGTTCTTCCCTTTGCAGGACGAGGCCATCGAGAGCGTGCCCCACTTATAGACCCATACTGCATCGGAGCGAGCCTTAAAAACCAAAAGAGAAACTATTTTTGTACAGTTTCTCTTTTTTTCTTGGCCAAATTTTAGAAAAAACCATAGTATTTTTGTAGGATATTTACAAAAATAAGGGGGAAAAGAAGAAAAATAGGCAGGAATAAACATTAAATTCGCATACAAATACACGTAAAATAATGCTTTTCCATTAATTAAATTATTGAATAAATTAAATTTAAATTAATATAAAATAGAATTATATTGACAGGAAAGGCCAAACTAACTATTATTTATCTTGCAATTTCTTCTAATTTTATTATTTTAATAAAAAATTTAAAGGGTATAAATCGTGTTTTAGAAAGAGAAAATTGAATAAGGATATCCCGGGAAAAACCGAACCCTCTTTGGAAAAGGAAGGGGGTTGGGGGCGGTTTTGGCATTTTCGTGATGAGGGAAAGGAGTATACATGACCTACGCAGAGGAGCAAAGATTGGTTGAGGAGTTAAAATCCTTTATTTCTTCGAACTTTGTTTTAAGCCAGATTGAAGATGACGTGTTGGAGGAGAAGGTGAAGGAAGTGGTTGCCCAGAGAATCGGCAACTCTTACTGCTCCGTGGAGCAGAAGCTCTCCATTGTTCAGCAGGTTTACGGAGCCATCAGAGGCTTCGGTCTTTTAGATGCCATTTTAAAGGATGAAAGCATTACCGAGGTCATGATTAACGGACCGGAAAACATTTTCATAGAGCAAAAGGGACATCTTTTCCAGCTGGATCGGCAGTTTGAAAGCGAGAAGAGGCTGGAGGATATTATCCAAAGAATCGTTGGATTGGCAGGACGTGAAGTAAACCAGGCCAATCCTATTTGTGATACCACCCTGCCGGACGGCTCCCGTGTCAACGTGGTGCTTCCCCCCATTGCCCTCTGCGGCCCCACCATTACCATCCGTAAGTTCTCCAAGGAGCCTATGACCATGGAGAAGCTGATTCGCTTCGGCTCCCTCACCAAGGAAATTGCGGAGAAGCTTCAGCTTTTGGTGAAAGCTCGTTACAACATCTTTGTCTGTGGCGGTACGGGTTCAGGAAAGACCACCTTTCTGAATGCCCTGTCCAACTATATTCCAAGAGACGAGCGTGTTATCACCGTAGAGGATACCGCAGAGTTACAGATTGAAAATGTAGACAACTTGGTACGTTTGGAAACCAGAAATGCCAACTCCGCCGGCGTGGGTGAGATTTCCATGACGGATTTGATTAAGTCCTCCCTGCGAATGAGACCGGACCGTATTGTTGTGGGAGAGGTTCGTGGCCGGGAGGCGTTGGATATGCTGCAAGCCATGAACACCGGACATGACGGCTCCCTTTCCACGGGACACGCTAACTCCACCAGGGATATGTTAAGCCGTTTGGAAACCATGGTATTGCAGGGTGCGGCAAATGTGCCTTTGGAAGCCATCAAACAGCAGATCGGTTCCGCGGTGGACATCATCATTCACCTGTCCCGTCTTAGAGACCGTTCCCGAAAGACCATGGAGATTACGGAGGTTTTGGGCTTCCATAACGGAGAGATTCTTCTGAACCCCCTCTATGTTTTTGAGGAGGACGAGCAGAGTACCGTTACCAAGGTACACGGCATTTTGAAGCGGACGGAAAATAAGATGCAGAAGGATTTTAAGCTTCGTCTGGCAGGAATCAACACGGTGATTTAAGCGCTTTGGAGGGACAAATGTTTTTTCGGAAAAAGAAGGAAAAAGAACCGGCAAGCTACCTTTCCCCCTTGGGAACGGAGCTGACCAATTACAACGTATATTACCTGAATTTCAGGGAAAAGCTTCAGGCCTTTGCCATAGCACTGGTTATCGGCGGTGCGGTGAGTCTGGTGTTTTACGGCAATCAGTTTTTGGATGCCACAGGAAGGGCGACGAAGGCCACCATGTACGGAAACATAATCATTTTCCTGCTGGTGGGAAGTCTCTGCGGCTTCTTCTTCCTCCCCATCCGGGCCAACCAATGTAAGGAAAAACGGCTGAAGGAGCTAGCCAGACAGTTTAGAGGCTTTCTGGAATCCTTGGCGGTGGCGCTGGCCAGCGGAATGAACATGCACGATTCTCTGGACAGTACCTATAAGGATATGGTGATGGAGTTCGGAGAGGATGAAAAAATCACCAGGGAAACCGCGGAAATGATTCTGGGCTTACGAAACAACTTAGCCATTGAGGACATGATGCTTTCTCTGGGAAAGCGCAGTGCCAATAAGGATATTGAGAACTTTGCCATCATTTTCAACGTCAGCTACCGGGCCGGCGGAAATATCAAGGAAATCGTCCGAAGAACCGCGGACATTATCGGAGAAAAGATGGAAATCAGTGAGGAAATCCAGACCGCGATTTCTTCCAATAAGATTCAGTTTACCGCCATGATGATTATTCCGGTGGTGCTTACCGGGATGCTTCGGGGCATGGGCTCCAGCTTTAACCGAAGCTTTTCCACGCCCATAGGAATTGTTGCGGTGACCATCGCCATCGGCATCTTTGCGGGAGCTTATGTGATGGGACAGCGGATTATGCAGGTGGTGAAGTAAGAAGGGGAAAATGATGCGAAGCATAGCAATGATTTTAGGAACCATTCTGGCGATTTTGTTCCTGATTCAGCTTTTTCGGGGACAGAAGTACGAAGAGCTGGTGGAGGGCTTGGAAGAAAAGGATTTTCCGTTAAAGGATATCTATACCGTGGGCTTTTGCTGGGCGGAGCTACCGCCTCTTCGCTTGAGGGGCGTGCTTTTCGAGCGCCTGGAGCAAAACGCCAAGGTCTTATACGGAGAGATGTATGCGGAATACTATGCCAATGTGTATTACGCTATGGCCCTTAGCTTTTTCCACTTTATCTTATGCTTTGGCTGCCTTTTGGCAGGCTGGCAGGATAGCAGGAACTTCTTCTATCTGGGCATCTTTCTGGCGATTGTGGGGCTGATTTACGGTTGCGACTCCATGCGGCAGAAGCTTGTAAAGAGAACGGAGAACTGCGAGACGGAGCTTCCGGAGGTAGTTTCCACCATGGCGATTCTGGTAAACTCCGGCATGATCCTTAGAGACGCCTGGAACATGGTGGGCGGCAGAGGAGAGGGGGATATCTACGCCCTGATGCGGGATGCCAGTGAGGATATCCGAAACGGCCATGCGGACAGTGAGGCCATTGCCAAGTTCGGAAGAGCCACCAATTCTCCGGAGATTATCAAGTTTACCAGTGCCTTAATGCAAAGTATGGGAAAGGGTGCAGGAGAGCTGCCCCTCTTTTTGGCAAGACAGTCCAGTGACCTTTGGAATGAGAAAAAGCAGAGACTCTTGCAAAAGGGAGAACAGGCTTCCGCCAAGCTCTTAATGCCCATCATGCTGATTTTCTTAGGCATTATTATCATTATTTTATCCTCCGCCTTTGCGGGAATTTCTTTATAAAACAAGCTTATGGAAAGGAACTAAAGGAGAATGATGCAAGGACTTATTAGCGGCGCTGTTTTCAGTATATGCAGCATTGCCGTGTATTTTCTCGTAATAAAGATATTTTTAAAGGGGCAGGCAAGGTCGTCCTTCTTAGCTCCCTATGCCGTGATTGGCGCTTTGGCCTTTTTTTCCTTCCTGACAGGCTACTATGTACGACAAACGGCGGTGCATACCCTGGCCTTAGCCATGATTCTCTTTTGCTTCATGGTTTTGGAGTGGGCAGGGCTGGTGGATGCTTACACCATGAAGATACCAAACCTCTGCACCATAGTGCTTCTTGTGGGAAGACTCCTCTTCATGATTCCGGAGCTTCTGTTTTACAAGGGGGACTTCCCCATGATTTTACTAAACAGCTTTGTACCGGCATTTATCGCTTTGATTTTATTGTGCCTCTTATATAAGATTTCCCGTTCCGGCTTGGGTATGGGGGACATCAAGATTTTTACCGGTCTTGCGTTCTTCACAGGGATGTACGGATTTTGCGTGAGCTTACTTTTTTCCTTCCTGCTCTGTGCCCTGTGTTCCCTTCCGGTTTTACTCTTAAAGAAAAAGAACTTAAAGGACGCCCTTCCCTTGGGACCTTTTATCTACTTCGGTTTTGGCTTTGCAGCCATGCTTTCTCTGATATAGAAAGGAGCAGCTTGTGACACAGACACAGATGGGGGTTGCCTTTGCCCTGGTATTGATTACCGGTATGGGTTGGTATAGTAAGATTTCCGACCAGCAGAGACAGGTCAAACGATATCAGCAGGAAGTGGCGGAAGCCGCGGACTTTGAGAAGAGAGGCCTGTACCAAAAGGCGGGAGAAAATTATAAAGAGGCTCTGGGCATTAAGAAGGAAGAAGCCATCTACGAAAAGATGATGGATGCCTATGAAAAGGCCTATGAGGAAAAGGAAGACCGCTACAAGGAATATATGGAAGCGGCAGAGATGGCTCAGGCGGCCTATCCGGAAAATCCGCATTTTGCTCTGGCGATTTCCCGACTATACATTCAGAAAAACGATTATGCCAATGCCTTTTACTTTTTGGATAAGGCGAAAAAGGCAGGGTCCAAGGATAAGACCTTCCAAGAGGAATACCAAAAAATGCTGTATTCCTTCAAAACCCTTTATGGAAACTACGACAGCTATTATCCCCTTTCCAACGGCTTCTACGGGGTGAAAAACAAGGAGGGAGCAGGCTATATCCCGGCAGACGGGGAATCTTCCAACTCCTTAAAGCAGGAATTTGTAGGACCCATCGGAGAGAAGGGCTATCGTCTGCTTCGTAAGGACGGAAAAACCATTCTGATGGATAAAAATGAAGTGACCCAAGGGGTATTTTCCAACAAAAATCCCGAAGACATCGGCTACTATGCGGAGGACAGAATTCCTATCAAGGAAGAGGGAGAATACAGCTACTACAATGCCTTGGGAGACCGACTCTTCGGTGGATTCTCTGAAGCCAGCCGTTTCCAAAAGGGAAAGGCAGTGGTGAAAAAGGCAAAAAGGGTCTTCTTTGTCGATTCGGAAGGCAAGGAAGTGGAGCTGAAGTATACGGTAAAGGATGAAAAGGGGAAGGCGAAAAAAGACGAAAACGGAAAGAAGATAGAAAAAGAACGAACGTTCGAAGCGGTGCAGATCAATCCGGACTACAGCTTTATTGCTCAGGGCTGCATCCTGGCCAAGGAGGACGGCGCCTACCATATCTACAATGAAAACTGGGAACAGGTTTCGGATTTTTCCGCTGAGGAAGTGGACGGCATCGGAAAAGACGGTATCTTCGCCTTTTCCCGGAAGGGAAAATGGGGCTTTGCCAACCTGAAGGGAGAAGTGGTACTGGAGCCTAAGTACAAGGCGGCGAAAAGCTTCTCGGAAGGCTTGGCCGGCGTGATGGAGGATGACTACTGGGGCTTTATCAATTTAAAGGGAGAGATGGTGATTACCCCTCAATTCTTCGGCGTGGATTACTTTAATAAAAAAGGTGTATGCATGGTGGAAACCTCTCCCAAGGTATATCAGTTTATCAAACGAAATATCGTGAAGAAGGAAATCTTTACGGAGGACAGCAAGGATGCCTCCAAGGAGGAGAAGGGTAAGGAAAAGGAAACAAAGCCCGAAGCAACAACGGAAGCGGAAACAGAGCCGATGACGGAAGCAGCCACCGAAGCTCCGACAGAAGGAACAGAAGCAGCATCGGAAGCCCCGGCAGAAGGCGGGGAGGCAGCACCGGAAGCGGCGGCGGAAGGCGGAGAAGCGGCACCGGCGGCTCCTGCGGAAATAGCCGGAAACCCCGCTTAGTAGGACAAATAGAGCAATCAATAAGCTGGAAAAGAGCAAAGGAGAAGGAAATGAAAATCAAATTAGCGATTTTGGAACAGGACAAGGAATACTTACAAAGAATCGTAACGGTGTTTAGCACCCGCTTTGGAGAGAAGTTTGAGCTGTATTCCTTTACCGACGAAGAACTGGCCTTGAAGACCGTTCGGGAGGTAAAGATGGATGTGCTGGTGGCGGATGCCTCCTTTGACATCAACACCGCCCTTCTTCCCAAGCAGTGCAGCTTTGCGTACTTCGTGGAGTCCGCGGAAATCGAAAGCTATAAGGACGAGGCGGCCATCTCCAAGTATCAGAAGGCGGAGCTGATTTATAAGCAGATTTTAAGCCTCTATGCGGAGCGGATTCAGGGCATTACCGGTTTGAAAATCGGAGAGGATCCCTGTAAGGTCTTTGCCTTCGGCTCGGTAGCCGGAGGAACCGGGGCTTCCACCATGGCGGCAGCCTGCGCTTATCATTTTGCCCAGGCGGGACATCGGGTTTTGTACTTGAATATGGAGCGCTACGGCTCGGCGGATATCTTCTTCCATGCCGGAGGACAGCTGGACATGAGCGATGTGGTATTTGCCTTAAAGGAGCAGAAGGCCAACTTCCGCTTAAAGCTGGAAAGTGCGGTTCGCCAGGATCCAAGAGGGGTGTACTTCTTCTCCAAAGCCAAGATTGCCCTGGATATGATGGAGCTTTCCTTAGAGGAGAGACAGAAGCTGCTTCGGGAGCTAAAGCTTGGGGGCTCCTATGACATTATCATCCTGGACGGGGACTTCTCCATTGATGACGACAGCTTAGCGGTTTACCGGGGAGTGCACGGCATTGTGCTCACCGTAGACGGATCGGAAATCGGAAACGACAAGTTCCTAAGAATGCTACAGGCCTTGCAGATTAAGGAGGAAAATTCCCCCGTTCCCATCATGAAGAGAATGTACACCGTATACAACAAGTTCAGTAACAAAACCGGCCAGAGCCTTCCCAAAATCGGCATTCGAGAGCTGGGAGGGGTACCCAGATATGAACACGCCGGAACGGAGGCGCTGGTGGAGACCCTGGCGGAGAAGACCTTCTTCGAGGAATTATTAAAGGAAAATATTTAAGAGCGGAATATGTAGAAGCTCGGAAATACACAGAAGTTCGTTGACTAATTAAAGTAATAGAAGATAAAAAGCAAAAGAAAACAATCAGAAAGGGGAATAAAAATGAAGAGAAGAACACTGTTAGGTTTAGGAATCTTGGCTTTGGCTTTGGGACTTACCGCCTGCAACGGAGGAAAAGAGAAGAGTGCTCAGGGAGACAGCAAGCAGGAGGCAGACAGCGGTAAGGGAAATGAGAAAGCCAATGCCAAACCAAATGAAGACTATTTTGAATGGATGGGAGAGGACTCCATTGCCAATCTGAATGAAGAGGGTGCCAAGCAGAAGGTGATTGTGATTCCCAAGCGGGCAAAGTCCTTTGACTCCGGCTTAGGACCCGATGATGATGTGCAGCTGGAAGAACTGTATTTTGAAAGCGATGATGATTTTCAGCTGGGCTACGGCCTTACTCTTTTGAAGAAGGTAAAGAAGATTGTGCTGCCGAAGAACCAGACATCCGAGATCAGCGTAAAGTCTGACCATAACCTGGAAAGTCTGGATGTTCCGGCAGGGGTAACTAGCATTGCCAACTTTGGCTTTAGAGACTGCACCAGCTTAAAGGAAGTGAATTTTCTGGGAGAACAGTTAAAGGTGATTCCGGACTCCGCCTTCCTGAACTGTTCCGCACTGGAAAAGATTAGCATCCCCAATTCCGTAGAAAGTATTGAAGAAGCGGCATTTCAGAATTGTAAGTCCCTGAAGGAAGTTCACATGCCCAAGAATTTAAAGGAAATCGGCAGCGGTGCCTTTGCCGCGGCTCCTGTGGATTCTTATTACTTCCCCAAGGAAATTGAGAATCTAAAGGTACTTCCGGATTCCTTTGCTTCCACCGGAAAGAGCAATTTCTATGTTGTGAAGGATTCCTGGCTGGACAAAAACTTTGAGGAGGTATTCGGAATCTTAGGAGAAAAGCAGTACTACGACGGAGAATAAAGCTTCCGTAGAAAGCAGTATTACGACGAAAAATAATGCTTTCGCAGAAAAGCGTTATTACGAAGAAAAAAGCTTCAGTAGGAAAAGTGCTGAAGAGGGTGCCGGAGGGAAAAGCTTCGGTGCCAAAGGAAAAGGATTTTCTGTAAGGAAAAGGAGTCAAGATGAGAAAGGGATTTCGAGAGAAAGGGGAAGATGGCACCGTCATGATTGAATGGTCCATCGGTATGCTGCTCTGTATTCTGATACTGGTGTTCTTCATCGGTTTTAGTATGTACCTTTACCAAAATGTCATGTTCCATGTTACGGCCAATGAGGCGGCGCAGGTTGTGGCGGAGAATTACAAGTATGGATCTGCCAAGAAGGATTTGAATCTGGTGAGTGAAGAAGATATTACGAATATAGGGGTGTATCGCTACCTTTGGATTATGGGGAAAAAGCAAGATCGAATCGATGCGGCAAATTCCAGAGCCTCTAATTTTCTGAACAATCGTCTCACCAATGTGAGCCTGGCAAAGTCAAAGGGTGAGGTGGATATTAAGGTAGAACGTGCCAACGATGATATCGGAAGACATCATATCGAAATTACCATGCACAAGAACTATGGATTTTTATTTGGGGAGTTAATGCGTTTTATCGGCGTTTCCGAAACCAAACAATTGGATGCGACGGTAGCCTGCAACGACTTTGATGCCTTGGATTATGTTCATTCCGTAAAGCTTGCAAAATATGCCAGTGAAAAGGTGAAGAGCTTTGCAACGGTATTGGAAACGGTGGACAAGGTGGTTAAAGGCCTTAACAAGTTTTTTTCATAGGGGAGAAGAATATGAAAGCATGGTTTAAAGAAAAAAGAAAAGCAATACGACATTTTCTGAAAAGAAAAGTCAACGGGACAAAGGGCATGCTATCCATCTTTTTAGCCTTAGTGGTTTCTCCGCTATTGATGTCCACCTTCATTTTCATAGAATACGCACGGATTCAAAGTATTCAGGAATTAATGAAGGAGGTCATGGGAAGCTCCCTCTATTCAACTTTAGGTCACTATGATGATTATGTGGAAGAGCGTTTTGATTTGCTTTCCATTTCTCAAAAGGATGATATCAATACCACTTACCAGGGCTATATGAAGGCCAATATGAATGCTTTGGGCAAGGGGGCAAGCATACAGAGTATGGAGGCTTCCGGACAGCATAGTCTGGGTAGCGCCTCCATCCTGAAGCAGCAGATTTATGAGGCCAGTGAATATACGGTTATGGCACAGGCCATGTGGGACGGCTTTGACCTGGACCGTATTAAGAAGAAGCTGGACGGTCTTCCCGGAATGAAGCAGCTGAACGCCGGAGCAGAAGTAGCGAACAAGGCGGTAGGCTATGCCAATGACACCAAGGATATGATTAACAGTGTCAAGGACTTTCAGGAGAAGGCGAAGGACTTCAAGGAGAAATGTCAGAATTACAAAACAAAATATCAAGCCTTTCAAACGGCGATGCAAACCGTTGAATCCATCAGAAACAGCGGGCAGGAGGAAGGTCTTCCCGCCGCAGAGGCGGCTGCGGATGCAGCGGCCAGAGAGCTGGCTACCGCTACGAAGGAGCTTAGCACCAGTCTTGGAAACCTTTATGATGCCTCCAAGGATTTAAAGGAAAAGATGGAAAAGGTGAAAAAAGACCTTAGTGAAGTGAAGGAGGCAACGAAGAAAAAGAAAGAGGAAAGCAAAGAGGCGGCAACGGAGAGCGCAGCTTCCACCGGTACAGAGATTGCTACCATTCCTGCAGCAGGTAACGGCACCGGTACAGAGGTAGCCACAGTACCGGCGAATGGCAGCACAGAGGTGGCAACAACAGGAACTGCCGCAGATGGGGAAATTCCTGATGGAGAAGGAGCGGAAACCATAGGAACGGATGCCTATAAGTGGTTTGAGGAAATGCATAAGGTCACGGAAGATTTTGCCAATGAACAGATTCAAAAAGGAATCGATGCCATTGTAGAGGCGGAAAAAACAAGCTTAAACAATCAGGCTACTGCCCTGAGCTCCTTCACCGCTTCCGGTCATTCCATGGCGGAATTATCTTCCGCGCCATTGGGAAAGATAGAAATGAAGGGTTTTAAGGAGGACGTGGCTAAGTATGTGGATGATCTGGTAGATGTTTTAGATAAATCAGCGACTGCGGACCAAGAGGGAGTCAAAGAAGTTATTGCCGTCGGAAGATTGGCACAAAAGCTGATGGATATGAAGATTTTTTATGACAACAGTTTGGACTCCAATATTAATCCGGCTTTATTAGCGCATACCAGCTCCTTTGATACCTCAACCCTCTTAACGGCTTCCGGATTTACAGGGATGTTACAGGATGCGATAGATTTTGCGGATGCCTGCTATGGAGTTCCGAATGTTTTCAAAATGATTACAAAGCTGGCCAGCTTCTTGATTAATCTGGCAAAGTTTTTAGCGGGATTGGTAACCTGGATGGCAGAGCACTTTATCAATCTGGCGAAGTTCCTGGTGAACTACCAAGAGTATTATCACGCCTTCCTCTTATATGGTTACGCGGCATACAATCTGCCGAATCGAACGACCTATAAGAAGGGCTCCACTTTGACCGGATATAGCTTCCAAAAGGTATTTAGCCTGGCAGGCGGATCGGATAAGGGCGGAAAAGGGGGCGCCATGAGCGACATCGCCTCTTTGGGGAATAATTCCGGATCGGATCCGATGTTTAAGGGAGCGGAACTGGAATATATGCTTACCGGTGCAAACTCCGAGTACACTGCCCAGGCCGGCGCCTTCTTTGACGGCTATATGCTTCGCCTGATGGTGGATTGCTATGCGGTATTTAACTCGGATATTCTGAAGGCACTTTCCGGTTTGGGACCGGTACGTATTGTAGCTACCGTCATCTTCCTCTTACTGGAACCCTTCCTGGATATGGTAATTTTGGTAAATGGAGGAACCCAGGTGCTTTTCAAGACCAAGGCATACCTTTCCATTGAGGGATTACCCCATCTGGCACAAGACATGGCCGGAATCCTGGATTTAAGTGATGACCAGAAATCAACCTTAGGTGGGATGTTTGAAAGTAAGCGAGGGGGAGGTAGCTCCACCGGTACGGAAGTAGCCATATACCATGATGATTCTGCCAAGCATGGAGGACAGGACGGCTCGGGAAAAACCAATGACAAAAACGAGATGGGCTATTTCCCGCTGGACTACACTGCCCACGGCGCTATTTTGATGATTTTATGCACCCCCTACGATCAATATACAGATCGGATGCAGAACCTCATTCAGCTGGAAGCCAAGGAAAAGCACAAGAAGGACTTTGATTTCGACATCAACAAGGCCTACACCAGTGTGCATTCCGACAACAAATACAAGCTGAACATATTTATGAATTTATCTCCTACGCTTACCGGAGGCTTCCCCTTCGAAAAGCAAAAGGATTTGGCGTATTAAAGGAGAAGGGAGTAAAGATGAAACGAGAGAATACGGAAAAAGGCTCGGTAACTATAGAAGCAGCCATCATTCTTCCTATCTTTTGCGCTTTGTTTATGGCATTAAACGGCTTCTTCTTCGTGTTTAACGCCCAAAACCAAATCGCACACGCATTGGTACAATCCGCAACCAGTCTGGGAATGGATTCCTATGCCAACAATCAGATTGCCTCGGGCCTGGACGGTGCCAACGGCTTCTGGGGAAGCCTTAGCGACCTCCTTCAGGACGGCTACAGAAGATTCTTTTCCAGCAAATATTTTTCCAGCCCCAATGACTGGTATAAGGGAAGCAAAAAAGGTATGGGCGCCGCCCTGGGTATGGGAAATGATGATGCCAAAAGACGTTTTGTAGCCTACCTGACCGGAGACACCAGTGACTCCAAGGCAAATCAAAAACTGAAAGCCTTCGGGGTAGAGAGAGGACTGGACGGCATGAACTTCAAGGTCGAAAGTTCGGGAGGAGATGTTACCCTTACCGTCACATATAAAATGGGCGTCTGGTTTGATATGTTCGGAAAGAAAAAGATGGATATTACCCAGAGTGCCAAAGCCAAAATGTGGGGAGAAAAGTAAGCAAAAAGGAGCAATAGTATGAAAGAATTCAAATACGAAAACCAAGGAGCCAGCAGTTTTCTGGTATATCAGCTCAAGGATGAGGATGTGCTGGACAATATCAGTCTGAATATGCTTACCAGCAACAAGGCCAAGGGACTGGCCTCTACCAACTATATGCAGATGGATACACAGCGTTTTATCCGCTACACCATTACCGGAAAGATTACGGCAAACCAGTTTTTTGCCCGGCCGGTAACTAAGCAAAGCTTTATGGGGATTTTCAAGGGAATCACGGAGGCCATGGTATCTGCAGAGGAATATATGCTGGATCCCGCCTGCATCCTCTTGGATCTGAACCAGATTTATACCGACGTATCCACCGGGGAGACGGAGTGCATCTGTCTTCCGGTGGAAAATGAGAAAGAGCAGAAGGATCAGAGAGAATTCCTGAAGTCTGTAATGTTCCAGGCACAGTTTGAGAATCCGGAAGAAGGAAGCTATGTCACCAAAATCCTGAATTACTTAAACAGTATTCCGGTATTTTCTTCACTGGATTTCTTGAACCTGTTGACAGAGATGGAAAGGGAAGGAAAGAAGGATAGAACACCCCTTGCTCCGGCAGCAAAGGAAAGCCTGCAGCAGGGCGTAGCCGAAATCGGAAATGCCGTTGCCAATTCTTCCATAGGGGGTATGGCAACAAGCTTTTTCGAGCAATCCTCCCTATCCTCTGTAGGAGCTCCTCTTAAGCAGGAAAATGCAGTGGAGGAAGCTATTCCGGATATTCCTGTACCGGATGATATTCCCAAGGAAGAAAGAATCTCTCTTTTCTACCTCTTACAGCATTACAACAACAACAGAGCCAAGGAATATATGGCACAGCAGAAACAGCTGAAGGCAAGAAAAGAGGCTTTAAAAAAGATTGAACTGGCGAAGAAGGGCGGAAAGAAAAAATCCGCTGCCTCCTTCAATCTTCCCGGAGGAAAGGCGAAAACCGCTTCTGCTGCTCCGAAGGCGAAAAAACCGGCTTCCGGAGGATTTTCCTTCCAGGTTCCCGGAAAGGAGTCCGGAAAAGACAAGCCGGGGGAGGAACTGCCCGGGATAAAAAGCTTGCCCAATGCCCCGGTAAATAGCCAAGGCAATTTCGCAGGAAATCCCAAAACCAATGCTCCGGTCGGTTCCGGGATGAATATCCCGAAGAGCAATCCTTCGGTCGGTTCCGGAATGAATATCCCGAAGAGCAATCCTTCGGTAGCGAAGGGAACTTTACAGCCGGCCAAGCCAAGCCCCCTGTTTTCCAATCAGCAAGAAGCTGTGGGAAATGGAGGAAGAAACTTCGGAGATACTACGGTTTTGCATAGTGGCTTTCGAGGGGAGGAAACCTCGGTATTAAACTATACCAAGGCACCGGACACGCCGAAACAGCCCTATCTACTCCGAATTAAGAATGGAGAGAGGATTCCTATTACAGGCAACATTTTCCGTTTGGGAAAAGAAGAAAAATTTGTGGATTATGTGATTCATGACAATGAGGCAATCAGTAGAAGTCATGCCAACATTATCAGCAGAAACGGACAGTATTTTCTGCAAGACAACAATTCCACAAACCATAGCTTCCTAAATGGACAGCAATGCGTAAGCAATGTGGAGCTTCCCTTACAGGACAAGGCAAGCATTCGTCTGGGGAACGAAGAGTTCCAGTTCCTCTTGCTTTAAGCACTAAGTCGTTCATGGTAGTAGCCTTAGGTTACTTTCAAAATAAATATCAAACAATAACACACAAGAGCACCGAATCGGTGTCTCGCTGAGAGAAAGGAGTCTTTATGACCAGACTTGATGACATGATTTTGGCAACAAAAATTCGCGGGGAGAAGGCTGTAGATCGTTTCTTCCATGAGGAGAACGGAGACACAAACTTCATCTCTATGCTGATTCTTATTGCAGTAGCTGTATTCTTGGCAAGTGCATTTAAGACAGTAGGTAAGGAACTTTTGGAGCTGGTAGGCCAGAAGGTATCTACCTTCATCAACAGCACTGCTAACTAAGCCGAAGGAAAAATTGAATATGGGGTGCAATAAGAAAGAATACGAAGCTTAGAATCGAAAGGGCAAAGCTCTTAGTTCACGGCGTAGTAAAGCTTAAGGCACCAATCAGGGAGAAGACACAGCAGGATGAGTAAGCATTTGCTTTAAAAACGTCTTGTTGGAAAATGTGTCTTTCTCCCATCAGGGAAAGGCTACTACCATGAAATTTTAACCTTTCCCTGAAACTATATAAGGAAATAAGCGTAGAAATAAGTGCAACAATATGTATAGAGATATGTATAGAGATATGTATAGAAATAAATATAAAAATAAGTATAAAAGTACGTATGAAAATAAGTATGGAAACAGAATCATTATAGATTGTGATAGAGCTTTATAGTTTGTTATAGCAAGAAGTAAAAGATTCTCCCAGAGAGAAAATAAAGTGTAAGAATACATTGGAAAATAACAGGGAAAAAGGATAATCAAGATGAGAAGAAAAAACATGCTGGCGTTAGGACTGAGTGCGGTACTTTGTACAGGGCTCTTTGCCCCTGCAAGCTATGCGGATATTTTAGACAATAAGGATACTTACGTTCCGGAGGTAGAAAAAACTGCTGAAACAGCAGGAACTGTAGAAGGATTAGAGGATTTTTCGGAAGAGACTGCTGTGGAAGGGAAAACTGCGTCCATAGAGGAAGAAGTACCGACTACTGAAGCGGAAGACTCAGAGGAACTTGATGAGCGAAAGGGGGAGTCTATAGAGGACTCTAAAGAAGATATAGAAGGAACAGAATCTACGGTAATGACCTCCGGATATTCAGGGTTTAGAAGTGCTGTAGTAACGAGATCCCTTGACAATAAGGTTATAAGGGTGACTGTATCATTTGAAGATTGGGACTTTCCGGCAAGAGATCATATGAAAGTGCTTCGAGATAAAAAAGTAAACGTAACAGGTGTCGTTTTAAGAGGAAATGAGCCTGGAGTCATCAATAATCCAAGCCCGGATCTTTATAAAATTCTCCCGGAGAGGGAAGTGGAAAAGAAAGTAAATGGTCAGTGGGTTCCTTACAATCTCAACTACTTTACCCCGGGGGAGTATCACTATGTATATACACTTGCTGAAGGAAAGAAGAGCCAATTTTATATTTTACCAATAGCAGAACAGGATGGAGATGGTATATTTGCTTATACAAGTGTTTCTGTGGAGGAAAGGTATTTTTATCAGAAAGGGGTACATAGTTATGATCAAGATAATTTGAAAGCTACTCAACGGGAAGATGCAAAGTATAAATATTATACCTTTGAAAGCGAAACTTTTACCGTGAAGGAAGCAAAGGTTATGGCGAAAGTATATCTCCGTTCCAGCTTTGACATCCATAATGTTAAGGCAGGTGATACTACGAAGAGGGCAACACTTCAAGTGGAGAAGATTGTCTTAAAAGATGGTACGGAGCTTCTGCCTAAGGATTTGCCACAGCCTTTTCTTATGAATTTTCGTAACGATTTTCCCAAAAACCTGAATCAGTATAAACTCTATTTAGAAAGTTATCCGAATGAAGCGGGAAAAAACGGAAATCTCAGGTTTACGCAGGAAGAAGACAGAATTTTTCCGGAAGGCCGTTATAAGGTACTATATGTAATACAGCCTTATTATACAGTGGATAACTATCGTTTCTTAGTGTCGGAAACTGATGATACTTATGGCCAAGGTACAGAGATTTATGTCAATAATGAGCCCTATGAAGTCCGTAGGGTTATCCCCGATCATAATATATCAACCATTACAAGAATAACTTCCCCTTTCTTCGATGCGGTAAAAGTAGAGAAGAAAGAAAATCATTCCGGCAATACAGGCAATTCCGGTTCTGCCTCTAAAGCTGTCTCCAGTAGTTCCGGTGGATCAAGTGGTGGCTCCGCTAGCTCAGGAGGAAGTTCCGGTGGTGGTTCCGGAAGCTTTAAGGTCAGTAGTAGCTTTTCAGGACAGGTACTTGGCGTAGACCGTTCTTTATCCGGAGGCCAGTGGATACAGGATGAAAAGGGCTGGTGGTATAAAAGACCGGACGGAAGCTATCCGAAGAACAGCTGGGGCTATGAAGCCTATAATGGAAAGTCTTACTGGTACTATTTCTTGGATTCCGGCTATATGGCTACAGGCTGGGTAGAGGTGAACGGCAGTAAATATTATCTCTTCCCAAACTCTGACGGTTGGAAGGGTAGAATGCTCACCGGTTGGCAGTGGATTGACGGAAACTGCTACTACTTAGACACACAAGGACAGAATGAAGGAGCCCTTTATAGAAATACCACTACTCCCGATGGTTTTACAGTGGATTCGGAAGGAAGATGGGTAGTGAATGGAGCAGTGCAAAAACAATAAAATTTCCACAAATGGATAGAAATATAGTATAATTTTATATCGTGAAATGGCAATAAATAAGAAAGGACGATGGAGATGAGAAGAAAAAACATGCTGGCTTTAGGAATTAGTGTTGTACTGGGAGTGGGTGCGAGTAGCACTCTAGCCTATGCTCTTCCTTTAGAGCAGGAAGAAAGCCTTCAGACGAGTGCGTCAGAAGTGGGAAATACAGGAGAAACAGCTTCCAATACAGCGACTGTTGCGGAGGAAGACGCAGAGAAAGACACAGCGGAAGATTCTTCAGCTGTAGAGGAAATGGAAGCCTCTGATAAGGAAAAGGAAGAGGCAGAAGAGGAATCCTCCCTTTCTACAGAAGCCTTAGGCGGCACGGACAGAGCGGCAGAAGAGACTCTCACTCCATTAAGCAGAAGCAGAAGAGCCTTGGCAGATACCCCCCACTATGCAAATGAGGAGGAAGAAAAGGCGGACAGGAAAAATCGAATTCTGTCCGTAACAGCGGAAATTGATACAGCAGATGTGGCTGCTAGAGACCATATGAAAGTAATACGCAACAAAGATATTAATATAGTGGGCTATTCAGTACAGCAATATGGAGTACCAAAAGATTTCAGCTTGCTACATATCCAGCCAAACAGAATTGTAGAGAAAAAAGTGAATGGGGAATGGGAAGTATATAACTTGGACTACTATACTCCCGGCGTCTATCGCTATAAATATATATTTGAGATACAAAAAGGATCTGATTTATATTTTATGCTTAGAGATGATGATAATGATTTGTTTAATAAAACTGGAGTATATATCAATACAAAATTTTATTATCAAATTTCGAATAATTCGAATCGAATTAGTAAGATATTACCATTAGAGTTGGATAGTGCTAAGGGAAGAAAATACCTTTTGATAAGTAAGGAATTCACAGTAGAAGCCCAAAAGACCATCAGCAAGGTCTATTTAAAGTCCAGCTTTGATATTCACAATGTCCATGTAGGGGACTTGATGAAGAGAGTAACATTGAGTATGGATAAAATTGTGCTTACAGATGGTACAGAACTGCAACCCGATGAGGCAGAGCCTTTTATTATTAATAGCTTTAAATATTATAGACCTAACTTAAATCAATTTCAGGTTTCACTGTTTAATTTTGAGAATGGCAATAGAGATTATGTTATGAATACAACAGAATTAACAGCTTTTTCTGCCGGAAAATTTCAGTTTAACTATTTCATACGTCCGAATTATAAAATTGGAAAATATCGCTTTCTTATAAAGGATACGGATGATATTTATGGGGAGGGAACAGAATTTTATGTTAATAATGAACGATATGAAATTCGTCCCATTATTGCTAATGAGGATTTGGTTGCGGACACAAGAATAACTTCTCCTATTTTTGAGGTAAAACCTACAGAGAAAAAATCTATCGGTGGAAGCACAGGTAGTTCCTCCGGCTCCTCCAGTTCCGGTGGCAGCTCTTCCGGTTCCGGTGGCTCCGGGGGAAGTTCCGGGGGTGGTTCCGGAAGCTTTAAAGTAAGCAGTAGCTTTTCAGGACAGGTACTTGGCGTGGACCGTTCTCTATCCGGAGGCCAGTGGATACAGGATGAAAAGGGCTGGTGGTACAAAAGAGCGGACGGAAGCTATCCGAAGAATAGCTGGGGCTATGAAGCATACAATGGAAAGTCCTACTGGTATTATTTCTTGGATTCCGGCTATATGGCAACTGGCTGGGTAGATGTGAACGGCAGCAAATACTATCTTTTCCCAAACTCTGACGGATGGAAGGGTAGAATGCTCACCGGTTGGCAGTGGATTGACGGAAACTGCTACTACTTAGACCCGCAAGGACAGAATGAAGGAGCTCTTTATAGAAACACCACTACCTCCGATGGCTATGCAGTGGATGTGGAAGGAAGATGGGTAGTGAATGGAGCGGTACAACATAAGAAATAGGATTGTAACTAATCAAAAGGCTTGCAAAGAAACTATTTTAGGGAAAAGATAAAATAGTATTAGGCAGAAGAAAGATTGAAAGCAGGAAAGAGCATAAGCCTCTTTCCTGCTTTCAGAGAAAGGGAGTTTACGGATGAAAGGCTTAATCTTGGGAAAGCGGGGGAAGAGAATAATTGCTTTGTGTCTTGTGATACTGCAAGTTCTTTTTCAGTTTCCGGTAAATTGGAAAGTAGAGGCAAATCAACCTAACTTGAAAAAGATTGTTATTCAATTTCAAAACCAAGATCAAAAGAATATTTCAAGAGGAGAGGGTTCTTTACAGCTTGATATGCTGGTATTTTTCCGTGGAGATAATGAGGGAAATGAGGAGGATGTTGAAAAAAATGCGGATGAAATAGATCCGGAGGAGAAAGCATCTTCAAATCTTATACCGGGCATCCATAACAATGGAGAAAAAGCAAGCGATTCTTCCCTTAGAACCAATGGAAGAGTAAGTGATAGTAGCATATTTCAAGAGGAAACAACAAGAAAAATAAAACCATTAAGCGACGAGGAAGTAAATAAAATAGTAGAAAAACCAGAGAGCAATAAACTTAGTCCATCGGATAGATTGATACTGGCTTGGTCCTATGAGGGAAAGACCGATGACTCCGGAGAAGTAACTCATGCAATTTCTCCAACGTATTTTAAAGAGGGTTATACTATTCTACTGAATCTTCGTGGTGTTTATAAGGGCATTTCTGTTGAACGGCTTATTGAATATAAGGATGGAGAAAGACAAGTAAATAGAGATGATATAGGAGAAGCAAATAATGTTCTTTTAAAATTTGAAGAAAAATCGATTTGGGATGGCACTTTGTTTTGGAGTGATATTCCGGAGTTGGTTTTTGATCAAGAGGAATCATTATCTTTTGCAGCAAAAGTCATTTATACAGGTAATGATTTCAATGGGAAAATAAAATACTTTATAAAGGACTCGAAGGGGAATATAAAAGAACTACATGATTTGGGGCAAATAGTAATTAACTCTCCTGGTATGTACAAGTTAATAGCGACCATCCCTGAGGATCCGGAACATAGAGAACTAACGGTGGAAGCAGACTTGCCGGCAAGAAAGAAATATGCAGGGAAGTATTTTCGTAATCGGAACGAAGATTTTCATTTCGGAGATAATGGAGGAGAAGTACTCCCCCAAGTATTTGAAGAAGTAGCAGGTGAAGTTACTTATGATTATGCTAGTGATGAGGATAGACGAAGTAATATAGTCGTCTTTTCCCCTGATCATAAAAAAATTCTGATGAATGGTTTGGGAAGAGTGCAAATCATAGCAAATATTTCATCATGGTATAAAGACGGGATTCCTTATAACCATTTTACAGATGATTTCACAATTAACATTACTCCCGGCCACCAAAGCGGCTTTCGATTTGCTCCCAGTGAGTATCAGAGAGGAATTGCAGAAGATAATGATGTTTCAATATATGAGTATAGAATTCCCTATGGATTAACAAAAATAAATGGAAGCGGAGATCATAGTTTCTCTCTTAAAACAATTGGGCAAAAATCAACAGGGAAAGTAGTCTATGAACTGGAAGATGGCGGTCAGATTGCGGACTTAGACAAAGAACACGGTATTCTTAAGTTTAAGGATGGGCAAATTGGAACGGTAATAGTTTCAGCTACGGCACCGGCATCAGAGGATAGCAGCTATGAATCAAAGAAGATTGTAGCAAAGGTAGAGGTATACTATGAAAATTCCATCACAGTAAAGCAAGATGAACTTCCAAGTGCGAAGGGCTGGTATAAAAGCATAACATACACAGCCCCGGATGGATATAGCATTTCCCTTAGCAATTCTTGGAAGGATTCCAATAAATGGGAAAATATTCTTACTTTCAAAGAAGATGCTTCTCTCACAAAAGGACAGAAAATTTTTCTAAAGCGCAATGAAAACGGAAAGATTTCTATTGGAGGAGAACTGGAGGATTTTCAGATTGACGGCACTCCCCCTCAACTTTCCCCTATTGTGGATTCCAAGAACAAGGAAACAAAAATTAAAAGCATCAGAGAGTATGACTTTTATAAAGATCCACTGGAGATACAACTGAAAGCGGAGGATGCAAAATCTCAGGTTTCCTCCATTCATTACCGCCTTGAGGAAGAAGGAGGAGAAACTCCGGGGCGATGGATAGAAATGAAAGAAGGAACACCGGGATTTGAAAAAATAAATAATAGTAATAGGGTGATTGTAAAGTTTCCCTTGAATCCGCAGTTTCGAGGAAGAATTCGATACTATGCAGTAGATAATGCAGGCAATGAAAGTAGTAAACAAGTTACAGATAGAGTTTTGGTTTTGGATACAGTAAAGCCTAAGGGAAATCTGGAATATGACCAAACTTTTGAAGAGGTAGGGGGGCATTATTACTTTCAAGATGGCACGCATCTTAGCCTGAACATTAAAGAAAGAAATTTCTTCCCTGAAGATAAGGATTTTTCCTTGAAGGTTTATGGAAGAAGAAATGGAGAAGAAAAAGAAGCAAGCTATCAGGCACTATTTGATGGTCAAGAGCATTATTCCCTAAAGAAAGATACCGGCATCCTGGATGATGGAAAAACAAATCTACTGGATGGGGAAAAAGACTCTTTTATACGGTATTCGCCACCAACTTCCATGGACAATCCTCTTTTACTGATTAATTTTTCTGAGGAAGGGCATTACAGACTTTCTTTAAACTACAAGGATCCCTCCGGGAATCCTATAGAATGGGATGAGGATTATGGCTTGTCAGAAGAAGGATTGAAAGTTACTGTGGATAAGACGGATCCCAAGATTTTCTTTGACCCTTCTTCCGAAAGCGGACAGGTACGGTACTTTGCCAAGGACGTTAAGCTGAAGGCAAATGTACTGGAAGAAAACTTTAATCCGGCAGCCACCGATCTTTCTTATGTATTTACCCCGGATACGGTGGAGGGGCGAACTGCTGTGGCAAGTTCCAGTAGCCTTTCTTCCGAGACAGGGGAAAGAAGGATACGGCCGAACAATATAAGCTGGAAGAAGGAAAAGGCTTCCGATTCCACCTTGAATAAGGCGGAGCTTTCCTTAAGTGAAGATGGTAGATATGTGGTGAACTTACATACCACAGATTTTTCCGGAAGAAAGGCCAGCGCCTCCAACATTTTGGTTGTGGATAAAACACCCCCTAAGATTCGGCTGACTTTATCCAATGACGGCTTAGCCAATGAGAAATACTTTAGAGAAGTCAGAAAGGGGAAAATCGAAATCGAAGATGCCCACTTGGATTTCTCTTCTCTTCAGGTGGATTTTTCCGTAAAGGATAAGGCGGGAAATCCGGTATCTACCGCAAGAAACCATGCAGCATATTTGAAGAACTCGGAGAGCTGGACGCAAGAGGGAAATAAATATACCTGCTTGGTAGAGTTTACCGAAGACGGCATTTATCATCTTGGCCTAAAGGTAAAGGATCTGGCGGGCAATGAAAATGCCCCCATCGAAGTAGGAGAGACCAAGGCGGCCTTTGATTTTGTGGTGGACAGAAAAGCCCCCACAGGTGCCTTGAAGATTGGCGATTGGGATCGTTCCAAGGATGGAACCCTTTGGACCAAGCTCCTGGATCGTATCAGCTTTGGTCGATTCAGCAATAAAAAGCAGGTCATTCGTTTGCAGGCAGAGGATAACTTAAGCGGTATCGGTCTAGTGGAAGTTCTTCGAACAAGGGAGAAGATGAGCCTTGCAGACCTGCAGGGAAGTTCTGCCTTTAAGAATGTTACAAGCGAAGTAAAGGATGGTTACTGGTCCAAGGAAGTCTCTCCTAATGAGACCTTTATTACCTATGTCCACTTAAAGGACATGGCCGGAAACCAATATTATCTAAGCTCTGATGGGGTAATTTTAGACCAGCAGAATCCGGAAATTCACATTACTTTGCCTAAGGAAGAGGAGAAAAACGGTCTCTACAAGAAGGATGTGGGGGTAGGCATTTCCGTAACGGAGCCCAGCCCCGGAAACAGCTATGCCGGCTTAAAGGATGTGACCTATACCGTTTACAGAGACGGTATAGAAACCCAGGCAGGCTCTCTCTATCATTTTTCCAAGGAGGAGCCCCAGTTAAACGACTTAAAGAAGTCCTATGAGGATGCTCATGCTCTTACGATTTTGGCTAAGGACAACAACAGTAATGACGTGGTTCTGAAGATTAAGGCGGTGGACAATGCAGGGAATCAGACGGTAAAGGAAGAGCGACTCAGCATTGACATTACCAAGCCGAGAGTCACCTTATCCTTCGACAACAATCGTGTGGAAAATGAGTTTTATTTTAAGGAAAACCGTACCGCGCTGATTACTGTGGAGGAGAGAAACTTCTCCCAGGATTCCTTTAAGATTTTGATTACGGATCCGGCGGGAGGAAAGGGTACCAGGCTTTTGGAGGTGGAAAGGGATTCCTTCCAAAAGGTTTCCGGAAGCGGAGACAGCACCAGATGGGAAAGCCGTATTTACTTTAATAAAGACGGAGACTATCAGCTTTCCATCACCGGAGAGGACTTGGCCGGAAATGCCATGGAAGACTTAGTCTATGCAGAGGGAACCCGGGCGGCTTTGGATTTCACCGTGGATAAAACAGCCCCTGTTCTTAGCGTAAGTTATGACAACAATATCGCGAACCATGAGTTTTATTACAAGGAAGGAAGAAGGGCGGAGATTTCCATTGAGGAGAAAAATTTCCGTTCGGATCTGGTGGACTATTCCGTGTTGAAGGATGGCGGCAGAGAGGCACATGGCAGTGCCCTGTCTTCCTTTAGCGGTGGAGAAGGTCGGGGCGTTTCCGAGCTTCATCATCAGGCAAGCATTTCCTATGAAGAGGATGGAGATTATCAGTTCAACATCCGGGTGAAGGATTTGGCGGGAAATGAGGCCCTGGCTTATCCGGAGGATCATTTTGTTATTGACAGAACGGCTCCAAGTCTGACGATTAGTGATATTTTGAACGAGTCTGCCAATAAGGGCGAGGTCAGCCCCAAGATTTCTTACGGGGATCGCTATCTGGATCAGGATGCTTTGTCTTTGAAGCTTATAGGAGAGGTACATGGAGAGCATGAGCTGTCCCATCAGCAGGGCGGCAGCATTTCCATAGCCAGAACGGATGCCTTAAATCTTCCTATGCAGAAGTCTATGGAGGAAACCGAGTCTCAAAAGCAGAAGGAAGAGGAGAAAGAGGGCATTGTTTACCAAAGCTCCGCAGGGGGAGAAGAGGGAAATCTTTCCTTCCAAAACTTCCCGGAGGAGCCGGATACGGACGATGTGTACCGGCTTTTTGCAAAGATTGTGGACATGGCGGGAAATGAAACCACGGAAGAGCTTTGGTTCTCCGTAAACCGTTTCGGTTCCACCTATCTTCTGTCCGACAGGGCGAAGGCACTGCAGGGTACCTATCAGAAAGAGGGCGAAGAGATTCTGATTTCGGAAATCAACGCGGATGAGGTTTTGTCTTCTGCTTTGACCTTATACAGAAATGAGGAGAAGCATGCCCTTTCCGAGGGGGCGGAGTATCAGACTACTCGCTCCGGCGGAAACGGAAAATGGTATCGGGGAGATTATCTGATTAAGAAGGATAACTTCGACAAGGAAGGTCTGTATCATTTGCAGATTTCCTCTCAGGATAAGGCAGGAAACCTTGCCAGCACGGAACAGACCGAAAGGGGAGCGGAGCTTCGCTTCGGTATCGACAGAACACCCCCCAGAATCCTGCTTTCCAATGTGGACAATCAGGGGGTATACCGTGGTGATGCCCTGGATCTGGATTTATCCGTACAGGATAACCTGTGGCTGGAGCAGGTGGATGCCACCGTGGATGGAACGGAAGAACTAAGCTGGAGGGACAAGAGCCTGCAGGAAGCGGTTGCAAAGGACAGCTTCCCCTTACAGATTTCCGGAGAAAAGGGAAAACGACATAAGCTTTTGGTGGTAGCCAGAGATGCAGCCGGCAATGAAAGCCGAAAGGAAGTTTCCGACTTCGTGATTACCAACAATCCTTTGCTTCGTCTTATTTCTCAGAAAAACTTTGCCAGAAATGCCGCCATCGCTACTGTGGCAGGCTTAATGGGATTGTCCTGCGTGGTCAACGGCCCAAGCCTCTTACAGGAGCTGAAGCGGAGAAGATTAAAGGGAAAAAGAAGATAGACGGAAGAAAAGCCGAAGGGAAGTAGGAAAGCCTGAGAAAAGGGAAAATAGCCTAAGGAAAGGAAGAAGCCCGGAGGTAAGAAAGGACAGAGGAAAGGAGTGGAGATGGACTTTGTCACCATGGCAGTTTCTTCAGTGGGAAATGTCAAGGAAGTCAACCAGGACTATTATTTCTTCGAACAGGGAAGAACGGAGCGGGGAAATATAGTTTTTGCCATTCTTTGCGATGGCATGGGCGGTTTGCAACAGGGAGAGTTCGCCAGCAAAACCGTGGTGGAGGCCTTTAAGGCCTGGGGAAAGGAGCATTTAGCGGACTATGCCCTGGGAGAATTTGTCGATGCGGGAATACGGAGAGAATGGACAGAGCTGGTAAACCGCTGCAACCAATATCTTCATGCCTACGGCAGGGAACGGGGCATCTCTCTGGGCACTACCCTTACAGTCCTCTTGATGACGGAGGAGCGATATTATATTATGAATATCGGGGATTCCCGCGCTTATGCTTTGGAAGCGGGCATCCGACAGCTTACAAGGGATCATACCGTGGTGCAGCGGGAGGTGGATCTGGGAAAGCTTTCCGCCTACGATGCGGAAAAGGATTCCCGGCGAAATATTCTCCTGCAATGCATCGGGGCATCGGATCAGATTTATCCGGATTTCTTCTTCGGCGCACCGGAGCCAAAGGCTACCTATCTGCTTTGTTCGGACGGATTTCGCCATGAGGTTTCCGGGGAGGAGCTCTATCAGGTTCTTCAGCGGAACAGAAGAGAGTCTTTGGAGGATTTGGAGGGCGCTTTAAAGATTTTACTGCGCTGGAATCTGGAACGACAGGAACGGGACAACCTTACGGCAATAGCCATCAGTACCATCTAGTCTTTGAGGAAGTTTAGTTAAACTATGCTGAAAATCGGTTCCGTTTTAGACGGAAAATATAAAATACTGAGTGAAATCGGTCATGGCGGAATGAGTACGGTTTATATGGCCATCAATGAGAAGGCCAACAAAACCTGGGCGGTAAAAGAGGTGCGAAAGTCCGGTGTCATGGACTTTGAAGCGGTGAAGCAAAGCTTGATTGTGGAAACGGATCTTTTGAAGCGCCTCCGCCATCCGAACCTTCCCACCATTGTAGACGTGATTGAGGAAGAGGATGTGTTCCTCATTGTTATGGACTATGTGGAGGGGAACTCTCTTAGGGTACTTCTGGAGGAGCAGGGAAGTCTTCCGGAGGACTATGTGATTGAATGGGCAAAACAGCTTTTGGATGTTTTGTCCTATTTGCATGCCCAGACTCCCCCGATTATTTACCGGGATATGAAACCTGCCAACATTATCCTGAAGCCTGATGGCAATCTTTCCCTCATCGACTTCGGAACCGCCAGAGAATTTAAGGCGGATAAAACCGAGGATACCGCCTGTCTTGGTACCGTAGGCTATGCGGCGCCGGAGCAGTTCGGGGGCTTGGGACAAACCGATGAAAGGACGGACATTTACGGCTTAGGAGCCACCCTGTACCATCTTTTAACCGGGCACAATCCTTCCCTTCCCCCCTATGAAATCAAGCCCATTCGAAGCATTAACCCCAATCTTTCTCAGGGTCTGGAAAACATTTTGCTCTGCGCCACGGAGAAGGATCCGGAGCAACGTTATCAAAATGCGGAGGAGTTTCTTTACGCCATTTCCCACGTGGAAGAAAGTGATGAACGCTATTATAAGAAGCAGAGAAGAAAATTTCGTCTCTTTTTAAGTACCCTGCTTCTGTCCGGAATCTGTTTTGCTCTGGGCTTCAGCCTCCTCCTGTCTTCCCAGAGCCAGAAGGAGGAGCGCTATACCATGCTCCTGCAAAATGCGGAGGAGCAGCAGGACGGGGCGGAGAAGGAGAAGAACTATCTGGAAGCCGCCAATATGCCGGATATGGAGGGCAGAGAGGAGGCTTATCTGGGCTTGATTCAATCTGCCAAGTCGGATCAGGTCTTTAGCCGGGAAGAGGCGGGAACCTTGGAGGAGCTGATACGGAAAAACAGGGCGGCTCTTTTAAAGCATCCCGAGGAGTATGGAGACATTTGCTTCCAGCTGGGAAAAGCCTTCTGGTATTACTATGAAGGGGAGGACAATGCAGGACGAATGGAGCGGGCGAAAAGTGCAGCCCCCTGGTTTGCCAATGCCTTGGAATATCTGGAGGATGGGGATCCTAAGAAGAGCATTGCCTTAGTGTACGAAAGAATCGGAAGCTTTTATCGGGATATTGCCACCAATATCGTGGAGGCCAGCGATCAGGGCATGTATAAAACCCTCTTTGAAGATTTCCAAACTCTCTTCCAGGAGGTTGCGGTAAAGGAAGAAGAGGGAGAAATGGTTCGTCTGGAGCTTCTGGAGTTTATGGCGGAAAGCATCGAGCAGTATGCCGGAAAGATGCGGGCGGATCAGGTGACTCGTTCCGCCATGGAGGATGCTTTACTTCGTATAGAGATGCTTCTTCCGAAAATCAGTGTGAACAGTGAGCTTACGGAGGAGAAGAAGAAAACGTTGGAAGAGACCTTGATGGATGCGAAGATTGCCGTTCAGAATGTCTTTTCACAGGAGGAAGATAAGGGATGAAATGGATAGCGGTGGATCAGTATTCCGGCCTGTTTTTTATACTGGGCTTTGTCTTTCTTTTTTGCAGCATTCTTCTTTTCATACTCTTTCGGATTCCCGGAGTCTTCCTGTATTTAAGCGGAAGCCGCCAGAAGAAGAACATTCAAATCCTGAGAAGGAAGAGAGAGGAACAAAAGAAAAAAGGCTTCTCCCTACAGGGAAAAATCGATATGGAATTTCTTCGGAAGCGTTCTGAAGAAAAGCAGGAAGAAAAGAGAAGAATGGCGGAGCAGGCTCCCTGGAAGCAGGAGGGAGAGGCTACCGCCAAGCTTTTGATGCCGGAGGACAACTATAGAGGACAGGAAACCGCCCCGCTGTTTTCTTCGGAGGCACTATCCGGCGCTTCTTTGGGAGCGCCTACGGGAACTTCATCGGGAACTCCTTCGGGAGCTTCGTCGGGGATTTCCGCTGAGGCAGGAGAAACTGTAAAGATTCCGCTCCCTGCAGAGAGCCCTTCCGGAGCTGAGAAAAATCAGGCAAAGCCAAAGAGCGGTTATGTAACCTTGTATGAAATGGAGTCCGAGTCCTAAAAGGACTTAAACTCCTAAGACTTCTCAAGTTTATAAAGCTCATAAAGCTTCTAAAATTCCATTTTAAAGTCTAACGAAATTTCCTTCGTAAATTTCTTGTATTTGCGTTCATTTTTGATACAATGGACACGTTGCTTTTTTTTTGGAAAAAAGAAAAGGGCAAAATAATAAGAAGGGGGTTTTTATGAGTTGGAAAAAACGCTGATTGATTTAAAAGGAATTACCAAGACATTTGACGGAGAGCTGATCTTAGATGATCTGAATTTATCTATTCGGGAGAACAGCTTTGTTACCCTGCTGGGACCCTCCGGATGTGGAAAGACCACCACATTACGGATTATCGGAGGCTTTACCCAGCCGGACAAGGGACAGGTTTTATTTGACGGACAGGATATCACCGGATTGCCGGCCAATAAGCGGCAGCTGAATACGGTATTCCAGAAGTACGCCCTGTTTCCCCACATGAATATTGCAGAGAATATTGCCTTCGGTCTTCGGATTAAGAAGATGTCGGAAAGCTATATTCGGGAGAAGATTCAATACGCCTTAAAGCTGGTGAATCTGCAAGGCTATGAGAAACGTTCTGTGGATTCCTTATCGGGAGGACAGCAACAGAGAATCGCCATTGCCAGAGCCATAGTGAATGAACCCAGAGTACTTTTATTGGACGAACCCCTGGGGGCCTTAGACTTAAAGCTTAGGCAGGAGATGCAATATGAGCTTATCCGTTTGAAAAATGAATTGGGCATTACCTTTATATATGTCACCCATGATCAGGAAGAGGCCTTGACCATGTCGGATTATGTGGTGGTAATGAATCAGGGTTATATTCAACAGGCAGGAAGCCCGGAACAAATCTATAACGAACCGGAAAATGCATTTGTAGCTGACTTTATCGGAGACTCCAACATCGTCCCCGGCATCATGCTGGAGGACCGTTTGGTGCGTATTTTTGGTGCCAACTTCCCTTGTATAGATGAGGGATTTGGAAAAAATACCCCTGTGGATGTGGTGATTCGTCCGGAGGACGTGGAAATCCTGGAAGAGGGAGACGATCGTGCGATTCTGAAGGGAACCATGACCCACATCATTTTCAAGGGAGAAATATACGAGATGGAATGTACCACGGAGGATGGCTTCGAGTGGTTGGTACACTCCACGGAAATGCATGAGCCGGGAAAAAAGGTGGGGATTTATGTGCGCCCCTCCAATATTCAAATTATGAATAAGCCCGAGTCTGAAGACGAGGAGGCATTGGGCATTGAAGAATAAAGGAACCAGGCTTCTGGCCGCCCCCTATCTGATCTGGATGGGTGGATTTATTGTGATACCCTTACTTTTGGTTTGGTACTATGCCTTTACAGACAAGACCGGTGCATTTACTTTAGATAACTTAACAAAGATTTTTTTATGGGAGAACTACAAGCCCCTGTATCTGGCGGTTCTTCTCTCCCTTTGCAGTACCCTTTTATGCTTTCTTTTGGCCTTCCCCTTAGCCATGGTGCTTCGGAACAAAAAGGTGGGAAAGGGTTCCTTTGTGGCCTTTATCTTTATTCTGCCCATGTGGATGAACTCTTTGCTTAGAATTCTGGCATGGCAGACTCTTTTGGAGCGAAAGGGCGTGCTGAATGAGATTTTGATAGCTCTGCATTTACCTACTCAGAGCCTAATCAACACCCCCTATGCCATTATTTTGGGTATGGTTTACGATTTCCTGCCCTTTATGATTTTGCCCATTTACAATACTTTAAGCAAAATCGATGACAATACCATCAATGCCGCCTATGACCTTGGGGCAAGCTTTTTCACCACCCTCTTTCGGGTGATTTTGCCCCTGTCCATTCCCGGCATCGTTTCCGGCGTCACCATGGTTTTTGTGCCGGCTCTCACCACCTTTGCCATTTCCAACATTCTTGGAGGCGGTAAGATTTTCCTCATCGGAAATGTGATTGAGCAGGAATTTACGGTCAATTCCAACTGGAACGTGGGCTCGGGACTGTCCATGATTCTGATGGTCTTCATCATTGCTTCCATGGCCATACTGTCCCGCTATGACAACGGAGAGGGGGCGATTTTCTAATGCAAAAGAAATCTGTTCGTTTTTTGGAAAATGCCTATCTGGGTTTGGTGGTGCTTTTTCTCTATGCACCCATCTTTATGCTTACCGCCCTGTCCTTTAATGCGGGAAAGAGCAGAGCCCATTTTACCGGCTTCAGTCTTCGCTGGTATGTGGAAATGTTTCAAAACGAGGACATTATGCAGGCTTTGCAAAACACCCTTGTGATTGCCTTTTTGTCCGCCCTGATTGCCACCATTTTGGGCACCATGGCGGCGGTGGCTCTTCGGAAAATGAAGGTGCTTCCCAGAAGTCTGATTATCGGTGTCAGCAATGTGCCTATGCTGAATGCGGACATAGTAACCGGTATCTCTTTGATGCTTTGTTTTATCGCCTTTAAAATCAGCCTGGGCTTTCAGACCATTTTGATTTCCCACATTACCTTTAACCTGCCCTACGTGCTTTTATCCGTGTTGCCCAAGCTTCGGCAGAGCTCGGAGGTCAGCTATGAGGCGGCATTGGACCTTGGGGCTAAACCCCTTTACGCCTTTTTCAAGGTGGTGCTTCCGGACATTATGCCGGGAGTTTTGTCCGGCTTTTTGCTGGCATTTACCATGAGTCTGGATGACTTTATCATTACCCACTTTACCAGAGGTGCGGGAATCAATACCATTTCCACCCTGGTCTATGCGGAGGTCAGAAAGGGAATCAATCCCAGTATGTATGCCCTTTCCACCTTGATTTTCGTTACGGTTTTTATCATCCTTTTAATCGCTAATTTTGCCCCGAGCTTTATGGGAAGAAAGGAGGAAAAGGCATGAGGAACAATACGGAAAAGAATCTTTGGTGCAATTTGGGAGAGGCTGAAGAAAAGCTTGCAGGAAAGGCTGCCAAAAAGAAGTGGGGAAAGCTTTTTCTGCCTCTGGCAGCAGGCTTAATGCTTCTTTTCAGCGCCCTGCTTTTGTCCTCCTGCGGACCGAAGGAGGCGGAGTCCACAGAGAGTCCGGAAGGAGAGGGCCAAAGTAAGACGGACAATGTGGTCAATGTCTATAACTGGGGAGAGTATATCGACCCGGAGGTGATTACGGAATTTCAGCAGGAAACCGGCATCAAAGTGGTTTACGATATGTTTGAAACCAATGAGGAAATGTATCCTGTCATCGAGGCGGGGGGCGTGCTGTATGATGCGGTTTGTCCTTCGGATTATATGATTGAAAAAATGATGAAGAATCATCTTTTGGCGGAAATCGACTTTAAGAACGTTCCCAATATCAAGGAAATCGGAAAAGAATACATGAAAATGTGTGCGGAGTTCGATCCGGGAAATCGCTACATGGTACCCTATACCACGGGAACCGTAGGCATTCTTTACAATAAAAGAATGCTGGATGAGTTGGGCGTGCCCTACCCCACCAAGTGGGCGGATCTTTGGAATCCGAAGCTGAAGGGAGAAATCCTGATGCAGGATTCCGTACGGGATGCCTTTATGGTGGCGTTGAAGAAGGAAGGCCACTCCATGAACACCGTGGATGACAAGGAGTTGGATGAGGCTATGAAGGATTTGATTGCCCAGAAGCCTTTGGTACAGGCCTATGTGGTGGACCAGGTCCGGGACAAGATGATTGGAGAGGAGGCGGCGGTAGGCGTCATTTACTCCGGAGAAATCCTCTATGTGCAGGGAGAGCTGGAAGGCACGGACGTGGAAGTGGACTATGTGATTCCGGAGGAAGGCACCAACCTGTGGGTAGACGGTTGGGTAATTCCCAAGAACGCCAAGCATAAGGAAAATGCGGAAAAATGGATTAATTTCCTCTGCCGTCCGGACATTGCCGCGAAAAACTTCGAGTACATTACCTACACCACCCCAAACGTAGGCGCCTTGAAGCTCCTGCCGCCGGAATACACGGAAAATAAAGCGATATTTCCGGATATGTCGGAGGTTTTGAAAAAGGGAGAGGTCTTTAGCTACTTGGGAGAAAAGGACGAGGCCAAGTACAATGACCGATGGAAGAAAATCAAGGTTTCCTAACCCCCTTTTGAAAAAGATCAAAGCGTCCTAAACCCTATTTGAAAAAAGATCAAAGCGTCCTAAACCCTATTTGAAAAAAATCTGACAGAACCCCTCTTTATGGAGAAAGTCCATAGGGAGGGGATTTTTCTATTTTTAGAAATTTTAGAAAAGCTTTTTATTCGGAAAATTTTTTGCTAAAATAGGAGCGTTTAGAAACGGCGGAATTCTTTGCAGGAATAAAGCGGCCGGGTGTAGCAAGAAAGCCGCTGGTATATAGCAAGAAAGTCGCTTGCGTGTAGCAGGAAAATCGGCTACGTGTAGCAAAAAGTCGGCCGGGTGTAGCAAAAAGTCGACTGCGTGAAGCCAAAAGGCAAAAGGGGGAAGAAAAATGCGCTCAAAATATGTAGCATATATCGGTTCTTATTCATACACCGGCTCTGCCAAGGGCATAACCATCTGTGATGTGGATATGGAAAAGGGAAGATTTGAAAAAAGAACAGAGGTGGAAGTAAACAACTCCTCTTATGTGGCGGTTTCTCCCGACAAAAGAACCCTCTATTCCATTGCGGATGAGGGAATTGTTTCCTTTCGCATTTTGGATAATGGAAACCTGAGTAAGTTAAATACCAGAAATATCCGCGGAATGCGCGGCTGCCACCTTGCCGTAGACAAGAAGGGGGAGTACCTGATGGTGTCCGGCTACCATGACGGAAAGTCCACTCTGCTCTCTTTGGAAGCGGACGGTTCTGTAGGCCCGATTGTGGACGGCGTTTATGACCAGGGTATCGGTTCCGTGGCGGAGCGTACCTTCCGCCCCCATGTTTCCTGCTCCCGTATGACGGATGACCAGAAGTTTATTTTGGTGGCGGATTTAGGAATTGATCAGGTGAAAATATTTCGTTTCGACAAGGCGGATCGGAAGATGCGACAGGTGGATACTTTGCGATGCGAACTGCAATCCGGTCCAAGACATTTTCGTTTCTGCCCGGACAGGAATTACCTCTATCTTTTGTATGAATTAAAAAATGTGGTGGATGTGTATCATTTTTCCGAGGGAGAGAAGGACTCGGAGGTGAAGCTGGAGAAGCTGCAGACCATTTCCACCCATAACGATAAGGAAAACAACCCCTTAATTGCCGCTTGCCAGATGCGTTTTTCTCCGGATCCGGATGCTTCTCATCTTTTCGTGTCCAATGCGGGAATTAATACCATCACCATCTATGACAGAGATAAAGCGACAGGGCTTTTAACCATGAAGGGAAGCCTTCCCATTGCCGGCGAATATCCTAAGGATTTCTGCATTTTCCCGGATGAAAAGCACCTTGCGGTAGCCAACAATGAAAGCGGTACCATTACCTTTTTCAACATTGATTATGAGCAGGGACTTTTAACCATGTGTGCAAGAGAGCTGGAAGTGGATGAACCAAACAGCATCTGTATGGTAGAGTGTCGGGGGTAAGGAATGGCGGGAAGTCAGTTTGGAAAAATATTTCATATCAGTACCTTTGGCGAATCCCACGGTAAGGCCCTGGGGGTGGTTGTAGACGGCTGCCCCGCAGGGCTTTCCCTGTCGGAAGAGGATATTCAGGAAATGCTGGAACGGCGCCGTCCGGGGAAGAATCTGAAGATGACCCAGAGGAAGGAAGGGGACAAGGTAGAGATTCTGTCCGGCATTTTTGAGGGGAAAACTACAGGTACTCCCATTGCCATGGTTGTGTGGAATGAAGACCAGCGTTCCAAGGATTACGGGGAAATTGCCCATGCCTTTCGCCCGGGCCATGCGGATTACGGCTTTTTTGCCAAATACGGTTTTCGGGATTATCGGGGGGGAGGTCGTTCCTCCGGAAGGGAAACCATTGCCAGAGTGGCGGCGGGAGCCATTGCCAAGAAAATGCTTTTGGAGCTGGGGGTTTCCGTTCGGGCCAAGGTCATCGAGCTTGCCGGAATTTCTTTGACAGAAAACCGAGAGAAAGCGGAGCTTTTGGCGGAACAGAAGATTCTCTCCTTAAGGGAACAGGGGGATTCTGCCGGAGGCATTGTGGAATGTCTGGTGGAAGGACTTCCTGCCGGCATCGGGGAAACGGTTTTTGATAAGCTGGATGCCTCCCTGGCAAAGGCCGTGATGTCCATCGGTGCGGTAAAGTCGGTGGAAATCGGAGACGGCATCGAAGTGTCCAAGAGCCTTGGCTCCGAGAACAATGATGCATTTTTCCTTATGGAAGAGAACGATTACGAATCAGAAGAGAAAGAGCGGGATGCGGCAGGGAAGGAAAGCTGTCCCCATTCCTTGGTAGAAGGAACAACTTCCTTCGAGGGAAAATTGAAAAAGGACAGCAACCATAGCGGCGGTATTCTGGGGGGAATGAGTGACGGAAGCACCATTCGCATCAGAGCCGGCTTTAAGCCCACACCTTCCATTTCCAAGCCCCAGCAAACGGTAAATGAAGCGGGAGAAGAAATTACCATCGCCATCAAGGGACGTCACGATCCTACGGTGGTAGAGCGGGCCAATGTGGTGGTGGAAGCCATGACGGCTTTAACTGTGCTGGATGCCATGCTGGAGAATCTCAGCGCCAGATTGGACTATGTGAAACGGGCTTATCGGAGATAAGAACAAACGAGATATCGCACACTACGCGTGCGATACTCGTTAAGAATAAAATTTTTTATAAAAATTATAAAAGTTTTTAAAAAATTTTTGCTTATACCGCTTCTCAATAGGAATTGACGAAGTAGCATTTTCGTCTTAAAATGAGGAACAGAACAATTGGGAATTATTTCACAATGAATGAGAACGGCAGGAGTCTCTTTTGTGAAAGATTTTGCAAGGGGGAGAGAAAGATATGAATGCTCAACAAATGGTTACTGTCGGTTTGCTCGCGATTCTGGGCATTTTAACGCTTATTTTTTTAGTCGCTTTTGTAAAGGATTTACTGGCGCATAAGGATAGCATGGAGAAGGAAAGTAGTAGCGTGCTTAGTAGTGTTATCGGTTTTGGAATTAACTTCTTCGACGTATTCGGTATCGGATCCTTTGCGCCCGGCGCATCCCTTTACAAGGGTTTAAAGCAGGTGGATGACAAGCTGATTCCCGGAACCTTGAACGTAGCTTGTACTATTCCTGTAGTTATGGAAGCATTCCTTTTCATTCAAGCAGTGGATGTAGAGCCTATCACATTGGTTACCATGCTGCTTGCGGCTATGGTCGGTGCATGGATTGGCGCCGGAATTATTTCCAAGCTTTCCAAGCAGATGATTCAGCTGGTTATGGGTGTTGCCATGGTAGTAATCGGTTTCGTCATCATTTTACAGGTGGCAAATGTTATCCCCGTAGAAGGAACAGCCATCGGACTCAGCGGAATAAAGCTTATTGTTGCTATCGTAATTAACTTCTTCTTAGGCGCAGTTATGACTGCCGGAGTTGGCTTATATGCACCTTGTCTTGCCTTGGTTTGTGTATTGGGCATGGATCCGAAGGTTGCCTTCCCCATCATGATGGGATCCTGCGCATACCTTATGCCAGTTGCTTCCGTTCGTTTCGTAAAGGAAGGCAGCTACAATAGAAAGGTAGCTTTGTGGGGAACCATTTTCGGCTCTTTGGGTGTATTTGTAGCAACCAGAGTAGCATTAGGATTACCCTCTCACATTTTAAAGATTATCGTTATCTGCGTTATGTTCTACACCGCAGCAACCATGTTCTATTCCTTAAGCAAGGAAAAGAAGCAGGCGGCATAAAGAACACGGAAGATGACGCGTGATTGAACCATCACATGTTAAGAATCGGAAAAGTCGTCTTTTGGGGCGACTTTTCCTTTATAAAAATAAACCATGGAGGTAAGCATCATGAAATTCAGCAAGAGTATTCACGCAGTTGATTCCCACACAGCCGGTGAGGCTACCAGAATCGTAGTAGGTGGAGTCCCTAAAATCCCCGGAAAGACTATGCCTGAGAAGAAGCAGTGGCTTGAGGACAATATGGATTATCTTCGTACCGCTATTATGTTGGAACCGAGAGGACATAACGATATGTTCGGTTCCATTTTGACACAGCCTACAGTGGATGAGGCCGATTACGGTATTATCTTTATGGATGGCGGCGGATACCTGAACATGTGCGGACATGGAACCATCGGTGCTATGACCGTTGCGGTAGAGACCGGTATCGTTCCTGTAACAGAGCCGATTACCAAGATTGTACAGGAGGCTCCTGCAGGAATTATCCACGGTGAAGTTACCGTTGTGGACGGCAAGGCTAAGAAGGTAAGCTTCCAGAACGTTCCCGCTTTCTTATACAAGAGAGATCAGGAGGTAGAGCTTCCGGGTTACGGCAAGATTAAGTTTGATATTTCCTTCGGCGGATCCTTCTTCGCTATCGTGAAGGTAGACCAGATCGGTGTAGAGATTAAGCCGGAAAATGCAGACAAGCTGAACGCTTTGGGAATCCAGCTAAGAGACATCATCAACAAGGAGATTCCTGTACAGCATCCATTGCTTCCCCATATCCATACCGTAGACTTAGTAGAATGGTGGTCTACAACAGAGACCAAGGGCGCGACCTTAAAGAACTGCGTAGTATTCGGACAGGGACAGGTAGACCGTTCTCCTTGCGGAACAGGAACCAGTGCAAAGCTGGCCACTCTTTTTGCAAAGGGAGAGTTGAAGCAGGGTGAGAAGTTCTTCTACGAGTCCATTCTGGGCACCATTTTCGAGGGAGAAATCGTAGGAACCGCCAAGGTGGGAGATTACGATGCGGTTATTCCTCAGATTACCGGTTCCGCATGGATTACCGGCTTCAACCACTTTGTGATTGATGAAGAAGATCCTGTAAAGCATGGATTTATCTTAAAGTAAATTCAGTAATGTAGATTTGAAAATGAGCTGATTTGATTTTACAGAGCTTGCCGAAAGCCGGTGAAGTGAAGGACTGTAAAAATCAATAGATGAAGCGATTGCAGAATGGGTCTGTAAGAGGGGCAATCTGAGCCCGTCAGTACTTACTGAAAGCGAGCCAAAGCGAAGCTTGAAGTTAGTACTGTTACGAAGGCGAGGTTAGCGGGAGCGTGCCCCGAATACAGACCCATTCTGCATTAGCGCTTGTTTCTTCAATGGTTACAGTCCTTCCCTTCACAGGAGTGAGGTCGGTTCAGAGCGTACCTCTATTTTCTTCTTCTATAGATAAAATATTTTATAGGGAATAAAGATTGCAAATCCAAAATTCATCATGTAAAATCAAAGGATAGTTTTTTAACAATATCCAAAAAGGGGGAAACAGTTATGGCAGACAAGAAATTAGTAGAGCAAATTACTTCCCGTGAGGAAGACTTTGCGCAGTGGTATACGGACGTAGTAAAAAAAGCGGAGCTTACAGATTATTCTTCTGTAAAGGGCTTCATGGTTATTCGACCGGCAGGCTATGCTATCTGGGAGAATATTATGGCGGCTCTGGATTCCCGTTTTAAAGCTACAGGTGTACAAAACTGTTCTATGCCGCTGTTAATCCCCCAGTCCTTATTGGAAAAAGAGAGTGAGCATGTGGAAGGCTTTGCCCCGGAAGTAGCATGGGTTACCTCCGGCGGTTCCAAGAGACTGGAGGAAAGACTTTGTGTTCGTCCTACCTCCGAGGTACTTTTCTGTGACTATTATTCCAAGGTGGTAAAGTCCTATCGCGACCTTCCTCAGCTTCTGAACCAGTGGTGCTCCGTAGTTCGTTGGGAGAAGACCACCAGACCTTTCTTAAGAACCAGAGAGTTCTTATGGCAGGAGGGACATACCGTTCACGCTACAGCGGAGGAAGCGGAAGAGAGAACCCTTTTAATGCTGGACATCTATGCGGATGTTTTGGAAAATGAACTGGCGATTCCTGTAGTAAAGGGCCGTAAGACCGATAAGGAGAAGTTTGCCGGTGCGATTGCTACCTATACGGTAGAGGCTTTGATGCATGACGGACAGGCCTTACAGTGTGCTACCTCTCACAACTTCGGAGACGGTTTTGCCAAGGCATTCCAGGTGCAGTATTTAAGCAAGAACAATACCGTTGAGCCGGTACACCAGACTTCCTGGGGTATCACCACAAGAACTATCGGTGCCTTAATCATGGTTCACGGGGATGATTCCGGATTGGTTCTTCCTCCTCGTATTGCTCCTGTACAGGTAAATATCATTCCTATTCAGCAGAATAAGGAAGGGGTACTGGACAAGGCCTTTGATTTGATGAACACCTTGAAGGATGCAGGACTTCGGGTGAAGGTGGATGATTCCGACAAGACTCCCGGATTTAAGTTTGCGGACAGTGAAGTAAGAGGAATTCCTCTTCGTCTGGAAATCGGACCGAAGGATATCGAAGCGGGACAGGTGGTACTGGTAAGAAGAGACACCAGAGAGAAGATTGTGGTATCCTTTGAGAATCTTGTGGAAGAATGCAAGAAGCTTTTGGAGCAGATTCAGAAGGATATGTATAATAGAGCTTTAACTTTCCAGAAGGAAAGAACCACCGATGCCAAGAGCTTGGATGAATTGGTAGCCTCCTTGGATAAGAAGCCCGGATTTGTTCGCGCCATGTGGTGCGGTTGCAGAGAGTGTGAGGAGAAGCTTAAGGAGTATTCCGGTATTACCTCCCGTTGCATTCCTGCAAAGCAGGAAAAGATTGCCGATACCTGCGTAGTATGCGGAAAGCCTGCTACAAAGATGGTTTACTGGGGAAGAGCTTACTAAGAAACAGCGCAGGGAATAGGTCTTACGGAAATTTCCTTGTGCACAAGCTTTACGAAAAGAAACATGTTAAAAAAGGAAAATGGATGAAAGATCCGAAAGCAATACAAATCACCGTTCCCAAAGGAGTAGAACACATTATTCGGCAGATTGAGCAGGCAGGGTACGAAGCCTATGCTGTCGGAGGATGTGTTCGGGACGCCCTTTTGGGACGAGAACCTGAAGATTGGGATATTACGACTTCTGCTAAGCCGGAGGTCGTAAAATCCCTTTTTTTGCGTACCATTGATACGGGAATCGAGCATGGCACCGTGACGGTTCTGCTAAGCCCCCGGGAAGCCGGAGAGGGAGACAGAGCCTTTGAGGTAACCACCTACCGGGTAGACGGCATTTACGAGGATGGGCGGCACCCTAAGGCAGTGTCCTTTACCGGAAGTCTGGAAGAGGATCTGGCCAGAAGGGATTTTACCATCAATGCCATGGCCTACCACATGGATCGGGGCATTATTGACTGTTACCATGGACAGGAAGACCTGGAAAATAAAAGGATTCGCACCGTGGGCAGGGCAGAGGAACGTTTTACGGAGGATGCCCTTCGTATGATGCGGGGAATTCGTTTTTCCGCCCAGCTGGATTTTCAGATAGAAGCGGACTGCCTTCAGGCCATGCTGGCTCTTCGGGAAAACCTCGGAAAGGTTTCCAAGGAGCGGATTGCGGTGGAGCTGGTGAAGCTTTTATGTAGCCCTCATCCGGAGCGGGTGAAGATGCTATTTTCTACCGGCCTTTCCGATTTTGTGACACAGCATTTTTCGGAAATCGAGAAGCGGGGAATTCCTTCTCTTTTAGGAAATGCCAAAGATAAGAAGTATCTGCGCTTGGGCCTTCTGCTAAGGCACCTGCCGGAATATGCCAAGGAGATTTTGGAAGAGCTGAAACTGGATCGGGAATGCATTGATCAGGCTTCCGCCTTTGTGGAGCTCTTTTCTGTGGAAGAGGCGGATTCTCCCTATGCTCTTCGGAAACGGCTTTCTCGGTACGGACTTGAACTGGTTCAGGACTTTTATGATACCAAGGCGCTCCTTTTGGAAAATGTTTCCAATACCCCGGGAAAGGCTATGGCGGAGCAGGTGCAGCTTCGACTTTCATGGCTTCAAAAGATTCAGGAGGAGGGGGATTGCTACACCCTTTCCAATCTGGCAATTAAGGGAAAAGATTTACTGTCTATAGGAGTGCAAGCGGGGCCGGCTATGGGAGAACTTTTGCATCAGGCTTTGGATTATGTGATGCTGAATCCTTCGGAAAATGATAGAGAAGCTTTGCTTTCTTTTGTAAAAAGCCGAATTTGTTAATAATTAAACAAAAATAAAAGTATAAAACAGTATTTAAGAGGAAAATATAGTCAAAATAGACAAGTTTTCCTCTTAAATACTGTTATTATTTATAAATTTTATCGCTATTATATCGACATTTTATAAATAATGATTATAATGAACATTGTAGAGGAAAAATCTCACTGTTTTTCCGAAAAAATAGAAAGAATTTTCGGGATAGAAAGAGCTGAGCCTATGATTGGAATTATAAATCCCTCCTTGGACCCCTTTTATAATCAAGCCTTGGAAGAATATCTTTTTCAGAATAGAACGGAGCAGGATATTTTTCTTCTTTGGCGGAATACTCCGGCGGTTATTGTGGGCTGTTACCAAAACATCAGTCAGGAAGTGAATTTGCGCCGTCTGAAAGAAAGAGGAATTCCCGTTGTTCGAAGAAGCAGTGGCGGAGGTACGGTTTATCATGACTTGGGCAATGTGAATTACAGCCTCATGAAGAAACGAAACAAGATTTTAGAGTATGACGATTTTCTCCTTCCGGTGATTACGGCTTTACGAGGGCTTGGGATTATGGCGGAGAAGAACAGATGCTCCGATATCGCCATAGGAGGAAAGAAGATTTCCGGCAGTGCCCAAAAGGTCACCGGAGAACGGGTTTTACACCATGGTACCCTGCTATATGCATCGGACTTAAGTCTTTTGGATGAGATTACCACCAAGAATAAAAGTGTTCACATTCAGTCGAAGGCTTCTCCCTCAGCGATTTGCAAGGTTTGTAATATCAGTGAATCCTGGGAAGGATTGGGAAAGGAAGGCTATCCCTTTACGGAACTTCCTCCCATAGAAAGCTTTATGGAAGCATTAAGGGAGGCCATGGGAGCTAAGCCGGAAGCCTTGTCTCTTACAGAGACGGAAAAGGCGGAGGTAGAGAGGATTTGCCGGGAAAAATACCATTCCTGGGAATGGACCTATGGAAAAACCCCTCATTTCTCTTTTGAGAAGGAAGGCATTTTCCAGGGAGAAAAAATACGGATAAGTTATCAAGTCCGGAAGGGAAGAATCGAAGATTTTACGATCCAATCCCCTTATTTTTCGGAAGAGGAAGTCAGAGCACTTTTCCAAGGACAGCCATTTTCTTTAGAACTTTTTGAAGAAAAGTTTTCCGATTTGACGGAGAAGCTACAGAATCAAGATAGTGTGGAATGCAGAGAAGCTTTATTGTCTCTGGCTTTATAGAAGGAGTAGAAGATGAAGAAAGAAATTGTGATTCCGAAGTTAAGACCGGAGATGCAGGAGGCAGTGGTTTGTGCCTGGTTGAAGGAAGTTGGAGATTCGGTAAAGAAGGGTGAACCGATTTTCGAGATTGAAACTGACAAGGTGGTTACCCAAGTGGAATCCGGCTTCGAGGGCACCCTGGTAGAGCAGTGCTGCGAAGAAGGAGATACGGTAGGGGTATTGGAGAAGGTCGCTTTGATTGAAGAGACAGCGTAAGGACTGGAGAAGGTCGCTCTGATTGAAGAGACGGCGTAAGGACTGGAGAAGGTCGCTCTGATTGAAGAGACGGCGTAAGGACTGGAGAAGGTCGCTCTGATTGAAGAGACAGCATAAGGCAAGATAGGGAGCTAGATAGGGAGCAAGATATGGAGAAGATATTGGAGAAAGCGGAGGATTTACAAGCTGCCCCTCCTTCTTTAGGGAAGAAGCCGGACTGGCTGAAGGTTCGATACAATCAGGAGGCTACCGAAGAGGTGGCAGCCCTGATGAAGGATCTTCGCTTGAATACCGTTTGTAAGGAAGCCAACTGTCCCAATATGGGAGAGTGTTATCGGAAGCACACGGCAACCTTTATGATTTTGGGAAGCGTTTGCACCAGAAATTGTCGCTTTTGCAATGTGACTTGCGGAAGACCGGAGGCGGTGGACGAAGAAGAACCCATGAATGTGGCCAAGGCGGCTAAGCAACTGCATCTGAAGCATGTGGTTTTGACCTGCTCCACAAGAGATGATTTGGAGGATGGAGGAGCCTTACAGTTTGCGAAAACCATTCGGGCGATTCGGGAGCTTTGTCCCGGCACCACTATTGAAACCCTGATTTCCGATATGAAGGGAAGAACGGAGTCTTTAGACATTGTTCTGGAGGCCAAGCCGGAGGTTCTGAACCACAATGTGGAGACGGTAAAGGAATTGCAGAAGGCGGTTCGTCCCCAGGCGGCTTATGAAAGGTCCTTAGGAGTGCTCCGTTACTGCAAGCAGCATTCTCCGGATATCCGGGTAAAGACCGGTTTTATGGTAGGGCTTGGAGAGACGGAAGAGCAGATTGACAGGCTGATGGATGATGTGCTGGAAACCGGCTGTGATATCTTAACCATTGGACAATATCTGCAACCCACCAAGGAGCATTACCCCTTGGCCAGATATGCCACACCGGAGGATTTTGCCCGCTATAAGAAGAATGCTCTTTTAAAGGGCTTTCACCACGTAGCCTCCGCACCCTTAGCCAGAAGCTCCTACAGAGCTTGGGAAGCTTTGGAGGACGTGCATGGTTTATATTGATTTAGAGTCCACGGACGTTTATGAGAACTTCGGTCTGGAATATTACTTAGCCGAAGAAAAGAAGTTGGAAGATACGGTTTTTCTTTTCTGGAGAACCACCCCTACCCTGATGCTGGGCAAATACCAAAACCTGGCGGAGGAGGTAAATCTCCCCTACGCCAGAGAGCAGAAGATGAATCTGGTACGGCGGATGAGCGGGGGAGGCACCATTTACACGGATTTGGGAGGTTGGCAGTTTACCTTTATCGACCGCTATAAGGAAGAGGGGATAGAGTTTAAGAAATATCTAAGCCCGGTACTGGATGCCTTGGCGAAGCTTTCCGTGAAAGCGGAATTTAACGGAAGAAATGACCTCTGTATTGAGGGACGAAAGTTTTCCGGCAATGCCCAGTATCATCTTGGAGAAAGCATTGTCCACCACGGATCTCTGCTTTTTTCCACGGATATCGAGAAGATGGTGAATTCCACCAGGGTGGATGAGTACAAGATTATTTCCAAAAGTATCCAGTCGGTGCGGGAGAGAGTTTGTAACATTTCCGAGCATTTGCAGGAGAAGATTTCCCCGGAGGACTTTAAGGAACTGATGGTTTCCGCCATTTTGGGAGAAGAGAATAAAGCCAATCGCCTGGAGCTTTCCAAGGAAGAAATTCTGAGAGTTAAGGAACTGGCCAAGACTCATTTTCAAAACTGGGACAGTCTGTACGGAAAAAATCCGAAGTTCAACATGGAAAAGATTGGACGCTTTCCAGGAGGAAAGATGCATTTTGCCTTGGAGGTTCAAAAGGGCAAAATACAGGAAGCTTCTATTAGCGGAGATTTTTTCAGTACCCTGGATTCTGAGGAAATCAGTAAAGCCTTTGTAGGACTGGCCTTTGACCGGGATTCCCTTTTAAAGGGTCTTAGGGAAAGAGGCTTGGAGGGAAAGCTTTATCGAATTTCCGTGTCTGAGATTGCGGATATGCTGGCCTAAGGGTTTTGAGAGAAAAGACAGGCCGGATGAACCGGAGAAAACCCATATATTTTTATTTTTTTACACATTGAAAAAGAAAAAAATTTTTTTATAATGAATTACAGAGTAATTACTTTTTGCCCGAATATTCTGATGTTAGGGGTCAGGGGATGGGGAAAAAGCATGATGATAAAATCACCATAAAACAAAGGAGGCAGTTTATGGAATTAAAGACACCGTTGTATGAAGCACATGTGAAGGCAGGTGGAAAGATTGTTCCTTTCGCCGGATTTCTTCTTCCTGTTCAGTATGAGCAGAGTGGAGTCATCAAGGAACATATGGCTGTTCGAACCGAAGCCGGACTTTTCGACGTGTCCCACATGGGTGAGGTACTTTGCAAAGGAAAGGATGCATTGGCAAATCTTCAGAAGATTTTAACCAACAATTTTGAGAACATGGTGGACGGACAGGCAAGATACAGCCTGATGTGTAATGAAAACGGCGGTGTGGTAGACGATTTAATCGTTTACAAGAAAGGGGACAACGACTACTTTATCGTTGTAAATGCTGCCAACCGTGAGAAGGACTTTAACTGGATGGTACAGCATAAGTTCGGGGATGTGGAATTCATCAATGTATCCGATGATTATGCCCAGATTGCCCTTCAAGGCCCTAAGGCTATGGATATTATCAGAAAGCTGACCTCCGAAGAAAATATTCCTCAGAAATATTACCATGCCGTATTTAATGCTACGGTTGACGGTATTCCCTGTATTGTTTCCAAGACCGGTTATACCGGAGAAGACGGTGTAGAGCTGTATCTGGACAGCAGCAAGGCGGAGGAAATGTGGGATAAGCTTTTGGCAGCAGGAAAAGAAGAGGGACTGATTCCCTGCGGACTTGGTGCCAGAGATACCCTTCGTATGGAAGCGGCTATGCCTCTCTACGGTCATGAGATGGACGATGAAATCACTCCCCTTGAGACCGGATTAAAGTTTGCGGTAAAGATGGATAAGCCTGATTTTATCGGAAAGGCTGCTATTGAAGCTAAAGGAGAGCCGAAGATTAAGAGAGTCGGCCTGAAGGTTACCGGCAGAGGTATTATCCGCGAGCATCAGGACGTTTTGGCGGGAGATCAGGTGATTGGTCACACCACCTCCGGAACCCACTGCCCATTCTTAAACTATCCGGTAGGAATGGCATTAATCGATCCCAAGTATGCAGAGGTGGGTACTCAGCTTCAGGTTGACGTTCGGGGACGTAAGGTGGATGTAGAAGTGGTAGCGCTTCCCTTCTATAAGAGAGAGAAATAAAAGCAAAACATTTTTCAAGAGAGATTGCAGGCTTTAGGAGCAATACTCGAAGAAAGGCAAATTTTTAAAATCAGATTTTCTTCCGGGAAGATCTATTTTATAAAGAAAACGGTTTAATCAACACTACTTATTTTAAGGAGGAAAAAAAGATGGCAGTTCAGAAGGGATTACTTTATTCCAAGGATCACGAGTGGGTAAAGGAAGAAGGCGGAGAGTTCGTGGTAGGAATCACAGACTATGCCCAGTCCGAGTTAGGAGATTTGGTTTTTGTAAATCTTCCTGAAGAAGGGGACAGTGTAACTAAGGGAGAGGCTTTCTCCGATGTTGAGTCTGTAAAGGCTGTTTCCGATGTATTGTCTCCATTAACCGGTGTGGTTAGTGCAATCAATGAGGCTGTTTTGGATGCTCCCGAAAGCATCAACAGCTCTCCCTATGAGGCTTGGTTCGTAAAGGTAAAGGATGTTACAGAGAAGGAAGAGCTTCTTTCCGCAGAAGAGTATGAGGAGTTCTTAAAGACACTGTAAAGAGATAGCATGAGGATTCTTCCGACGAAGAGGATAGAATGGGAAAAAGGAGTTCTATCCTCTAAAGAGAAGAAACTATCCGAAAGAAAGGTGGTGGACTTATGGGAAAATACATTCCCAATACCGACGCGGAGCAGAAGGCGATGCTGCAGGAAAGCGGTTTTTCTTCCTTTGATGATCTGTTTAGAGATATTCCACAGGAAGTAAAATTAAAAGGCGAGCTTTCTATTCCTGCCGGTTTATCCGAGTTGGAAGTACGTAGAGATATGTCTGCATTGGCGGGCAAAAACGTAGTGTTCCCGGTTATCTTCAGAGGTGCCGGAGCATATCGTCATTTTATTCCCTCTATCGTAAAGAGCGTGATTGGTAAAGAGAATTTCTTGACGGCATATACCCCGTATCAGGCAGAGACCAGCCAAGGTATTTTACAATCTATTTTTGAATATCAGACCATGATCTGCGACTTGACCGGCATGGACGTATCCAATGCTTCCGTTTATGACGGAGCTGAGGCTGCGGCTGAGGCAGTAGCAATGTGCAGAGAGAGAAAGAGAAGCAAGGCTTTGATTTCCGCTCTGATGCATCCGGACACGATTTCAACCATCAAGACCTATTGCCATGGTAATGGTATGCAGGTAGAGATTATTCCGGAGAAGGACGGTGTGACAGACGTGGAGGCTTTGAAGGCTAAGGCAGATGCGGAATCTGCTGTAGTTTTCATCCAGCATCCGAATTTCTACGGCAATCTGGAAGATGCAGAGAAGATTGGAGAGATTGCCCATGAGGCAGGGGCAAAGTTTGCTATGAGCGTAAATCCCATTTCTCTTGGTATTCTTAAGACTCCCAGGGAGTATGGAGCGGATGTTGCGGTTGGTGACGGACAGCCTTTAGGACTTCCCATTGCTTTCGGAGGACCTTACCTTGGATTCATGGCATCCACTGATGCGATGAAGAGAAATCTTCCCGGAAGAATCGTAGGAGCTACAGAGGATCATCAGGGAAGAACCGGTTATGTATTGACCCTGCAGGCCAGAGAGCAGCATATCCGTAGAGAAAAGGCTTCCAGTAACGTATGTTCCAACCAGGCACTTTGTGCTTTAGCTGTAGGTGTTTATCTTGCAGCAGTAGGTAAGGAAGGCTTAAAGGAAGCGGCAAGTCTTTCCACTTCCAAGGCTCATTATTTGGCCAAGGAATTAGAAAAGATCGGCTTTAAGCCACAGTATAAGGCAGATTTCTTCAATGAATTCGTAACAGAGTCTTCCGTTTCTTCCGCAAAGGCATTAGAGGCTTTAGAGAAGGAAGGCATCCTTGGCGGATATCCTCTGGATGATAAGAGAATTCTCTGGTGCTGTACGGAAGTTAATGATAAGGCTTCCATGAACCGTGTAGTAGAAATCTTAAAGGAGGTGAAGTAATGCTTATTTTCGAGAAAAGCAAATCCGGCAGACATTGCAGTTTGTTCCCTCCCTGTGATGTGGAAGTGGTAGATGTTCCTGCAAAGGATCAAAGAAAGGCTGAATTACATTTGCCGGAGCTGTCAGAGACAGAAATCAGCAGACATTACACAGAGCTTGCTAAGAAGTGCAGAGGTGTAAATGACGGCTTCTATCCTTTAGGTTCCTGCACCATGAAGTACAATCCGAAGATTAATGATGATATGGCAGCTTTGCCCGGTTTTGCAGAGATTCATCCCTTGCAGCCGGAGCATACCGTACAGGGTTGCCTTTCCGTAATCCAGGAGATTGAAACCCTTCTTTGTGAAGTAACCGGTATGGATCGTTTAACGGTTCAGCCTGCAGCAGGTGCTCACGGTGAATTCACCGGAATCATGCTGATTAAGGCTTACCATGAGAGCAGAGGGGATTTTAACAGAAACAAGATTATTATTCCCGATGCGGCTCACGGAACCAACCCCGCAACCGCTACTATGGCAGGCTACAAGGTGGTAACCATTCCTTCCAATGAGCACGGCTGTGTAGATATGGAGAAATTCAAAGCGGTTTTAGGGGATGATGTTGCCGGCTTGATGCTGACCAACCCCAATACCGTAGGTATTTTCGATGAAAATATCTTAGAGATTACCAAGTTAATCCATGATTGCGGCGGATTAAACTATTATGACGGTGCGAACTTAAACGCTATCATGGGCGTTGTTCGTCCCGGAGACATGGGCTTTGACGTTATTCACTTGAATCTTCATAAGACCTTCTCCACACCGCACGGTGGCGGAGGTCCCGGAAGTGGAGTTGTTGGATGTAAGAAGCTTCTGGCTGATTTCATGCCCGGATATCTGGTTGACGGAGATGCAGTGAAGAAGTTTGTGAAGGCTCCAAAGTCTATCGGAGACATGAAGGCCTTCTACGGAAACTTCTTAGTAGTGGTTAGGGCATTAACCTATATCAAGACCTTAGGAAAAGAAGGAATTCCACAGGCTAGTAAGAATGCGGTGCTGAATGCCAACTACATGATGAATAAGCTGAAGGATCTCTATACCATGGCTTATAATCAGATTTGTATGCATGAGTTCGTTATGAGCCTTGAGGATCTCAAGGAAAAGACAGGGATTTCTGCAATGGACATTGCCAAAGCCCTGTTGGATAACGGAATGCACCCGCCCACAATGTACTTCCCGCTTATCGTTCATGAAGCTTTGATGATTGAGCCTACAGAGACAGAGTCCAAGGAAACTTTGGACGATGCTGTAGCCGTTTTCAGAAAGCTTTATGAGGAAGCACAGACCAATCCCCAGGCGCTTCATAACGCTCCTGTAACTACTCCGGTAGGAAGATTGGATGAAGTAAAGGCAGCAAGAGAGCCGGTACTTCGTTATGAGTGGAAGTAAAGGCAAAAAAGCCGATACTTTACTATGAGTGGAGATAAAGGCAAAAAAGCCGATATTTCACTATGAAAGAAAGTAAAGGC